>DGYW01000005.1:0-25480 GCA_002396805.1 Firmicutes bacterium UBA4996 | reverse complement strand
GCATAAGCGTAGAGAATGGCCAAAGTTAGCACGGCTGACAGAGCATTTGCCAACACTTTTGACCAAACATATTCGCTATGGCGAATAGGCGATACAAGCATAGCGTGGAGCGCCCCTTCTTGCTTCTCATAAACAAGGCTGACCGCCACCATGATAGCTGGCATGGACACCAAGTCTACAAACAGCAGGGTCACAAACAAGACATCCACGAGAGCAGTATCCAAAAAATGCATAGCAGCAACCCATAACAAGGCAACGATAAAGCCCCCTGCCAAAATATTGTACTTCTTCATGCGATCCACATCACCCTGGAGCAACACAGGAAGCTTAGTCATGGACCACCACTCCCGTCAACTTGATGAATATTTCTTCCAGTGTGGTTTCCTGGCTGTGGATTGTCAAAATCTCTCGAGTATTGATGATATCCATAAAGCGTTGGTTTTGGCCAAGCCGATCCAAATCAAAAGTTTCAGTCAAAACCCTGTCTTTTTCGGCAAACTCAAGGGCCACTTTGCGTTCTCCATATTTCAGCTTCAAATTCTTCGGACTATCAATCTCAACGATTTGTCCGGTGGCCATAAAAGCTACTCGATCACACAACTCATCAACATCACTCATGAGATGGGTGGTGAGTAAGACTGTACCTCCCCCTGCTTGAAACTCTCGAATGAGATCTTTAAGAATCCTAGCATTCATCGGGTCAAGGCCATTTGTTGGCTCATCTAAAAATAAGAAACTGGGTGCGTTGAGCAAGGAGCGTACAAAATTGAGTCGCACCTTCATCCCTTTGGAAAACTGATTGACTCGTTTCGTTCGATCTTCGTACAAGCCTACACGTTTGAGCAAGTCATCTGTGTCAACGGTAGAGCGATAGAGCTTCTTGAAAAAGTTCAGGTTTTCTTCAGCAGTTAGCTTAGAAAAATGCGCGGGAACTTCAAAGCCTACCCCTACTTCGTTATAGAACTCCTTACCATAGGAACGTAGATCTTGACCGCGGTACAAAACTGAGCCAGTATAGCCACTTAGAAGCTTAATTAAGACCTTTTGCGCGGTGCTCTTTCCCACCCCACTCGGACCTAAAAGTCCAAAGACTTCTCCAGGTTCAATATTAAAGTTCAAACCCCTGAGGGTATCTTCGGTACTCTTAGGATACTTGAATCTTAGGTTCTCAATCTGAAACAAGGCAATCCCTCCCTTAAGTGAATAGTTGCACGCCGCCCCATGATGTCCTCCAAAAATCACTTCACAAACAAGAATAGCACAAAGTTCTCGGAGAAAAGATGGGGCGGTCCCCATAGGTACCGCCCCGTTTGTGCCCTTATTCTTCTGCAAAAGCTAAAAATCCCATTGAATAGTAACCTTAGACTTGTTTACGACGATTTCCTGTACTTCTTCATCATCAAGCTCATCGTCATTTGGAGCAACCCGTAATTCGTAGTGTCCCTGCAGAACCCGTGCCTGGTAGAGACCAAGCCTAACCTCATCAAAGGATACGTAGTAGTCTCCATCCTTCCAAAGCTCAAGAAACCCTGGCTCATAGGGTCTGCCCCCTAAAGTAAGCTGAACCTCAAGTAGCGCCGATTCACCTAAGCTGTAGGTTAGCTCTGTAACCCTGCCACTTTGTATCTCTACATCATAAATCCATTGTTCGCCAAGGTTATCCTCATACTCTCCCAATATACAAAGATCATAGACCCCCGTAGGAAGTTCTGCCTCCACGAGCCCTGGTCCCTGCTGCTCCAGAAAAGCGTAGTAGTCGCCTTCATGATAAACCCAGACCACATGGGTGTCATAGGGCTTTCCATCCAATGTGGTTCTCAATCTGATCTTAGATGCACCACCAAAAGAAAAGTCAACGTGTTTGGTTTGCCCGGGCAACACCTCTACATCGCGAACCCATGCTTCTCCCAGATTATCTTGGTGTTGTCCGAGTACCCAAAAGTCGTAGATGCCTTCGGGCAGATCGCCCTGCATGGTGTGATCAGTGGCCGGCTCTAAGAAAGCAAAGTAGTCGCCATTGTGATAGACCCACACGTTGTCTGGCTTATAGCTTTGATCATTCAAAGTTACGGCCAACACCACACGCCCTTCACCGACAAAGCTCAGCTTAACTGCAGTGGTTTTCCCACTCTCCACTGCAACATCCTTCACCTTCTGCTCTTGGTTTGCACCTTGGAAATATCGGCCCTCCACTTGGTAGACACCAGGTGCAACCCGGAGAACTGAAGTATCATTTTTCGCGTACATCTGACCGATCCATCCCTGGTCGTCATAGACATGTACTTCTAGATCTTTTGGCGAGACTGGGGACGTACCCACAAAGGCCTGAACCTCAATTAGACCCGGCTCCACTAACTTCATGATTATGTCATTGTTGATGCCAGCCTTGATTCCAACTTCACTGGTGTTAACACCGATAGATTCTGCACTAGTCGCATCTACAAGGTACTTACCTATAGGTAAGAGAGCTGTGCGATACGGTGCCTCATAGGGTAATTCCTTGCGGATCGGCTGAGCAACTCTTCCTTGGGCCGTTTCTGTAACATCGTTCTCGCCGGATACTATGCTAAGTCGCAAGCGACCTAGTACATCGCTAAAATCCACGGTGACTTGCTTGGTTTGCCCTGGCTCAAGAGCTATTTCCGAAATAGTTTTTTCCTCAGAGAAAAGCCCCGCGAATTTCGCCACTAAATCAACCACGCCTGGCGCGGCTTGGGCAGTCACACCTCCCTCAACGCGGGGGAGCACCATTTCGTTTTGTCCATCTCGCACAAGGGTAAAGGTGACAAACTTCGTTATGTCCTCGTTGCCATAGATTGCCTTTACACTTAAGGTAGCAGACAATTCGTCTAGAGCGAATTGAAGTCTGGCTTTTTCATCAGCTGGAACCCAAATAGTCTTGGTTTGAGACGATTGGGGTTGATTGGGCAAACTTAGCGTAACGTCATAAGAACCGGCCCTTAATGAAGCAACCTTAGGCGCACTACTCCAAACTGTAGCTACTTCCCGCCCGCCTTGGGTTACCAGTACATGCACTTGATCTGTGATATCTTGGTTTCCAGATTTGGCCACTATCTCCAATTGACCCATTAAAGTTCCAAAGTCGAGTACAAGGGACTTATTATCACCCTCTGAAAGTCTGGCCTCTCCTTTTTTGGTTAAAGTCTGCTCCTTGAGGTTAAGGCTTCCTTGCACAGTGTACACGCCAGGTGATAACACTAGCGCTAGTTCCGCTTGTCGCCCACGCTCTTCTTTGACGACTTTTCCCATGGCATCCAGAATTCTAAATTCAACTTGATCCGTAACATTTTCTCCTCCCGCCATAGCTTGAAGATGCAACATGGTGGGGGTTACTACTTCTTGCATAATACCCTGCAATGCTTTTTTCAAAGACTCGGTGTCAGAAGCTGCGTAATATTTTCCGATGCACGCCACCGAACTTGATTCTTGATCTGAGATCCCGAACCCGACCACATAAGGTTCCATAATGATACCAGCCTGCTGTAGTCGCTTGGAGATCTCACATGGTTTGAGCCCACAGCTCTCCGCACCGTCTGTGATCAGAACAATCACCTTTCGAGCCTCTTGTTCCTTCGGAAAGTCTTTAGCAGCTTGCTCTAAAGAATAACCAATGGGGGTCATTCCACTAGGCTCAAGTTTGCGCACTTGTTCGATTATGGCTTCTCGCACCTGTGCGACGGGACCAAAGGGTTGCACCAATACAGAGTCTTGGCAGGGCTGCGAAACCAAGTTTGCTCCATAAACTCTTAAGGCGACATGGAGATTGTCTTGATTAGGTAATTCTTTGACAAGCTCCTCAAAAACACTTTTTGCAATCTGCATCCTATTTAGCCCTTTTCCTGCGGTGGATTTCATACTCAGTGATGAGTCCATAACGAACTCTAGGTAGATAATCCCTTCTCCGTTTGCCGCCCTTGCGCAACTTGTACTACCGATGAAGCTTCCGCAAACTAAGGCGAGAACAACACTTAGTACAATCAACCCTCTGCTTGCCCACTTATCCTCCATTGCGAACCCTCTCCTCGCACATTTGTCAATTTACCTGATCCAATCTTAACAATAAACAAACTTATCCACAATGGCATTTTTGAATTTAACAATATCCTATTCCTTTCATCGGTTCTAGGACTTGATAAAGGAACATTATAGCTAGATTAGCTTGAACATTAGCTACATTCAACTTATACTATTAGCTAAGGAGGGGATGTTAGATGCGAGTCAATTCCACGGATTTTCAAAATGCGGTTGGGAGATACCTAGCTTTGGCGCAAAAGGAAGATGTGATTATCACCAAGAACGGGAAAAGCGTGGCCAAACTTGTGGCCTATACCCAGCCAGATTTCTTCATCAATGAGTCTACAGGAGAGTATAGAATGGTGCGGCGGATCAGTTATGAAGAATACATGGATTACGTTAGCTCCTCGGACCAACGCTACGAACTTATCGATGGTGAAGTCTATTTATTGGCGTCGCCTAGTTTTAGACACCAAGTTATTGTTAGGGAAGTGCTTCTTCAGTTGTGTAATTATTTAGGCGAAAATAGCCCTTGCCAAGCATTAACAGCCCCTTTGGATGTCCACTTACATGGCTATGCTACGAAATTCAGTGAGGACCCCAACGTTGTACAACCGGACATTGTAGTCATCTGTGATCCAGAGAAGGTCACCGCCGACGGTAAGTACGAAGGCATTCCCACCCTCGTGGTGGAGGTACTGTCCCCATCTACGAGGAGTAAGGACCTAGTGACGAAGCTTAGTCTGTATATGCGAAGTGGCATCGTCGAGTACTGGGTAGTAGATCCGGATAACAAGACGGTGTGGCAGTATGCGTTTACCCCAGATAGAGATATTCATGCTTCCAAAATGCATGCACACCCCGAAGCACTTCAATCGTCAGTTTTTCCAGAACTAACCTTAAGTCTGGCAAAGATATTTACCCAATGAGTCAGTTGTAAATACCGCTATTAAAAGCCCCGGAGGCTAGATCTCCGGGTCCTTTTTATTTCTGCTTTCCAAACAATCGCGAGTTAATTTTCAGTGCGCGGTAGGACATACGCGGTATTTTTACCTCTACCTGTAATCTCAAGCAATCCTTGTTCTACCATGGCTTTGAGGATTCTACCCGCCATTGTCTGCGATATACTGAGCTCGCGTTCTACATCTTTTCGTTTGAGCAGACCCGTGCTCTCCGCAAGCTCAATGATGCACTGTTCTTCAGGTGTTAGGTCTCCATAGGTTGTTTGTTCGTTTTGGTTCGGAAGAGTGATCTTAAAAGCATTATCGGTAACCTGAAATTCGGGCTGCCTCACAAACCCCTCATAGCTCTTCAAAATTTTCGGTATACCAGTACCGTAGGCTTCAATAAGAGCCAGCCGGTAAAAAATACGAGCGAGCCTTTCATTGCGAGTTATAGAAATACCGAGCAGAATATCGGCAAGAGTGACGCCCTTGACTAATCCGCCGATGGACAGAAATTCAATGCGGTCATCAAAAATGCTAATCAATGTACTGGAGCTATAGGAGTAATCTCTGTGAACCAGAACGTTCAAAAGAGCTTCCCGCAAGGCCTCCTCTGGATAGTCTTTTTTATCTATCCGGTGCAAACCGGAAAACTCCGCTCTTACCCGGTTATATTGCGAGATATAGGCAAATGCATCATTAAGCTGCTTAAAAAGGGACCCTGAAAACTCCCGTCGATCTTTAAAAATCGATTTATCCGTCCCCTCAAAGACAGCGGCCTTTAGTGTATGACTGCACTGGTCTGAAACCAATAAAGCAAGATTAGAATAAACACCATCCTCGTTCACAAGTTGCAATGTCTTAAAGTGGTTCGCATCGAACGGGACACCCCGGTTGTTAAACTCCTCAGTGGCGGACGCGAACGTCAAGTCTTGGTTTAATGAACGCATTTGCTCATAACTATCCCCATCCGTCTCCACAATCATGCGATGAATAGCGTTTTCTGTAGCAGGAACGGAGGAAGTCCCCTGCCTAACAAAAACGCCCTCTGGCCGGAGCCCTTTTCCCTGCAAATAATATGGGGATTCAGTACCCTTTTGCACAGTTACTTTGATAACGTCCCTGCCCTTTACGTTTTCAGCCGAATAAGAAACGAACATCGTAACATCCGGTTTGATTGAGTCCCTAATCATGTTAGAGATCCTTAACATCTCGGCATCAAGGTTTTCCACACCAAGTATGGTTCCATCATCATCCACCCCGATGTAGATTGTTCCCCCTTGAGTGTTGGCAAAAGCAATCACTGTTTTCCGGATGTCATCCACCACTTGGCGCTTCAGTTCTAAGATTGGACTCTCAGTAAACTGCACAATATACACCTCCCTTAGTATCTAACACATATTCTAACACATTCTACCCATTCTCGTCAAAGAAAGGTGTTAGAATGACAACTACATAAATCGCCTTTCTAATCTGCCGTTAAGTTATGTCTTTTATGCAAAGCGCGGTTTACCCATTACCAGAAATTATTCCAGTTTAAAAAGGAACAGCCAAGTATCCTATAAATATGGTAATTAACACGGCATTGCTTAAGAAAATAGAAGGAGGGAATTGAATGAAACGAACGTTAGGGTTGTTGTTACTCGTACTAGTGTTAACCCTTGCACCTCAAGTTGGGTATGCTGATGAAGTCATAAAGATTGGTGTATTCGAGCCAATGACTGGGGCTAACGCCGCAGGGGGCGAAATGACAGTCGAAGGAATAGAATTAGCCCTTGAAATCAAAGGGGAAGTTTTGGGCAGAAAAGTAGAGATTATTGTTGTGGATAACAAATCGGATAAAGTGGAGTCTGCAAATGCAGTTTCCAGACTGATTGAAAAGGACAAAGTGGTGGCCATAATCGGTAGCTACGGCAGTTCTTTGTCTATGGCAGCAGGAGATATTGTCAAAAAAGCAGAGGTGCCTGCGGTCGGGTGTTCGCCAACCAATCCGCTAGTTACCTTAAATAACGATTACTACTTTAGAGTCTGCTTTATCGATCCTTTCCAAGGCACAGTAATGGCTCGGTACGCTGTAAACGAATTGGGGGCAAAAACTGCGGCTGTAATTCAAGATGTCACCCAAGATTACTCCGTAGGACTCAGTAAATATTTCATCGATGCTTTTAGAGAATTGACCGGAGACAAAAACAGCATCGTAGAGCTCTCCTCGTATAACACAGGGGATCAAGACTTTACAGCCCAATTAACCAATGTGAAAAACAAAAAGCCAGACATTATCTTCGCCCCAGGAAATTACGGAGAGTCTGCGCTACTTATTAGGCAAGCGAGAGACTTAGGCATAGATGTTCCGTTTCTCGGTGGGGACACTTGGGAAGCACCAGAATTCTTATCGATCGGTGGTGACGCGGTAGAAGGAGCCGTATTTAGTACCCACTTTACTGCCGAAGCACCCGTTACATCAGAGTCGGGAGTATTCTTGGCTGCTTATAGAAACAAGTTTGGCAAAGAAGCTAATGCTTTTGCAGCCCTAGGCTACGATGCTTATATGCTGATCTTGGATGTTATGGAAAAAGCAGGTTCAGCAGACTCACAAGCTATACGAGATGGACTGGCAGAAGTAAAAGGATTTGTGGGGGCAACAGGAGTTATTAATCTAGATGAGAATGGCGATGCAGTTAAATCAGCTGTGATCAACAAAGTAGATGGCGGCAAATTTATCTACCTAACAACTGTAGAACCAGATTAATCGAAAGGCTAAGGAGGGCGTGATGTGGGTGACTTGTCAATATTCTTGCAGCATTTGGCCAACGGCGTTTCACTAGGAAGTCTGTATGCTTTAATTGCCATCGGTTACACCATGGTTTACGGGATCTTGCGACTGATCAATTTTGCCCACGGTGACATATTTATGCTTGGGGTCTACATCACCTTTTACGGGATCCTGTACACGCCTCTTCCTTGGTGGCTCGTATTTTTAATTGCCCCGGCAATTACAGGTTGTATCGGTATACTGCTTGAAATAACTGCCTATAAACCATTACGGGAATCTCCGAGGATCACTATTCTCATCTCTGCCATAGGAGCATCATTCTTGCTGCAAAATCTAGGGATTGTCATCTTTGGGGGAAGGCCACGGGCCTTCCCTGTTCCAAAACTACTGAACCAGGTTGTAAGACTAGGCGGAGTCTCCATAAACATAGTTGCCTTCATTATTCCTATCATAACTGTGTTACTACTGATGGGACTAAACTATTTTATCAACAAGACTAAAACGGGCATGGCCATGCGAGCGCTGGCCAAGGATTATGACACCGCTAGTTTAATGGGGATTGATATCAACAGAATTATCTCCATTACCTTTTTCCTTGGTTCCCTCTTAGCTGCTGTGGGAGGGATTATGTGGGGGGTTAGGTATCCTCAACTGATGCCCTTAATGGGCACGATGCCTGGGTTAAAAAGCTTTATAGCTGCAGTTATAGGAGGCATCGGGAACATAACTGGGGCGGTAACAGGTGGGTTCATCTTGGGTTTAGGAGAAATAATGTTAGTTGCTTTGCTCCCTCGCCTAACCGGATATAGGGATGCTTTCGCCTTTGTGCTTTTAATTATAATTCTCTTAGTTAAGCCTTCTGGCATCATGGGCGATAAAATTACGGAAAAGGTGTAAACTATGAAAATCAAAGAAAAGTCATCTGTTACCCTGCTAATTCTGCTGGCCTTGACAATAGTAGGACTGTTCCTGGCGAACAAATTTCTTGATAGCTACAAAATTAGAATAATCACCCTTTCTGGTATTTATATAACCTTAGGTCTGAGCATGAATCTAATCAATGGATTCACGGGGATGTTTTCTTTGGGTCATGCGGGATTTATGGCTATTGGGGCTTACACTGTGGGAATTCTCACTATGCCCATACCCATGAAAGAAATGAACTTTTTTATGCAACCTATTGCCCCCTTCTTAGCTAATGTAGAATGGGGATTTTTGCCTGCTTTACTCGCAGCGGGAATTATCGCGGGATTGGCGGGTTTTGTAATTGGTGCACCGGTTTTAAGGCTGACGGACGATTATCTAGCCATCGCCACTTTAGGTTTTGCAGAAATCATTAGGGTGGTGTTTACCAATACCCAGTCTCTTACTAATGGTGCCCTCGGACTAAAGGGAATACCTAACTACACAAATATCTGGTGGAGTTGGGGCATCGCTTTTGTAACCATTTGGTTTATGACAGTTTTAATGAAGGGAAGCTATGGAAAAGCTTTTTTGGCCATCAGAGAAGATGAGGTTGCGGCTAGATCCATGGGTATCAATCTTTTCAAACATAAAGTGATGAGCTTTTCCTTTGGTTCCTTTTTTGCTGGAGTCGCAGGAGGGCTTTTGGCGGCCTTACTAGGGACTATTGATCCTAACATGTTTAGAATCAGCCTTACATTTAATATCCTGCTAATTGTCGTATTAGGAGGTTTAGGAAACATAGTGGGAACCGCGGTTTCCGCCTTAGTAGTCACAATCATGATGGAGGCATTGAGGTTTTTAGATGAGTCAATCAATTTGGGGTTCATCCAACTCAAAGGTATACCAGGAATGAGAATGGTTGTTTTTTCAGTGATTCTGATTGCCGTAGTATTGATTAGGAGAGAAGGCGCGCTCCGGAAAGCTAAGAGGGTGTGAATTCACTATGTTGAACATCGAAAATTTGACTATGAAATTCGGCGGAGTTACAGCTTGTAGCAATTTTAGCGCGAAAATAAAAAAAGGCCAAATCGTC
Source organism: Firmicutes bacterium UBA4996 (assembly GCA_002396805.1). Lineage (GTDB taxonomy): Bacteria > Bacillota > Limnochordia > Darwinibacteriales > Darwinibacteriaceae > UBA4996. Next base: position 15,729 of record DGYW01000005.1, on the reverse strand, counting down.
GGTTTGATAGGACCTAACGGAGCTGGAAAGACCACGATTTTTAATGTGATCACCGGTGTCTATAAACCTGTAGAGGGACAAATCACATTCAACCCTAAGGATCACAAACAACATCTCTTGGTGGGATTAAGACCCGATCAGATTGCCAAGCTTGGCGTGTGTAGAACCTTCCAAAATGTCAGGCTCTTTAGTGAGTTGTCTGTCTTAGAAAATGTATTCATTGGTAATCACTTAAGAATCAGATCTAATGTATTTTCAGCCGTATTTAGGCTCCCTAGCTATGGAGCCGAAGAAAAAGCAATGTATGAAAAGTCCTGTTATCTGCTTGAAAAGGTTGGCCTTCAAGATGCGAAAGATGAAAAAGCCTGCTCTTTACCTTATGGAATGCAAAGAAGATTAGAGATCGCCCGAGCTTTGGCCACGGACCCAAGACTGTTGTTGCTAGACGAGCCTGCGGCTGGGATGAACCCTCAAGAAACTGGGGAGTTGACTAGATTCATCCGCGCTATTAAGGAAGAATTCGATCTAACCATATTTTTAATTGAGCACCACATGGACGTTATTATGGAAATAAGTGAAAGAATATACGTCTTAGATCATGGGATCTTGATCGCCCATGGTAACCCCGGCGAGATTCAGAGGAACGAAAGGGTTGTAGAAGCCTACTTGGGGGTGGAGTAGCTAATGTTAGAAGTAATCGACTTACACGTCAACTACGGTGGCATTAATGCTTTAAGGGGAATTAATTTAACCATAGAAGAAAACCAAATAGTAACCCTAATCGGAGCCAACGGAGCGGGCAAATCTTCGACCTTGAGAGCCGTTATGGGACTAGTAAAGAAGCAGGGAAAGGTCTTATATAAAGGGGAAGACATCACTACTCTGCCCACCAAAGACATTGTGCGTCAAGGAATTGCCATGGTACCGGAGGGTAGAAGGGTATTCGCCGATCTGACAGTTGAAGAAAACCTAATTCTGGGCGCCTATACTAGATCAGATCGTAAGGCTATTAGCCGGGACATAGAAAGAGTCTACGATACGTTCCCAAGGCTTAAGGAGAGAAGCTGGCAAAAGGCCGGAACTCTTTCAGGGGGCGAACAACAAATGCTGGCCGTAGGGCGTGCTTTGATGAGTAATCCCAAAATTCTTATGATGGATGAGCCATCTTTAGGCTTGGCACCACGCCTCGTAAGAGACATATTTGAAATAATCAACGTCCTCCGTGAACGAGGAAATACCATTTTACTTGTAGAGCAAAACGCCAGGAAAGCTTTAGAACGTGCGGACTACGGCTATGTACTGGAAACAGGAGAATTGGTGCTCGAAGGACCAGGGCAGGTACTTTTAGAAGATGAAAAGGTGCAAGAAGCCTATCTTGGGGTGACAAGGTAGAATTTCCGAGGACTAGAGCAAGATCCGCTCCGGTGCACTATAAATGTTCATCCTTCTACCCCGGGCAAAGCCGCACAAAGTGATGTTGCTACGCCTAGCCAAGTCTACTGCTGCATGAGTGGGAGCGGAGCGGGAAATGACGATAGAAAGACCAGTTGTTAACGCCTTCATAATCGCATCTTCAGGCACGCGCCCGCTGGTGATTAAAAAAGCCTGAGAGACATCCCATGCTTCCAGTAGGGCCCTACCGAAGGCTTTGTCAATGGCATTATGCCTTCCGATGTCTTCCACAAAGATCCTCTTCCCATCGTTCTGGCACAAGGCGCAACTATGCACACCTCCGGTGGAAGCAAAAAGTGACGATTCATGATCAAAAGTCTCCACTGCCGTAAAAAGCTGGTCAGCCTGGAGAATCTGCACCGGTAATGAGTGGACAAGGTCTACCCGGAATGCTGGATTATCAGGATCCAGTTCGCTGTTAAGTACCACATCTGCTTGAGTATCATGAATTAAAAGGCTTTTCACATGAGATTTGTCCCGAATGATCCCTTGCGTAAAAAGACGACCATAGATCAGAGCCTCGAGATTATTGGGTGCACAAAGAAGTTTGCAGAAAAGACGGTTATTCAAGTAGAGAGCTAAGTTATGCTCTACAATAACCTGATCGTTCACCATCTGGATGGTGTCCTGCTCAATTCTTGTGATCTCATATTCCTTAACAAGATCCATTATCCATCACCTTCCCCCGTGCTCCCTGCAAAACTCTTCGTAATCTTGTGGGGTATTGAGATTTGTGAATGCCCGCCAATCAGGAAGATACTGTTTCGCAATCTCTTCTGGGATAATCAGAGTGTCGATCTTGCAGGCAAAGCGGTTTACTGAATATCTTCCTTGGGCCAGCTCTGCTTCAAGAACAGGGAGAGCTGAACGACAATAGAAAGCGTGAAAGGTCTCAATATGGCCCCCACAAGAGGTTACACAAGCATCATACGCTCTACCCTTCATCTGATCCATCATATAATCAATGTACGGAACATCTAGAAAAGGCATATCACAGGCAATGGTGAATACCGCTTCACTCTTGGCATGAGCTAAGGCCGAATGGATGCCCCCTAAGGGACCTATATTCTCATGGATATCCTGAATTACTCTGACCTGATCCAGCGCATAAAGTGTTGGCGTAGGGCTAGACACCATGATATCTTCAAAGCGGGTGCAGAGCAGCGTAATCAAGTGCTCCACAATGGGTTTGCCCTGCACCTCTAACATTTGCTTATCAAACCCCATACGGGTGGAGCGACCACCTGCAAGGATCACGGCACTTTTAAACTCCGTCATATCTGCCACTCCAAATCTTTGTCCTTCTTACATGGCACGTAACTTAGCTGCGCAAACCTTGTATTCTGGAATCTTGGCAATAGGATCAACAACATTATTGGTCAATCGGTTTGCGGCACCATCGACAAAGTGGAAGGGCATGAAAATCACACCCTCAGATACTCGATTAGTCACACGGGCATCAACTTCCACTTCTCCCCTGCGAGATGTAACCCTCACCCTTCCTCCATCTTCAATACCTAGCTTGGCTGCGTCAGTAGGGTTAATCTCCACAAAAGAGCGGCCCACGACCCGGTTAAGATCCTCATTCTTACCAGTCATTGTACGTGTGTGATAATGATATAGGATCCGCCCAGTAGTAAGAATAAGAGGATATTCCTCGTCAGGCAGCTCTGCCCCAAGAATACAGGGGGAAGGCTTAAAGATCGCCCGCTCTCCTCGGGAGAACTTGCCCACATGGAGTATGGGGGTACCTGGATGATCAGGGGTAGGACATGGCCATTGAGGCTGCACTTTTTCTAGGCGCTCAAAGCTAAATCCACCATAGGAAGGAGTAACTCGGGCAATTTCCTCGAGAACTTCCTGGGGCGAACTAAATTCATTATCATAGCCAAGCCTGTGCATTATCTCCGAAAGAATCATCCAATCATCTCTACTATCACCTGGTCCTGGCACTGCACGGCGGATCATCTGGACCCGGCGCTCAGTGTTGGTGACAGTGCCTTCTTTTTCCGCGTAGCAGGTGGCTGGAAGCACCACGTCTGCCAATTCCGCGGTCTCAGTGAGAAAAATATCCTGAACAATGAGCAACTCACAGCTTCTCAGAGCATGCTCAACATGGTTTAGATTAGGGTCACTAACCATAGGATTCTCGCCCATAATGTATAGGCAACGTACCTCTCCACTCTCAATTGCATCCATCACTTCAGTAATTGTTAAACCAGGTCTGGATGAAAGCCCCACTCCCCAGGCCTTTTCAAACTTGGCACGAGCCTCTGGGTTGGCAACCTTTTGATACCCAGTATAATCCCCAGGCAAACAACCCATGTCACAAGCACCTTGAACATTATTCTGGCCGCGCAGAGGATTTACTCCACATCCATACTTGCCAACCTTACCACATAAGAGGGCTAAGTTGGCTACAGACATAACTCCCGCTGTTCCCGTAGAATGTTGCGTTACTCCCATGGCATAAAAAATCGGTGCCCGCTCCGCCTTAGCGTAAATTCTCGCGGCTGCTTTAAGATCTTCAGGATCAATACAGCAGATTTCCCCTACCTTTTCCGGAGTATATTCCTTGACAATATCCCATAACTCTTCAAACCCTTCAGTACGGTTTTTCACGTATTCCTCATCCATCAGGTCTTCGTTGATGATCACATTCATGAGACCATTTAAAAACGCAACATTGGTACCTGGCTTAAGGGGCAGGAAAATCTCCGCCTGCTGGGCTAAGGGTATCTCCCTAGGTTCAGCCACAATAAGCTTTGCACCTCTGTTAACGGCCTGACGAATCTTGGCTCCAATCACAGGATGGGTCTCCGTTGTGTTAGAGCCGATTACCAAAATAGCATCTGCATCTACTACCTCAGCTATGGAATTTGTCATGGCTCCACTACCTAGCGTTGTGGCTAGACCAGCCACTGTAGAGGAGTGTCAAAGGCGAGCACAATGGTCCACATTGTTGGTACCAATGGCAGCCCTCATCATTTTCATGAAGACATAATTATCCTCATTTGTGGCCCGGGCCGAGGCAAAGCCTGCAATGGCATCAGGACCGCTTTCCGCTTTGATCCTCTTGATTCCTTCTGCTACATAATCGAGGGCTTCATCCCAGCTCGTGGAGGTCAAGACACCATTTTTACGAACAAGGGGAGTCTTCAGCCTATCAGGATGATTAATGAAACGATAAGCGAATTTACCCTTAACGCACAAAAGATTGCTATTGGCGGGTCCATCTGCTGGTTCAACCCCAACAATCTTGCCGTTTTTCACGAGAAGATCCATCTGGCAGCCCACGCCACAATAGGGACAGGTAGTACGGGTTTTTGTCACTTCCCAAGAACGATACTTCTTGCTTGCTTTAGTGGTCAATGCTCCAGTGGGGCACACTGAAACACAATTACCACAAGATACACAGTTACTGTCTTTAAAAAGTTTGTCAAATGGTAAGCCCACCCAGGTAGCTACACCACGATTCTTCAAGCTGAGGGTGTGATTGCTCTGCAACTGGTTGCAAGTGCGCACACATCTACGACACAGAATACACTTGGAAGGATCATAGTTGAAAAACTCGCTAGATTCATCTTTAGGGCGAAACTTGGTTACTTCCTCAAACCGCGTTTGTTCCACGTCATAATCCATGGCATATTGATAAAGCTTACAACTTCCATTGGCAGAACAGTTGAAACAATCGGCGTGATGATTAGCAAGGAGCAATTCAATAATCATATGACGGAAGGCATAGATCCTCTCATTCATTGTTGTGATTTCCATACCATCTGTACAGGGAGTGGCACAGGCAATTTGGAGATGTCTTGCCCCCTTGACCTCAACAACACAGATCCGGCAGGACCCTTCGGGGGTTAAGTGCTTGAGATAACAAAGAGTGGGGATCTCTATACCCAGTTGTTCACAAGCTGCTAGTATGGTTGTGCCGTTGGTTACCTCGCTGGGCTGACCATCAATGACTACCTTATACATTAAGAAGCCCCCCTTTCATAATTGTTGTTTACTTTGAAAACTTCTGGGAAAAAACGTACTGCAGAAAGGATCGGGTTAGGAGCGGCCTGCCCTAAACCGCACAAGCAGCCACCTACCATCACATTCCCCAGCTCCAGCATGAGTTCAAGATCGCTTTGCTTGGCAGTTCCGTTTTTAAACTTGCGAATGAGCGCCAAGAGCTGAGGGTTCCCTGTTCTGCAGGGGGTGCACTTGCCGCAAGATTCGTGTTCGAAAAATTCAATAAGGTTTTCCAGAACATCTAGCAAACAGCGATCCTCATCTATAAACATAAGATCGCCGGCCCCAAAGGTCGCTCCATTTTCGGAACAACGCTCGATGTCCATGGGAGTGTCCAGCAGAGATGGGGGAATAATATTGCCCGAAGCACCACCAGTCTGAACCGCGTAGAGTTTTTTTCCATTTGGGCAGCAACCGCCCACATCTTCAAATAATTCCCGGATGGTTACACCTATCGGATACTCATAGACACCTGGATTTAAGATATTGCCACTGAGGGTGAAGACCTTAGTACCGGGGCACTTTTCTGTGCCGATCTGGCGAAACCATTCCGGTCCGTTCAGAATGATGGCTGGCAAATTAGCTAAGGTCTCCACATTGTTAACAAGGGTTGGTTTTCCCCAAAGGCCCGCTACTCCAGGAAAGGGAGGCTTAAATCTAGGTTCCCCCCGCTTACCTTCTAACGAATCTAAAAGGGCAGTCTCTTCACCGCAGACATAAGCCCCAGCCCCAATAAAGAGCTGAATATCAAAATTAAACCCGCTGTTTACGATATTCGGACCAATGAAGCTATGCTCACGGGCATCTGCCAACGCTTCTTCTAAGATCTTTTTTAGATGAGGATATTCCGCGCGCAAATAAATATAGCCTTGATCCGCCCCTACAGCAACAGCTGCAATGGCCATCCCTTCAAAAATGCGATGGGGGATCTCCTCCATGATCACTCGATCCTTATTGGTGCCCGGCTCCCCTTCGTCTGCGTTGCAGACAATGTATTTTTGATCAGCAGGAGTGTTTGCCGTAAAGGAGAGCTTCAAGCCCGTGGGAAAGCCAGCACCACCACGGCCCCGTAGGCCCGATGCTTTGATAAACTCAATTACCTTTTCTGGAGCCTCCACTGCCTTTCTTAAACCTTCATAACCACCTACACTTACGTATTCGCTGCTCTTAATGGGAGAAATATCTCCTGCCTTACTTAGAACCACCCGCAATTCTTCCATGTTTTCGCTCCTTCCAATGGGTAATGCCGAAATGCTAGCTTTCTACGTTCACTTTGGCACTCCCCAAACGGAACAAAGATTTGATTAGCACAAGTAGGAGCACTGCTACCGCGGCAGATGTTCCCAGTCTACCTCCGACTCCCACAAGAATATTTTGACCAAAGTAGAGAATCAAGGCACAAAAAATGCTAACAACCAACATTTCACCATAACTACACATGCGCTCGTCACTACACATAGCTGCATAGGACACAGCTGTGCAAACTAGAGCAAAAAAACCTCCATCAACGAAAATGCGGGGGAGGATCAAGCCGGCAGTCAGAGCCAACAGAGCAGAAACCTCCACCACAGTGAGCTTAGTGTGCTGACGCAGCCAAAAACCTGCTGCTCCCCAAATCATTGCAATTAGGATCCCCAAAAAGAGAGTTGACATCATACACCTCCAATCGCGGCTAGGACAACTAAGACTGAAGCCGCGGCAAGGGTGCCCAAGCGTCCGCCAACACCGACCCAGCTCTCACCTGTCAATTCAAAAAATAATCCCCCCAAAAGTCCCGCGACAATCAGAGAAGTAAAGGATAGCACAGAGCCCATACCGACGAATACCCCAAGATACAACACCAACTGGTCGCGACCTTTGAACACCTGAGCACCTACCAAACCAACAAGGGCCGAAGCAACCACTACACCGAGCTCGAGCTTAGTGCTGAGGATAAAAGTGAGTACGGCACCTATTAGACTGAGCACAGCCGATCTCACTAAGTCTGGACTGAACTTAAAACTGGCATGCCTTATAGCTCCAATCAACCCTGCAATGAACACGACTAGAAACAGTACTCTACCCATCTGGCTAGAAAGAACTCCCGCCACGTCTAGAATAGCTCCCAATATGGGCAAACAAATAAGAATATGGTGCCACATTAGCTCTCATCAACCTCCATCTGACTTATGGTTAAGATCAATTCATCCACTTTTTCTGGGGTCAAATTACCGTAAACCGTATCATCAATCAAGACTGCAGGCGACACATCACAAGCACCTATACATTCACAAGTCTCCAAGGTAAAGGCACCATCCGAAGTGGTCTGGCCCGCCTTAATGCCCAACGCACTTTCGAAGGCTTCAAGAACTTCTTTGGTACCCTTCACATGGCAGGGTGCGGTTTTGCACAGCCTAATTAGCACTTTCCCTCGCTTTTCCTTGGAAAAGAAAGAATAGAATGTCTGCACGCTATAGATCTGTGCTATGGGGATCCCCATTTCGTAAGACACTACTTTGGCAACGTCCTTTGGAATGCTGTTGTGGGCAACTGCCTGCACCTCATGGAGAACGGGAATGAGCATATCGGGACGCCCTTTCCACCTAGACGCAATTGCCGCCACCTGCTCCAGAATCTCCGGACTAGTGTTGGTACTAGCCATTTGAAAAACACCTCCAGGACTTAAAAACGCGATCTGATTATTTCAATCCATCGAAAAAAAGAGCAGCTACTGCAACTTCCACAGATTGACCTGATCGCCGATGATTCATCTCCCCTATTTCTTTTAGATAAGCTTCACGGATTTTCTCCCGCTCACCGCCGGTTTTTGAAAACGCAGCAAGCAAGAGATTCGCACACTGTTCTTTTTCCACAGTAAAGGCCGGTCCGTAAGTAACAGCGTAGGCTAAGATTTTTCCCATATCGGTTTCTCCCTGGCCAGCTATTGTAGGGTCTTCAAAATCTACCCCAACACAAGCTTGACCCGTCCATAAAAAATTACGTAGATTCACATCGCCCCTTAGTAATCCCGTCATGCGTTGGTAGTCTGCTAACCATTGCGCTAAGGCGATGGCCATTTCCACTGTCATTGTCTCTGTAAGAGCCTCATAGGTCTCTCCGGGAATGTATTCCATTCTCAAAGAATCTTCATTAACCGCTAGCAATGGGGGAACCGCAAGTCCCAGATTAGAAAGATACTCTAGTGCCCATGCTTCCCGCCGTAATCCCTCTAGATCTTTATACCGCTTGACCACTTCCCCAGCTTCCAAAGTTACTTGATTTCTTTTAGAAATGAATCTCATATCCTAAACCTAACTTCAATCTGACTATGTTCCTGAAACCCTTGTAATTCACGGACCACACCTAAGACGGCATTTCTGAGAATGTTTTGGACAAAGGGCACCATGGAAATCGGAGTCCCATTAATCAGAAGCTCCGTTTCCTGAGACCAGAGGATGCAGTCTTCCCTTTTAGCCTTTTGCCAAGCGATCATACCTGCCAGCTCCCGGCAGGTATAGCCACAGCGAGTGCAACAATCAGGGTCAAAGTTAGGGAGGGGTTCAAAAGCCCATTCTTCCACAAAGTCCACTAATGTTTCCGGGTCATCTAAGGCGTGAAAGACCGGCAGACCTAAAACCTCTTTAGAAACAGTATTTGCCAAGACTCCTGAAACCGCAACCACCCGCCGGTCCAGAAGCCGTTCTACCTCCTCTCGATTATGAGCAGTAATAATGCGAGGGACATTGCAATCGGTGACGCCTTCCAAAATAACGTAGTCGTGGTCATAGTGTCGGAAGATTTCTTCCATGGGGAGCATGGACTGATAAAGGATATCCGTTTCAGATATGCCCCTGGCGGTCACAAGCTGGGAGCCTGCTGTCCGATGCCGTCTGGTATTAGTCGTAGGATCGGGATCGATGGCGAAACCCTCAAAGTGAATCTCCTTCACCGAACCAACAGTGTAGCCCCGTTGACGCAGCCCGGCAATGAGCACCTCGCAGACAGTGGTTTTTCCAGATCTTGTGATACCATTAACAGCTATTGCTTTCATGGTGAATCTCCTTTCTGCACCGTCTTGCCCCTGCACCCTTCGGTCATCTATGTGGTTTTTATCTCACAACAATCTCCTCCACAAATTTGCACCAGCGCTGGGCAAACTGGACATTTCTAATTACCACAAGATAGGGTCCAAAGCCGCCTGCTTTTTTAGGCTTAAGAACCTCTCCATTCATATATATGCACAAGAACACATTTTCAGGGGTCAGGACTTCTTCAGCTGTAAATACTGAAGCATAACCATCTAGAGCATTGATCTGAACGGTTGACCCTGCCTCAATTGGAATGCCGTACCTGGCCAACAGCTTTGTTAATTCAACACCAGTAAAGCTCACTGGAGTAGCCTGCGTTGTACTGGTACGCATGATCGCTCCAAACTCAATTGGATTAAGATCCAGTACATCCTCCATGGTTACTAAGTAGGCGAAGTCTCCATACAAAAGCTGAAATTCTGCGTTCATCTCGAGCTTTTTCTTTAAATCAAGATCCCCTGTGTTGAGATAGGCTAGGACCGCTACCGCAAAAACCAATATGATCAGGGTTGTGAGGATTAAGCTAGTATGTTTCTCCATCCTCTTCTTCTCGGTCATGTGCTTTTTACCCCCACCATCTGTTATTGCTCCCACTGAATCCAGGGGATGGTCAGATCCAACAGACGAAATTCTCCATGATCTCCCAACTTATCTCCTGTGGTGCCATGCTGACCATGATCAGCAATGACCAGAACCATGCCGGAAAAACCTGCACAAAGCGTTTCAACATAAGCATCGAGCTCAAGCATTTTGACGGAGGTTTCCGGACTCAAGGGTCCGTAGGTGTGGGCTAGATCATCGTAGCCATGAAAATGAACAAAAATAAGATCCACCCCGGCATCTAACTGTGCCTTAGCACAAGCAAAGACTTCATCATCAGTGCTCCCATCACCGCTGATGTCGGGGTTTAAAAGCTGATCGATACTGGTGTTAATTAACTTACGAGAGCCTTCCACCATGGCGGAGCTTTTGCCTAGCTTCACTGCTGCCACAAAAATGTCATCTACCTGCAGCTGACGGGTATCCCTAGAGGTAATACCTGTCTCGTTAGGAAACTTGCCTGTTAATATGGTGGCAAGGGCAACTGGAGAAATGGAAGGCATTACGGTGCGAGCCGACTGCATGGTTTTTCCCGACAAGAAGACAGGTTTTAGTTCTTCTAGATCGTAATAGCTTAAACCGTCCAGCAAAATAATGAGTACTCGGCCGAGTTCTAGGGCAGCGAGAGCCTCGGGGGCTACATGGGTAACGGAAAGCTCTGGAGCGTCTACCCACACACCAATAATGTCCTGAGGACCAATGTAATCTGCTGAATTGCCCCTCCACTCAAAAAGGTCTGTTAGGGGGACTTCTTCCTGAGTGCCATTCTCAAAGTAAGCTACAGCGGATCTGTTGGTGGTCTCTAAAACCACCTGCTCGCCTAAGAAAGTGACTTCGCATTTTCCGTCTATGAGGCGGACAGAGTGTTCATTGGGGTGAGACTCCGTAGGGGATACCACAGGATCACTAGTAGCTTGCTTGCTACATCCAGAAAGAAGTAGAGCGAAAAAGAAGACTATGATTACTAGGTAAAATCTATCTAGACTTCCACGCACCTAAATTCCCCCCGACGGACCGTTTAATCTTCTTAACCACTGTGTTGGCCAGAAGGCCGCCTAGTCCACCAGAAAGGGCTGCAACGCAGAGAGAAAGTAACAGGGGGACAAAGGGTAGATTGAACATTACAAGGTTAACCCCGAAGCTACCAGCCACATTTGCCACCATGCCTCCTATAAAGCAACAAAGGGCACAGCATCCAGTATGTCTGCTTAAGAAAAACCATAGTTCTACTGCTATTCCTGATACTGTGTAGGTAAAAAGGCTAACTGGGCCGTGGGAACCGGGTGTGCCGATAATTGTGACTAGCAGAGCTTGAATTAAGGACACCAGGAAGGCAGCACCCCGTTTACCTATGAGGGCTGGACCCAGAACCAAAAACATCATATAAAAGCCGCCAGCCAGCACTCCGCCTGGAATGTAGAAAGGACCTGTAGCAATGGCTGCTAATGGTACGATAACTCCCTTTAGGGCTATACCAACAGCAGCCAGCATACTGAGGATGATGTAATCTGCGAGGAGAAAGTGAGGTTTCTTGCTCGGTAATTGTGGTGATTGGCTCACTGTACTATGATCTTAACGATAAACTTTGCCCAGTAATCAGCGGTATACTGCTCACTGGCACAAAACCACACCTGACCGTTTTGGGCTTCTTCAGTAATGGGTTCTCCGTCCTTGTAAAGAGCAAAAAGGGAATCGGGATCCTCCAGAATATCCGAAGAGTAAGCTTGTTCAAACCCGTCTGAAGCCACGACTCTGATGCTCTTAGCATCTTGAGCTCCAATAAATGGGGCCAGCACCTTCCAATGAACGCCAGAATAAGTGCCTGTGGTGGTTTTTCCCCTTGAGTTTGTGCGCGACAGCTCAACTGTCATCTGCTCCAAGGCGAGAAACTCTTCCCGTGTCATTTGTTCCACCGCGACTCCCTCAAAGGTAAGGATAACTTGTTTAGCCAAGGTGGAGCTCTCCACCACCAACGGGTTTAACCCGGAGCCAAACACCAAAATTAACACGACAAGGGACAGGATTGCAATCTTTTTCATGGTTAGCCTCCTTGGGACAAGACCCATAGAAACGCCTCGTCACGCGTTCATTATATATTCATTATACTTTGTTATGAAATTAACGTCAATGATAAAATATTATCAAAGTGTAGAAAAATATTTGCTTACCCCGTATCATTCCTACGAAGTGGTAAGAAGACGAAGAACCCCATTAACAGCGCTCGCTCCGCATTAACTCGGCCGTTCTGTATAAATATACTTCCAAGTATCAAAGGAATCCTCGCCAACTTTCGCTACATTTAGGAGAGGTTCGTTTTTGGCAGAAGTCTTGGTCTGGATTTCATGGACGGAGGTGCATACCCGAAAACATCGGTCATAATATGTACGCGGACATCAGAATTCATCAAACAAGAATGGGATTGGAGGAGTGGAAATGGCGTATCAATTGCGACGAAGGTATGTCTTTTCTCTGGCCGTGTTAGTGTTAATAACACTAACAGGCTGTATAGGCGTGGGTAGTTATAAAATATCCGGGCGGGTGACCGACACCGAAGGCAATGGCCTTGGTGGTGTGAGATTAGCTATTTCTGGTGGGACTACGGGATATGCCGTTACCAAAGCGGACGGAAAATGGGAGGCAAAGGTTACTGGTACAGTGACGGTTACACCTGAGCCCCAGCCAGGGTATTTGTTCACTCCGCCTCAAAGAGCGAAAATTACGAAACAGAGCGGCTCCAGCCTGACATTTCAACGCGTCGGCAATAAGATCCTGTGGTATATGTATGAGGACTACGAGCACTTTTCTGGTGGCATGAGAGTGATAGCACCCCCAGATAATGTGGCTGACACGAAGTATGACATCGTTGTTGAAGAGAATAATCTATTAACGGACGCACCAACAGGATATGATGTACTGGTACTTAGTGATGTAGGTGCTAGTTTCGACCTTAGCGAGTTTACCGGAAGGGTCATTGTTACTCTAGATAGCAGTATAGTCCCCCTTATGTATTGGATTACCGGAGATTATCAAGCAGAGGTATATTGGGACTACGAATCCGAAGGGGAATTGCATTGGGTGAAGCCAGTTACCGGAAACGAGCTGGGAGCACCTGGCGATGCGAGAATCTACAACTCCCTTGATGGGGTGGAAGGGTTTACTCGCCGTAATGACCTTATTCAAGCTGGCTCCACAGAAGGTAGCGATGATGTAGTATTATATAAAATCGATAATAGCAAAGGCAATTGGTGGTGGCTACACGTTGGACCCCATTTCGGCAATTATGATTATGAGGTCACTACGCAACGTGTGTGGGAGATCATCAATTATGCACTAGATCTGATCAACGGCTATGACGCTGTTTTCCCAGCATTGCCTGAGACGACAACTACCATCTCCCCAGCAAGCTTGATAGAGCGCAACTAGATCTCGCCTGTTAGATCACGAACTACCACCACAAAAGAGCCCGATACCTAGTTTGAACAAGGTATCGGGCTCTTTTGTTTCACCGGACTACAAAGTGATAATACACGATCGTTAGGCCACGTAGAATAGCGATCTGCCTAATGCGTAACCAAGACACTGCACTGCAGTACCCATACGGAATCTGGAGAAGTACTAAACAAAACTCAGCGAATTGACCTGCGAATTTCGCGACCCAAGCAGAGACGCTCCCCCGTTCTTATTGTTGTACCACAAACTTGTAAATTCCCCCCCCTAGTGCTGATCCAAAGTACGCCCGAAGATCCTCTCCGGATAAACTTTGGATCAGTTCCCGAGCCAATTCTTTTTCATCTAGCATCGCGCATAATCTGATCGCTTCCATCTTTGCTTCGGGGATATTCGGAGCTAACTGAGAAGCTTCCAAGAAGACTTCAAGTGCATCATGAAATAATAATGCATACTGAAGCGCAACCGCGCGATTAAATAACGTGTCATAAGTTAGTTCCCGTTGTACGGCGAGGTTCGCTATCCATAGGGATCTAAAAGCCGAATCGGTTTCTTTTGATAATTCCACAAGTTTTTTTGCATCATTTTCAGCTAAAGGGGCGCAACAATTGATGGCTTTATCCGTTAATCCTATAACGTGGAAGTCTTCGGAGTAGTTTTTTATGTAAGTTAGAACATCTTCAATGTCAAACAAAGATGTATCCGAGGCCAAACAATAACCTCGCGTTATAAGCTTCTTAGGAAACCACTTGTTCGGGATTGCACAGTAATAAAAACAATCCGTTAGTAAGTGGGTTTGCTCCACTTTAGTTTTAACTTGGTAGGTTAAATTCCAACCTCCCCATTTTTTATGGGCAATTTTTTGCTTTTCTCCGTAAATACCCGCACTATCCGACCAACCCACCACAAATGTGTCTGTATCATTCTGAACGACCCAGATTACGAACGCACTGAGCAGGTCTGGATAGGTTTTTTTTCTGTCCGCCTCTAAATACAAGGCTTTATCATAATAAGTAAATTGCTCAACATATTGCCTCTCATATTCATTTGGGAGAAGCACAAATACGATTTTGTCTAGGGGGGCATCAATCGTCCGAGGTGGATCAAGTTCAGGAATACTCTCTATAGCATCGAAATATGCTTCCAATTCGTTGTTCAGTCTTTGATAACTGGGGAATTGTAGTAGCTTTTCTTGAAATGTTTCCGGATGTTCCGATGTTTCTTGATGCAAAAGTTCATGATAAATTACGGACATAATAGCCTCTTCAGATACCTTATCGGTATCTAACAACCGGCTAATGATAATATGGTTGTCACAATACTGGTATTCGCCGAACCGAGAATACATAAAATCTTTAGACCACGAGATGGATGGAGTTAGATATCGCTCGTCCTTATAGTATAGTTGTAATACTTCGCTCAATAAAGCATTTAAGTCATGATGCCCCCGCATATTATCAGCTCCTCGAATATGAGTTGTGGAACGCCATTGAATTAAGACTATGGTTTTCTTAGTGCAAACAAATACAACCCATGCTCAACCAATACGGAAACTGGCCCGCCAAAACTTTCTTTCAACACCAAAGCTTCCCTTATCCCTTGCAGTGAAGCCCAAGTATTCGCAGTATGTTACATATTCCTCGTTAAGCTCAACATTTGGCTCGGGTTTTAGACCAACGATAGCGGAAATTGCAGGATTGGTCTCTCTCCCATCTTTATAAACATTGTTAAGATGATCTTTCATGGTATTGCCCGCATATCCAATGAATCTGCTTGGATAGAATTTATAACCTTGGGCACTTTCCACAGCCAAAAAGCAAGTCCCTCTTTTTACCAAATCTAAGGCAAACCCATACTCTGGTTCCTTTTTGTCTGTAAGGTATTTCTCCAAAGTATAAACAGTGCTCTGTAACTCTCTAACATTCGCTACGGTCTCCATGATTTCACCTCCTCTCCACCTGTTTTTGATTTACAATCCTAATCCCACTCGACTTAAAATACAGTTTGAATAGTCTGCCCTGTTTTTCCATAAAACTCAATCAGTGAAACATCGGCTGCCCAGTATTCCCGATAGGGTAATTCTAAGTGTTTTTATCTACGTCGTCAATTCACTCGATAATAAGGACTGTGTCAAGTAGTATCG
>DGYW01000062.1:75056-84489 GCA_002396805.1 Firmicutes bacterium UBA4996 | reverse complement strand
AGTAGCTCAATTGGCAGAGCACCGGTCTCCAAAACCGGGGGCTGCGGGTTCGATTCCTGTCTCCCCTGCCACTTTTTCCTTTAGATCGCTGGATCTAAGGGTTTTTTTATGTTCTGGACTAAAAGCCGCTTCGCTGGAAACAGTAATCCAGAAAGGAGGCTTTTGATGGAACACAGGAAAATTCGCTTACTACAGAAGTTCATAACTAGTATACCTGCTGTTCGTAAGGAACTTCAAACCTGGGCTAGCCTGGCAAAAACTATGCCAGAACCCCTCCGTACTCAGGCTTTATCAAGTATCGATCACAAGGCATTTCACTGTATTGGTGGTTCGGTCTACGCACATTATCCTGGTGTTGAGCAAGGGGTAATGCTCCGTTTGGTTGTGGCCTTGCAGACCATTAGTGATTATCTAGATAATCTCTGTGATCGTCTAGATGTCACTGATCCCACTTCCTTTCGAGTACTACATCGTAGCTTTCTCCACGCCCTCACACCAGGAGAACCACTTGATAACTACTATGCTTCCTATCCCTATTCAGAAGAAAAATATCTAAGCACTTTAGTGCTTGCTTGTCAGAAACAATTAGAGTCAATGCCATTTTACCATCTTTATCAAGCTGAGGCACTGCGCCTAGCCACCTACTATTGTGAGCTACAGGTCCTCAAGCACGTGACCACTGGAGGGGACATCTTACTTGAAGATTGGGCGTCTCGAGAGTTCGGGCCTGAATTATCTTGGAACGAATGGGCTGCTGCCTCTGGATCTACCCTAGGCATGTTTTTCTTGTTTGCTCTAAGCTTTCAGAAATCCCAAGAACAATTAGAAGAAACCCTTGCCACCTATTTTCCTTGGTTTCAGGGGCTGCACATTCTCCTCGATTACCTTATAGACTTAGGGGAGGATGAGGAATATGGGGACCTCAACTTTGTCTCCTGCTATCCCTCGCTAAAAACTAGGGAACTACGTTTGGCTACCTTCGCGCAGGAGAGTCGGCGGCGGGCTAGTCGTTTACCCCACGCTTTTTTTCATGAGACTGTAGTAGCAGGACTCATAGCACTGTATGGCTCAGATCCTAAGGTGGTTCACCAACAACTTAAGCCTATGATCAAACATCTAGCAACTGATGGCACTACTAGCCTGCTACTTAGGCTGTGTAGATTACTGCGCCAAGTGGGATATCTGCCTTAGAATTCCCGATTAACAATTTGCTCCGCGAGCCTCAGCAACTCTTGTTGAGTGGCACTAGTGGGAAAAGGCTGTAACAGGTTGGATGCTTTAGTCACATAATTTCGTGCCACTTGCCAGACCTCGTCTAGAATTCGTTCCCGCTCGAGCGTGGAGCGAATTACTGAGAAATCGTGGTTATACCAATCAAGGGGTATAAGTCCTCGTCTGTAGGCTCGGATGGTGGGCAGGGTCCACAGTCTTTCGGCGAAGTCGATGCCCGTTTTTTTGCCTAGCTTGTTATCTACTCCTCGATAGTCTAGTACATCATCAGTGAGTTGAAAGGCAAGTCCAAGGTTCTCGCCAAATTCCTGTAAAACATATTCCTGCGTGCTCGAACCGGCTAAAAGTGCTCCTAAACGACAACACCCTCCGATTAGGCGTGCGGTTTTTTGGCGAATATAGGTCCAATAACCATGTTCGCTTGACAGTGGGGCTAAGAGCTGGTTGATCTCTCCAATACACATGTCCTGAATAATAGAGGTCATAACTTTTGAAACTGCCCTAGATTTTGCTAGGGCGAATAGATGAAAGGCAGCGGCAAAGAGTTGGTCACCTGCTAGTACCGCGATCTGTGTTCCAAAACGGCGGTGAACAGTGGTCTGACCCCGCCGGAGATCACTATCATCAATGATATCGTCATGGATGAGTGAAGCCATGTGCACGAGCTCCACACCTGCAGCCACATTAAGAACATCATCGCTGTAGTCTCCTCCACACAAATCGAAGCTTAGTAATACAAGGAGGGGACGCAGTCTTTTACCTTGGGTCCCCTGAATATGTCGCAAGACCTCTCCCACTTCTCCTTCGGTCTGGAGCACCTGAGCTATGCGGTCTTGAACCTCTTGCAAGGATCGTAAGTCCGTTGTAATCAGAATTTCTCCCTCATTCCCTAGTGGATTCGCCCCTATTATCCACTAAGTTCAGGCGATTTATCCGATTGTGTTTACTTTGAAAACCACATCACTAGATGGCGATGCCAAGCCCAGCCCCTTTGGATACGCACTAGTGTTCCTAGTGGGACTCTTGCATAGACTTCTTCCAGATCGGCTTGGGACATGCGGACGCAACCAGCGGAAGCATGCTCTCCGATGGATCCCGGTTCATTGGTCCCATGGATTCCATATTTCAGCCCATCTGGTGCGTCAGGTGTTTTCAGTCCTAACCAACGGGTGCCAAAAATCCGATCCTGACCCAACCCTTGATCGCTGGCCTCTTTGACCACAATGACCAAATCACCTTCCGGGGTTAGAGAGACCTCTTTGCCTGTTGCTACAGTATATCTACCTACCAGGCGACCGTTCTCATATAAGTACATCCGATTAATGGCCTTGTTAATGACAATAGAGGTGCTTTGGTTGGGAGGCTGTGGCGAAACGATAAAGGGATAAGCACTTATTGCAGCTACGATAATTCCTATGAGTAGCAAGGAACTAAAGGCAGACCTCAAGCTTAATTACCTCTTTTTTAGTCTAGTATACCCTTTTGTCTAGTGTGAGTAATAAGGTTTTGATCTCGTAAGGCTTCATGTCTAGTTCGATGGTACCTTTTTGTAACTCTCCCTCTGGTTCTTCCATGAGATTGCACTCTTGCCAGCTAATGACCGGCAAGGAGGTATGGAGTCTCACTCGGCCGCGCCCGCCGGAATATTCATGAAATCTCACAACTACTTGGTCACCTTCTTCTGCCTTTTTGATAGCATCGATGACAATGGGCATCCCTTCTACAGTAAACATGGAATACTGAGTTTGCCTGGCTTTTCCTGGCACTGCTACTAGTGGTTGGTTGAGCTCCCAGGCTTCTTGCACCGTCTGCCCTGCCAACCAGTCATTCTTATGGGGATAGAGAGAATACACGAATTTATGCTCACCCAGATCAGCTTCATGATCTGGATAGGTGGCACCTTTCAAGAGACTGAGGCGCATTACATTGCCCTTGATGTCATAACCGTATTTGGAGTCGTTTAGAAGGCTTACTCCATATCCTTGTTCTGACAGGTCCGCCCAGTGGTGTGCTACCGTCTCAAATCGGGCCCAATCCCAACTTGTGTTCCAGTGTGTAGGGCGCTTGACGTTACCGAACTGAATGTCAAAAGTGGCTTCTACCGCCCGCACCTCTACTGGGAAGGACGCTTTCATGAGCTGTCGGCGCTGCTGCCAATCTACGTGGCTAGAAAAATCGATTCGTCTAGTGTGGCTATAGAGAATGAGATCCTGTCGAATTTCGGACCTTTCATACCGCCACTGGAAGCGAATTATGCTACGCAAGGCATTTTGCTCGACCACCTCAATGCTCCGTAGATCCGTTACCTCATACATCTTTTCTTGGTAGTAGAGATCAATGTCCCAAGCGTCATGTGCCATGGGCCTATCTTCGAAAATTTGAAGAACATTAGCCCGAGCGCCCTCGGCTAGCACTTCACGCTTATTTTCGAGATCATATAGGCGCGTAATTTGACCATGATCATTCCAACGCATCTGATAAAAAGGCGTATCAATCCCCTGGGAGTGGTTTGTAAAAGGCGACTCTATGGTTGTTGTAGCTTCTGGAGTGAAGTAAATAGTGCTATAACCAAGGGCAGGAACTTGCTCTACTTTCACTAACCAGCTTTTCCTTAATGCCACCGCTTCCAACTTATTTCCGCCGGCATCTTGCCAGCTACCCACTTCAGGTTCCGACGACCATGGGATTTCGACTAAGCCAGTATGTTCCCAAGTGGAATTATTCCAGACGGTATAAGTTCCATCCGTTTCTTGAACGACTTGGGCCATTACGTTTTTCTCCAGTTCATTCAGAGCAGCCTCTGTTTCTTGGTAGTCCTTTAGGGTATCTACATAGACTTCTTGGATAGAAGAACCGGGGATAATGTCATGGAACTGGTGGAGCAATACTGTCTGCCATGCCTTAGTAAGATTGTCCACTGGATACTCGTTCCATTTTTGGAGTTGAGAGCTCCTGTAGACTTCGAGCCATTCTTGCTTACGCAAGGCCAATTCAAGTTTGCGGTTGTACCATTTTACCTTGCCCTGACTTGTGTAGGTGCCCCGATGGTATTCGAGGTATAGTTCTCCATCCCAGGTGTGGATGTATTCCTCACTCTCATCTAGGGTGTTGTGCAACCTAGCAAAATAATCATCTGCTCGACCAGTCTGTACATTTGGCAAACCAGGCATATCCTCAAGACGGCGCCTGACTTCTAACATGTCGCGGTTTACTCCTCCCCCACCATCACCATACCCATAGGCAAGGAGTAGTTCTTGGTTGAGGTTCTTGTCGCGATAATTGTCCCAGATCCCTTTGATATAAAAGGGACGAGTGTTTCCGTTGTAAGTGTAAAAGCGAGCTCCGCCCTGATCGGGAGTGGTGATGAAATGGGTCAAGATCTCCGTACCATCAATTCCCCTCCACATAAAGGTATCGTGGGGCAGGCGGTTGTATTGGTTCCAGCTAATTTTGGTGGTCATGAAGGTGTCAATGCCAGACTTTTTGAGGATCTGGGGTAAGGCCCAACTATAACCGAACACATCAGGTAACCAAAGATACTTGCTGGTAATACCGAATTCTTTTTGGAAAAATTGGTTGCCCAGTAAGATCTGGCGTACTAATGACTCGCCGCTACTGAGATTGCAGTCGGCCTCCACCCACATAGCTCCATCCGCTTCCCACCGTCCCTCTGCAATGCGAGGCTTGATTTGTTCGTAAATTTCCGGGTAGTCCTCTTTGATGTACTGATACAGTTGGGGCTGACTTTGGATGAAAATGTATTCTGGAAACATCTCCATTAATCTCAACACAGTGGAAAAAGATCGAGCCGACTTTTCTTGTGTGTGTTTTATCTGCCACAGCCAGGCCACGTCAATATGGGTATGACCAATACAAGTGACTGTCACAGGATGATGCTTCTGGATTTGGTCAAGATTGTCGCGTAGCACAGAGCGCGCTTGTTCGACCGAAGCATAAAACTCTTCGCTACCTGGCCTATTCCAGTCTACTTCTCGAAATGCGTAATTCACGGCCTTCAACAATTCTTGGGCTTCTGGACTGTTTTCCTCTAATACTCTGATCGTTTCTAGAGTAGCGAGGGCAGTGTAGAAGAAATCATCGGTGGCCTCATCTAGCCAGCAAAGTTCCGCTTGGACTAGTTGGATTTCCATTTCTCGGGTCTTACCACCGCCGGGAAGGCCTGACCAGAGCCTAAGATGGAGTTGTATAGATTCACCTACCCAATCTTCCGCAAGAAACACTTCTTTGTGGTTGGCATCAACACCTTGATAGGGATGACCATTAATGAAGAGTAAGGACTCGAATCCAGCAGTGTTGCCTCCCCCCGTTGGCCCCCCAAAGTCATAGCGCAGCAAAACGCGGTGGCCATCCCATTCTGACGGTATCGTTACTTGAGAGCGTAACCATACATACAGATCCTTGCCTCGCCAACGTTGCCCTAGATCGCAGTCTTGCCATTCACCCCCATTGGGAGGGTACGCCCCAACTACACTTTCTGGGTCTAGTTGGAAGGTAAGTCCTGCGAGAGCTTGACGTCCCCTGTATCTGTATGGTTCAATTTCTCTGATTCTAGATGCGAGTTTTTGTTGTGTAAAAAACATGCTCTTTCCTACCTTTTCTAAATGCTTATTTTCTGAAGTTTAAATGCTCCCGGCTATTCGTGAAAATAACTCGCCGTCGTTCAGTCGTAATTTCCCAGAGATGAATACCCGTATCACCCGAATTTAGGGAAATGTCAACACCCATTGGCAACTCAAGAAAGCACCTAAACAACATGTTGATCATGCCCCCGTGACTAACTAGGGCTATTCTTTTATAGTTGGATGGTTCTATGTACTCATGCCTGAATCGGGACCAGAACATTTCGGCTCGCGCGCGAAAATCAATCATAGACTCAGTCTCTGCAAACCGATCATGAGCTTTTTTGCCTCCCGGTGGGAGAGGAAAGCGTCTGTCTGCCTCTTCCCTTGAAAGGCCAGCTAAGCCTGTTTGATCCCCAACTCAGTCAAGGGAAAGTCGGCCCGTCCTTCATGTCGGTTCTCTAGATCAGCTTGGGATTGCCCGTGTCTCACTACCAAGACTTCCACAAAATCACCCCACGCTAACTAATTGGTCAAATAAAAGTAATATGAGTTTAGAAGATAGTCCTCTTCATACTTTTGAGCTAGTTTACGTAAAAAGCTTTTTGACGACTTTATGGAGCACCTTCCCTGCCTATAGGCCTCCAGGTGCTGGGCAAACTTCGTTTTTTCGATGTCGGTAGCAGTAGATTTGAAATAACCCCAGACATGAAGCGCAGCGTTTTCAGTGCTCCCGGAGGTGGGTTCCATTTCTAAAGCTTGCTCTAATAGGCTGTAGAACTTCACCACAGGGTATTCATCTTTGTTCTTGAGTAGTTCCCGAATCGTATTATAGTGTCTCTGCGAGTGCTCTAATACGGTATATTTATATTTGCTCCATTCTAGCTCTAGATTATGGATTCTCCTATCCTCTTTTAGGTAGTTAAGACATTTGATAGCGGAAAGATTTTTATCCTTCACTTCTAGCATAACATCCATATTTAAGTCGATTTTCTGCACAAATGCTGAAAAATCTGCTATCGCTATTGTAGAGGAGTGCGCCCCTGGTCTCTTTTTGGCGTCTTGCTGTGAATAATGGATCTTCTGAACCCCATCCTCTTTTTTCCAGGTTTCTCGGCAAAGACTGATCCAATAGTGGTCGTCTTTTGATAAATCAGAGGGCAATACTCTGTTATGCAAGTTATCATAGACAACGGGGATATTTAGAGCAAGTCCTATCGTCAAGACATCTCCTATATTAAAGGACTTGTCGTCATTCTCCAGTACTATTCTTTGCTTTACACCCTCATCTAGCATTTGAAAGTTGTCAATAAAATTCCTTGTGGCTTTCTCTTTATTGTTATAGACACCGCCTATGTGCAGTATTATTTTACTCTCTATATCTACTCCCAGACTATCCAGCACTTTATTGTGATAATTCAAGTCCTCTACAGCCCTCTTCACCACATCTTGCCTTGGCGAATTGAGTACCGTATACTGACCTGGATGCATCGAGACCCGCATACCTGAGTTTTTGATTTTTTCTCTTATGGAGTCGAATTCTGAGGAAAACACATCCCACCAAGGTATATTATTTACAATACTAGATCCGAAGGGTATCAAATCAGAGGTTATTCTGAAGAGCTTGATGTTGTTTTGGATATTGTACTCTATTATGGTATCCAATGAGTTCAAATTGTGCTTAATTAGAGTTAATAGAGTGCTATCATTGACATTCTTCAGGGTGCAACTTCTAAAGTTTGCTTCGGGTAGTCCCACAGTTAGGCATGCATACCCTATGTTCATAAATATGTCTCCCCGCTTCAATATTTGGGTCCAGTTGCGGCGTCATCTTAGGTTACAGGTGTGCCTTCAAGAAGACCACTCGCTCTGCTACAATTTGTTTGTGTTGTTCATCGGTCCAAGCCGGATTCTTGTTGGCCCAGAACTTCCTGCAGGGAATCGAAGAACAGTGACCACAATGGGTGTATCCGTTTTCCAGTACAGCGCATTCATAAAAATCGCAGACTGCTAGGCCAACGTCTGGCAACCAACAGGGCTTACCTTCAATAGCGTGGCAGCCTGCACATTCCTTTTCAAAAACTCGACACTCGCTGCACAAACATCCGCAAGCTCCAAAGCTTTGAACCATAACCTCTCCACCTCCATACTATTTTTGAAATAATCAAGGTCTTTTTGCTAACACCTGTACTTTGTCTGCAAAATAGCGACTGATCTTATTTAGTTCACTAAAGACAAGACGTACCCGTTCGGGGGTGGTATACCAATTCTCTTTTTGGATACCGTTCTTATCTGGCACCCCTACCACAGAGAAAGTAATCTGTGCTGGAAAGCAATATTTTAGAGTTTGGTTTGAGCTAAAAAGCATTAAGGTTGCGTAACTTCTAATTGTTGTAGACGCTTTTGCAGAAGCTCCGAAGCAGAAAACATAATCAGCACACAAGCTAGAACGAAATAAGGAAGTAGTCTCAGGGATGTTACTGATGCAATTGCTCCAAAGAGAGGTGGTCCTAAGGTACTTCCTACATAGGCGAAAGCCATCTGCAATCCCATGATCGCACCAGAAGCCTCCGCACCGAACCTATTGGGAGTCTCATGTAACATGGCTGGAAAGATGGGAGCTGTTCCTAAGCCTATTAGGATTAATCCCAGTGCAGAGAAATAGACGTGAAGTGGCAACAGCAAAAAAACAGTTCCGAGCACACAGACGATCTGCCCTGCCCGAATTAGCATTTGGTTCACCACCTTTACAGACAAAAAACCAGCCACTAACCTTCCCGCGGTAATCCCTGCATAAAAATAGGCAGTCCACTGTGCCGCAACCGTCGCTGACAAGCCCTTAACCGTAACTAGATAACTACTACTCCAGAGACCAGTTGTTAGTTCAGTTGCACAGAAGAACACAAAGGAAACCAAAGCCAACTTGACATTGGAGACTTTAAGAGCCTCGCGATTAGTTAAGATTGCCGTAGTTGATTCTGGACTTTGTTGTGAGAGCCTCTCCTTTTTTCCCCAGGCAGACATTGTCAGAATGAGAATCAAGACTAAAGAGGCTTGAACACCCGCAATCACTAAATAACCTTTTCTCCACCCATAAGGCGCCACCAAGAACACAGACATGATCATGGGGCCCACGGTTGCTCCTATACCCCAAAAACAATGCAACCAGTTCATGTGTTGGGATTTGTAATGCAACGCTACAAAGTTATTGAGGGCGGCATCTACGCTTCCGGCTCCAAGACCCAAAGGGATTGCTAACAAAAACAGAAATGGGACAGACTTAGCAAATGAATAACCAAACAGGGCCACAGCAGTCATTAGGACACTAAATAAGGTGACCTTACCAGTTCCAAAACGGGCTGTAAGTCTGTTGCTAAACAAACTAGAGATTATTGTCCCGGTGCTCACAGTCATTGAGATATATCCAACCAAGCCGATTGGAGCTGCTAAGTCTAGCCTAATGACCGGCCAGGCACTTCCCATGATTGAATCGGGTAGTCCTAGACTGATGAATGCAACGTAAATAATGACTAAGAGCAACTAAAATCACGCCTCCCTGGAGTTTCTTTAGCCAAGTGGGCCGCTAAACGACTATTGGTCAAATGGCGACTGTGTCTAAAAAC
>DGYW01000062.1:64542-74806 GCA_002396805.1 Firmicutes bacterium UBA4996 | reverse complement strand
ATTGTGCTCATCTTTCGGACGCCACGGCGGACTCGCTCTCATTGTCATCCCCCTTGAATTATTGCAGTTTATACGTTTTATTATAACTCGTTGTATCCATCCGCCCAGACAATGCGCGGATCTACCTTGCGCACCAAGCGATAACCTACCGGTGTAAAACCTCGACGCGGCCAATGCCTCGAGGAGAGCAGATTGGTAACCCTCCAATCTGTTTCGCAGTAGCGGAAGCCCTTGGAAAGAGCATCCGCCAAACCACGCGCTAAAAGCGTAGTTGATACGCCCATCCCCCTGGCTTGTTCGATGGTGCTTGCCACAGTCAGCCTGGTGGATTTGCTTGGATACAGAAGATTGATACCTTGATCTGGTAATGTTCGATAGACTTGGATACCCACAGGCTCATTATCCAAGAATGCCAGCCAAGTAGTTGTTCCCTCTTCATCCAATAACTCGCCATAACCCTCATGAATCTCCGGGATATCTTCGGGCAAGGCAACGCCCCAAACGGGTGCACCAGCGTGCTCCCGAGGAATAATTCTAGAAAAGGACTGTACGATACTTCGGTCTTCTTGGCCCGCTTCGCGGACTACCAATCTAGGGTTGACTGAAAAACGAGAGATATGGACCTTCTTTAGGTCCATCAAAGCATGCGCCTGCTCAGAGGCAAAACCCAGGTTCAACCAGGGAATCAGCCAGTCTCCCTCCGCAAAGGTGAGAATAAAATGATCAAAAAAGCCGTTTCTGACCCAAACTCTTCCAAGATGTGTATATAAATCCCGGAGAATGTCCAATGAATACGCCGAATCGGCCCCTATACCAGCAGGGTGAATCCAGACATGACGGCCCCGAATGGCATTGACTGCCGGGCAACCGATTAGATACGCCATCAGCTTTCCATCAGAAAGGGCAGCGATCCCCATGGCTTTGGGTTGTTCGAAGACGCCCAGAAGGGCCTCTCGCGCAGTAGCTATTTCCTCGAAACGTTCGGGTAGTAAAGACAACCCCTTACTTCGCAGGTGACTATAGTTTTCGGCCAGTAACCCTGCTCCAGCATCAAGCATTGTTTCGTTAAAAGGCACAAACTGCATTTGTTCATCAACTCCTATGATGTGGTTTGGTTCTTCTGTTTGCATACTGCTTGTCCTTCTTTTCACCCATAAAAACATAGTAACCATCAATCTCCATGATTTGCACACCACCAAAGATGGCAATGAATTTATTCTTGTACCATTCTTTTCGCTTGGTTACCATGTACATCCTGCCCCCCATCATGAGCCGGTTAAAGCCCTTTTCAATAAATGCTTTGGGCACAGAGAAGTTAGTATGGTATGGTGGGTTGGAAAGAATCAAGCTAAAACCTGTGTCTGTAAAGTCTCTAAACCCGTCACTTTGATAAATGGTGACATTGGGCACCTGATTGAAGGCGGCATTCTCCTTGGATAACCGCACTGCTAGGGGGTCAACGTCAACCATGACTATCTGTTCTTGACCAACTAGCTTTGCAGCCAGGATTCCAACTACACCATAGCCACAACCTAAGTCTAACACACGATCCTCTGGTTTAAATTCTACGATTGACAACATGGCTGCCGTACCTCGATCCAAGTTCTGAGGTGAAAACACGTCTGGATCAGTCTTGAACACCAGATTATGGCCGTGCATATCTAGGTGAAGCATATCCTCCACCCTTTCTGTACAAGAATTTGGTTTCTAAAAGGGATACAATGAACAAAGCTTCAACTCAATAACGAACAGCAAACGACCCCAAAACCCTTTGTGGATCTCTTTAACTGGCATTCGACGGATCCGATAGAGATCCGCCTTTTTATAAACATTCGTACCGAAGGAGCTAGTGAAAGCAGCGCCAAAACCTGCTTTCTTAACTTCTGCTACTACCTCGTCATTCACTCCACTGTCAGGATAAGAGAAATAGGTCACTTCCCTTCCGAGGTGGTCTTCCAGTACCTTTTTTGATAAATTTATTTCTTCTTTTCTTCGGACTTTTGAGACAGTGGTTAAATCCACATGGTGTACCGTGTGGGGCATGACAGCAATCCCCTTTTCTTCAAGAGTAATAATCTGATCCCAGTCCATCAAAGCCAGTTCAGCGAAGCCCCGGCCTAGATCCCAGCGATTTATTCCACCAACTTCTCCGGTGGCCACAAAAACTGTGGCAGGATAATTGTGTTTTTTTAAGATCGGAAAGGCGTTTTTGTAGTTATCCATATAGCCATCGTCAAAGCTAATAGTCACTGCCTTACGTGGCAATTCCGTTCCTTCGGATAAGTACTCTACGGCCTGTTTGAGGGGGATTACATTGTAGCCCGCCTTTTTTAAGTATTCCATATGCCAGGCGAAGTCCTCAGGCCTAACAGCGATTATTTCTTCCTTACCTGTTCGATCGTTGATTGCGTGGTAGTGCAAAACGATCACACCAAAATGGGCTCTATTTAAAAACAACAAACCTATTACCAGAAAGACTACAACAAGCCAGATCCACCACCGCGACATTGAACCACCCTTTTCGCCCAGATACCTACTATTATCCCTAGTCAGGATGGGATCTAGTCTCCTCGAACTGCACCTAGATTCATGAAGAGCTGATTAGAAGCGGAGGTAGTTGTTCTCTAAATTGATTTGCTCCACCATTGGCTGGATGCCGGACCTTGCGACGGCATGCTGAACCTAAGGTACCTGCTGACTTTTCTCCGATGGCAATGATCTGCACGTCAGGTGGACATAGCGCGACCAGCTGTCGCAAGAATTCTAAACCATTGTCTAGCTCCGCGCCCCTGGGAGTACGGTTAGTCAAACGCCCTTGCTCAGGTTTAAACGGATGGAAGGGAAAAATATTCCACAAAATTACTTCCCAAGGAGAGAGCGGCAACGTCTGAAGGAGTCCCCATACAATGGTTGCCGTAGGCTCAGCATAACCTTGTTCTTGTACCGTTTTAGAAGGTGCCGACTTTGGGCAACTAGTTCGCTTGGGAGTGAAGTTTGGCAAGACAATCCCCGGAGGAATTTCCGGCTGATTTCCTAACAGGATTCTCTCTGAGGTCATGGGCACGCCAGAGAATTTACCACCCTGATAGCCCACTGCTTCGGCGACTAACATGTATTTGGCCTGTTTGATCCGGCAAGCCAAATACGCCTTTAACTGGCTGCTTCTTATCTGTGGAGCATCAGTGGTTCCATCATAGATGGGGTCATAATCAGACCAAGGATTGAAGGTGTCCATTGCCGAGCTGTATGCTTGCAAACTCGACAAAAATCTATGTACTTTGTGCTTGGTTGAACTCATTTTTCTTGTCCCCTTGGTGGTAGTAGTAGCTTGACAGAGTAACAAACGCCCAGTACGATTAAACTAGTATTCGGATGGAGGTAAGCTATGGCCAAGAATAAAGGATTATTTGCCGCTAAAGACCTAACGGAGGGCGTGCCGTGGAAAAGGATTGTAGAATTCGCCATTCCTATGCTCATTGGAAATATTGCACAACAGTTCTATAATACTGCAGACTCCATCATCGTGGGGCGTTATATTGGCGATTATGCTTTAGCGGCCGTTGGTAGTGCGGGGCCTATCCTCAACCTACTCCTAGTTCTTTTTGTGGGAATTTCTGTTGGCGCCGGAATTATGGTGTCTCAGTTTTTTGGAGCAAAAGAGAGGGACAAGCTGTCCCGGACAATAGGGACTTGCATTACTCTCACTGCTTTAGCCTCTGCAGCAATCATGATCATCGGACCTTTAGTCAGCAGACCACTTCTGGAGTTACTCAACACACCTTCAACGATTATAGACTGGTGTGTTGATTACCTAAATATCTTTTTTCTAGGCGCCGCGGGTTTCTCCTACTATAATATTTTTGCTGGGATCCTTCGGGGTCTCGGTGACTCTTATTCGGCCCTAGTCTTTTTACTCGTCGCCACAGCCTTAAACGTTGGTTTAGACATTCTGTTTGTGGCCGGATTTGGGATGGGTGTACCAGGAGTTGCTCTGGCAACTGTGATTGCTCAAGGTATTTCAGCTGTCTTTTGCTTGATAAAGCTCCTGCGGATGACAGACAGCTTTGATCTTAACTGGTCAATGCTGAGGATTGATCAAGAACTTTCGGTTATGGTTATGAAGCTGGGCTTACCATCTGGGATCACTCAAGCAATTTTCTCGTTGGCTATGATCATGATGCAATCTCTGACTAATAGTTTTGGGGAAATGGTCATTGCTGCCAATGTGATTGTCATGAGGGTTGATGGCTTCGCCATGATGCCCAATTTTTCTTTTGGCAGTGCTATGACAACTTTTACTGGTCAAAACATAGGAGCTGGAAAACTGGATCGAGTGGAGAAAGGCGCCCGCGATGGTACAATTATCTCAGTGGCCGTGTCCACCGTTATAACAATTTTTCTGTTGCTCTTTGGTCACCATCTCATGAATGTTTTTACCGATACTCCGGAGCTTGTCAAGCTTAGTATGTACTTAATGCGCATCCTGGCAGTGGGTTACATTGCGACAGCCGTTACTCAAGCGTTGTCTGGAGTAATGCGCGGAGCTGGCGATACCATTACCCCCATGTGGATCTCGTTGTTTACCTTGGTAGTACTACGTGTGCCAATTGCTTATGGTACTGCTTACTTAACGCGGAGCCCCTTGTATCCCACGGGAAGGCCAGAATCTACCTTTGTATCTCTCTTAGCCTCTTGGACTTTGGGTGCGGTGATTACCTACTTTTACTATCAAAAGGGTACTTGGCGAGGAAAACGAATCAATCCGAGCATTACGGGAGAGGCGCTCTAACCTCTTCCTTTTAGTTGTACTCGTGCGGGCACTCGCCTCTTCTAGCGATGGATATGATTACTATATAGTCCTGGATTAGCTCCTTGGCAACTCCCATATGCCGCAAGTAAAGCTGTGACAATGTCTTTTTCAAATGTAGTTGTGCACCTCGGTCGATAGCCCCTCCCGGCACAGGCGTATATTCAACTAGAAAAACTGTTCGAGCCACATCGTATAAGTAGGGTCCCCTACACACATTCATGAAATCGATCACGGTGGGAATATCCCCGTTCATGAGAATGTTACCTGGATGGAAATCACCGTGGCATAGGGTATCACCTTCTGGCAATCCGTCTAACATTCGGATTGCCAATTCTTTTTCGCCTTCGGTAATCCCCGATACGTTAATTTGGAACCGCAAAAACTCCTTATAATCAGGTACCCCAGCGCTACAGTTATTTTGGAGGATTTTCTTGTGCAAGTCAGCCATCACTTTGGCACAATTTTCTACGTCGCCACTGTCAAGAGCCAAGTCCAGTAATGATTCGCCTTTCACTTGATCATAAACGATGCCAATCCTATCCCCATAACTTACAATCTCATGGGCATTAGGTTTAGAAAAATCAAAATCCTTAATTGCAAGTGCATTAGAAAACTCCTTTTCCACTGCATTTCTAGGATAGTCTTCGCGAAAAAGCTTCAAAACCTTACCGTCGGACCATTCGTAGATGGTTGCCGTATTACCAACACCAATTACTTTGTCGTTTTCTACTTCAGGAAGGAGAACCTTTTCAAAAGCCACTCGCGGACTTCTATCTGTCAGATAAATAACTCCGCAGTATTGAAAACCGTTTTTCTGGAGCATTCTTTGCATAGATTGATTGTCTTTATGGGTATCTACCCTGAGACTACATACCCCCCGCTGTTGGCACTCATGCTCCACCGCGTCAATGATTTTAGTGGCAAGACCTTTGCCTTTAAGCTGGTTTCTTACCGCGATCCGGTGAATGGCACCGTAGGAGCTGTTTGTAAGCCAAGCACCCTCGTAAATAGAATCATAAT
This sequence comes from Firmicutes bacterium UBA4996, assembly GCA_002396805.1. Classification (GTDB taxonomy): domain Bacteria; phylum Bacillota; class Limnochordia; order Darwinibacteriales; family Darwinibacteriaceae; genus UBA4996. The sequence goes on along the minus strand of DGYW01000062.1, from coordinate 68,976 downwards.
TAGGGTCGCCGTCAAATTCTAACACGGTGGTGCCCAACACCGCCCCATCATTATCTGTTAAGAGATAACTGTTTCCCTGCTCAATATCTTGGCGAATTGTGGCTTCGCTTGGATAACCATTTTGCCATTGGTCAATCCCAGCTGACCTCAGATACTCTTGAGCTTGCCTAATAATCTTCATGATCTCTTGTAAGTCGCCTGGTTGCGCAGGTCTAAATCTCATAATCACGATTCCTTCCTAGAATGGTAGTCCATAGACTGTGAAACGGATAAAATCGACTATAGTGTGAGCTAGCATGGATGTAGTTAGATCTCGCTTCAGCATTAACAAAGCGAAAGGTAACCCAAACAAAGCTGAAAGAGTTACGGTTCCAAATACCAAAGTCCCCAAATCCAACATGAAAATCCCGTTGACAAAAAACTGGTCAGGAAAGTGAAGTAATACATGTGGCAAGACCATTAGCACATAGACCCACACCTTCTCCCTTCTTGCAGTAATCTGGCCTCTCAGCAAATAGATGGAAAAAGCATATAAGAAAAAGCGAAAGCTTACTTCTTCATGGATTCCTGGGTTCAACGACACCACAAAAGCGTAAAACGACGGTTGAAATTCAGGAACCTGGTTCGCAGCAAGAAATAAGTTGACAAATCCCAATACTATTCCGACCCCCACTCCTAACGCAATGCTAAGCGCGGGTGGTTTTTTAAGAATTTGAATCTCCGAAGGGGCTATTTCAAAAATACGGGTAGCACTAATGAAACTAAAAAAGGTTACTACACCACTTCTAGGCGAGATTAGTCCAGCTAAAATCGCTAAAAAAAATGCTCTCAAGATATTCCTTTTCTCCGGCAATCCTTCTTTGAAAAGAATGAATAAGGAGAGCCCTGTTACAATGATGCTTGCCCAAAGCCACATTCTTTGGGTGTGAGAAATAGTAGACAAAGGGACAACTAGATTAATTATGTAGATGCCTAAAAAGATATAAAATGTCCTAACCAGATTTTTGTGTCTAGATGTCTTAGCTGCCATATCTATCCTCCCGATTTAACAAGCCGCCTTGGGCCCGAATTTCTAGTTCATCGGCGTAACGTACGGTTGTTATCAAGTGCTTCACCTTCTCTCGCTCATTTTCGCCCTATGTACAGGTAGTGCTCGCTAACTCCCAACAGATTGGGGTCTTGACTCAACTGATAACAGACTTCTAGCCATTTCTCGTAATCCTCATCGTTGAGCAGGTTAATTTCTTGTTCTTTGCTCCCCAAGATATTCTCAACGCCGGCGAAGACTAGTTCTCTCAAATCAAAGCTCTGCATGAAATCCCGTACCTCTTGTGGTCCGGTGAAATAGGCTGTGGTGAACCCTTTCGATCCGTCGCTGACGCCACACTTTAGATAACCGAGCAACTCATCAACAGACTCAATGGGATTTAAAAACTTGAGATGATCTTGGATGGGAGCATAGTGAGAGATGAACGAGGCGATCAAAAGGCCCTGGGACTTTAATAATCCTAAAGCACCTTCCACTGCCTTTCTTCGGTCAAGTTCGTCGACCAAATGGTACAAGGGACCCATAAGGAGAACTACATCGTATTTTTTTCCATAGTGGCCTAATTCCAGGGCGTTCCCATGGATATATTGTTCGAGCTGAAACCCTCTTTTAGTGCATTCAGCCTTTGCCACTTCAATATTCCGTTGAGAAAGATCTAGCAAAGTTACTCTATGGCCTCTTTCCGTTAGATAAATGGAGTAACGTCCGGGACCGCCCCCTATGTCGAAGACCTCCAGCTTCTCTCCTACTATATATTCATCTAGGTATCTCTTTGTAATATCAAACTCAATTTTATGTCTTTCTAGTCGACTCCACTCATCATACTGTTCGTTATACCACTTTTCTACCTTTTTCATGGCCTCACCTCTGCGATCTAATATTTCGTGTAATTAAGGGTGCTTCGTGAAATTTGTTGGTGCCCATTATCCCCCACAAGATCACTGCTCCAACAAGCAGGCCTAAACCACCAATTAGGCTTCCAGGACTGGGGCCAATGAGGGGATTGATACCCGTAATGGCTACGAGTGCAGGAAACTCTCCAATGAAGTTGATAGACCCGTGTAAAATCGCTGCAGGAATCACACTTTCGGATTTTATGGTGACATAGGCTAACCAAATTCCTAAGACAACACAGAACAAGGTCATTGCCACTATACCCAAATAGGGTGCACCGGGATATCCAAAACCGTAGTTGAGACCAAGATACACTAACGGAGCATGACCTATCCCCCACAGCAAACCACTGAGCAGGATGGCTTTTTGCTCACTCATCAACTGAAGCAAAATGGGCAAAAAATAGCCCCTCCAACCTACTTCTTCACCTAAAGCAAAAAGAATAATGGGAAGAATAAAGGGCGAAAGGAAAACACCTACCATCCCCAATGTGATCACAGACTCAACTGTGTGTGGCAAGTCGGTGGGCATTCCGAATTGGCTATAAGTATCAATCAGTCTCGATGCAGATAGATCTAGGTGGGTAGGGAAGATAAAAAAGTAGAGCATCGCACTAACGAAGATCAAGAGACTGGGTACAAACGCAGCCAGCAAGTACGTTCTCCAAGACTTTCTGAAATTCGGTCTGATTAGCCATGGAGATTTGTCTTTGGTGAGCCATCGCGTCAGCAAGGCCGCCAACAAGGGGAAAAAGCTGAACAACTTCAAAGGCCTCGGAAGAAAAAATTTAGAGCCAAAGTCAATCAGGACAAAACCATACACAAATGCCAAGTAAAGTGAAGCCCTTTTTCTGAGTAAACTTCCGAATTCCATAAACGGCACTCCTCCATCTCTATCCCAGTTAAAGTATTTTTTCTACTAAGCGCTCCATGTTGACGTGTGTAGGCCCCACCCCTCCCCAATGATTTAGGCATGCACAAAAATCTAGAGGGACACATTGAGCCGGAATATCTTGTGACTCTAACAGGAAACCGCCCTCCAACAAGGAAAGGACGCAGGCAACTCCTAATACTCCATAATTTTGACCATGTCCCCAAGAGTGTAGACCTTCAGCCTGGGTAGCAAATGAGGACTGATGGACAACGAATGACACCTGAAAATCATGTTTCAGACCAAGTTTAGTGATTATGCTGATCTGACAACTATCTAAACAGTGCTCGCATCTAAAACCCATTATCCAGGGTGTGGCTACACAGTATTGTGCATTTGCCCGTAAGCAACCTGGCAGAACCACTAACTTGTGATCCGTAGATCTAAATCGATCTCGAAAAACCCCATTAAGAATTTCCGCTCCCACCATATTCAAGTGATACTCCAATTGCGGGCTCGCATTAAAAATGTCCTCTGCACCATCAGTCCCTGGTTCGTAATTAGACACGAAAGAATTCACTTGTTCGGTGTAAGGAGCTAGTATTTCACAAGATCTTTGATCGAACCATTGGGTGGCATCTTCTATGAAATCCCAATAGTAGTTGAGTGTGGTTTCGGGTTGGCTCTCCAAAAACCTGAGCCAGCCTCTTGCTTTCTGGCTCTGATAGATGTGGTCTTTTGAAAACTCATAGTGATCCACAGCCTGTTTTAGCTGGATTAGGGGTGCCAAATCAGGGTTAGTATTTGCTCTTTTTACCCAAACACCGAGCAAAAGAAGCTCCACAAGGATTTGCTCCAATGGAGTGTTTTCGATCTGTTCGTCAGCTTGGAAACGAGTCACGAGGGGCTCTAGGCATCCTATCATTGTCTGCACGATTTCGTTCACTAGCTGCTCCACACGAGTGAAATAGATATGTGCAGGAACGTGCTTAGGAACTAATGTATACGTAAGCGGCTCTATGTTTATCAATCGTCCTTCACCCCTATTAGACCATTATCTTGTGATCTGCTTTGTATAAAGCATTGTACTGACTAACATGACTCCTTAGTTCCGCGATGGCCTGCTCTTCGTTTTCATGGTTGCTGTCATATTTATAAAGTAATAAAAACACCGGAGCATAAAAATGCAAAGCCATAGTGTAGGCGTCTCCCGGAATGAATCGCCCTGAGTCAATAAACTTCTGGAGAACCTTAGCCTGATTTTCTAGAATATTATTAATAAAAATGTTTTTGAAGGTTTTCCCTAATTCAGGATTACTGTACTGTTCAATGGTTAACAGACGCCGTAATTTAGAAATGTACTCGTCTTTGAGATAAAAGAGGAAAACACCGGTGCACATCTGGTAGAAATCCTCATCACAAATACTATCGAATGATCCTGAAACATCGGGGTCTTCTATTCCGGGAACGTTTGACTCTTGCAGCACTTTCTCATATCTGTTTATAGTCTCTCGGACAATAGTATCCAAAATATCTTGTTTATTCTCAAAGTGATTGTACACAGAGCTTTCTTTGATCCCTACAGCCGTGGCAATCTGCCTAATTGTTACTGCCTCATAGCC
>DGYW01000062.1:63943-64279 GCA_002396805.1 Firmicutes bacterium UBA4996 | reverse complement strand
GCAAACAAACTAACGATTGTTAGCTTTAGCGTAACTAACAACCATTAGTTTGTCAAGACCAATGTTTTACCCTCTCTAGGCGTGGAGGTTTGCTTCCTGAATTGCTTGAGTGAGGGTATGCCAGGCCAAAACAGCACATTTCACCCGTGCTGGCATATTGGAAATGTTCTGAAATGCAATGGCTTCTTCAAGAAGTTCTAGTTCTGCTTCGGTTTTGATTTCTCGTTTGATCATCCCTAGAAATATTTCGGAAAGTCCTTGGGCCTCTTCAGCGGAACGCCCCTTCACCAAGTCAATCATCATGGAAGTTGAAGCTTGAGAAATTGCACATCCAGT
>DGYW01000062.1:62438-63683 GCA_002396805.1 Firmicutes bacterium UBA4996 | reverse complement strand
CCAAATGCCGCTTATTATCGCAGTTACGACTATGCTCTAAAATTAGTTCTGTATATAGTGAACTAAGATCCATAACCCAACCACCCCCTTACACCCTGTAGACTATTGATCAACACATCAATCTCGTCTTTGGTATTATACAAGCTAAAGCTGATCCTGGAAGTGGCCGGTGCCTTGAGATAGTGCATCAAAGGTTGGGCGCAGTGGTGACCCGCTCTTATGGCTATTCCATCTTGGTCCACAATTGTAGCCACGTCATGGGGGTGGCACCCGTCTATTGTAAAGGCCATGACCGGGCCCCGCTCCGTCCCTGACTGTGGTCCATAGATGGTGAGATGAGGGATTTCTTGTAGTCGCTCAAGGGCATATCTAGTTAGTTTGTCTTCGTGTTCTTGCATTGCTTCCCAACTAACGCTTGCCAAAAAGTCAATCGATGCAGCTAATCCCACTGCTCCTTCCACATTAGGAGTTCCGGCTTCAAACTTATAGGGTATTTCATTGAAGGTGGTTTCTTGCTCTTGTACATACTCTACCATTTCTCCACCCATTAAGAAGGGTGGCATGGATTCCAAAAGTTCTCGTCTTCCGTACAAGACCCCTATACCCATGGGAGCAAATACCTTATGGCCAGAAAAGACGAAGAAGTCAGCTTCTAATTCCTGTACGTCTGTTTTTAGATGGGGAACGCTCTGGGCCCCGTCCACTACCACTACTGCCCCTTGCTGATGGGCATAGGCCACCAATTCCCTGATAGGATAGATGGTTCCTAGAACATTGGACATTTGGGCAATACCCACTAGGGCTGTTTTGGTTGTGATTACCTCCCTAACCTCTTCCCAATCTAGGGTGTAATCTTCCGTTAGATACAAGTAACGCAGGGTGGCACCTTTCAGTTTGGCTACCCTCTGCCAAGGCACTAGATTACTGTGGTGTTCCGAAATACAGAGAACTATGTCATCCCCCGCGTTGATCTGGCTGAGGCCGTAGGAATAGGCCACTAAATTGAGTGCTTCTGTAGCATTCTTAACGAAGATCACTTCTTGGGGCGAAGGGGCGTTAATGAATTTCGCCACCTTCTCCCTAGCCTGTTCATAAAGTTCCGTCGCTTGAATACCGAGATAATGGGCGCCACGATGAGGATTAGCATTAAAGCGCTCCTTGTAATCTCTGACCGCATCTAAAACCTCCAGAGGTGTATGGGTTGTGGCTGCGTTATCAAAATAGATTAAAGGTTTCCCGTTCACT
>DGYW01000062.1:31611-62185 GCA_002396805.1 Firmicutes bacterium UBA4996 | reverse complement strand
GTCTTGAATATTCCTTCGGAGCTCCGAGGGCAACTCATCTATGATAGGCTGAAAAGATGCCTTGACAACTGTCTGGGTGGCCTCTTGTTCGCTTAAACCCCTAGTCATAAGATAAAATAGCTGATCTGGATCCACTTTTCCTGCACTAGCCGCATGGCCTCCTTGGATATCGTCCTCCTCTGATAGCAAAAGGGGCACAGCATCCGATTTTACAGTTGGATCAAGTAAAAGGACAGATTCTTCTTCGTTACCAGTCGATAAATGGGCACCACGTCTGAAATCTAAGGTACCACGAAATATCTTGCGGGATCGATCTTTAAGGGCACCCTTGACCAAGATATCACTGGTACTTCTATAGCCTCTATGAATCATCTGATAGCTAAGATCAAGAGTCCTTTCCCCATCACCTAGATACATTCCATCAACAGTTGCCGTGGCGTTTTCTTTTAAATTGGCCAGATAGTTCGTGATGGCAAAGTTACTTCCCAGTTCCACTTGTAAGTAGCGAACATTGGAGTAGGGATTAGCATCGATATAATGGGAATCAAGGTGTAGGGATTGATCGTTGAGCCTTTGGATCTTAATCAAGGTGACCTGAGCCCCTTGATCTGCAAAAATCTTAGTTACACCATTGTGGTACGCCGGTTGATCCCCATCCGCTCGATATTCCACAACTATGGTTACAGCACTGTCTTTTTCTGCTCGAATAATGTTGTGATCGATGACCGTGTCATTTTCTTCATTGAAGAGATATTTAAAGTAAAGCGGTTCAGCCAGCTTTGTTCCTTCCCGTATGAGTAAATTAAATCCCCCGTTGCAGTTGGTTTCGCCCAATTCTACTAACTCTCTAGATACTCCAAAGGGAGTAGAAATGGGGTTTTGATCACCGAAACCCGGTTCCATCTTTCTCAAAGTTAGTCCAGGATCTACATTAGGGGGAAGGAAGTCTAGATTATAGGGTTTAAGGGGCATAGCTACTGCCTCTTCAAAATTAAGTTCGTTCACTTTCAACCAACGATAGCTGATCCTTGGTAGGACATTAAGACCTTGAGTAATTTTATTAGCCATTTCTTCACCCCTTACCCAATAGTTCCTTCTAGTTCTAATTTCACTAAATTGTTCATTTCCACCGCATACTCTAAGGGCAATTCCTTAGAAATTGGTTCTACGAAGCCACGGACAATCATGGCTCTAGCTTCCTCTTCATCGATGCCCCGGGTCATGAGGTAAAAAATCGCTTCATCGCTGATCCGACCAATTTTGGCTTCATGGCCCAGATCAACCTGATCCGTGTCTATTTGCATGACCGGGATGGTGTCCGAAATGGACTCATTATCCAAAATCAAGGATTCGCAGGAAACAGTGGATTTGGAGTGATAAGCATTTTTTGTAACCTTGATCAATCCGCGGTAGATAGCGGTTCCCCCACCTTTGGAAATAGATTTAGTGTTAATAGTAGAAGTAGTATGGGGTGCCGCATGGACCACCTTGGCTCCTGTATCTAGGATTTGTCCTCCCCCTGCAAAGGTCACACCAGTGAATTCAGCTCGGGCTCTTTCCCCTTGTAAAATGCTCATGGGATAGAGCATGGATACTTTTGAGCCAAAGGAACCAGAAACCCATTCAATGGCTCCGTCCCTCTCTACTAAGGCTCGCTTGGTATTGAGGTTAAACATGTTGCGGGACCAGTTTTCAATAGTGCTGTACCGTAAAGTTGATCCTTCCCGGACAAAAAGTTCCACACAGCCAGCATGGAGATTGTTCACCGAATAACGTGGTGCCGAACAACCCTCGATGAAATGCAAGTAAGAACCTGGTTCCACAATAATGAGGGTGTGTTCAAATTGGCCTGCACCAGGTGCATTAGAACGAAAATAGGATTGTAGCGGGATTTCTACTTTCACGCCGGCAGGTATATACACAAAGGAACCACCTGACCACACCGCACCGTGCAAGGCCGCAAACTTGTGATCCCGTGGGGTAACTAAGCTCATGAAGTATTCCTTAATTAGATCCTCATACTCGTGGACCGCGGTTTCCATGTCTAGGTAGACTACCCCTTCTTTGGCCACGCTTTCTTGGATGCTATGATAGACTACTTCTGAATCGTACTGAGCACCTACCCCCGCCAAGAATTCGTGTTCGGCCTTGGGGATACCCAAAAGGTCGAAGGTCTGCTTAATATCATCGGGAATGTCTTCCCAAGAATACTGCCGATCGACGATGGGCTTGACGTAGGTCACGATGTTATCAATATCCAGCTCTATAAGATTCGGTCCCCATGGGGGTAAGTCGAGCTGGTAATAGGTTTCTAAGGATCTGAGTCTGAACTCCAACATCCATTCGGGCTCGTTTTTCTGGGCAGAAATTTCCCGAATGATCTCTGGTGTTAGTCCTTTGTCGGTTTTATGACTATAAGTGAAGGGATTTCTTTGATCGTAAAGTTTTCTTTCTATATCTGCTACATAGGTTTTATTGCGCGTCATCGTTACACCCCCTAGGCCTTATAAGCTGCGAATCCGGCCTGTTCTACATGTTCAACAAGCTCAGGACCGCCACTTTCCACGATTTGGCCATCCACCAAAAAATGGACGAAATCTGGCTCAATATATTCCAGGAGGCTCTTGTGGTGGGTAATGATCAACATGGAATTGTCTATGTGGTGGTATTCCTTTACCCCTTTGGCCACTACCCTCACTGCATCAACGTCCAAACCAGAATCTGTTTCGTCCATGATGGCTAATTTGGGATCTAAGATGAGCATCTGCAAGATTTCACTCTTCTTTTTTTCGCCGCCAGAAAAACCGAGGTTAAGATAGCGTTCTGCGTACTCTGGCTTCATTTCTAGAAGTTCCATTTTTGCTTTAAGTAGTTTATGGAATTCTAAGACCTTCACTTGCTTTTGATCAACCGCCCCTTTGGCGGATCGCAAAAAGTTTTCCAAGGTGATCCCTGCGATCTCTTGGGGATACTGGAATGATAAAAACAAACCAAGTTGGGCTCGTTCGTGGGGCTTCAACGGGGATACATCTGAACCGCAAAATTCGATTTCCCCACCTACCACTTCATATTTCGGGTGACCCATGAGCACATTCGCCAATGTAGACTTACCCGCGCCGTTAGGCCCCATGATTACATGGATTTCCCCTTCTTTCATTTCTAGGTTTAACCCTTTGAGAATCTGTTTATCTTCTATGTGTACCTGAAGGTCTTTGATCTTTAACAATGGTTGTGTCATCTCCATTACTCCTCGCATTAAAATCAAGGAATCTCCCTGCACAGCCAGAATACCATATTTTAATTGCGTTCGCAACTATGTGGCTAAAAAGAAAGACCCTAGCAACATTTGACGCCCTCCTTGTCTTGTATTACAATTATATTAGCTACTATAGCTAATCTGCCTAAGGGAGTGTTCAGAATGTTAAGAGTCAATTCTACCGAGATTCAGAACAACTTCGGAAAATATCTGTTGTTGGCACAAAAGGAAGATATAATTATCACTCGTAACGGCCAAGATGTGGCATGTTTAGTGAATATCCAAGATGCAAAAGCCCGATCAGGTTATGTGGCGGAAGAAGTGATCTCCGGCGGGTATGGGCTGCGTAAAGCGACTTATGAAGAGTTTTTAGAGTTTACTAGAGATACGGAAGACCGCTACGAGTATATTGACGGAGAGATCTTTCTACAAGCTTCACCAAAGACAGATCATCAATTGGCCCAAGCCGAACTATTCGGTGCTTTCTATCACACCTTTTCCGAAACGGACTGTACCCCTTTTGTGGCTCCTTATGACATTACCATAAGACGTAGTGAAGATAACATTAACGTGGTTCAGCCGGACCTTATGGTGATCTGTGATCTAGAAGAAAAACTCGGCGATGATGGGTATTACAAAGGAGTGCCCGTTTTAGTTGTGGAAATCTTATCCCCTACCACCCGAAGGCTTGATTTATTAAAAAAGCTAAACCTATACATGAACGGTGGTGTCCACGAATATTGGATTGTTGATCCAGAAAACAAAGATATTACCCTTTTCACCTTCAAAAACGGGGATATTAGTGACCGCTTTACTTTCAAGGCACCAGAAAAGGCACGCTCCGTTACGTTCCCCCATCTTGTTGTAGACTTGGTAAAAGTGTTTCGCCTGGTTTCGCCTGGTTTAGCCCTTTAGATCTGTATCCAATACCTTTCTAGGTATACTTCATCCGATTCGCAATAGACGGTACTTTCATAGACTCCACCATTTGCCAAAATGGTACGTCTGCTTCCTTCATTTTCTTGACGGCATGTTACCAAGACCTTTTCAAGCCCATGTGATTTGCAAATCTTGAGGCACTCTGCAAGCATCCTTGTAGCGTAGCCTTTTCTTCTTTCGGTGGGGCGAACAGAATACCCGATGTGACCACCATACTTTTCCAGAAAATCGTTGAAGTAATGGCGAAACTGAATCATTCCAACTATTTTGTTATCTGCTTCACGCACGTACATGTATTGTTCACAGGTAACCCAGTTTTCAGGTACAGTCTCGTCATTTTCGCATCTCCGGTTAAAGTCAAGCCACTCTTTGATATCAGCCATGCGCCGCAAGGGGCCGGTGCCATCCATAGAACTATTAGCATCTAACATTTCTTGACGAAAGGCTTGAATATCACTCTTGAAAGAAGGATCCGGTTTCACCAAAATACATTTTTCCATATGATTTCCCCCTTTTACTTAATCAACACCAGCTAAGAGTGCTAATCCTCCGTTAAAATACTCCACACAGGTAGATTCTCATTATAGTCAGGATTTCTTTTCATCCCGAGGCTCTCCAATGCACGAATGGACCTTACATTACTCAATTGAGTTTGTGCAACAATGATGTTCAAGTTGAGCACGCCAAACCCATAGTCAATTATTTTCCGACCTATTTCAGTGGCTAAACCTTGTCCCCAATATTTCTTGCCGATTACCCAACCTAGCTCGAATTCGTCAGGGTGATTAAACTCATGGAAAATAACGTGGCCAAGGACCTTGTTGTCCCCCTTGTGGACAAGGGCGTAAACTAATGGGTCTTTTTCTAAACCACAGGTGCGAATGAACTTTTTCGCCTTTTGACGATCAAATGCAGGCTCAATATACTTCATTACCTCTGGATCAGATAGATACTCTAAAGCATCGGATAAATCCGCTTCTTCGAAACGCCTTAACAGCAATCTTTCTGTAGATAAATTCATTTTGAGGTTCCTCCCTTAGCAGGACAATTGTCATCTATTCAGGCAAGACTTAGGGTGTTAGACGATGGCGGTCTCTTGGGAACAGACTTGCTTCCCGGACGTTTCTTAAGCCAATAATTTGGGCGGTCAAACGTTCTAGGCCAATGGCTAGCCCGCCATGAGGAGGCATGCCCCAGGCGAAGTTGGGTAGGTATACTGAATAGTCTTGGGGATTGAGACCTTTCTTGATCATGTTAGCTTCCAATAGCTCATAGGTGTGAATGCGTTGTCCGCCAGTGGTGATTTCCAATCCCCGAAACAAAAGGTCAAAGCTTCTGGTTAGTCCCTCACCCTTTGGCATGGTATACATAGGACGTTTCGCCCAAGGGTAGTCAGTGACATACACAAATTCGCTACCGGTAATGTCTAAGATATACTTGTTAAGAAGTCGTTCTCCTTCCGGATCCAAATCCGGCTCCTCATGGATTTTTCCGTATTCTCTTTCCAAAATTTCTATGGCCTCAAGAAGAGGAATCCTTGGAATGGTGGGCACAGATGGTAGATTCACACCCAATTCCTCCAGTTCTTCAGAACATTCTTGGAGCACATACTCGAACATGAAAGCCAAAAGCCGATTTTGCAGATCCATGATGTCGTGTTCGTTGTCAATGAAAGCCAGCTCCAAGTCTAAGCTCACGTATTCGTTGAGATGACGGGAAGTGGAATGCTTTTCCGCTCTGTAAACTTGCCCTACTTCATAAACTCGTTCATAGCCGGCACCAATCATCATTTGCTTATAGAACTGAGGACTCTGGGCCAAATAGGCCTTGGTCTCGAAATACTGGAGGCTAAAGAGTTCTGTGCCCCCCTCAGTTCCACTGGCCACGATCTTGGGCGTAAAGATTTGTAAGAAACCTTCTTTATCTAAGAACATTTGAAAACCCCGCACTAAGGCAGCCTGAATTTTAAAGATAGGATTTGTTTTGGCGTGCCGCAGACTAAGAACTCTGTAATCAAGAATGGTTTCCGGTGCAGCCTCTAGTGTAGGCCCATTAACGCTAATTGGTAAGGCTTCAGCTAAAGCAAGTACTTTGAGCTCATGAGCCTCGATTTCATATCCCAGTGCGGCCCTTGGTTCATTACGAACCACTCCTCTTATTTCCACAACGCTTTCTACGGAGAGTTGCACTCCGCCTAGCAAGCTAGGCTCCATGGCTACTTGGATCATCCCAGTCCGATCCCGCAAAACCAAAAAAGTCACTTTACTTAACTCTCGAATCCGGTACACCCATCCCCGTAACATCACTTCCGCACCACGGTGATTGCTTAGTTCACTGACCAAAGCTCGTTTCATCCTTTTTCCTCCTCAATTAAAATTACCCCTAGCCGTAATCGGCTAGGGGCGCAAGATAGACGCGGTACCACCCTAGTTAATTCTTGCTACAAAAAAATCCCGTCCCTATGGGACGAGATCAATCGCGGTGCCACCCAAATTTCACTCTTAGCAAGAGTTATCTTTTGTCCAGGTAACGGTGGAAACCGGCGCATCGTTTTTGATCAGATGGCAACTCCAAGTTGTCATTCCACGAATAGTTCTATTGGGCTTCCACCATCCCCAATTCGCTAAGAGAACTTCTTCCATGTACTCTGCTCTTCATCGTCTTTACTTCCTAAATTAGCTATAATTTAAACACAAGGCAGGGTGAATGTCAAGTTAATTTTTCTTTTTTTGTCGACTTGCCGATAGGTACTTGCTAAAGCCGACTATCAGCCTTTTCCACAGGGAATCTTAACACCGTCCTCAACTTTTCTGATTCAGTCTTGCGAGGGTCTGACAAATAAATCTCCCGATGAATTTTGCTTGTACGGATAAATCCATGTTCTTTACAGAACTCTTCCATTCGCGCAAAACTCTTCGGTTCATCGTCAAAACTACCAATATGCATCATTTGACAACTCAAGCCATCTGCCATTTGTTCAAAGCGGATTTTCTCAAGAAATGGGTTTGACTTCTTCCTCTTTGTTTGTTCCAAAAACCGCTCAAACAATTGTTCGGTCAAGAAATCAGGTTGGCGGATCATGACCGTATACTTAAAATTGCTTTTATCTGTCGCAGGCTTGGAGCGATCAAGCAAGTCCCACACACCCTCGAGGGGAAAAACCGTGTATTCATAGTATCCATCCGGCACATCATCACTCTTGTAAGACATTCTCACCGCATAACTCAAACTGTACAAAGCTTCTGTCGCCTTGGCAAACTCCTCGCCATTAGGATCCCCAGAACCACTAACCGTAAAGAAAGGCATCCTCGGTACTTCCACTATTTCTGGAAACGTCTTTGGCAGATAGAAGTGCTTGAAATCTTTTTTGTAATCCACCTTTTTACTCAAAGTAAATCTCCCCTTTTGCAGATTTAGCTGGCCCAGCAAAACCTTTTCTGACAACGGTCCTCTGCCTACCCAATGAGTCGTTTTGTGCAGATTCCCTTGTAATCCGAGAGACTGTCCAAAAGCGGTCGTTCTGTTAAGTCGCAGCTAAGTGGAGTTGATTCCACGTTTCAACTGAAAAATCCACGCATAGTGGTTATGAGAGACCACTCATCTTTGTTTGCTAAGGTGTGGAAGCCTTGCCCTTCCCTATACATGGTTCCAGATCGTTTTCCTTCATTAGACAAGACACAACAATAAATCTACAATGCCCTCTAGATCAAGCTCGTTAGTTGTATCCACGGAAATGTCACCCTTAACGGTTTCCCATTCCTGATATTGGCGTTCAAGCATTTTTGCAACGGGCGGTGGTAGCTGCCCACCCATTCTTTGGGCAAATCTTGTCTTTATCGTCTCTAAAGAAGCGGTAAACTTGACTTTGTGTGCACCTTCGATCTCGAGTATTTCGTCCAGTCGCTCTTTTTCCGTTAATAAATAAATCACCGTTTCTCCTGAAGAACCGGAGGCGGCCTCCGATAATTTCTTTATAAATACTTTCCATGCCTCATGTTGGTTCTTAGCCATTCTTAAATAGTCCTTACCTGTAAACATTTCAACAGTACCAATACGGTTTTTCAATTGATTTGCTACCGTCGTTTTACCTGTGCAACTTTGTCCCATGAAAATATATAACACGGTGCATGCCCTCCTTCGAAATTGTTACTTCTGAACTAACAACCGTTAGTCCCAATATTAACTAACAACCGTTAGTTTGTCAAGACCATTCAAGACATTAGGAGGATAACATGAAGAAGAGGTAAAGTGGCCAAATGGAAGATACAGAAGAAAAAATTGACATCTTTGAGTCCTTCAAGATGTCCGCGTCAAAGTAAATGAGGAAAATGTTTTCTAACAGGTCCAATGCCTTTACAATTCGAGCTCGTATATCCTTGCGTTACCTTTTGTCTCGACGCATTTGAAGCCCAATGCTTCATGGAGTCTCCGGGAAGCAATGTTGTAGTCATATATTGTAGAACCATGAATCTTGGTTATTCCGATTTCCTTCGCTCTTTGCAAAATAGCCCGCATAACCTTCGTCCCAATACCTACTCCACGATACCTAGAAACGCCAATAACAATTGGGATATTCTCTGCTTTTAGCGTTACATCCCCTATCGCGATAAATTTGCCATCCTCCAAAACTTCTATAAAATACAACTCACCATGGTTAGAGAGATATTCATACATATCTCGTACATATCTTTCATCTGGAATATCTGCCGGGTCGTCAATTCCCTCGGAATTATAATAAACCACTTTGTCTTGATACCATGGAACTGCAACTTGATAATCGCCATCGTAGGCCCGGAGTCTGATCTCCCTATCGATATATAGAATACTTGGTTGCTGTACTTTGCTAAACTCCATAGTCATAACCCTCCCAGTGAAGCGGTGTGGTGCGCTCCGCCCCGAAGCCTTGCCCTCGCATCCCTCGGGCATGCGGTGTTAAGTGATGCCCCAACACAAGTTTTCCCTTGCTAAAAATTTAAGGACACTTTTACAAATAATCTTTGGTTACTAGTCAAAAAAATATGGATTCCTTATGTCCTGCTTCCCCCATATATTTGTAGCCATCCTATACATTGCCCTAGCATGAATCCGATCATGCCATATAAAACGCCTTAGAACTTTTTTTAAAGACCATTGTTCCCCATAACTGCCATCATAAGTAGTATTTTTAAGGAAATATGATGTTGATTCGATGCGTTCAAACGCATTGATACGATTTTCTATGATGTTTGGCAGGTTGTTCACTGTTATACCGATTTCCCCAACATAGTAATTCGTGACATTGTTTGTATGCTCATACATTTCATATGCTGTTCTTGGAACGTGCCCATAAAACGTTTGTCTTTCCGTCAATGTAGTTCGATTCTTATCAGGGATAGAAACATACAGTTCCTCAAAACCGTTAGCGGACTTAATAACCAAGGTTTTCAGCCTAGAATATTCTTTTTGGCTTAATGGCAATTTCTCTGTTTCAAAAATAACGTCTGAATCAGCGTCACAAATCTGCAAATTACTGACCTTTCTTTGAACAACGCTGATTTCAATTGGCTCATTTCCCGTAATATTATTGCCCGTTGCCCATAAGAGATATTTTTGAACCTCCCCCTTTAACTTTCCCAATGCTTCCGCTTCTGTCCTCCCACGTGTATAAGCGCCGCAGTAATTATCAGCATATACTAAAAACCCGTTATCATTATGTTCAACTACCGCTTTGATTAAGTGCATATCCATAACCCCCTTTTTCCGCAACTGAGCCCTAATTAAAAAAGCTGCTAGACAAGAATAACAACTACAATTATCTGTCCCCAAATTCCCGCCCTGATATTGAGGCTTCACCTTTTTAGTGAATACGGATAGTAGTGAATCCCAGTATCATCAACCGCAAGGTTCCGGATCATATTCCTCTCCACGCCATCCAGGGCTTGGGCCAAGTGCTGCAGACACGGGGCCGGAAACACCTTTGTTATCGGATGCAGAATATCATACTATTCTTTCCAGATCACTCCGCAAGACGATCCGAATATTCTCTGCTGTACATACTGGGGCTAGTCCAACGTCATTGGAAGCGAAATACTCTTATTCAGAAAGCAAGGCTGTCTTCAGGCTCATAGCACATCCGGGGTCTTTATGGCATACTTAGGTCTAAGTGAAGAGGCTAAATCGGGAAAACTTGTATCAACATCTTGAGTGTCCATGTTCGGGTAATTGTAAAGGATCAAATGGAGTCGACCTTTGAATAGATGTGAATCAAAATATTTCTTTAATATACTTACTCATGTGGGTGCCCTCCATGATGTCGAACGACGTCAGTTAGCGGTCTAGTGGTTTGCGCTACTAAGGCCCACGCTGTCGAGAACGTTAATGTCTTAGCGTAAGTGGCATCTCTAAGCGCAAAAGGGGGCTCAGTTAGCGTTGGCATTGTTGAGGTATAGACGATGCTCCCTCTATCCCTCGCCTTGTAAACAAGATGAAGGCCTCTTCGTTGTCTCTCGAGCCATGCTGATGTCTTGTCTTAGTTCCCTAGCGAACACTTGGCAATATGGCACAAACACGTTGTTAAGTGACTCATAAAAAGCCAATTATTGAGCCTTAAATAAAAATATTGTTAAGCAAAATATAAATATGGTGTAATAGTTTTGATACTAAAAGTTATATACCAAAATAAAATGCATTAGTTCCCATATTGGTATGGTACAAAAGGTAGAATTGCCCATGTTACGTCGTCGGCAAGAATGCTTTTTTCTCCTAATTCAGCATACCCAACTGTAGCTTTGGAACATGGGTATTGCTTACAAGATACACAAGTAGCACAACCTTTTTCTTTTGCACATTTAAGCTGATCACATAATTTTGTATAACATCCTGGCGTACCACATCCTGAACATCTCATTGACCAATCTGTACTACTATACACTCGAGTTAATCTTTCCTCCAATTCTTTCCTAAAATCTTCACTGATTGTACCACCGGTAAAGTGAATACATAAGTCGCATCTATGACCACATTTACCATAAACCGCATTTTCTTTTGGAAATGGCTTTCTGTTTGGATTTTTCTTGAGTAGAATCATTTTTTTGACAGCTTCTAGTGTCTCAAAGGTATCCACCCGTATGAGCATCCACTTGCCGTCGTGATAAGTGTGCGCTTTATCGTATAGGTCAACGATGGATGGCGGAAAATCATCCCTTTGTGTTTCGAACTTCTCCCTCTCTTTTTTGCCAAAAATCACCTGGAAATCATAATGATCCTCATGTATATGGATAGACACGATTGTTTTCTTTCCTTGACGGAACCTCAGACAATCAGTTTGGTAATACTTACCTAACACCTCGTCTAAAAAATACTTACCCCGCATGAAACGCATAATCTCTTCTTTGATTTTTTGCAATTCGGTTTTTTCACCCATTTTACATCCTCCTGTTTTTCTTCAAAAATACCCTTCATAACCTGAAAGCAATATGTAAGTAATATACAAAGTGTAAATTATCAATAATGCACAAAATCAAATTGGTATGATGAATTAAAAGTACCAGTTCCCTACTTGCAAATCGCCACAGGACGTGGCCAGGATAGACACTTTGGGTTGCCCGCGTGAAACCTCTTATTTTCATTTCGGCAACGTACTGGTCAACCAACTGTTGCTGTTCTTTATCTAACTTTCTCTGACGTGTTTCGCTGAACGAAACATTCTCCTTTCCGTTTGGATTTTGACGATCGCATCCATTTTTAACCTTATTTGAATTATACTACTAATTCGATAATACCGGCGGTTCTCCTGTTGAAAAACCTATTTCTTAGAACATGATAGAATCCGCTCTCTCACTCAGCACTATTGAAAGTCTGCCCACAAAAAATCTCGCCCCGGGGGACGAGATTAGTGACAATCAACACCAAAATCACAAAAGACGCAGCGGTCGTGTTCCGAAACGGAGTGACCAATCTTTTTTAAAAGCCTAACAAACTGTTCTTGCTCCTCCGGACTTAAACCTCCTAAGAGCCGCTCTTCCCAATCACGCATCAAAGCGAATAACTGGGGCCTTATATCCAATGCTTTTTTCGTCAAAAAGACTCGAAAAGCCCTTCCATCCTCCGTATCAGCTTCACGGTAGACATAACCTTCTTCCTTTAGCTTACTAATGGCCCTAGTAGTGTTAGCCCCATCAATATTCAAAAGAGTCGAAAGCTCCTCTTGCCTCACCCCATCCGCGTAATACAGTTCCAGAAGAAACATGATCTGGCCACTCCCAATATTAAACTCTTTAAGGCCTTGGGTGATATGGCTCATGGATAAGCGATGCAAGATGGAAAACCAGCGACCCAAATAATCATCCGGACATTTCTTCAAGGGTATCCTCCCCTTCGTTTAGTCTGTTTCGTTCATTGTATCATAACTAGATTTCTTTTTGGCTTTTTAGTTTTCTGATTGCAAGTTGAAAGCGAACTAGACTAATAAGAACCGAGACCCAGAGACCACCTAGCAAAATAATGGAAAAGGTACCATTACCGGGACGATAGCTCCACAAGGACCAGTTCAGCATGGACTCTAATTTGAAGGCCTGTAGTAGAAACATAATACTTAAGAAAATCGCCAAGTATATATAGGGCTTACGGCGGACTTTTAGAGCCTGAATTTGATCTCCCACAGTGGTATAGATCTCAAAGGGCTCACTTCGATTTTCCCTTTCTAAGATGAGGAATTCCCGCTTAATCATACCCCAGCTTGTAGCTAGCTGGGCACCACGGTCGGCGTAAGGACGATACCGGACATTACCCCAAGACAATTTCCCTATACTACCAGGCTTTTCAATCCATCTAATCTTCGATTCTTCCAAGAAGCTCTCATAGTCTTGTAGATGCTCTAGGGACTTGTTGGCTACATAGTCTACGGCGTATTGATACTTTCCCGCTTCGACGGGCTCAAAATAGTAAAAGATATTGCCCACGTGGGACAAGCGGTAACCTCGGCTAGCCATACCATTTAGCCATTTTGCTTGCCCTTCTACGGGATTTAGAAACAACTTGAATCTTCTAATCATGCTCTCCACTCCTTACAATTCCTTCCGCAATGGCCACCACTTCCTGCATTCGCTTAAGTTCGCTCTGAACGTGACTCTTACCCAGCGGAGTGATGACATAGTCTTGTCTTCGTTCACTGGGATCGGTAGGATACTTCTCGATCAAACCCTTCTTGAACAGATTGTTGATGGCTCCGTAGAGTGTACCTGGGCCAAAAACCACGCGGCCTTCAGTCTTCTCTTCTACAAACTGCATTACACCATAGCCGTGATTAGGCCGATACATCGCTAACAGGATCAGAAATGCCGTTTCAGTTAAGGGTGTTTCTACAGCTTTTTTCATTACAGTCACCTACAAGAGCCTGCTGTGAGACAAACTTTGCAGAATGAAGATGGAATCATAGATCCTTAGAGCGCCTAACCAGATTTTGCACATTGAAATCCCCCTAACTCTATTACGTGTAGCGTAGTAACGCATGTTTGAATTATATCGCCTTACGTACTACGTGTCAAGTAGTAAAGAGCAAAAAATAAACCCCCTTCTTTCCGAGACGGGAGTTTGCTTACCACTACCATTGTTAGGCTCTTTTCCTTACTGGTAACCAAATTTCACTATGGAAATCGGGGGAAGCTGTGTCTTTAGTATCAGTCCACAGAATTTCTGGTCCAGGCACCACTTCGTACTTAGATGAAGGCAACCACTCAGCATAAATTCGTCCCCAGGTGGTTTGTAGGGTATCGGGAAAGGGCCCAACGCTAGTAAATACTGCCCAAGTGCCCGTTTGCACCTTGAGTTCGGCAAACACCTCTGGGCAACCCTGTGTCGTTGCTATACCAATATAATGATCCAGACATCCTTTCTCTTCCATCCGACCTTCATCGAAGTTTATGGACGCCTGAATCAGTCCCCCCGGCTCTAGATTAGAAAGTACTTTAAGTTGTTGAATGTTCCTCTCGTCCAGACTCTCCCACATTTGAGCAATTCTTGATATGTCTTGGAAATTAATTTCCTCTCTGAGGTTATCTTCCACGTATCGTAATGCTGCATTCAAGTCCTTGAGCGGTTCCACCTCACTACCCCCTTCACCACCACCCTACCAGATGTTGGAGCCGAGTGCCCAATATTCTGTGCACGATATTATGGGATGGAGCGGTCCTGGTCTATTGGGCCAGAGTCGCCTCTCCGACATTTTGCAGGCGAACCTGTTTACGTGCATAGAAGAAACTGGCGACCTGACCTAATCCGGCGATACCCCAAGTTACAGGATAGCAAAGAAAAAGGCCCATGACAGTTGGATACCAAGTAAAAACAGTGGCCAGCCAAACAATCCGCATGATACAGGCTCCAAACAAAGTCGAAAGCATCGGGAGTATAGAATACCCCATAGCCCTAGTCAAACCGGGGAATACGTTCATGATCCCTCCTAAGAAGTAAAGGGACATCATTACCTTCAGACGTAACAAGCCTAACTCCACAACTTCTGGGTTGGTGGTGTAAAGACTCAAGAGCTGTCTACCAAAGAGGAGAATCCCTCCTCCCACCACGATCCAGGTGGCAAAGATCAAGATGGTAACTACTTTAGCAATACTATCAATCCGATCATACTTCTTGGCACCCATATTTTGGCCGGTGAAGGTGATGGCAGCATTGTAATATGAGTTCATGGTGGTTCCGATCAGGCCCTCCACATTACCAGAAGCGGCACTGGCAGCCACCATGACAGAGCCAAAGGAATTCACAGCAGATTGAATTAAAACATTAGAGATTGAAAATAGCAATCCTTGAAGACCTGCAGGCAAGCCAATCCTCACGATCTCCTTTAATTTTGTTCCATCTATTCCGAGCCTATGGATGGAAAAACGCAAGGCTCCCTCATTTCTAGCGAGACATACCATGATTAATACCATGGCCAGGTATTGGGAAATAACAGTAGCCCAAGCAACACCGGCAACACCCATGTGGAGCGCCATAACAAAAAATAAGTTGAATATCACATTAACAATCCCAGAAATAGTTAGAAAATACATGGGGCGCCGGCTATCACCAACCGCCCTTAAAATGGCTGCTCCAAAGTTGTAAACCATACTGGCAGGCATTCCTAGGAAGTAGATCTTCATGTAACGCTCGGAAAGATGAATGATATCATCGGGAGTACCCATCCACTGCAGAAGTGGCCTACAAAGCACTATTCCTGCAACAGTCACAATTAGCCCACCGATGATACTAACAGTAATGGAGGTGTGGACAGATTGCCTAATCTCCTCCACCTTCCGAGCACCATAGTCTTGAGCCACCACAACACTGGTTCCAACCGACAAGCCCATAAAGAGGTTAACGATGAGATTAATTAGGGAGCCAGTGGCGCCTACTGCAGCCAAAGCTTCACTACCGGAGAAGCGTCCTACTACAACCATGTCAGCAGCATTGAATAGGAGTTGGAGAATGTTCATGGCCATGATTGGCAAAGCAAAAATTAAGATCTTGCCAAAGAGAGGACCATTTACCATGTCTAAATCATGTGTTCGTGAGAGCATGTTTGGTTTTTCTTCCTTTTCGTCAATGTATTAGAATTAGTTCTAACCTTAGAGATTCTCTAAGGCGAGGACTATCCCTGCTCAAAACAAAAACCCCCTCACATTAGTGAACGGGGGTTAATCAGGCCTAGTTAATTTACATATACTGTGGTTCGACGTTTGATAAACGAATAAAACCAAGAGCTGTCTTCCATCGACAAGCGGATGCAACCTGAGGATCTGCGTTCTAGGAGAGTGTAGTCTGTAATGTTCTTCTGCCTGTCCATGGGAAGTGAATGGAACATATAAGGTCCACTAAATTGTACCCAATTTTGTCCGCCACGGGCTAGGCGTTCGGTGAAAAACCAGTCTCCCCGTTCTGCAACTTCGTGCACTCCACGGAGGGTAGGAGAGACATTTTTTCCAGTAGAGCTAGGCATGGTGTGTCTTAGTTTCCAACTACCTTGCTTACCTGTGAAAACATGGGTTAATTGGCGATCAAGATCCACCCAGACAAGCTGATCCGTTTTGGAAACTAAACCCTCGGAGTTTACATAGGCCTCCAGAGCAAAACTAGGCAACCACTCAGTATTAGTTTTGGGATCGCTAGGAATCCAAATGCTATCTACCGAAACCCAGCCTTCTCTGCCATCTTCGCCTCGAATGTAGTACCATTCAAAGCCCCGATCTCGGATAATTTCAACAGCTTCACCTTGGCTAAACTCACCGATTCTTTTCTTGCCAGTGGCCCAATCATCATATGCTGGAGTATCTTTAGTGACTTGGCCCAGTATTATCGTATCTTTGATTTGTTCAAGAATGGCCGTAAGGGAGTCCCCTTCGGCTTCAGCAACCATTCCGGCTAAAGCAAAGCTAGTACCTAACGTAAATAAGATTCCCAAAGCTAAAAACAAGCGAAAATACTTCGTGTTCATGACGTGCAAACTCATTCCTCCATCAGCGAAATTTCGGCATATTAGTAAATTTCGCTAACGGAGAAAATAGTCCTCTTAGTATCACGGAAAATTGCCTTCTTTTTCAGGTTTTAGTGCGTAGTTAAACCCCCTAAGATGCCTCCTAGCATTGTTAGCAAACCTATGCGCAACAGCCTTTTCCACCACAGCCAAGTAGCGAAGAGGCCTTGATCGTCTCCCATCCACGTCAAAAAGAGAAAAGCTAACATCCCCACCACTACTCCATGCAGCCAGGCGTTGCGTTCGGAACGCCGTCCAGCCCAAATAGCTCCTCCTATCACACTAGAATGGGCCAAGAGATTAAGCAGGCGCAGATTAATCTGCCAAGATGAGAAATAGACTAGTAGAGTTAAGACCGCAGAGATTAGGATGATAAGCACCAAAGTGATAAACAAACCCTGCAAGATGGCCACAACGTGCACATTTTCTCCAGTTCTATTGTTTTCGGCTATTTTCTTGCCCATGAGATCACCCCATTACAACCTATGTTGGACAAAAAAAAATATGCAACCCCAGCAGGGGTTGCATACGATAGATGGACTTAGTCTTCTGTTTTCTTGCTCTCCGCGATTACCTGTTCTGCGATTTGAGCAGGAACCTCCTCATAGTGACTAAACTCGGAAGTAAAGGATCCACGGCCTTGCGTCATAGAGCGAAGGTCAATGGCGTACTTGAACATTTCAGCCATGGGTACCTGGACACGAATTACTTGCATGCCAGCGTGGGGCTCCATACCGAGAATTCTTCCTCGTTTTTTGTTCATATCACCCATAACATCACCCATGAAAGCTTCTGGAACCGTAATCTCCACATTCATAATAGGTTCAAGTAATACGGGATTAGATTCAAGGAACCCTTTTCTAAAGGCCATTCCGGCCGCGATTTTAAAGGCCATTTCAGAGGAGTCTACCGCATGATAAGAACCATCATAGAGGGAAACCCGAACGTTCTCTACAGGATAGCCAGCCAAGGGACCTTCATCAAGAATTTCTCGTAGGCCCTTTTCTACGGCAGGAATATACTGACGAGGCACCGCACCGCCGAAGATATCATCCACGAATTCGAGGCGATCTTCGTGCTCTGGATCACCAGGTGATAACTCTAACCAGACATGACCAAATTGGCCTCGCCCACCAGATTGTTTCCGGTGTTTACCTTCCACTTTAGCTCTACCACGAATAGTCTCACGGTAAGGCACGATGGGAGTGTCTAGCTCTACTTCTACACCAAACTTCTTGTGTAAGCGGCTGGACATTACTTCTAGATGCAAATCTCCCATACCACTAACTAGGTTCTGTCCAGTTTGGAAACTCTTTTCCACAGTAAAGGTGGGATCTTCTTCGGACAATCGAGTCAGGCCAGACCCGATTTTATCCTCATCACCCTTGGCCTTTGGTTGAATAGCCATGGTCATGGTAGGTTTCGGGAAAGCAATAGGCTTAATGGCAATTTTCTTATCCTTGGATGACAAGGTGTCGTTCGTTGTGGTATCTGCTAGCTTGGCAACGGCGCCTAAGTCTCCAGGGCCAATCTCGCTGACCGCAATTTGGTCCTTACCCTTAGTCACGAACAATTGTCCAACGCGCTCATCTTTACCCGTCCGGACGTTAAAGGCTGTACTATCGGAACGAATTGTGCCAGAAAACACTCTGAAAAGAGTTAGTTTACCAACATAGGGGTCAGCCATGGTCTTATAAACGAGTGCTGATAGTTCCTTGTCCTCAGTTTGAATCTTTACTTCTTGCCCACTAGAATCGGTGCCTACCATGGTGCGGTTTGCAGGGGAGGGCATGCCGTGAACCATGTGATCTAGAAGCTGAGCAATTCCAAAGGTGGATTGGGCACTACCAACTAAGATGGGCACCATCTCACCACTTTGGGTTCCTAATTTCACTGCATGCTCCACTTCTTTATCTGTTAGCTGTTCGCCTTCTAGGTATTTCATCATTAGCTCGTCATCGGCTACGGAGGCGGCTTCAATCATTTCTTCGCGGGCTACTTCCGCTACAGCCTCCATGTCTCCCGGGATTGGAGCTTCTTTAAAAGAACTACCATCTTTGAGATAGGCTTTCATTTTGACAAGATCCACAATCCCTGAAAAGGTTTCAGCTTCACCAATAGGAAGTTGAATGGGAACAAGCTTAGGACCGAAATGATCGCGTAATTCATCCACAACCTTTTGGAAATTAGCGTTTTCCCTCTCCATCTTATTGACGAACACGGTGCGTGGCAGACCAGCTTCTTCTAAATATCCCCAACCCTTTTCTGTACCAACTTCGACGCCGGATGAGGCACATACGACCATCAAGGCTGAATCAGCCACTGTTAGTGCTGCCACAACATCCCCTACAAAGTCAAAGTACCCGGGGGTATCGAGGACATTAATCTTGTGCTCTTTCCATTCTACTGGAGCTAAGCTTGTATTGATGGAAATCTGACGACGGGTTTCTTCAGGATCAAAGTCCATTACAGTCGTACCGTCATCCACTCTTCCTAAGCGATTAATACCCTTAGCAACAAAGAGCATAGCCTCGGCTAGTGAGGTTTTGCCTGCACCTCCATGGCCCAACAAGGCCACGTTACGTAAGAAATCTGTCCCATATTTCTTCACACATTCTCCTCCTCTTAGTGAACCTTACATGTTAGAAAAATTAGTCAAGATTTTATACCACGCATCAATTCAACAAGATCACCATAGTTTCCTGCTTTTTTACCAGAAAACCTTATTTGTCTCTCGACAACCACCAACCCCAGTTGGGATACAACAGGATCTGCTGTCTAGCCTGATCGATCTCCACTGACCAACCAAAGAGTGGTAACAACTCCGCTGCGGCATAAGGAGCACCATTCCATTCCACGATAGGGCTTGCAATAGGGATATTAAGTCCATCAACTTGAACAACGTCCGCGCCAGCCTCAATGCTAAGATACTGCCCTTGTTTTAGAAAATGCCAGTAGTTGCCCGTCAAAACAAGAAAACCTAATTCTGTGCCTAGCTCCTGCAGATTGTAATACAATTTGTCCTCGTACTCCAAGACCTGAACTACGTCTGTTCTGTCCTGATCATTGACGAAAATGCGCCAAGAATCATCTCCTTGAGCGAGGCGATAATAGTTGAAGGTTTCATCTCTAAATAAATAGCCTCCATCTTCGTGAAAGGCCTGGTTAGCAAAAACGCCAGGAACCCTCCAAAGTTCGGAGATTCCGGAGGACTTCAGTTCAAAAAGGGAGATCCCCGTTTTTTTGGAGGAGCTGAGAAGCCCCTGCCCAGGAATGTAAAAAACCCTTTCCCCCAGCTCCGCCCCGTGAAAGTGACGGCTACTTACCACCTCTCCCTCTCGCCAACGCCAGCCATACAGTATCTTCTGACTAGTAATCACCAACCACTCTGGATTGTTTTGGTGTGGCAGTACCACTAAACTATCAATGTGCCCCCAAGGATAGTTTTCCCAGAGAGTAACGAATTCTTGATCGTCCCAAGATAAGACTCCTACTTGACCCGCCTGAACCACATAAATTAGATCAACAAGACCGTCTTGGTCCACATCTAGCACTTGCCAATCTGTTATCTTCTGATTAGGCCGGGACTTCCAAAATGGATAGAGTTTACCTTCCCAAGAAAGGAAAATCTGTGCCTCACCTTGCCCGGTAAGGACGACCACATCTCCCCAGCCATCATTGTTAAAATCGTGAATTTCTATTTTCTGAATTGTGTCCCAGAGATAAAGAGGTTGCCCTTCTCTCACCCAGTACCCATTTTGCTCCTTGTAGAAATAAAGGGCCCCAGCGTTGGTTGTCCCAATGATGAGATCATTCCGGAGATTACCAGTTACATCCCCAACCGCTAAGGCAGAAATTTGGCCAACAATGTCGTTGATCAATTCGGTTTTGAACCCATTTTTTAGTAACGAAACAGTTGAACCTTTCGCCACAAGACAGTTAGTCTCTCCTTGACTAAAAAGATCCGCAAAAAGAACGACAGTCCCCTCTAAGTCTGGTTCATCCACAACTATGTATGGGGACGCTTGGACCATATTGGGCAGCAAGATCAAGACAAGGAACAAAAAAAGCGTTTTTATCCGCAATTGTACCACCTCTTCCCGCAACAACGCTCCATCATACAATATTTGCTATAAGTAAGCGAGATTCCTGCTAAAAAAAATCCTACAGCATTCTGCTGTAGGTCTTTTTGAAATAAAAATGGTCGGGGCGACAAGATTTGAACTTGCGACCTCTACCACCCCAAGGTAGCGCGCTAGCCAAGCTGCGCCACGCCCCGACGCAATAAAAGAATACCATGTTCTGAGGAAAAAGGCAAGCTATTTTGCTGAATCCAAACCAAATTTTCTGTGGCAGGCCTGGACCGCACGCTGGTAATTTGCCCTAGGAACCAAACAGGATACTTTGATCTCCGACGTGGAAACCACAAAAACAGGAATATTTTCAGCATTCAAAGCCTCAAACATACCTGCGGCAACTCCAGGATTAGTCATCATCCCTGCCCCCACAATCGAGACCTTCGCCACATTTTCGTCACACAGCACTTGCCACTTTTGGTCTCCTTGTACTTTGGCGATTGTTCCTAAGGCGGGCTCCAATTCTTCTTGAGTTACAGTAAAGGTAAGGTCTGTGATTTCTCCTACCGTCCCTGCCTGAACAATCATATCTACGTTAATACTTTCTGCAGCAAGGGAGGAGAAAACGTGGTATAAAACATTCACGTCGTTAGGAATGCCAACTAAAGTAATCTTAGCACAATTCTCATCAGATGCTACACCGGTAACCGCAATTTCCCGTTCCACTAAATTCACCTCTCTAATAATGGTTCCAGATGCTTTGGAAAAACTAGAACGGACATGAATAGGCACTCCATAAATGGCCGCCACTTCAACCGCACGTGGTTGGAGGATCATGGCCCCTAGAGAAGCTAATTCCAACATTTCACTGTAGTCGACCTCTTCGATCTTGCGGGCCTGGGGAACGATTCTAGGATCGGCGCTATAGACCCCTTCAACGTCTGTGTAGATCTCACACACGTTTGCTCCCAAAGCGGCTGCTACCGCAACGGCAGTAGTATCTGAGCCACCCCGCCCTAGGGTAGTAATGTCATTGGTAGTAGTTACGCCCTGAAAGCCTGCTACAATCACCACTTGACCTTTCTGGAGTTCCGCGGTAATTCGCGTCCCATCAACTATTCGAATACGGGCCTTGGTGTGCTGAGTGTCTGTCATGATCCCACCCTGGGCCCCGGTGAGGGAAATAACAGGCTGACCTAATGAATTGATTGCCATAGCTAAAAGTGCGATAGAAACTTGCTCACCTGTGGCCAGAAGCATGTCCAATTCGCGCTTAGGTGGCTGAGGTGAAATAGCCCTAGCTTGCGCGATTAGGGCGTCTGTTGTCTTCCCTTGCGCTGAAACAACCGCCACCACCTGATGCCCCTCTTGCACTGTATCAACAATGCGTCGAGCAACCGCCATGATTTTTTCTGTATCTGCTACCGATGAACCGCCATATTTTTGTACAATGACTGCCATAGATCAACCCTACCCCTTAGTTTCTTCATCTACAATACCACATTGTTCCCTATTACACAATTGATGGGAAGTAAAAAAGGTGGGAACAGTATGTTCCCACCCGCCACCAACTAGAGAATGATACAGATCAAGCCACCGCTACCCTCGTTGATGATCTTGCTAAGAGTCTCTTGAAGTTTTTCCTGTGCGTTCTCTGGCATGCGATACAGTTTACTATTGATACCTTCCCGTACCATATCTTGCAATGATCTCCCCAGGAAATCCCGTTCCCATAGTGAATCAGGATCCTTTTCGAACTCTTCTGTGAGAGACCTAATCAACTCCTCACCTTGTTTTTCGGTCCCTACAAGCGGAGTCACTTCTGTTTGGATACTAGCCTGCACCATATGGATGGAAGGTGCACTAGCTGTTAGTTTTATCCCGAAGTTGCGCCCTTGCTTAATTAATTCTGGCTGTTCGAAGGTAATGTCTTCGAGACTCGGTATGACTATGCCGTATCCTGTCTGACGCACATGTTGCAAAGCCGCTGAGAGTTTGTCATATTCTTTCTTTGCCACAGAAAGGTCCTGCATGAGCCGCATAAGATGATGATCTCCTTCTACTTCTAGACCAGTCATTTCTGCTAAAACAGCGTAAAATAACTCATTAAATAAAGTGATGCTGAGGGTGACTTTTCCTGTACCTAAATCCAAATCTTCTAGGGCAACTAATTGCACATGTTCGGAGTCTTTAAATCTCTCTACAGCTACTAGCTTTACGTCTTTGACTTTTCTAAGTTCGCCTACTAACTCCCAGGCTAAGTCCTCGTATGCTTGGCGTAACCAGTGATCAGGTTTTAGTTCTTCTACCCAGCGAGGCAGACGGACATTGAATTCCCGCAGAGGAAACTCCATGAGAACCTCTCCAAATAATTGCAGGATATCCTCCTTGGTCATCCTGAGGCAGTCAATAGGAATCACTGTGACACCATGTTTGTCACTCAGCTGTTTGGCTAAAGCCACTGTTTCGGGGCTTTTAGGATGAATAGAATTGAGGGCCACCACGAAGGGTTTTCCGAGGCTTTGTAATTCCTCGATAACCCGCCCCTCTGGTTCTAAATAGTCGTCTCGTGGTAAGTCAGCAATGGAACCATCAGTAGTGACCACTAATCCAATGGTAGAGTGTTCATTAATGACCCTTCTCGTTCCAAGCTCTGCAGCCTCTTGAAAGGGGATGGGATGCTCAAACCACGGGGTACGAACTAGCCTTGGGCCACTCTCATCCACATAACCCTTGGCGCTAGCCACCGTATAACCCACACAATCTACTAAGCGAATGCGTGCCCTGGTATTTTCTTCGAAGGTTATTTCCACCGGTTCATCAGGAACAAATTTTGGCTCTGTTGTAGAAATAGTTCGACCCGCCCCGCTTTGGGGCAACTCATCCCGGGTTCTTTCTTTGAGATATACATCTGTAATGTTAGGCATCACATACAGATCCATGAACCTTTTAATAAATGTCGATTTGCCTGTACGCACAGGGCCCACAACCCCAACGTAAATACTTCCTCCGGTACGTTCCGCAATGTGGGAAAAAACATTAAACTTTTCCATTAAGGCTACCCTCCTTAATTTTGGATTCCTCCAGTGAGGACCCTGCCCTATTACACTTAGGTTGGACATTATACTATATTAATCCCACGTGCGAAATATAACAGGCCTAGCAACAAAACTACGGGAATCCTGTAGTTGGGACCCCCGTAGTTGAGTAGTGTTTTCGCTGTCTAGTGTTTAACCTTTTCTCCAAAGCGGAACTCCGTGCCCTGGCGAAGGCGTTGAATATTCGAGCGATGGCGATAGATAGTAAAGCTAGATACAATGATGGCTAGAATCAACTCCGCCCATCCTACTCCGAAAAACAACAAAATAATGGGCAAGGCTAAGGCGGTGCAGATTGACGCAAGTGAGATATAGCGGAAGAGTGCCAAAATCACAATCCAGACTAATAATAATACAGCTGCCACTGCAGGTCGCAGCGTAAAAAGTACACCGGCTATTGTGGCCACCCCTTTGCCACCTTTAAAGCCTAAGAATAGGGACCAATTGTGGCCAATAACAGCAAACGTGCCCGCCAAAAGAGAAAAGAAGGGATCACCGATCAGCCGATTAGCAAGAGCAGTTGCTACCACACCCTTACCTACATCGCCAACTAAGGTAAACAGGGCGGGCAAATAACCAGCGGTTCTCAAAACATTAGTCATGCCAATATTGCCACTGCCATGCTCCCGCACATCCACCTTGGACCACCATTTGCCCATAAGTAGACCAAAGGGAATACTCCCCAATAGATAGCTAACAGCCAAGACTAGTATATAGTTCATTCGTTTCTCTCCTTAGTAACAAGCATAATAGGAGTACCCACAAAACCGTATTCTTGCCTAATTCGGTTTTCTAGATATCGCTCATAAGAAAAATGCATGAGGTCTTTACGATTAACGTGCAAGACAAAAACAGGCGGGTTAACTTGAACCTGTGAGCCATAAAAGATCTTAAGTCGGACTCCCTTATCGCTGGGCGGCTGGTTCATGGCCATAGCGTCTTGTATGATTTCATTAACTCTTCCAGTGGAAAGCCGCATGCTGCGTGCTTCGTTTACTTCCATAGCCAGATCTAAAAGTTGATAAACCCTTTGACCCGTGAGCGCAGAAATAAAGATAATAGGTGCATAACTTAAGAACTGCAGTCCTTGCCTAAGGTCAAGTTCAAAGTCACGCATAGTATTCGTCTCTTTAGGAACTAAGTCCCACTTGTTCACGGCAATAATAATGCCTCTACCCTTTTCGTGGGCGTAGCCAGCAATCTTTTTGTCTTGTTCTGTGAGTCCCTCAGTACCATCTATCATCACTACAGTCACGTCACTACGTTCAACGGCACCTAGGGTCCGAACCACACTATAGTACTCCAAATCTTCTTCAACCCTGCTCCGCCTGCGTAACCCCGCAGTGTCAATTAGGGTTAGCTCCTGATCACCATAGGTAAATTTGGTATCAATCGCATCACGGGTGGTGCCGGCAATTTCCGAAACGATCACCCGCTCCTCGCCTAGAATCTTATTCACCAGAGAAGACTTACCCACATTGGGCCTGCCCACAACAGCAAGTTTGAGTGAGTCATCGGGGGTCATATCCGCTTCAACTGGAAAGTGTTCAACAACTGCATCCAAAAGATCGCCGACGTTGCGTCCATGCTCTGCCGAGACCAGGATGGGCTCACCTAAGCCTAGCCGATAAAAGTCAACAGCAAATTCCCAGGGGTTATCAAGTGCTTCTACTTTGTTTACGCACAATACAACAGGTTTTTGATGACGTCGCATTATCTCGCCGATTTCCTCATCGATGCCAGTCAAGCCTGCTCGTCCATCTACCACGAAGACAATCACATCCGCCTGCTCTACAGCAACCATGGCCTGCCAGCGCACTTGTCTGGTGATCACGTCATCTTCTGAGTCAATGCCACCAGTATCAATTAGAGTAAAGTGCTTATTCAGCCACTCCGCTTCACCATAAAGCCGATCCCTAGTTACACCTGGTTGACCTTCTACAATCGCGGTGCGCTGGCGAGTTATGCGATTAAACAGGGTGCTCTTTCCCACATTGGGGCGCCCCACAATTGCAACAATTGGTTTACTCATTAAAACCTCTCCTCAATAGCGTTCAATCCTAGACTTGATAGTTTCGCTATCTAGCAAATAATTCCTCCTCAAGCCCATGGGATAGATCAGTGTCTAACAATTATCAAAACGTTGTTTTGTAAATCGTGGACGGACGCACCTAAGACCCGGCTGAGTAGCAGGGCGAGTTCTGTTAGCTCTTGCTGATCTTGGGCGTAAAAAATGGGGGCTCCGCCTCCCACTTTTGTCCGTTCTACCGTTACTATCGCTAATATTTCCATAGTTTCCTCCCTTAGTCAAGCATTTTCCCTGCAGCTGAAGTTAAGGGCTTGCGCACTGCACCTTCTAAGACGGGCACTCGGCGAATGGCCGTTAAGAAAGCTTCAGGATCTGGTTCCGACGGCAGAAAGGCTAAATAGAGGTTGCCTGAATCTGGATTTCGTCTGACGAGAGGCACAAACTCCTGCTCATCCACATCCATATAGACTCCGATCATAGTGGTCACATCGTGAGCGATGGCATGCATTTGACCCAAATTAGACAATGTGGCCTTGGCATTAGGTCCATGTGGTTTGATTACGGCACCTAAGCCCCGTTCTTCATAGACTTTTCGTGCTTGTTCGAGACCAACATTCCTGATTTTAAGATCTGCTACCATGAGAAACGCACCTTCAAAGCGTAGAGGCGCCAATTCGACCTGGGCCACATCACCAATCCTATCGCCTTGCATGAGTTGATTAAGGACAATAGCCATAATAGCCCCCACTAACACACTGGGAATTATTCGCCACGCCCCGATCCCAGCTAGAGATTCGGCGGTGATGGCAATGGCGAGAGCAACCCAGATGGACAAATAATTTCGGGCTTCAAAAACCCGCGCAATACCCTCTATATAGGCAGCGCCCCTCTTCACCATTTCCGTCTCCTCCATGGCCTGGAGTGTTGACCTTTCCATATCGCGCACCGCCCTAAATTGGGTCGCTGCTAAGAGAAGAAAAGAAACGGCAGAATATTCCTTTTCCAAAAAGGCAGGTACGATAATGGCCCCAATCATTCCCCCGATGAAACCAAGGAATAAATGGATCGCCCAACCCTGGGGGTAGCTAGGATATTGGCGATAGTCGCGACGTAACATGTACCAGCGAGCCAGCAATCCCCCAAGGGTCGCTAAGATGATGGTGAGGGAGTACTTCATTGCTCCCCATCCGCATCATCTTGGTCTTTTCGACCTAGTCCCGCCTCTCGACGGAAGAATCCTGTTAGAGAACCGATTTTACCTTGATCAATTACCAGAAAGCCCAAACCGCCAATTACCACAATTGCGAGGAGCCAAAGTAATGATCTGCCAGCGGCGCCTCCTATCTGTTTCTCTGCCCCCGCCCGCTCATTAGACGTCAAACCGGCCGCGGCCGGAAGCACCTTAGCAAAAAATTCAGCGGCCTGTTCTGCTTGTTCTAGGGGGTTGGTGTGGGCGCCGAACTCCAAAAGGATCATTTTTGGCCCCAAATCTTGATTGTAATTACCTCTGGCATCGAAAATACCCTCGATGATACCGGGATAAACCTCGTCGCTCACAGCTTTAATTCGCTTTGCGTACTCCAGATTGGCCGATCGATTTTGATTTTGTCGTCCTACTACTATTCGTACTTTGGTGGCAGGTACACCTTCGATCTCAGTGGCATAGACTTCTGGAGGTGTGGCATCGCGATGGACATCAATCAAGGTGTCGGGACCTTTTTTAAGCAACTCTGTGGCAGTTCTCCTAGAGCGAAGATAGGCTTGACCATCATGGGGAAGATGACTATTTCCGGACCAGTAAACCGTGATCCCTGCCTTTTCCAGGCCACTAGCTAAGGCCTTCCCTACTTCTAGCACATCGCCCTGACCATCGTCTTTTGATTCTGTACCGCTAGTAGGCACATACGATTCGGCGTTATGGGTATGATAAATGCCCACAACTCCCTGAGACTTTGCTTTGGTTACTTGTGTAGCCAGCAGTTCTTTAGAGATTTGAGGGAGCTCAATCGTTTCCAAGTAGTTTACATAGACCACATCGCCTAGGGTTTTTTCCACTTCATAGAGACGATTGTCCGCAGCAATGTAATGATCACCTGGATCTAGTTCACGACCTGTCATGGTAATGACGTTGCCCTGGGCATCCTGCAAAGTAAAATATCCTAAATCCTCCCTTTCGGACGCCCCTGCCGGAACGCTCAGACTCACCAATAAAACGAGACAATAAAAAAGGTTAACTTTCCTCACATTATTTCTCACAGTTCCTCACCACCTCCCGCTATCCGTTCGCGTGTTTCACCCACAAACTCAGCTAATCCCAGTGCAATCAATCCAGCGAAGATCATCCCATCAAACACTCCTGCTCCTCCCAAGACAATTCTTGTTGGTAAGTTAGTAGTGAAAGCTTGAATAAAATGAACCAAATCCACGAGAAAAATCCCCAGAACACCAGCAATAAATGATGCCCTACGGGATCTTCCTGCCAAGTAACCTACGATGCCCGCCACAATACTAAACAGCCAGAGCGGGTCCACTAGTAGCCACTTGCTGGATGGGTCAAAGTCGGTAAGTTGACTAACCCCGAAGATCACTCCAGCAGTCACTAACGAAGCGACTACAGATCGGATTTTTTCTTTTGCTTCATCAGCGGTGACCAATAAATAGCCCACTAAAACCAAGGGGACTAAAGCGCCACCCACATTTAGGCCAACACTAGTTCGCCCAGACTTTAGCGGTATGGTGATGAAGCTTCCCCCAATCATGAGGGCAATAAATATTAACGCCTGGGTGTCCGTGAGGCGTAGGCGATCTAGCAGTCGTTGACCCACCCCAAAGTAAATTAGAGCAGCTGCGACTAACAACAAAGTGGTGCCAGTAGGCATGATGATCCCTCCAGTTAGACATTTAGCACTTGGCTTTAGTGTTCCCCTAGAGAGAGCAAAAAAAAACCTGCAGACCTTAGTCTACAGGTTTGGTATCACGGAATTTAGTCGTCCTGTGCATCCTTGAATAGATCACCGAACATATCACCTAGATTTGTGGTCAACTCCTCCGAGTCGGTACCTTCAGCCAAACTAGGCTGGGCTTGCTTTGCCTTAGGAGCGGCCTTGGGAGCTGGTTTGGGTTCGAGTTCCTTAATGCTGAGTCCAATACGGCGAGCATCAGCATCAACGCTAATTACTTTAACTTCAACCTCTTCACCAGGTTTAACAGCATCTTCAGCCTTAGCTACGTGTTTATGAGAAAGCTCACTAATATGAACTAAGCCTTCAATACCATCTTCAAGCTTCACAAAGGCACCAAAATCTACCACACGAGTGACTTCGCCTGTGACCTTGTCACCAACGTGGTAACGCTCAGTAACTTTTGACCAGGGATCAGCGATGGTTTGCTTTAAGCCAAGGGAAATTCTTTCCCGTTCGCTGTCTACACCTAGAATCATAACGGTGATTTCATCGCCTTCTGCCACAACATCAGAAGGATGATTTACGCGACTATATGCCATTTCAGAAACGTGTAGTAATCCTTCTACGCCATTACCGATATCTACAAAGGCGCCAAAGTCTGTGAGGCGACGAACTACGCCAGGGACCTTTGTACCTTCTTCTAGATTTTTGAAGGCCTCTTCTTTAGCCTTTTGGTACTGCTCTTCAAGTACTTCTTTATGCGAGAAGACCACATTATTCTTTGAACGATCTAGTTCGATAATTTTTAATTCTAAGGTTTGACCAATATACTGTTCTAGATCGTCTTCAAAGCCCCGAGAAACATGACTGGCGGGAATAAAGCCACGAACTCCCACATTTACGAGGAGGCCGCCCTTTACAACCTGCATTACCTTGGCTTCCATAGTGCCACCGGTTTCGAAAAGGTTTTCTAGTTTTTCCCAAGATTGGTCAGCATCAGCTCTCTTCTTAGATAACAGAACGTTACCCTCAGAGTCATCAACCTTTAAGACCTTCACGGAAATCTCTTCACCTTCGCTCACCAGGTCGTGAGGATCAGCATTAGCGATGAAGCTCAATTCGTTAAGGGGAATGCGTCCCTCTGACTTGTAATCAATGTCTACAAGCACCTCATCGTTGGAGATCTGGACCACTTTACCCTGAATAATGGCACCAACTGTAGGCATTTTTACATCGTATTCACTCATCTGTTCTTCGCTAAGCGTGGTTTCTGTAGCTTCAACCTGTTCAACTTCAACCTCTTCTACTTGTGCTTCTTGCTCCTCGGTTTGTAGCACTTTTTCTTCAGTAAATTCACTCATTCTTGTAAGTACCCCCTCAATTAACCAATCTGGAGTAGAGGCTCCGGCAGTAACTCCCGCTTTTTGCACCCCAGCAAACCACTGGGCCTGCAACTCCTCCGGTGTTTCAATATGATATGTTGCCGTTCCCTGCTCCTGACATAATTCTGCCAACCGCTTGGTGTTGGCGCTGTTTCGGCCTCCAATAACAACCATAACATCCACTTGGGCGGCCAATTCCCATGCCGAAGTTTGCCGCTGTTCGGTAGCAGTACAGATGGTATCAAAAGCTTTTAACTCCTCAACCTTGCCAATCAACTCACCAATGCATGCACGGAAATTCGAGATTGATTGGGTGGTTTGTGCTATTATTCCGACGCGTCTTGCAATCGGCAGCTTCTGGATCTCTTGAGGCGTACTCACAATATGTGCGG
>DGYW01000062.1:20022-31359 GCA_002396805.1 Firmicutes bacterium UBA4996 | reverse complement strand
TCTTTCAACTGTTTTGCCCAACGCATAGCCCTTTGCACAAAAGGACAGGTGGCATCAACAACGTCGTACGCAAGCTCTTGTAACTCCCCCATAACCTTCGGTGCAACACCATGTGAACGAACAATGACTACTCCTGAACCTACATCCCCGGGTTGCTCCATTACACCGATACCTTCGGACTCGAGCTTGGCTACAACCTGTGGATTATGGATAAGTGGACCTAAAGTGTGTATCGGAGTGCCCTCGGCTACTTCGCTGGCAATCTTAGCGGTCAAATCCAACGCCCGTTTGACGCCAAAACAAAAGCCCGCGGCATCTGCCAATACAATTTCCACCTTTCCCCCTCCCTTATTATGCCTCCAATCTATGGACTATAAACAAATGTCCACCCTGACTGTATTTCTTCGCCAATTTAATTATTCCTTCTTATTAGAGCACTAAATTGCTCACTAATCACGCTACTAGCCAGTGCAATTTCTGGTTTGTTCGCCCGTTTTGGTCCACCTAGATCAATTGTGCTACCAATTGTGACTTTCATAGGGTGACGGAAACGTGAGTGTTTGACGCCTGTAATGACCACTGGAACAATAGGTGCCCCAGTTTTTAGAGAAATGAGGGCTGCCCCACCTTGCAAGGGTAACATGGTTTCCTCGGTTTTGTTACGGGTACCCTCGGGAAAAATGCCGAGCAGTTCTCCTGAACTCACCCTCTCTTGAGCCTCTCGAATGGCTTCCCGGTCCGCAAGTCCCCTTCTCACAGGAAACACATGCAGTTTAAAGAGAAACCACCGCAAAATTGGGATCTTAAATAACTCAGCCTTGCCCATAAAGTGAATTGGTCGCTCAAAGGCTATGGCCATGGCAACAGGATCAAACCAGGTAGTATGGTTAGCAGCCACAACGGCTCCACCTTCTTTAGGAACGTTCTCGAGGCCTTCCACTTCTAAACCCCAAAGAAGCTTGACAAAAAACCTAATTACGCCAACCAGTAGCTTGTACATCCTGTTCTCCCTCCTTGACCAGGTCAAGCACCCTTTGTACCACTTCCCGAATTCCTAGAGAAGTGGTATCCAGTTCGATGGCACCGGTAGCCTTGCATAAAGGCGAAATTTCCCGAGTTGAGTCTAGGTAATCACGTCGCCTGATTTGCTCTTTAAGCTCTTGAAGGTCGATGTCGTGCCCATTTTGTTGCAACTCACGTTGCCGCCTTTTGGCCCTTTCCTCAACTGAAGCCTGTAAAAAAAACTTCCATTCGGCATCGGGCATAACCACAGTAGCAATATCGCGACCGTCCATGACAATAGACCCCTGTTCACCAATTTGTTTTTGAAGAGCTACAATCAGCTCCCGCACTTGACCATGACTAGAAACCTTAGAAACGTGGTCACTCACTTCTGGCTGACGAATTGCTTCGGTCACTTCTTCTCCATCAATAAAGACTAAATTAGCTCCTGTCTCATCTTGGAACACAATTTCCAAATCCATAGAAGTTATTAACCGCATCAACTCTGCTTCATCGTCAAGGGGGGTGCCTTGCCGCAAAGCCTGCAAAGTAACAGCACGGTACATGGCCCCCGTATCTAAATAACGCAAACCTAACTCTTGAGCTACCAGTCTGGCAATGGTACTTTTACCGGCCCCTGCTGGACCATCTATGGCGATTTTCAATTCTGCAACCTCTTTCTCTAAAGCTCTACGGCCTGTGCCGCGCAATATCCCGTGGAAAAGGCGGCTTGTAAATTGAACCCGCCTGTGACTCCATGAATGTCTAATACTTCACCGATAAAGAATACACCTTTTTTTAATCTAGATTCCATAGTTCGCGGATCCACTTCTTTCACATGAACCCCTCCTGCGGTCACAATGGCCGTCGAAAGAGGGAGTGTGTGGGTAATTGTTAAAGGTAGACCTTTAAAGAGTCTTCCCAAGGTCTGACGCTCTGCTTTGGTAATCTGGTGGTTTGGTTTCGTGGGTAATATACCCGAAAGTTCGATCATCACAGGAATTAAGCTTTTGGGTAACAGATCTCCTAGGGAGTTGCAGAAATGTTTGTTGGCAAATTTCTCGAAGTCTCTCAAAAGTCGCAAATCCAACTGTTCCTCGCTCAAGGCTGGTTTTAGATCAATAAACGCCCCTAAGGGCTTCCCAGTGTCCTTAAGCCACTGACCAATTTCTTCACTAGCAGTGAGTACGATAGGACCAGTTAAGCCAAAATGGGCAAACATCAACTCTCCAAAGTGAGTTCTATACTTCCCCTTAGGATTGACAATGGTTAATTGAACATTCTTTAGACTTAAGCCGGAGAGTTCCTTCACCCACGATTCCCTAACTCTCACTGGCACTAATGCAGGCTGGGGTTCAACTACCTCATGACCTAGACTTTGGGCCAAGGCGTATCCATCACCAGTCGATCCTGTTCCTGGATAACTCTTTCCTCCCGTGGCCACGATCACCGCTTGGGCAGGGATGAATTGCATTGCATTTTGAACTTGGCACAGTACACCCTCAACTTGATCGTTGGAGCCTGTCCTAATTTCAACGACCTTGTGTTCAAACCTTAGATCTGCTCCATGCTTTCTGGCGAAGCCCTCTAGGGCGTTAGCCACCTCGTGGGCATCATCCGAAACGGGAAACACCCTTTGGCCCCTTTCCACCTTCACTTCTACACCAAGGTCCGCAAACAAATCAAGACAATCTTGATTGGAGAATCTATGCAATGCCCCATACAAAAATCTACCATTACTAGGATAGTTGGCTGGAAAGTCCTTCACAGGCATGGCATTGGTTATGTTACACCGTCCTTTGCCGGAAATACGAACTTTCGAGGCAGTTTGGCGCGTCTTTTCCAAGACTAGTACATCTGCGCCCCGTTGAGCTAAAAAGCCTGCAGCCACAAGCCCAGAGGCACCAGCCCCGATCACAATCACCCGTTTAGGCATGGACATCCACCGCCCTTTGCAGATCCTTAAGCTCTTGGGTTGACAAAAAGCGATGCTCTCCCGGGGCAAGTTTTCCAAGGTTTAAAGGTCCAATCGCGGTTCTAGTCAGACTTTCTACTGGAAAACCAACTCGCTGACACATCCTGCGTACTTGGCGATTGCGCCCCTCTATCAAGGTAAGAGTAATCGTAGACTTTTCTTGCGAACTCTTAATCACACTAACCTGGGCAGGTGCAGTGGGTCCATCCTCTAACATTATGCCGCGGCGTAATCGATAAACAGCATCCATCGTAATCTTACCCTTAACTTGAACTAGATAGGTTTTGGGAAGTTCAAATCTGGGATGCATGACCTTATGGGCTAGTTCTCCGTCGTTTGTGAGAAACACCAAGCCGTCAGAGTCATAATCTAAGCGTCCTACAGGATAGATTCTCTCTTGGATCTGGGGAAGTAGATCCAAAATATTCTTCCGATCAAACTGATCTTTAACGGTGGTAATATAGCCAAAGGGTTTGTGGAGGATTAGATAGCGTTTCGGTTCCTGCGCTCCTAAGGGTATACCGTCCACCACTATGGAGTCTCGCTTAGGATGAACTTTTTGCCCCAGTGTGGCTACCTTACCATTAACTCTGACACGATTGGCCCTAATTAGCTCTTCGCAGGCTCTGCGTGAACCAACCCCAGCTTGAGCCATGACTTTTTGTAATCTTTCTTCCACAAGGCACGCCCCTTTCTCCCCAATAATACCCAACTTTACGGCAAATCGCAAGAAAAAAGAGGGGCTTAGCCCCCCCTCTAAGTAGGTTCCGTTATACCTTATAAGTGGTCCTTAACACGCCGTTACTGGTCTTTTCCCCCCGCACCACACCTTGAATCTGGTCAATAAATTGCGGTATCAAGTCGATTAATCGGTCGTAGATAGCGGTTTGATCCACAGGTAGCAGCCTGACACTTTCACGGCCCACAACAAGAAAAGCCACTGGATTAAGGGCAATACCCGCCCCGCTCCCTCCTCCGAAGGGATGGCTGGATTCTTCATTGGGGGAATTTCTGGCACTGACCTGACCAAACTCACTCCCACCTGCCGCGAAACCAAAACTAACTCGGCTAACTGGGACGATTACAGCTCCGTCAGGGGTTTCCACCGGATCCCCTAAAATCGTATTCACATCTACCATGGTCTTGAGACTCTCCATGGCTGTCTGCATAAGTCCTTCGATAGGGTGTTTATTGCTCATTGCTCTGCTCCTTTATGATAAAAGTTCAGGCAAACCACGCATAGCTTAGCCTTTTTAATTCCTTGACTATAATTTGACCAAGTCTAAACTGGAATATACAGTAGAGCTGAACCTGAAGACTAACTCCACTATAGTCTGGTTGAATCACAACTTCCGGAGTCTCCTTGAGACGATTCGAGGCTTCCAAGCTACTGAGCAAGGCTCCAACAGTAGCCCATAATCCACCACAACCTAGGGCAGTCCAAAAGGGATCACCAAAACCAAAGAGCACCTCCAATTGAAAATGTTTAATCTCCTGAAGGAAATAATCCAGGGAGCGCCAAACCGCCCAAAAGTCTTGCAGTACCTCCTGGACACTATCAAGAGGTTGGTTGCCAATCATGCGCTCCATTCTCGCAGTCATTTTGGCCGGGACAGCCACGAAGAATGGGCCTAACCTTAGCCTTAGAACGTACTTAACTCCAAGATCATCGAAGCTAAAGCGTAGATCCATGGAAAATTTGATGGCCAGCACTATGAGTACTAGGAGAGACAAAAAAAGACCGAGCAGCATGTTAATCACCTCAACTCGGTCTTAATTTACCATTATTTCCATTCACTTATGCCCTGCAAAGGGAGCTCATCCAAACTTCGTAACCCAAAATACTGAAAGAACTTTTCTGTAACCCCATAGAGGATAGGTCTACCTGGGGCGTTTTTTCTACCCAATTCGCAAATTAGTTCTCTCTCCAACAGGCTATTCACGGCGCTATCAGAACGAACGCCTCGAATTTGTTCGATTTCCGCTCTTGTTACCGGTTGTTGATAAGCAATAATCGCCAATGTCTCCGTGCTGGCTACCGATAGTGGCGCATTTATCACTGGCCGCCCAAGCTTTTCGATCCAGGGAGCCAATTCTGGCTTGGTGACCACTTGATAGCCGCCCCCTACGTTTCGAATCAACAAAGCTCCAGCCGAGTATCGTGCGCGGATACTCTCCACTATTGATTCTACCGCAGAGGACTCAAGTTCAACAATATCCGCGATCTCCTGTGCAGTTAGGGGATACTCTGCTGCGAAAATTAAGCCTTCAATAATTTTTTCAGCTTCTGAGATGGTCATCACTGCACCTCCACTTCTAAGGCAAATGGTTCGATATCAATGGGACCGCAAGACTGGTACTGCACAACCGCTATTTCCCCCAAACGTACAAGTTCTAGGACGGCTAAAAAAGTCACTACTATTTCTGCGGGGGATGAATCTTGGAGTAAATCTCTAAAAGTAATCCGAGGTTGTCCCACCATCTGCACCCGCACCCTTGCCATTCGCTCGGGTAAGGAGATTGAGCTTGGAATGGAATGTACTGGTTCTTCTTTTTCCACCTCTGTGATCAATGCATAATACAATTCTTTAAGATCCGTAACTGTGAGATCTCCAACTGGATCTGTATAAATCGGAGTCATATCTAGCGGTGCTGCCATTTGGCCCCGCGTGAATACTTGCGAAGCGTCGGAATAATGCTCCTGCAGAAAGGATGCAACTTCCTTAAAGAACTTATAGCGCAAAAGTTGCTCTACTAATTCGAGCCGGGGATCCACTTCATCCTCAAACTCGTCCTCCTCTACAGGTTCTGGCGGCAATAGTAAGCGAGATTTGATCCTGATCAGCGTAGCTGCCATCACCAAAAATTCACCTGTAATGGCTAAGTCCTGTTCCTGCAAAGAATACAGATACTCCAAATATTGTTCAGTAATGGAAGCGATGGGAATATCCCAAATATCGATTTCGTTTTGCGCGATCAAATCTAGAAGTAAGTCAAAGGGTCCCTCATACGCATCTAATTGAATTAAATATCCCATAACTGCAACCTAAAAGGACAGGCTGATAATCAAGCGTGAAAGCACGTTGTAAAGTGGATTAATAATGATCTGAGCTCCGCCACTGATTAATAAGACAATCAGTAAAAAGGGACCATAGTGTGCCACCTGCGCAAACTTGTATTCAAGATGGGGTGGTAAGAAACTAGCCAGAATCTTCGAACCATCCAAGGGTGGGACAGGTAGCAGATTAAAGGCCGCCAACCCTAAATTGATCTGGACATTAATTATCAGGAAAAGATAAAGAGTACGAGCTACAGAAGGGCTTGGCATTAGCCCAGGTAGAAAGCGTAACGTATTGAAGAAAACCCATGCTAGCAAAATATTAGCCAAAGGCCCCGCGATAGAGACTAGGGCCGTATCCCGTTTGCGTTTCTTAAAATACTGAGGGTTAATCATTACTGGTCTGGCCCAGCCAACTTTAAACACCAAGAGCATAATGGCTCCCAACGGGTCCAGATGCGCTAAGGGGTTAAGGGTCAGACGTCCTTGATATTTCGGGGTTGGATCCCCCAATTTATAAGCAGTATAGGCGTGACCTAATTCGTGAAAAGCAATGGCCAAAAGGATGGCCGGTACGCCTAAAATCATCTGTTCTAAACTTGTCATCAGGTCTACCTCCCAAATCAACTCCTGCTCAATAATATCATGATACCATAAAACGCATGATGTAGCTAGTTAGAACGACCACACCGACTTCCCCAACTGGCCAAAAACTCATTGTCAAGCCAGATTTCAACTATTTCACAATTGTTCGGACACTCACCGCAAAGGCGAGCCCTGCTCTGAAAAGAGTTGTCGAGAAGTTTGAAACCAACAAATCGGGTAGCGCCATCACCTTTTCGCTCTAGATTTTCTTGGGCCAAATAGGCGGCGCCTAAAGCTCCCATCACATCATAATGTTCGGGAACGACCACTTCATGCCCAAGGGCTTCTTGTAAAAATCGTTGCATGCCAACATTAGCTGCTACTCCCCCTTGGAACAGCACCTTTGGCTGTAGTTTCTTCCCCTTGGCAACATTACTGAGATAATTGCGAATCATAGCTTGGCATAAACCCGCTAAAATATCCGCCATTCCATGGCCCAGTTGCTGTTTATGAATCATGTCCGATTCGGCAAAAACAGTGCACCGACCAGCAATCCGCACAGGATTTTGGCTTTGTAGAGCCAGCGGGCCAAATTCGGTAATAGGAATATTCAGGCGTCCTGCTTGCTGGTCCAGAAATGAGCCG
Organism: Firmicutes bacterium UBA4996; assembly: GCA_002396805.1. Classification (GTDB taxonomy): domain Bacteria; phylum Bacillota; class Limnochordia; order Darwinibacteriales; family Darwinibacteriaceae; genus UBA4996. Next base: position 24,094 of record DGYW01000062.1, on the reverse strand, counting down.
GTCCCAGCAGCACATACTGTGTTCATAGCAAAATCGACGACTACACCATCCCTCAAGATGATTAGTTTTGAATCTTGGCCACCAATTTCAATAATGGTTCGAACCTTCGGTTCCAACTGCTGCGCTCCGATGGCATGAGCAGTAATTTCGTTTTTTACCACATCAGCACCAAGCACTGCTCCAGCTAGATGTCTCCCGCTTCCCGTTGTACCCACACCAAGAACTTCCCAACTGCCAGCTTCTTGTAGGGAGCGCAAACCTTGCTGCAAAATAACTAAGGGTGCACCTTGTGTACGAAGATATTTTTTCCAGACTACTGCTTCATGAGGCGACCTTTGTGGGTCCACTAAGACAAAATTGGTGCTCACGCTGCCCACATCGACACCTAGATAGACTCCTTGAGGGTTAGGCATGGGGGGCATGCACCTGCCTCTCTAGTAAGTCTACGAAGGCTTCTAATCTGGTTTGAAAACCAGTCTCACTTGAATGTTCGTCAACAACCAAAGACATTATTGGCAGATTATAATCCCTACTGATTTGCGGTAAGATCCCTTGGGCCAGGATTTCTGGCATACAAGCTAGAGGTAGTATTTGGATAACACCGTTCAAGTTGGCCCTAGCCGAATCCACACTATGGGCCACAGTCTCCAATCCATGACCTCCAATGAAGCTGTGTAGATAGCCTTCGGCAGAACGCATCAACGGAGCCAGATGCGAACGACCCACTAACTTCTTGAAGATATGATCTCGCACCCACTCTTGTAGGCTAATCGTGCGAACCACCTCCACGCCGAGCTCGCCCAAGCGCTCCTCTAAATTTAGATTGGCCAACGGTTCTATGACGGTATAAATCTCACCTACTAATCCCACCTTGGGAACCTTCGCTCCTGTGTTCGTCTTCATGGCATCTAAAAAATCACCTTGGGCTTTTCTAGCCAAATCTTTGACGCGCCTTACACCCTGTGCCTGCCTAATTTCCTTGAGATATTTGCTTAAGATACGAGAGGCTGTGCCCCGTGTTTGTTCCCTCGGGCGTATCTTCAAAGCTAGACTCTCTAGACACTCCACGGCCTCCAGCTTAACCCACGCCAATTGGCAACCTCTCCAGAATTTTTGAGGTCTAGTGCAAGAAAACGTCTGGTGCAGCAACCGGATTGTCTTTTCTACATTTCCCCGAGGCATTTCTAACATGAAAAACTCAATTTCCCTACCGGACTTTTCCAGCAATATCCGCTGCACTTCCCCATAATAACCCAAGCGGCAGGGGCCCCAACCCCCGATCATCACAACCCCAGTCGCCCCTTGGTCTAAACCTTCCAACATATTACCTAAAACAATTTTGAAGGGAAGGCAAATTACTTCAGGGCTAAGCTGTCCACCTAGTTCTAACGTCCGCTTACTGCCGTAAGGAGGAGTAATGGGTTCATGTCCCATCCCTTCTAGTAGGGGCTCCACTGAAATATAGCTGTTGCCCAAGTGGGGAAATGTAATCTTCATTGATGTTTCTTCCTTTCTAACAGATCACAGAAAGCCTCTAGTCGGGTGAGGATTCCCAATTCGCTCGTATGCTCATCAAGATGGACTGCTAAAGTGGGTAAACCCTCCGTGATTGCCTTTTGCTCAACCACAACTCCTAGTAAAGATTGAGCACCACAGGCAAAAGGAGTGAGATTAATCACTCCATCGAGCTGGGACACGAAAAAGTCCAAGGCACCTATGGAACTTCGGGCTCCGCTCCAAAAAAACGGCTTAGAGAGACTAAGGTTAGTGTGATGGCTAGTCTCATCATCAATACACGCGGGCGTAAGAATACGAACACCTAGGCCTTTTAAATGGGAGATTAAATTACCATTGAGAAAAGGATCATCGATTAGATAACGTGGTCCTAAAACTAGTATTATTAATTGGGAATTGTGAGTCAGTTGTCTTTGCATCCTGTTAGTCTGCTCAAAGTCGTTTTGCGCCTCAACCGCCCGGATCCAGCTGGCCTTAACTCGTGCTCGGGAGGCATAATTACGTCCGAATCGCCAATAACATTTAGTCAATTCCCTACTGCCTTTTCGACCATCCAGGATGGGTTTTAATAGAATAGATGTGGAAGGAAGATACTGCCGAAGTAAATCGGGAAGACCTAGAAAACTCGTACAAATAAACTCCCGTTTCCAAACCCCAATTAGTTCTGGAACAAACAATTGATCTACTCCAGCTTGGGTCAAGGCTTGAGCATGGCCCACATACGCCTTGAGTGGTAAACAAGCGCCATCCACACACGTTAAGAGCCCCCACTCCAGAATTTCCTTGTTAGTGGGGGGCGAAAAGATAACTTGGAAGCCCAATCCTTCTAAGAAGTTTGACCATAAGGGATAGTAGTGAAAATAGTACAAAGCCCGAGGAATTCCAATAGTGGACAAACTACCACTCCTACTTTTTTCTTCCGGCCGCGGCTTCCGCATCGCGGGGGTTGGTTAGGCGCGGTCGCCTGGTAATTTGAGGAATAGGATAACGAAAGACAATGCGCATTAGAGCAGGCCCATCAAACGGAACCAAGGGCCAAAGATAGGGTATCCCGAAGGATTTGGTTAAGCCAAACACCAGAATAATCACAAGTAAAGATAAACCCAGGCCCCACCAGCCCCCCACAACTGCCCCAAAGAAGAGCAGATAGCGGAAAAGACGAATTGCGAAGCTAAACTCAATGCTAGGGGTGGCGAAACTACAAATCGCCACAATAGCAGTGTATAAAATGGCTTCACCGGTAAAAAGGCCTACAGAAACGGCCAGTTCCCCAAGCAAGGTAGCCCCCACCAAACCTAGGGAAGTTGCCAGGGCATCAGGAGTATGAATCAGGGCCATGCGAATCAGATCTAGTCCGATTTCCAGGAGTAAAAATTGAAGCCAAAGAGCTAAACGCCCAGGCTCTTTCGGGCCAATTAAACCGAGCCATCCAGGCAAGTTTGGGCTCATAGCCAAGCTATACCACAGGGGAATAAGCACAAGGGATCCAAAGATACCCAATGTGCGCACCCAGCGCAAATACGTGCCTACCGGGGGGTTTTGGAAGTATTCTTCCGCGTGTTGGGTGAAATGCCAGGCAGTGACAGGCACAATCAACGCAAAGGGTGTAGTGTCTACCAAGATCACAACATGTCCTTCAAACAGATGGGCTGTCGCAACATCCGGGCGCTCAGTGTAGCGAGTCACCGGCAAAGGATTAAAAACAGTTCCCAGAATATACTCTTCTAAGTTTTTCCCCCCCATGGGAATCGCATCCCGGTCAATTGCACCAATGCGAGCCTTAACCTCGTTTACGAGACTAGGGTCTGCAATGTCCTCTATATAACCGATTAGCACATCCGTTTTAGAACGCCGACCCACTTGTAGTGCTTCAAAGCGCAGAGCCGGATCCCGAATTCGCCTCCGAATTAAATTGACATTAAACAACGCTGTTTCCACAAAGCCATCGCGAGAACCCCTCGTTACACGTTCTAAGTCTGGTTCTTCAGAACTTCTGGTTATGTACTGACGAACGTCTAACACTGTAACACTGGCAATGCCATCAATCAATAGTAGCAGGGTTCCCGAAAGAAGCTGGTCCATGGCTGCTTCTAAACTATCTACTGTGCTAATTTCAAAATAAGGAATCTGAGCCTGAATGAGTCGCTCCAAGGCGCTAATGGTCACGCCCAAACGAGGCACCTCTTGTAATGATTTCATAGAATAGATAATTGCTTGATCGTTGATAAAGCCATCCAAAAATATCAGAACAGCCTCTTTATGGGCAATCTTGAGTTCGCGAATGACCAAGTCAAAGGTAATACCGAACCCGAGTTCTGCCTTAATTACGTCTAAATTCTCTCTTAGGCTCTTCTTGACTGCAAATTTTTCTTTTTGCATACCATCACCTCTTAAAGAAAAACAAGCGCCCTAACCAGAGCGCTTTGGCAGTTGTGGGGAATGATCAACGAATAGTGGTAGGCACAAATAGATCGATAATCCCTATTACAAAGGCCGCTAACAAGGCCCCGATTAGAGATACTGCCATACCTGGTACCACAAACTGGGCAACCCAGAT
>DGYW01000062.1:11027-19794 GCA_002396805.1 Firmicutes bacterium UBA4996 | reverse complement strand
CCCAACAGACTTTCTACGACCCAACCCAAGACTGCAATGACAATTGCAGCCATTAAGGCATGGAAGAAAGTCAGAGCCTTAAAACCAGGGAGAATGAACCCCACCAACATTAACACTAGAGCTGAAACAATAAAACGTACTACAGCTCCCATCCAATCCACTTTATCACCCCGCTTGAAAATTCAGCTGAGGTTAGTGTAACCAAAAACGGCTCAGTTATCCTAAGCCGTTTTGCACATTAGAACTTTTTCCTAATTTTAGTTTTCCACCTCAAAGGCTACCTGTACATTAGCGCGATAACCGGTAATGTCTCCCTGGTCATTCACGTGTCCTGTCCAGTTTACGACCTCAACTCCAGTGATACCTCTTAAAGTCTTAGCGGCCTCTTTTACAGCCACCTGCACCGCATCTTCCCAGCTGTGATCGGATTGACCTACTAACTCAATCACTTTCACCACATTGGAACCCATGGGCCACCTCCTTTTTGTTTAGCATGCCCTAAGGTGTGGATTTTAGCCAAGAACATCGGTGCACAAGCGCAATAAATTGCCACCCATGACTTGCTCAATTTCCCGTTCTCCATAGCCTTTTTGGGCCAAGGCCGGCACTAAGTTTTGAATCTGAGCACAGTTTTCTAGATCTTGTGGCACGCTGTTAATCCCATCAAAATCAGAGCCAAGGCCAACACAATCGATCCCGCCGACTTGGATTAAGTAGTCAATCTGCTCCACCACATGCCCAATCGTGGCTTTACCAGATGGATCGAGAAAATAGGGAAAGAAATTCACCCCAATGACCCCTCCCTGAGCTGATAAAGCCCTAATTTGCTCATCAGTCAGGTTACGGGGGTGATCACATAAGGCTCGGGCATTAGAATGGGAGGCTAAAACAGGTCTAGTACTTAATTTAAGCACCTCCCAAAAGCCCAATTCGTTGAGGTGAGAAACATCGATGAGCATGCCCAGATGATTCATTTCCTGGACCACTTCCCGACCAAATTTACTTAAACCCCCACCATCATTTCCCTCTGACTGTCCACTAGCTAACTGATTTCGATGATTCCAAGTTAGGGTTATAAGGCGAACGCCCAAGCGATAAAACATACGCAAATTCGCTAATTTGCCTTCCAATGCCTCCCCACCCTCAATGGCAAGAAGACAAGCAATTTTACCATCCTTTCGTGCCTGGATGATCTCCTCCGCGGAACCAGCGAATCTAAGCTCCTCACTATATTCCTCCACCAGCTGCCAAAACTGGTCAATCATCTGGAGAGAACTGTGCAAGGCCATACCCTGGTACAACTTTGGATCCACAAATGCGGCGAAAAATTGGGCACCTATTTTGCTTTCACGCAACGTTTGAAGGTGCACATGTCCTTGGGCTTGATGAAAACCCTGGCCCGTCTTTACAAGACGCGACAGGGTATCGATATGAGCGTCAAAAATTAACATAACTAACCTCCAAAAAAACGAGGGTCCACCCACAAGGGCGAACCCCCTAGAACTTTTACCGCGGTTCTACAATAAGTTTAATCGCTGTTCTCTCTTCCTCGTCAATCATCACATCAGTGAATGCCGGAATACACACTAAATCTGTTCCGCTAGGGGCCACAAAACCTCGGGCTATAGCCACTGCTTTGACCGCTTGGTTTAACGCGCCTGCACCGATGGCTTGAATCTCGGCACGACCTTCTTCGCGAATTTTTCCTGCTAATGCACCTGCGACTTTGTTGGGTACAGAGTTAGCCGATACTTTTAATACTTCCATGTTAGTAGTGACCTCCTTAGTAAAAGCTTGATGTACATTACTTGGTATCATCACTAACATATTAGATACTTTCTAGAAAATTCCTCTTTTTATGTTCATTTTATTAGAATTTTAAGCGAAGAATTTGTTCAGCCGTCCCTTGAGGGCCCAAGGTAATCAGTACGCCAGTGAGCTGTGCGGGTCCTTTAGCCACAGAAAAGCGGGTAGGCAATTGGGTTAAAAACTTGTTAATCACCACTGAGGGTTCAACTCCTAAAATGCCACCAATAGGTCCACACATCCCTAAATCTGTGATGTAGGCCGTCCCTTTTGGTAAAATCTTTTCGTCCGCCGTAAGAACATGGGTATGGGTACCAACTACTGCACTAACTCGCCCGTCTAAATAGCGAGCTAGTGCAATTTTCTCAGAGGTGGCCTCTCCGTGAAAGTCGATCAAAATATGGCGCACATCGCGAGGCATTTCTTCCAAAATCCGATCCGCCGTCCTAAAAGGACAATCGTAGTCCTGCATGAAAACACGGCCGATTAAATTTACTACCGCAATCTGCCCGTCTTCAATCTCATGAAGATATACAGAAGCACCAGGTACTGTAGGAGGATAGTTAGCAGGTCGAAGAATTCGGGGCTCCGCCTCAATGTGAGTGTACATTTCTTTTTGATCCCAAATATGATTCCCGCTAGTTAGCACGTGAATGCCTAGGCCAAACAATTCGTCGGCAACCTTCTTCGTTAATCCGAATCCTCCTGCTGCATTTTCGCCATTAGCTACAATCAGGACGGGATTATAGCGTTCTATGAGTTTCGGCAAGTGTTGAGCTACAATTTGCCTACCTGGCCTCCCGAAAATATCCCCTAACATTAATACCCTCATGGCTTACCAACTCCTATTAACGGTACGCTAAACACCAAGACGCGCCCATTGTCCCGAAAACCGGTAAGACGCTCTAAGCTACGATGAGGAACCAAGCCTAAAAACGATTCAATTACGGAATTGTGCTCAATTTCGTCATCCTCACCTACTTCTGGACCATCCTGAATCAGATCATCCCCATAGAAATCGCTCACTAAAGTCACGATCAGATTCAATTCTTCTAAGGACAAGCCACTGAGCTCCCTTAGCACTTCAACACTGGTTAGCACACCATTTTCGCTTCGTTTTAGAGAAGTAACACCAGCATCACTCTGTCTAAGATCATGAAAAAGTGATAAATGATCCCTAAAAGTTTGCACAAATTTCGGGAAATTATCATGGGCACCTTTGAGTAAAAAAACCAAGCGTAAGGCTCTTTCATTCGGTTCGTAGTGCACCGTCCCAATTTGTGGGAAACGAACCAAGAGTGAAATAAGTAGATCGATGTGGTTTCCTTCCCGATCCATTGGCCACCCTCCCAATCTTGCATAAATAAAACCAGGCAGCTGCCTGGTCTTATTTCGCATACTCTACAGCACGGGTTTCCCTGATCACGGTCACTTTGATTTGACCGGGATATTCCAATTCTGCCTCAATGCGTTTTACAATATCTCTACTCAATTGCACCGAAGCAGCATCGTCAATGCGATCGGGTTTAACCATAATCCGCACTTCACGACCTGCCTGAATTGCATAAGATTTCTCTACTCCCTCGAAGGAGCTGGAGATCTCTTCAAGCTTTTGCAAACGCTTGATGTAATTTTCCAAGGTCTCCCGTCGTGCACCGGGCCGAGCTGCTGAAATAGAGTCTGCAGCCGTAACCAGCACTGCTTCCACACTCTGTGGCTCATAGTCACCGTGGTGACAAGCCATGGCATGGATTACATCTTCATTTTCTTTATACTTCCGCAGAAGGTCAACTCCTATCTCAATGTGAGTACCTTCGATTTCGTGGTCCACGGCCTTACCGATATCGTGTAGTAGACCGGCTCTTCTAGCCAATCTTGCATCAACACCGAGTTCTGCCGCCATAATTCCAGCCAAATGTGCCACTTCGATAGAGTGCCTTAAGACATTTTGGCCATAGCTAGTTCGAAAACGTAATCTACCTAATAACTTGATCAGCTCAGGGTGTAAGCCATGCACGTCCGTTTCTAAGGTGGCTTGTTCACCTGCATCCCTAATAACTGCATCTACCTCTTTGCGGGCCTTTTCAACCATCTCTTCAATCCGAGCGGGGTGAATCCTCCCATCAGCGATTAGGCGTTCTAAAGCAATTCTGGCCACTTCGCGGCGTACAGGGTCAAACCCTGAGAGAATCACCGCTTCGGGCGTGTCATCGATAATCAAGTCTATACCTGTTAAGGTCTCTAACGCTCGAATGTTTCTACCTTCCCGCCCAATGATCCGTCCTTTCATATCATCGTTGGGTAAGGACACCACTGAAACAGTGGATTCGGCAACATGGTCAGCTGCCGTTCTTTGAATTGCGAGCGAAATGATATCACGGGCTCGTTTTTCTGCTTCGTCCCGTGCTTGAGCTTCCAGTTCACGGATCATGATTGCCGTTTCGTGCTTGACTTCGTCTGCAACAGTCTTGAGAATAAGCTCACGAGCATCTTCGGTCGTAAGTTGAGAAATACGCTCCAACTCTTGCCGCTGCTGCTCTAGTAACTCGCCTATCTCCGTTTGACGTTGCTCCACTTCACGGTTCTTTCGTTGCAAGGTTTCTTCCTTACGCTCCAATGCATCGCTACGACGATCCAACGCTTCTTCTTTTTGAGTAACGCGTCGCTCGAATTGATGTAATTCGCTACGTCTCTCGCGCGCCTCCCGCTCCATTTCTAAGCGAGATTTGTGGATCTCTTCTTTAGCTTCCAGTAAAGCTTCACGCTTCTTAGCCTCAGCTTCCCTTTCAGCGTCGTGTATGATCCTGACGGCCTCTTCCTCCGCTGAGCGGATAGTTGATTCCGCCACGGTCCTCCGGATGAAGTACCCTGCCAACAAGGCAACGATGGCAACTGCTCCGTATTTGACTAAAGTAACAAAAAGATCGATACTATTCACCTCCTCCTTTCTGTTCAATCCTAGAAAAGAAAGCCGAGCCGAAACTCAGCTTTTCTCTCCTGTGAGATCATTTCCAATGTTTCTCGTTTACAGTTCGTTTTCGAATAACTGGGACTGCCTCAGGTATGACAACCCCTATTAATTGTATTCGTTTTCAAGATCTCTGTCAAGCAATTCACCAACCACCGATCTGGCAGTCGTCACCGGAAATCCCCGTCGCTGTAGAAGGCCATACAAACGTCGTACTCGAGCGAGGGCATCAACTCTTTCTAAGGACCCCAAGCGTTGTTCCGCAACCGTTAAGGCCAGCTCATACTCTATTTCGGGGGCGTTGATGACCTGATCAATAATTTGATCACTAATGCCCTTTTTTCCGAGTTCGAGGCGGAGTAGATAATTCCCCGTTGGGCGATTTCGATTGCGATAGTCCACATGATTACGGGCGTAACGCAGATCATCTAGGTAGCCTATCTCCAATAAGTAATCGACGGTTTCCGCAACTTCTTCTTTGGTATAATTGCGCTCTAAACGCTCTTTCATTTCTTGTACACTGCGATCCCGCACAGTCAATAAGCGAAGGGCTGCTGACTTTGCATTACTCTGTTTCGGTTCCAACTTGCTTCTCTGCTCCCTCGGATTTGATCAGTCCCTTGGCGTCCCTAACCTTATACTCTAACTCATTAGTTAGTTCAGCGTTCTGACGGAGAAACTCCTTAGCATTTTCCCGCCCTTGTCCAAGACGGAGATCACCGTAAGAATACCATGCCCCACTCTTATTCACGATCTCTAAATCAGCGGCCATATCCAGAACATCCCCTTCTCGGGAAATTCCTTCTCCATACATAATATCGAATTCTGCTTCTTTAAATGGTGGCGCTACCTTATTCTTTAAGACGCGAACTCTGGTACGGTTACCAACCATATCAGTCCCTTGCTTGAGAGTCTCGATGCGCCGTACATCCAAGCGTACAGATGCATAAAATTTTAAGGCTCGTCCACCTGGGGTTACCTCCGGATTGCCAAACATGATGCCTACCTTTTCACGAAGTTGATTAGTGAAAATTACGGTACAATTAGATTTTCCGATGGCCCCTGTCAGTTTACGCAAGGCTTGGGACATCAGGCGTGCTTGCAAACCCACATGGGAATCGCCCATTTCACCCTCAATTTCTGCCCTTGGTACTAAGGCCGCAACAGAGTCAACTACCACAACATCTACAGCTCCACTGCGCACCAGGTGTTCAGCAATCTCTAAGGCCTGTTCGCCATGATCCGGTTGGGAGATCAGGAGGTTGTCAATATCAACCCCTAACTTGCGGGCATAAACAGGGTCTAAGGCATGTTCTGCGTCGATCATGGCTGCGATTCCCCCCATTTGTTGGGCTTCGGCCATAATGTGTAATGCTAAGGTTGTCTTACCAGATGATTCAGGACCGTAGATCTCGATAACCCGACCTCGGGGGATACCTCCCACGCCTAAGGCAACGTCTAAGGCTAGGGAGCCAGTAGGGATTGCCTCAATGTTTAGTTTGGCACCAGTCTCCCCCAACTTCATGATCGAACCTTTTCCATATTGTTTTTCAATCTGTAGGACAGCTCTATCTAGCGCTTTTTGCTTCTCGCTCATTCAATCCGTCTCTCCTTTCAACTTAAAACAAGTGTTCGCCTAATTACCATAGAAAAGGGAGAAACTAGCTGAAAAAGACCCTCCATTGGGTCTAGTTTCGCCCTCAGCGTTTCCCCCCGGAAAGCAGATTCACCAACCTAAGGCTGGACTCAGCGTACCATTTCTACATCTGGTGCGAGATTCCTGCCGTACTCAACAAATGTTCTTTGTAGAGAAAAACTCTGGCCCAAGCCTGTCACATGGACCCCATCCACAGCATAAAGAATGGGCCGACCCTGATCGTTGTGGACAAAATATAATAAAGATAAACTATAGGGCAAGAGCTCTTTACTTTGAAATCCCCTGATGCCCGCGGCCCCAGTTGTACCCGCGTTGTTATAGACCGTTCCTCCAATTTGCTGAAGGTCCAAGACATGGGTATGCCCATAGAGTACCGCCGAAAATAAGCCTGGCTCGATGGCTTTAGCAACTCGATGATTATGTATCATGAATATGTCTGGACGATCCTCAATACTTGCCCAAAAGCTATTTATATCCCGAGCTTGCTCACTCAAATCCCCTACAGGAGCAGGAGTGGGCAAAGGCTTCATGGCTACCAAATCACCAACACCGGCAATCCTAAGACCGAGAATAACTTTCTCCGTGTGATCCACAATAGTTACATTCTCTAATGCCTGAAGACGGTCTAAGACTTGAATAGATTCGTGATTTCCAGAAACAAAAACATAGGGTAACTCAAGCTCCGCGATGCGCTTAGTTACCTCAGCCTCCAATGCGGTGCCCCAATCCGTGAGATCACCTGTATCTAACACCAAGTCAATTGGAAAACTTTCAATGACTTGGCGAGCAAAATCATAGGCCACAGGATTATTATGAATATCTGAAACATGCAAAGCCACAAGATCAGCTTCTACTAGACCAATAGGTCCAATCGTTTCTAACTGTTGCAAAGCGGAGTAGAGATTCTCGGCCAATACCTGAACCCTAGTTCCCAGTTCTTCCACCTCACCTAGAACTTGCCAAGCCAGATTCAACGCCCAAGGGGCCGCTTCAATGATACCCTCATATTCTAGACGTTCAAAGGCGCTAAGATCATAGGTGAAGTACACACTGACAACAAGCAACAATATCACCATTACGCCAGCAATCCCGCCCCAGACCAGAGTCCTTTGGTCTCGAACACCCAAGAAAAAAAGAGCAAACACTGCGCCGAACAAACCTAAGCCGAGTAGTTTAACCACAAAGAAAACCACTAATTTGCGAATATCTTCCTCAAATTCTTTGAAAACAGGTTCAGTGGCCCCTGGGCTTGCAAAAACAATACTCCGTAGTAAGGAGAGATTAACATTTTTCAACTCTAGGTTCAAGCGTATGGGAAGCCAATGGGTATTCGCCCTTATCTCCCCAATAGGCGGAATTATGAGGCTAGTCCGGGGAGGATATCCAACAGCCACATTAAGATTGACTGTTGCGGAGAGAGAATGATAATCGGTGCTTGAAAAGAGATTAATAAAAAGTAGAACTCCTAGGCAGACAAAGACGAACTGCAAATGCTTACGTCGGTCCTTAGTCAGTTGTTGCACCAATAACTTCCCCCTATTGTGTTAAGCTCATTGACTATTCTGCCACAGCAGTTGCAAGGCGGCTAGGGCACTTCTATTTTTGATTTGCTCCCTTGTTCCGCGCCACAGATGCCTTTGAACAATAGTATCGCTTGAAGAGGCCAGACTAATGTACACTAAACCAACGGGCTTCTCGGGGCTACCTCCTCCCGGGCCGGCTATGCCTGTAAGAGCTAAACCAAAATCAGTCCCAACTTCAAGGCGAACACCTTCTGACATAGCCTTGGCCGTTTCAGGACTGACTGCACCGAATTTTCTTAAGGTATCAGCTGGTACTCCCAGGTCTTCCTGCTTAGCCTGGTTGCTGTAAACCACATAACCTCGCTGAAAGTAGGAGGAACTTCCAGGAACATTAGTCAGCAAGTGGCTAACCAAGCCCCCTGTACAAGACTCAGCCAAAGCCACGGTAAGTCCTCCTTCCATCAGTTGGCGACCAACCACTTCTTCTAGTGTTTGTCCATCAAGACCATACAAATAACCTTTCGTTCGGGCTTGGATTTCATCTGTGAGCGGCTCGATTAAACTAAGCGCATCCGCTTGGGACGATGCCTTGGCCGTGAGACGCACCCGCACCTTTCCTCCAGAGGCATACAGGGCCATTGTAGGATTGCTTTGCTTAGCTAGTAAGTCCTGAAGGATCTCTTCCAGACGAGATTCACCGATCCCAACAAAATTGAGATTTCTTGTTACCAGTCGTTGCCCGGAAGTCTGTGAGAGCAGAACTGGCTCCACACTAGTGGAAAAAATAGTCTTTAACTCGTGAGGGACTCCAGG
>DGYW01000062.1:0-10828 GCA_002396805.1 Firmicutes bacterium UBA4996 | reverse complement strand
AAAGCAATAATGCTCTGACCGTCCAAGTCCAGCCAAAAACCTGGAGCGGTACCTACTGGGTTCGCCAGAACATGGCTCCCACGAGGAAAGAGGGCCTGCTTGCGATTGTGAGGGGGAATTTGGGTCTGAGTTCCATACCGCTCGTAAAACCAATTTTGCACATCTTGAGCTACACCTGAATCCTCAACTAATTCTCGCTTGGTGACTAAACTGACAATGTCCCTCGTTAGGTCGTCTTCTGTTGGACCAAGTCCCCCACTAATAATCACTAAATCCGAACGTCTTAAAGCTTGTTCTAGCACTTCTTTGCCTCTAGACAGATTGTCACCTACAGTTGACTTGTAATACAAGTCAACACCGCAGTGGGCTAATTTCACAGCCAAAAAAGAAGCGTTAGTATCTACCACCTCGCCTAGTAACAACTCAGTACCAATCATAATTAATTCTGCCCGCATTAGAATCACCCCATAAATTTCAGAATATTCGATTTACATATTCCCTTAGACGAAAAAATCTGGTATAGTAAAAGTGTCCAGGGAATCAAAAGGAGGAAAATTACCGAATGAGAACATGGATGGATACCATCCCTGTGACTTCAGTATTTCTTATGCTGCTCACTTGTGTACTCACCCTTAGTGCCTGCTCACCCCCGTCTTTTTTACCTAAAGAGACACCACTTACTGTTGTGGGTACTCTGGGAGGCCCTCTCCAAACCGAGTTAGTGGAGGCTCGCATTGTTCTTAGTAGAGGGAAGCACGTGGTGGAACTGGTTGTTCCCCTACAACAAAACGAATTTAAGGCTACTGTCTCTATGCCCATTGGTCAATGGGAACTAACCGTGCTCTTGCTGGATGCTGAAGGAATTGTGCATTTTCAAAACACGCCACAGACAATCCAAATCGCCATCGATCAACCAAATGTGGTGGATTTAGTGCTCCGCCCAGCAGATAGTGAAGTGCATGTCAGTATCGATCTTGAACACTACATTTTTCGAGAAGAGGCTCTACGAGCCCGCATCTATTTTAGCGACGAAATGTATGAGGTGATTAGAGCCAATGGTCAAGAACCCTTCGAGACCACGTTGTTCTTGGCACCAGGCAGCTATGAATTCAAGATTGAGCTGTTTACCGAATCATTTCGGGTTGGAGATCGTTTAGGCCTAGGAGCATGGGAAATAGTGCAGATACCAGCCAACGAACAGATTTCCATTGTATGGAATCCAGTAACAGAAGTTGTGGAGATTTCCGGAAGAATCGAAACGCTCCTCCCCGCTCCCACTAATGTGGTCTGCGAAACAGTTGAGCAAGGAGTCCGCATTTCCTGGGATCCGCCACACTCTGAAGAGGTGGTTGGCTACTTTATTTACGCTCAAACAAGCCCTTTAGAACGTTTCGAGCTTCTTAGTCCCGTTCCTTGGGAACTGACAAGTTTTCTCTATACCCATGATCCAGAGAACGAACCTCCAACGGACATAAGATTTGCCGTTGCCGCGGTGGGCAAGAGCGGCTACGCTGGTTACTATTCTCCGGCTCAAATTTGGCTGAGACCTTAGACCAGTAAAGATGCGAGAAAGGCACAGGGGATCCCCTGTGCCTGTTAACCTAAGCGCCAAATGGCAATAATAATGCCCAATAATGCCCCCACTAACACCTCAAAGGGGGTATGTCCTAGCAACTCACGCAGACGTTCTGGATGTAGTTGCCTGCGGTTTAAGTCTTCGATAATAGCATTCAAGACCCTCGCTTGTTTGCCAGCGGCCCGCCTGACCCCCGAGGCGTCATACATTACTATGAGGGCAAAGACGGTTGCTAAGGCAAAAATAGGCGAATCAAACCCTTCTCTTATACCAACTCCAGTAGCTAGTGAGGTTACAAAAGCACTATGGGAACTGGGCATACCTCCAGGTTCCACTAATCGTTTAAAGTTTAGTTCTCTAGAAACAAAGGCCCAGGAGATGATCTTAAAGAACTGTGCTATAGCCCAGGCTAGAATTGCCATCATTAGAATCTCATTGCTACGAATTTGTCCAAGAATAGGCCGGGGATAAATAACCACCCACTCCCTTCATACCGAGTAGACTTAGGAATATGATGATCACGGAGGGATGAAAATGGCTCCAATCTTACCCCTGTTGATCGTCTTTGTAGTAGCACTCCTAACTAAGAACAACCTACTGGCGGCGGCAGCAGCTATCGTTTTCTTTCTTGACCTAATGCGGCTTCATCGTTTTTTTCCCATGATCCAAAGTCGAGGATTAGAGGGTGGTCTTTTGCTGTTAACCATAGCCTTACTTGTACCTTTTTCCACCGGGCAGGTCACCGTAAAGAGCCTATTCACTTCCTTATGGAGTCCCCTAGGTGTCTTTTCCATTGTTGGAGGGCTTGTAGGAGCTTACCTCAATAGCCAGGGACTCGATCTAGTGGCAGTTGAGCCAACCATTGTGCCGGGGATCCTAATTGGAGTCATTATCAGCGTTTTTTTCTTTGGTGGAGTCTCAGTTGGCCCCATCATGGCTGCTGGTATCACCGCATTATTAGTCCGCATCTTTCTCCGTTAGGAGCAATCACTATTTGATTATACCAGCTTCGTTCGTGGAGAACAACTAAGAAACTTGTTCTACCGCTTTCAAAAGCGCACGGAATTCGTCCCCATCCATGCTTTCTTGACTCAACAGACAACTGGCAATTTCTTTAATAACTTCCACAGAATTGGCGAGCACAGTCTTGACTTCCAACTCTTGTTCCTTAATAATCTGGGCGATGGTCCCGTGTAAAATATCCCCGGGCACATCGGCGCCGACAATACCAAGTGGAGAAAGGCCCGCAATGACCATGCGCTTGGCTAAATCTGTGGCTTGCTCAATATCACCGACGGCTCCTGTAGAGCGCTGACCCAAGATCAACTCCTCGCTTACGGCACCAGCCACACAGACCTGGATTGCACCAACAAGCTGGTCTTTTGTGTACAAATATTGATCTGCTTGAGGATTCTGCCGAATGTAGCCCAAAGCGTTATTGCGAGAGGTAATGGTAATGGAAGCAACGGCACCGGGACGCACCCTTTCGCTAATGATGGCATGTCCGACCTCATGATAAGCTACTCTCTCTAGTTCAGCCTTCTGCGGTGAACGATTGGACTTTTCCCCCAACATAACTTTTTCAATCGCATCCCGTATATCCCCAGGCTGAATCTGGTTGTGATTCTTCCGCAATGCGTTGATGGCGGCCTCATTCAGGAGATTTTCTAGGTGAGCGCCAGAAAATCCATAGGTTTCCGCTGCCACTTGCTCTAGATCAACTTCTGGAGACAATGGTTTATTCTTGGCGTGGATGCCTAGAATCTGACAACGGCCCCGCTTGTCAGGAAGATCCACTTGTACCACTCGATCAAAGCGACCAGGCCTTAAGAGTGCCGGATCCAAGAGATCACTGCGATTAGTGGCACCTACTACTAGAATTTTCACAGGATGCTCGCTTTTAACCCCGTCTATTTGGGTCAATAGTTCGTTCAGGGTTTGATCATATTCCATATGGTTATGATTCTTGCCCCGTTTAGCGCCTAGAACATCGATCTCGTCAATGAACACGATGGCACTGCTTTTTTTCTCTTGCTCCGCCAGAGTCCGAGCCTGCTTGAATAATTGGCGAACCCGACTAGCCCCCACCCCCGCGTACATCTGCACAAATTGTGACCCGGAAGCGGATAAAAAAACTGAATCAGTATAGTTTGCTGCGGCCTTAGCCATAAGTGTTTTCCCGGTTCCTGGTGGTCCCGCCAAGAGAACTCCCTTCAGAGGTCTAATACCCAATTGGGCACTTTTTTCACTCTCTTTTAAAAAAGTTAAAGCCTCCAGAAACTCGCGTTTAGCCACATCTTGCCCGCCAATATCTCCAAAGGTTACTACTGCTATTTTGCCATCATCGCCAGAATTTAGCCCTGAAAGACCAATACCCCCTTGTAATGGACTAGTTCTACCGCTGAGAATCAATCCAAGCAAAACCACTAGGCTTACTGGCAAGATAAACACGGAAAGATCGAAACCCAAGAGAAAAGCCAAAAGAACCAGGGCCGCGCCACTACCAACCACAATCTCTTTTAACGATTTACCCATGTGTCTCAACCCCCTTCGTGGATATAGTAAGCCGATCTGCATCATTGTCCCTAGGTATCACTCGTTGTAGTGCATGTGTAGAGTCCCAGAGCCGGAGGTAGACAAAATTTCGATCCACTCCTAGTTCCCAGCTTAAGCCTTCAGCTTCGGCCAAGGCTTGTACCCTTGTTTCTAATAAACTAAACTCACCCGTCATGATGGCCTCTTCAGCTACTACTTGCACTTTTTGAAAAATTTCGTTTAGCTTGACCGTTGCTGAGTCCTCAAGTTCGATGGCATATGTGCCACCGAGATTTCCAAGGATTTGCTGCGCTTGACCTATACTCACAGATAAAGGTACTTCTCCATCCATTTTGAGCTTAACCAGGGTGCGGGAACGATTAGACCACGACCCCCGAACAAGGCGTACACTCTCCACCCCAGAGACAGCCTCCAGTTCCTTGGTGAGGGGAATTAACACTTGCGTTGCTTGATGAAGGTATTGTAGTCCTAAACCCAGAGCCAACACGGCCACAAAGACGATTACAGCAGTCTTGATTTGAAAACCGCGCAAGTTCATGATCCACCCCTTACTAACGTTTGTTTGTACTAAAAAAACAAAAAGTGTCAGTACATTTCATACTGACACATCTTATTATAGCACACTATTCCATTGAACTTTTTAGTACATCTTGGGCCTTGTGGAAATAATCCACACCAGAGAAAATCGTAGTCCCAGTGGCAATCCACATGAGCAGGGGTGCCCAGGAAATACCTAAGAGAAAAGCAGCCACTGCCACGATCTGAGTGCTAGTTTTCAACTTTCCCCAATAGGATGCCGGAATAACATGTCCTTCGGCCGCCGCCAACATGCGCAAACCAGAGACCGCAAACTCCCTACCGATAATGATCAGAGCAATCCATGTGTTTACGTGGCCCGCTTCAACCAGTGCCAAGAGGGCTGCCGTAATCAATAACTTGTCCGCAATGGGATCGATCAGCTGGCCAAAGCGAGTCACTTGGTCGCGACTACGGGCTAAATAACCATCCAAACCATCTGTCAAAGCAGCTAGTAGAAAAACTAGAGCAGCTGGGTAGTTCGCCCCCATAGGAGAGCGCAAATAGAAAAAAGTAAAAATAGGAACTAAAAGTACACGGACTAATGTAATCATATTAGGCAGATTCATAATCAACCACCTCTCCAACCAAATCGTACGGATGAGCCTCAGTGATGCGCACCTTTACCACCTGACCAAGCTGTAGATCGCCACGTCCTACATAAACCACTCCATCCACATCTGGGGCCTGTCCTTGGTGCCGGCCAATCAGCACCAAATCCGATTCTTCCGAACTAAATTCTAATAAAACCTCGAGTTCTTGCCCTACTAATTGTTGATTTAACTCATAAGAAATCTGTTGTTGCAGACTCATCGCTTCTTGATAGCGTCGCTCTTTAATGTTTTCTGGAACCTGAGCATCCAAATCATAGGCCGTTGAGTTTTCTTCCTGAGAGTACTTGAAAATCCCTACGTGGTTTAGGCGTGTTGTCTGCAGGAAATCTAACAACTCCTGAAAATCCTCCTCAGTCTCTCCTGGAAAACCCACAATAAAAGAACTACGAATCACCACACCGGGGATTTTGTCTCTGATCGTTTCAATCAGCTTGGTAGTGGAGTTATAATCACCTGGTCGTTTCATCCTCCGTAAAACTCTACCAGAGACATGTTGGAGAGGTAAATCAACATATTTGACCAAATTAGGAGTATCATGAATTAGATCTAAGAGCTCCTCGTTAATGGAGGTAGGATAAGTGTATAGGAGGCGAATCCACGGCTTTTGCTTACTGGGATCGCTAGGCTCTAATTGAGCCAATTCCTTTAGTAGTTCTACAAGATTGGTTCCCAAATCTCGTCCATAGGCAGTAGTGTCTTGGGCGATTACCGCTATCTCACGTACCCCTTTTTCTACTAGTGCACGAGCTTCAGACAGGATAACCTCGGGAGTACGGCTCCTGAACTTTCCTCGAATTAAAGGAATCACGCAGAATGCGCAACGATGATTACACCCCTCCGCCACCTTTAGATAGGCAAAATGAGTACCTGTTGTGAAGAGCCGTGTATGAACGTGGTTATAATCAAATGACTTATCTCTATGCCTTTGAACTCGTCGACCCTCACTGACCTGTTCAATGATCTGAGCAATTAGGTCTAGCTCGTTGGTACCTACCAGTCCGTCTATTTCAGGTATTTCCTCCCAGAGTTCGTCTCGGTAGCGTTGAGAAAGACAGCCCATCACGATCAGACTCTGGCACACTCCTTGTTCCTTCATGGACGCCATCTGCAAAATGGCATTAATAGATTCTTCCTTAGCATCATTGATGAATCCGCAAGTGTTCACAATTATAACCTCGGCTAATTCGGGGTCGCTGACAATTTCATGCCCTGCAGTAGTTAGATACCCTAGAACAATCTCAGTATCAACGAGATTTTTAGCACAACCTAATGAAACAACACCAATTTTACTCAAAGTTCAATCTCCTACCATCTTTAAATATCTTTCTAATCAGACCTTCTCTACACAGTATACCATTCCTGCTTCATGCAGGAAATAGCGTTTATCTAAGAAGGAAATTAATTCTCAATGTGGAACAAGAGAGTAAGTATAGCTTTTGGGAAAGTAAGTGATCTTCATGAAGGAAAGCTTCAGGTACCTGTCATTAATAACCCAAGTAGGCTTAACTATACTGTTTACTGTTTTCCTTTTTACTGTCTTAGGGGTATACTTAGATCGCTTATTGGAGAGTGGTGCGGTTTTCACTCTACTTTTTGTTTTGATGGGTTGCATTTCTGCTATGTGGACAGCCTATAAATTGATCATGAAAACTCTACCGGAGGATACGAAGCCCAAGTGATATTCAATGAAAGCCATGTCTTACGCACTACCCTAATACTAACTCTAATTTGCGGTTTTGGTGCCCTGTTCTGGCGACCATCAGTTGGGCTAGGACTTCTTCTGGGTGGATTAATCAGTGTTTTGGCCTTCAGGCTTTTGATCATTGACAGTGCTAAGTTGCTGCGCCGCTCACGCCAAGGGCAAGTGACTCGCAAAGAGGCAACACGACGTAATTGGAACAGCTATTTAAAGAGGTGTTCTCTCTATGCCGCCGCCCTAATTATTGGTATTACCAGCCCCTACCTTAGCTTCTTTGGTACCTTCGCGGGCCTACTTCTACCGCGAATAGCCATTTATTATCATTTAACTCGAGGGAGGACCCAAGGTGGAACCTAAAATTCTATTTTACATCTACTCACTACCAGTTAGTGAACCCCTATTATTTACTTGGATTATCATGGCAGTTTTGGCCATAGGTAGTTTTTTGCTTACTCGAAACCTACAAAAAGTCCCCAAGGGTGCGCAGCACTTTTTAGAAGCGGCTGTAGACGGCATTGAAAAACTTGTGACTACTGATCTTGGTCCTGAAGGAAAGGTTTTTGTGCCTCTCATCTTAATGGTGGCCTCCTTTGTTTTTGTGTCCAATCTAATTGGCGTTGTTCCGGGAGCCTTCTCCCCCACTGGTGACTTGACCACTACTGTGGCTTTAGCCCTTATAGTTTTTGTAGTCGGTCACATTGCCGCTATCGTAAAGAACGGGTTTTGGCCATGGCTGAAAGGCTTTTTCGAACCGTATTGGTTCCTATTTCCCATTAACATTGTAGGGGAAATATCCCAGGTTCTCTCCCATTCTTTCCGTTTATATGGTAATATCTTTGGTGGTGGGATCCTCTTGGGAATTGTCTACATGTTGGTCCCTTACGTCGCCCCAGTGCCACTTCTAGCCTGGTTCGGTGTTCTAATGGGCGCAATTCAAACAGCTGTGTTTACAATGCTGGCCATAGCTTATATCCAAATGAAGGTAAGCTAAGGGTGGGCAGAAGTGCGAAGGGAGGGATAAAGAATGATGGAGATCGCAATTATTATCGCTGCTATTGCCATTGGTTCCGGTGTTGCCCTATTGGCAGGCGGAATGGTAGGTATTGGTGAAGGTTATGTAGCTGGTAAAGCTGTAGAAGCCATGGCCCGGCAACCTGAAATGGAAGGCTCTATTCGAACCACCATGATTTTAGGTCAAGCCATTTCTGAATCAGGTGCTATTTACGCTTTGGCCGTTGTCTTGCTCTTGATCTTTTCGGTAGTTTTACCTTTAGTAGGTCGTCTTATGGAATTGCTATAGAAAAGCGCCGGGGTGCTCCATTGCACCCCTTTTCCCAATTTTGTTGTAGAGGGTGACTGTTGTTGATTGACCAAACTCTTCTTGTAGCCCAAATTGTTAACTTTATTCTATTGGTAGGTCTACTTTACCGGTTGCTTTATAAACCAGTACGGACTTTTATGGACAAACGCACAGCTGAGATCGAGCAACAGATCAAATCCGCTGAAGAAAATCAAAAAGCTGCAGAGGCTTTGCGACTGGATTTAGAAAACCAAGCTAAAGAAAGTAGGCAGCAAGCCCGTCAATTCCTAGATGAAGCCACTAAGCGTGCCGAACAGGCCCAGGTTGAAATGATGGCTGAAGCCAGAAAAGAAGCAGATGCAATCATTAAGCGGGCCCAAGAGATGACCGTTTTAGAACGGGAGAAGGCTTGGGATGAACTAAAAACACAGGTTGGAGAGCTTTCGTTGCTGTTAGCCTCTAAAGTGATTAATGAATCGCTTAATCAAGCTCAACATCAACAGCTAATCGATCAAACCTTAAGTCAGCTTGAAGCTTTGAAGGCAGAGAATGTCCAATGAGTAAACCAAACAACACTCAAATTGCTAAACGTTATGCCCAGGCCTTTTTTGATGTGGTAACACCAGAAGCCAGGGCCACAGTTTCGGACGAATTCAAACAGGCCTTGATTGTGCTCCAGGATCCTCAGATCAAGCGGACCTTCACCCACCCGCGCACTTCAATGAACAGGAAGTCTGAATTGATTCGTTTGATGAATCTGAGCACGGCATTAGAGCATTTTCTCTTACTCATAGTGGAGAAAAACAGAGACCAATTCTTACCCCACATCGAACAGGAATTCGCGGCGTTAGTTCTCAAGTCCCAGCACATCACCGTTGCCGAAATCATATCCGCTGTTGAACTTAAAGAGCAGACCTTGAAGCAACTCCAATTACAGCTCGAGCAGATTTCTGGAAAAACCGTACAGCTAAGTACTAGTCTTGATCCAAAGATCGGTGGTGGTCTCATCATCAAGATAGATGGCAAAGTCATCGACGGTAGCATTGCCAACTCCTTACAGCGTTTTCAGCGTAGCTTAAGCTCATAAGTAGAAGTCCCTCGTTGCAGCAGATGCAGGAAGGGACTTTTTTTGTGTGTAAAAGAGGCACCCACGCTGGGTGCCTCTTAGGATATTCAATTGTATTGATTATCTGTCAATCCAGATGAAGTTCCAAGCGCTACCTACAGAACCGCCTACTAAGTCAGGAGTAGCGTTCCGGAGATGTTCACGAACAGCAACCATGTTCTCACTGGTCACAGTGTAGAACAAGGGAACTTGCTCTGCTACGATGTCTTGGAATTCAAAGTAGAATTCTCTGCGTTTCTCAGGATCCATAGCCCTTTGAGCTTGTCTCCAGATATCATCGATCTTAGCTTCCCACTCAGTGTAAGGACTTTCTTGGAGTGGATTCCACATGTGGAGGTTACCACTAGATAGCCAAGTATTAGAACCACCGTTAGGATCGAATGTTCCGGTAAGTCCGATGATAATACCATCCCACTCAAACGTAGAGGTTAGCTTTTCGACGACCACGTTAAAGTCAATTAGTTGGAAGTTCACTTTAATACCAAGCTCAGCCAAGTCTTCTTGGAAGAGTTCACCAACGATTTGGCGAATGGGCACACCTGGGTTAGTAATTACGTCAAACTCGATGGCATTGCCTTGAGCGTCACGACGAATACCATCTCTACCCTTGACGTATCCAGCAGCTGTTAGCTTCTCATCAGCTACTTTGAGATCGTATGGATAGGTCTGGACATCCTTCTTCAAGAAGAAGTCATTTCTCATGTTAATAGGGCTCTCTTGAATATATCCTTTTCCGTTCATGGCCATGTCAAGAATGGTTTCCTTATCAACGGCGTGGTAGAGAGCTTGACGGAACTTCACATCGCTGAACCAAGATAGTTTTGGCTCGGGTACAGTTTTAGGGTTCTGGTTAAGAACGATAAAGCTGGTGCCAGGGTTCGGACCGGCTTCAATGATCTCCCAGCGGCTTACAGGCTCACGATCTACGAATTCAGGATAGTGATTGGCTGGAATACCAATGTAGTCGAACTCTCCGTTAAAGAATGCTAGAGTCGAAGTATCTTGGTTAGCATAGTAACGGAAAATAACGCGATTGAGGTATGGTAGTTGGTTGCCAGCATTATCGAACTCATAGTAGTTATCATTCTTGACTAAAATAAGTTCTTGGTCAATGCGGTAAGAACCAATCTTCCATGCACCGGTACCAACGACAGCACTGACATCAGTATCTAGACCCCACATTTCGTGGTAACGGCCTTCTTTGTAGGCTTCACCTAAAAGGTGAACAGGAACGATAGGTGTTCCAATGCTGAACATTGCAGGAGCATGTGGACGAGGTAGAGTAAACTTGACCGTATATTTGTCAATTTTCTCGTACTTCATGGGTTGCCCATCAATTAGAAGACCACTTCTAGAGTTAGAACCTACGTTAGGATCATAG
>DGYW01000035.1:3444-4253 GCA_002396805.1 Firmicutes bacterium UBA4996 | reverse complement strand
CATTCTTCTTATACTTGGTTTGGTTTTATTTCTCTTACCTTTGAGCGGTTGCGGGCGGAGTGGTTCTGTTCCTGAGCAAACGGTTGTCTCAGGTAGAGTTGTTTTGGGCGAAGATCAAACCACCGGTTTAGCAGGGGTAAGTCTCTTAATTGTGGATGAAGAGGGTTCCCAAGTAGAGACAGATGCGGAAGGATACTACAAGACTACGGCGTTAAGTACAGCACTGATTATTCCTCGTAAAACTGGTTTCAAGTTTACCCCTGAGCAACAGGGGGTAGGGGAAAAACAGGAGTTGAAATTTCTAGCCCTTCCTTGGGAAGAAACAGACTTTTCCAACTGGGGAACGCAATTTTCTTTTGCTTCCCATTCGGATCGGGTGGGTGCGATTGCCTTTTCTCCTGGTGATCAATATATAGCCAGCGGAAGTGATGATCGGACAATCAGGATTTGGCGAGCTAATGACGGACAGATAGTGAGAACAATGACTGGACATACAAGTGCCATTAAGGCTATGGCTTTTTCGCCTCAAGGCCAATACTTAGCCAGCGGTGCTAAAGATGGGGGCATCATTATCTGGAATTGGGAAACAGGCCAAGAAGTCATAGCATTAACCGGCCACACTGATTTAATTACTGACTTAGAATGGTCGCCTGATGGAACAAAACTTGCCAGTTCTGGCTGGGACAAAAAGATTAGGGTTTGGGATTTCGCCACTGGAAGTGAAATAAGGTCGTTTAGTAACAAAAGCTGGGTGAGGACTGTTGCTTGGTCGCAAGATGGTAGGTTTTTGTTTAGTGGGGGAAACGATT
>DGYW01000035.1:2858-3234 GCA_002396805.1 Firmicutes bacterium UBA4996 | reverse complement strand
TGAACTTGAGACCAAGGATAAGATCATGTTTCTTACTACCGCACCCCGAGAGTCTTTGGTTGCCATGGCCCTGGAAAGCGGCGCTGTAGAAGTGCTTAACCTAGAGACAAGAGAGGGGACCATCCTTCAGGGGCGTAAAGGTGAGGTTGCTACTTTGAGTTGGTCGTTTGACGGTCGCTATCTAGCGGGCGCTGGTGCAGATCGGTTTATTCATATTTGGGATTGGGAAACAAAAGAGTTGGTGCAGAGCATAAATGCAGGAAATTACGTGCTTGCTTTAGGCTGGGGCAGGCAATCTTATCTTTTGGCCAGTGGGGGTTATAAGGGCATTATTGATGTTTGGTCAGCTGGATCAGGCGAGAATTTGTTGAAAATC
>DGYW01000035.1:1989-2536 GCA_002396805.1 Firmicutes bacterium UBA4996 | reverse complement strand
GCCATAGCCGGCCCATAGAAGATTTAGCTTGGTCCCCAGATGGCACTTATCTGGCCAGTTGTGGGCATGATCTTTTAGTAAAGCTATGGAGCGGCACTGAAGGCGAGCATCTAGGTGCTTTCACTGAACGAATCAAAAAACCCTTTGTACATGAAAAGGGTTTTGAGTTTGCCGTTGGCCTGCAGAATGTAAGCCACGAAGACATTGTCCTTGCTTTAAGTTGGGCACCTAATGGTAAAAGGCTTGCTAGTGCTAGCTGGGACAGGACTATAGCAATTTGGGAAGTGCCCACAGGCACCCAACTGGCGGGTATTCAAAATCCAGAGGGGTGGCTCACTACCGTAGCCTGGTCGCCTAATGGTGATCAGCTCGCCTTTGGCGGTTACGATCAGGCTATTCATATTCATGACGGGATAAGGGGAGAAGAAATAGAGAAACTCATGGGGCATCAAGATTGGGTTCAATCCCTTGCGTGGTCTCCTGATGGAAAGTATTTAGCTAGCTCCGCTTATGATCGGACCATCTTTATTTGGGATTTGGCAACAGC
>DGYW01000035.1:0-1746 GCA_002396805.1 Firmicutes bacterium UBA4996 | reverse complement strand
GGAGGCAGCCATAGTGGCACTGTACGCATTTGGGATAGTGGCACAGGTGAGACTCTTTATACCTATTCTGGACAAAAGTGGGGTTTACAGTCTCTTGCTTGGTCGCCAGAGGGCGCTAGGTTAGCGATAACAGAGTATAATTCTGTAATAATCCTTGGTGAGCTTAATTAATTTTGCGGAAAGAGGGGAAGTTCCTCAAGGAAGATGATGTCTGTCCGTTTAGCCGCATCTCCTTCTGCCAGTATGGCGGCTTTTGCCACCACTTCGCCTCCTGCTTTGTGGACTAAATCTTCTACGGCTTGGAGGGATTGACCAGTACTAATGACATCATCGATGATGGCGATGCGTTTGCCTTTAATCAAAGCGGCGTCGTGGCTATCAAGGTAGAGCTTTTGCTCTGCCTGGGTTGTGATGGATTGCACCGCTATTCCTAACGGATCCTGCATATAGGCTTTTACGCTCTTACGGGCCACGAAGTAGGTGGGCATCTGTAGGATACGGGACATTTCAAAGATTAAAGGAATTCCTTTGGCTTCGGCAGTTATTAAATAATCCGCTTCTGGCAGTTTTTCACAGAGCGCTTGTGCCGCGTGGCAGACTAGTTCAGTATCACCTAAGATTACGAAACTGGCGATCTTAAGGTCATCACTAACGGCAACGATGGGAAGCTCCCGGGTCATTCCAAGTAGTTCCAGTTTATAAAAGTCCTTGTTGGTCATTTTAAATTCCTCCCGTTATCATGAGTAAAGCCCGTAAGACAACACCGGATAACATACCTGCAAAGGGATCGATAGCTGCTGTAACAATTGTGGTCACACCTGCAATAATTGAGTTTCCTTCAAAGGCGACCTCCATGTTAGTGGGAAAAACTACAATAGCGCCTAAGACTAAAAGAAAACCGGCAATTGATTGTGAGGGCACATACTTAGCTAGTTTAGGTAAGAGACCGAAAATTAAGATTATCCCCATAACTACCATCATTAAGATACCACTAAGCATTGGATTTGGTGCCGCGGCTGTACCACTAATAACGGCTTCGACTGGTCCGCCCCCAAAGGCGGCACTGAGGCTACTGGCAAGTCCAGAATAAAGGGTTAGATGGTCAATATTTGCGGTGGACGAAGCGATAGAGGCAGTAATGCTACCGTAGGCAATATTTCCTCCAATGGTGAGTGTTGTGAGGGCGAGAATACCTCTAAACACCCTCTTATTTATGACTGGTTTCATAAATTGGAACTTTTCGTACGCTAAGCTACCAGAATCTACCTCCTTGCCGTTTTTCCCTAAGATACCGGCTAAGGAACTAAGAATTACACTGCCCACGATGGTGTAAACCAAATCACCTGTGATGCTATGAATTAAAAGGGCGGTGGCAATTGAGACACTACCGACTAAGGGGTTAGCTTTAGTCATATCAATGCCAACTTTAGCCAGGATGATACCTACGCCAGCCATCATGGCGTTAAGGATTGATGGTCCAATAAAGTCGATGGTTGGAGTTAAAAGTCCTAAGGCACCAATTACAGCCATTAGTAAGCCTGTCCACAGGATCATGCTCAGTCGCTCTTCCCGTTTGTCGCTAAGACTACCTGCCATTACGATAGTTTCGGCCTGAAAAGAAATGGGTGTGACAGTTTTAAAAATCAGTGCTCCCGCGGTGCCCACTGCGAATGCTAGGGATGTTGGTAAGGCAGCAAATCCATAGCTTAGAGCTAGTAAGGCTTGTGGTAGTCCGTTAAGTACTAC
>DGYW01000043.1:9585-15458 GCA_002396805.1 Firmicutes bacterium UBA4996 | reverse complement strand
GTAATCAGCCAAGACTCGTTAGTATGAACCTGATTGTAATCTCCTAGATAGTGATATAAATTAGGCGAAAAACGATAGGAAGTGTCTAGCAAAAATCCAAGCTCCCAGTCATCTCCCGAAAGACCCCACAATCCAGAACCTTTTTGACTAGTATCAAGGTCAAATCCGAAATTAGATTTCTCAACCAAATTTTGCTCCAATTCCACAACATGAACCGCATAACCCACCACAGATGAATCTACGGTTGGGGCGTAATTTTCCCAACCATGTGCCACTAACTGTTGTCCAATTTCAACAGTCCACTCAGGGAAAATTTCGTCAGCCATTGCCGATGGACCTACAGCCGCCATCACAATTAAAGCCAATAGCAAACTGAAGAAACGACAACTCGCTCTGCTTAACCTCATGATTAGCCCCCCATCATTTGATAACGGGAGTCACAAAGATCATCAATTCCTTTTCCGATACCCGGGTCGAGTCGCTCCTAAACAACCAACGGATAATTGGCAGGTCACCCAAAATTGGCACCTTTTTGATTTGATCTCCCGATTCTTGCAAGGTCATCCCAGCTAAAACCGCGGTCTGTCCGTCTTGAAGCTTCACAGTGGTAGAAACCGAGGATTGTTTCACTACTAGATTGCTTTTAGATTCACTGACAAAATGGCTCATTTCGGGAGCTATGGACAATAAAATCTCATTGCCAATAATCTGGGGAGTAACCTTTAAGTTCATGCCAACCTCGATCCGTTCCACCCTAGTTGTCTTATCGCTAGAGTCTGCCAACAATAGGATTTGCCGATCTCCCACAAATAACTGTGCAGATTGTCCATCACTGACCAACACTCGAGGGTCAGCATGGATTTTTGCCTCTTGTGCTTCCTCAAGAGCCTTAAGGTTTAGTAGGAGATTGCCGAAAAGATTGGTTTCTAAGAAAAGTAGATTGCTTTGGAGACCAACCTTTGTTGACCAATTATCGTTCAATTTCTCGTTTGCACCCATGGCAAATTCAAAGAGGTTAGTGCCCAGTTCTTTCAAGACCTTAGTAGAAACCTCGGTGACAATGACTTGAATCTCCACCTGTTTTTGAATAGTGTCTACAGCCTCTATGAACTCCAGAATGCGCTCTAATTCCGCGGGAGGAGCAGTAATGGTCAATATTTTGCTCTCACGCTCACCCTTTACATAACTAGTGAGAAAGGTAGGCATGGCTGATATTACTTGACCCGCGGTAACATGTTTTAAGGAGACAATCTTGGTTTCTGCAAGCTCCCTAAAGGTAGTGCTACGAGGGTCAGGAAGGCCCACGAAATAAAAATCATCGATTTTTCGAAAGGCGAACCCGCCACCGATCAAAATCATCCGCAAAGCCTGTTCTAAAGGAACGTCTTGTAGGTCTGCCGTAACAAGCCCGCCTACAGTCGAATCAGGAATGATGTTAATACCCGTCTGAATAGTGATTTCACTTAAGGCATCCTTAACGCTTGTTTCAAAGAGAAACAAATTGACTAACGGTTGATCGTGTGTGTCTGCGGCCCCTACTACGCCGCCCGCTACCATAAAGGACAGTACAACTACGAAGACCCAAATTCGTTTATTCAATTTTTACCCCTCCACTTGTGGAACGTATGTTTATAGTCCTTCTGCAATACTATGAACCATCCGGAATTACGGTGAGCAAAATTTCTCCCTTATAGATCTGGGCAATGTTTTCCCAGAAGGCAATAAACTGAAAGTCAAATTCCACCTCTAGTGTTCCCGGTGGCCCACTTTTCACTGGCATCCTCTCTAAAGTAATGGACTGCCACCCATCTCCATCGTCGTCCGAATCGGACAACCGCCATTTAAGTTGGGAAACATGAATGACCCCTTCACTCGCCCCCACAAGGTACTCTTCAGGGGCGGAAATCAACAACGTATAAGGGACATTCCCAGAAATCGTAGCGGTAACTACACGTTTTTTTGTGGCCATGACTCCCGCTTTAGTTAAGTAAGCCGAACCCAAAATAAAATCAAAATCTTCTTCATCAAAAACCAAATCCGTGGCATCTAGTTCCATGATGATCATTTGCGGAATCCTCGCGGTGACTGGAATGCAGGCACGTTCGTTGGCTAACACCACTCCCCCCGCAATTAATATCAGACTAAGAACCAGGATACCAAATAGCAAACCCCTCATTTGCGTACCCCCTCTAACCATAATATTTCCCAGGAGTTGCCTTTTATTCATTAATTTTGCTTTTATGCAAAGATTAATATTATCTCCTGGACATAAAAATAGCCCGTACCCCTTTATTGTTGCGAGGAGCACAGGCTAAATTTTCTTTTCAGTTGACCATAATATTACAAAAACCCTCTCGACTGTCGGAATAACCAGTTGCGATAGGGTTTTTATACGGTTGAATGGCGGGCCCGAGACGAATCGAACGTCCGACACACGGTTTAGGAAACCGTTGCTCTATCCCCTGAGCTACGGGCCCGAGTTAATTTAGTATAGCATGTTTGCCCCAAGATTTCAACGGGTGTTCCGAGGGCCAAATCAAAAATCGGGGAGCATAGTGCTCCCCAGTCTCAGTTATTAATCTAAAGCTTCCACTGTCCACGCAATCGTGTCTGTGTACGTGTCCGCAAAGACTTCGTACCATTCTTGCCCGGGTTGGTAATTTAGCCAGAACTCTACCGGGTAACTTACATTAATGCCCTCTTTATCACGTACCACTGACCATTCCATATCTGTTCCAGGCGTTAGTTCTTTCCCGTCCATTTTGTACAAAACAAATTTGTTCAGCAAATCGTACGGATCGTCTCCTAGATGAAACCCCTTAGAAACGATAGTCACTTTGAGGGAACAGTTAGACTTAACGCCAACCTGAACAGTCTTCTTCAGATTTTGACCATTGCCGGCCACTTCAAACTCTAACTCCTGGATCGGAACAATCACTTCAACATAAGGTAATACTTTCAACTCAATGCCTATTTGCCCATCCACCCTTTTGGCACCACTAGCTTCTGAACCCGCCAACACCCCGCTGCTCAACACCATCAGCAGCAGCAAGACTAAGACAAATACCTTTTTCATACTTTCCGCCTCCTGAACAATTGTTGTGTAGGGTCTTCTTATACCCATCACCTATATTGTTCCAAACCTTTCCATAATTATACATATTACAGACGAACTACCCCTGTCGAGTTGACAGGGGCACCTTCGGCTTGTTAGGGTTCTTGATTATAGCCATCCTCTAATTCACTCTCTAAACCAGCAATCATCTCTTCACGATGTTTATTTTTCGCTCTTATCCTCCTTTGCTCTTCTTCAGGCAGGTTGCTCATCTCCAAGCGATCTTGAGCCTCATCCATACGTTCCCTAGTATCTTCTAGTTGTTGTTCTAGACTTTGGGCACCCTTCTTCCTCTTCTCGGGTTGCTTTTTCTCCGCCATAACAATACTCCTTCCAAGAATGTCATAGTTAGTCTGTACCCACAAGCCAAAACTTAATCACAAAAAGCATCCTCCGATTTTGGAAGATGCTCATTAATCTTTTGATGTTGCTTGGACGTCTATCTCTATCGCCGATCCCGTAAATCTTGAATTCGGTCAGATGCCATCCGCTTATAACGAGGATCCCCCCCGGTCATGGTCGCGGCACCATGGAAATTGCGGAAAGCTTCACCGCCTTTACCCAAGCGCAAATCGAGTTCACCCATAATAATGTAGAGCTGTTGATCACCCGCTGCACTTCGAGATGTCGTAGACATGGACTCAGCAAAGTGTTTGCTAGCTTCTTCAGCTGCCTTGATCATGAGGGCTTTTTCTCCCAAATCCTCATAAATCCACATTAACCGAAGCCACAAGTTGGCCCATTGCTCAGGTGTAGCCCGAACAATTTCAAAAGTTTGAAGGGCTAAATAATAAGAAGTAATCACCTGATCGAGGGTCCTTTGACCATCAAAAACAAAAGAACTCCGTGGTGGATTTTCTTCTAAGTAAGCTTGCCCACGTCTAATTGCACTTTGAGGGATCCTCCCATATTGCCGCTCCGGATAAGCGAAAAGACAATTGGGACATACCCACACATAGTAGAAGTTTGGCTCAAAGTTCCGATAAACAGCCCTAAAGTCGGGACGATGTTCAGCTGCCTGCAATCGCGAGATACGAGTTCTCATGGCCGAAAACTGAGTCTGACATATCGGACAAGTCACGTCAGTAGCAAAAAGCAGTTCATTATGGGAAGCAGGCACCCGGTCTGTGAATACGGGATGACCCTCAGGAAGCAAATCATCTCCAGAAGGAGCCGACTCTCGATCTAGTCGTTCAACGCCTTGCTCAAAGTACATCTCTCCAGCTTTAGGTACGGCCATGGCCAGCTCGCGCAAAAGTGAACAGGCAATTAATGGTTGTTTCTCAAAGACATCCTTAATATTAGCCTTGGTCATTTCCATAGCCTTCACATCAGTGGCACAGACCGCAGCATAAAAATGCTCCTGTTCTTGGAAAAAAGCCACATCGCCTAAAATAGCTCCTGGTCCTAAAGAAACGCCTTTCTCGTCCTGAGAAGCAATCACTGTACCGTCTAAGATTAGATATACTGCGGAAGCTTGTTCGCCAGGAGCAAAAAGAACCTTGCCCCTGTCAAAAGCCTGCAGAGGATTTGCTGCCACTTTGCTCATTCCCTTACTTTTTATTAAATCTAATTGATTAGTTTAATTGATTCGCCTGACGATACCGAAAGTCCTGTTAAAGAACGCAAAAACGGAGGACTGCTCCTCTAAAGAGGAGGCATCCTCCGTTTCATCTTTACTACTTAGCCAATTTTAAACTGATCAATCAGCTGCCCCACAAACCTTGTGTCATAGTCTTGCCTAACGAGAGGCTGATCCAGAATCGAAACAAAATGGTCTTCCAGCGTGGGTCTTGTCACCTGATAGAAGATACCGATGGGGATTCTGTCACCCCACTCCCAGGTTTTAGCCCAAGCCCCTTGCCGATCCGTTCGATCGTACCCTTCCTCTTGATCCAAATCATACACGCGCTGGCGATAAAATTGGTAGGTGTTAATCTTATTAAAAGTCACGCAAGGTTGTAGGATATCAACCAAAGCAAAGCCTTCGTGTTCAATAGCCGCTTTGATCGTTCTAGTCAGATGGGTTTGATCTCCGGCGTAACTCCTAGCTACAAAGCCACCATTAAGTGTGATGGCGGTTGCTAGTGGATTAAAAGCCTCGTTTTCTACACCTTGAGGCGTGGTTCCGGTAACCATACCTTGATCTGAACGGGGTGACGCCTGCCCCTTGGTCAAACCAAAAACTTGGTTATCGTGTACAAGGTAGGTGATGTTCACATTTTTGCGAATGGCATGGAGAAAATGATTACCACCTTCTGCATAACCGTCACCGTCACCCCCAATGGCAATCACAGTTAAATCACCATTGGCAAGCTTCGCACCCGTTGCGGTAGGTAAAGTCCGCCCATGCAAAGTGTTTAGCACATTCCCCTTAATATAATGGGGTGTCTTGCCCGCTTGCCCAATTCCTGAAACATAGAGCACTTCATTCTCCCTAAGCCCTAGATCTTGCAAGGCTTGAGAGAGGGAGCGAATAATCCCAAAGTTTCCACAACCGGGACACCAAGCAGTCTCTTTGCACACAGTAAATTCACTACCCCTATTCGCCACTGCACACACCTCCCTGAAGCGTATTTAGGATATACTCAGCGTTGATGGGGCGACCATCATAACGCCTAATGCTTCCAGTAGGTTTCCAAGCAAAACGAGCAGCAATCAGAGCCTCTAATTGTCCTGTATAGTTGCTTTCTACAATGAATTTACGGCCAGGTCCCTGCAAGATGCTCTCAAGACTATCTGGCAACGGAAAGACCTG
>DGYW01000043.1:0-9333 GCA_002396805.1 Firmicutes bacterium UBA4996 | reverse complement strand
GCAATTGCCCCTTTAGTGGAACCAAAGCCAATCAAGATGGCTTCTGGCTCATCAGAACCGCACAGGACCGGTTTGAGGGCTCTAGCCTCTACGAGTTTTTGCTTGGCCATGCGCTTTTCCATCATCTTCTTTCGGGCTTCGCCGTCTTCGATCAGGTGACCTGCTTCGTCATGCTCATCACCAGCACTGACTACTAAGCCCTCACCAAAGCCTGGATAAAGCCTCGGTGAAACACCATCTTCCGTGAATTTATACCGGAGATACTCCGGACCTGCTTCAGTTCCAGAGACAATCTTGCCACGTCTGATCTCGACTTTGTCTAGATCAAAGGGGGTCACTGTAGTGTAAGAATCAGCCAAATGTTGATCACTTAAGACCACCACGGGCATTTGATATTCTTCTGCCAGATTAAACGCTTCCCCCATAAGGTAAAAGGCTTCTTCCACATCTCCTGGTGCCAAAACTGCCCTCGGAAAATCTCCAAAGGACATGGCCACGGCGAAACTGAGATCGCCCTGTTCTGTTCTAGTCGGTAAACCAGTACTCGGTCCAGGACGTTGAGCATTGATTACTACGATGGGTATTTCCGCGGAACCGGCTAGGCTGAGGGCCTCGGTCATGAGAGCAAAGCCTCCGCCAGAGGTGGCAGTCATAGCCCGCACACCGGTGTAACTGGCCCCAATAGCCATGTTGATGGCGGAAATTTCATCTTCTGCCTGCTCCATGACGACCTTAGCATCCTGACCGTAATGGGCAATGAATTCTGTCACCCCAGTTGCGGGAGTCATTGGATAAGCACTCATGAACTTCAACCCGCCCGCTAAGGCACCTAAAGGCAAAGCATCGTTACCTTTTAGTAAGAGCCTTTCGCCTGGATGAACAGGTTTTGCAGGTTTTGCCCGCTGCCCAATCATCTGTGTTACTTTAGAGAACCCGGCTTTGGCCACTAGCTGGTTACCGGCGACAATTTCTTCGCTACGATTACCAAAGATGGTACCTAGGGTTTTTTGTAAAACTGATACGTCATCACTCAGGAAAGCCCAAATAGCCCCAGCAGCAACTGCGTTTGCCATAATCTTGGGCTGACCTAATTCTTCAACTGTACGTACAAAAGGTAGAGCAATGGAGTTCTGTTTATTAAGTAGAGTTTCTGCTTGGTCTCCTAAAACATCTGGATCGTAAATGACAAAACCGTCACTACGTAACTCCTGTTGCCCTAAAGTGACAGTGGTTTTATCAAGGGCAACAAGTACGTCGACTTCCTTTTCCCAGGACATGACTGGCTGATCCCCAAGGCGAATTTGGAAAAAGTTATGGCCACCTCGGATCCTAGATTCATAGTCCTGATGGGCAAAGAGGTACCATCCCTCCTGGGTAATGGCTCTCAGGAGAATGTTGCCAATAGACACTAGACCTTGTCCCGCCTCGCCCCCAATTTTGATGTTGAAGGTATGCATAATCTACCCCCTTTACTCTAGAAGGATAAGAACTTGCTCTTTGGCGCACTACAGATGGGGCACTTCTCTGGTGCATCACCATCATGGGTGTAGCCACAGACATCACAGATTTGAATAGTACCAATTTCGATATCTTTCTTTTCCATGACAACCTTTTTGGCGTCAGTGTACATCTTAGAGTGGATTTTCTCTGCTTCTAAGGCATAATGGGTGGAACGAACCGCTCCCTTTTCTTCTTGCAACTCAGCAACTACCTTATAAGCTGGATACATTTCTTCGATTTCAAAGTTCTCGCCGTCAATGGCATCTTGGAGGTTTTCGGTGGACCCTTTAATGCCATCTAGCTCTTTGAGATGGTTGCGAGCATGGACTAACTCAGCGTAAGCAATAGCCTTAAACAATCTTGCCACATTTGGAAAGCCCTCTTTCTCTGCGACATTGCTGTAAATCTGGTACTTCATATGTGCTTGGCTTTCACCTGAAAAAGCATCCCTTAAGTTCTGTTCAGTCATAATTCTCATCTACTGAATTCCTCCTTTTATTTATTGAGAGTGTTAATTATTACTATACCATAATGGGAATTAGCTGGCAATACACCTATTAGTATACATTCCCAATTGAATGATCTACTAAATGTCGGGTAGAAACATCTGTTTTACGCGGTGTCTTGTGGGTAACCTGTGTATAATGTGGATAACTTTTAGTCATGCACCCTTTCATGGAGGATTTCGTTCCCGATTTTGCCGACCTCCGCGAGAAACCCAGCCTTCTTCAAAGTGTAGGTAACCCTGCGGGCCTGCGAAACCGAAATCTTACAGGCTTTGGCGAGTTCCTTGTTTGTAAAGGGGCAAATCAGGGCTTGTGGAAGTAGTCCCAAGTAATCAGCCCGAGTAGCGAAGCTTCTTTGTTCAACAACCTGAACCAAGCGCCGATCCACGATACTTACTCTACGCCGTCGCCAACTGCCTTTGCCATCAGCACAGCGAATTTCCCGATCACGTACTAAAGCCGCCTCCACGCTAAGCCTGGGATGGTTTAGCAAATGGGGAATGCGAACTAGTTCAGAAAAGAGATCGTAAACCGTGCCCTTTTTGGGCGATTTACGGGTGCCTAGTAACTCGCCTGTTTCAGGTGCGATGTGAACCAGGTGACGCTCCACGGCAATGGGATATACTAGGAGAACTTGATGACTGTTCAGTAAGTGAGCTAACTTCCCTTTTAGGGCTCCAAAGTTGGCGGTTTGGATCTCCACCAAGCGATCCTCCTGAACCACGTCGATCACATAACCATCAACACTTGCCTCTACCATATCCCCTGGCCTAGCGTAATATTCCTTGAGACTTGCATGTAACGAACCTTCATTCCTTGTACCAATCACACTGCCCCACCCCAAACTAACCAAAGCAAGACATAGCCCGTGCAGACCGCTGCCAAGGTAAAGGGAACGCTGAGGCGCATGAACTCACCAGCACCCACCTCATAGCCCTCTTTACGTAATAGACCCAAGGCAGTAATATTGGCTGACGCCCCAATGGGCGTAATATTGCCTCCTAAGGTGGCTCCAACCAAGAGCCCGAAATAAAACAGGTTTGCATCCACCCCTAAAAGATTAGCAACCCCGCCTACCACAGGCAACATTGTGGCCACATAGGGAATATTGTCAACAAAACCGGAGACTAAAACAGAAAGCCACACCACTAAGGTATAGATGAGAAAGATATTGCCCTGCCCCAGCTTTACCACTAGTACGCTAAATCGATCGATCACCCCAACCTGAGTCAAACCACCCACAACCACAAAAAGACCGACTAACAGAAGTAGGGTGAAAAGGTCAATGTTAGCCACAGTATCCCGTACCACCTTGAACCCGCCGCCGCTTAGCACTTCTCGTAATAGGCCTACGATGAGAAGAAATACGCAAATTAAGCCGTTAGTAATGGCAGGCTTGTGGGGAACAAAAGAAGCTAAGATGAGCAAGACTACCATAGATGCCAAAAGCAAGGTAGGAAAGTAATCCTCCACCTGAGTTCTGCCTTGGGGTTGAACGCTTTGAGTGCTAGAGCGGAGGACCCAAAACAAGACGGTAGTAGCTACTACTGCCCCGGCCTGAACTATCCAAAATAGGCCTGGTCTGCCGTGCACAAAGAAGAAGTCTAAGAAATCAAGGTGGGCGTGACCACCCAACAAAATCGAAGTAGCATCACCCACCAAGGTGGCTGCTCCTTGCAGGTTAGAAGAAATAGCCACTGCGATCACACTAGTAACAGGGGAAACCCCCTGCTTGTTAGCTACACTGATCGCGACTGGTGCCACCATCAAAACAGTAGCCACATTATCTACAAAAGCAGAGATAATTCCTGCAAATAGGGCCAAAGCAACAACAGCCCATCGAATATTGGGAGTTCGTTCAATAATCAAGTCTGCTAATAAAGCAGGCATGCGCGAAGCGATGAATAAAGAAACAATCCCCATAGTTCCCGCAATCATCAAGATTACATTCCAATCAACTAATGTCCCGACCAAAGACAAGGGCACAATGCCCGCCACCACAAACAGTCCAGCACCTAATAGGGCAATGTGGGCTCTAAACTTCGGCAAAACGAGTAGCAGAAGATAAGTTGCGATGAATAATGCTATAGCTATTTTTTCCATCATTGAGAAGCCCCTTCCTGAACAACTACTCCATACTTTTCTCCTTGTACAGTCCAGATCCTTTCCTTCCACACCAACCCCGTGGTATAATTTACTTAACGATTCAATAAAACAATATTTAGGAAGGATGGATTCTGTGACTAGAAAGAGACTCGTGCTCGGTGTTTTGCTCTTGACCCTCACTTTCAGCCTATCTTGGGTAGGAGGGGTATTTGCCGCCACCGGTTTAGTACAAATGGTGGACAAATACGGCAATATTACCCTAGACATCCTCACTGAAGTGTTATTAAACGAGGGGTTTGAGTTTGGTGACATTCTCATGATTGAAGTCGGCACGCATAACGTCGAAGCACCCTTTGTAACCGCCTATAGCGATGTGAACACCGGAAGTGTTCTAGTGCGCGGTCCTGGTGGAGTTGCCTCAAATCCTGCCATGTTGGCCATTAATATGGGCAACTTTTCCACTACTTATGAAGTAAAGGAAGGGGATCCCGTAAAGTTAACTCTCCTCGAAAAAGAAGGTTACTTGGCGGAATGGACCATCCGCCAATTGAAGCGAACCAACAATAGAGAAGACTACGCTAGCGATGAGATCTTCGCCAACTTTCGAGGAGTAAACTTCGGCAATATGGCTCCAGGTGTCTATTACCGCAGTAGTAGTCCAGTCAATAATGAACTCCATCGGGCCGCTTATGCCGATAACTTCATGGCGGAGGCTAAGATAAAAACAGTAATTAACCTTGCGGATAGTCACGAAGAACTAGAGGGTTACTTCCAAAAGGATGACTTCAATTCTCCCTATTACAAATCCTTATACGATCAGGGCCAAGTTATTTTCCTCAGCATGGGCGTAGACTTTAAGGCTCCTGAATTCCAAAGCAAGCTCAAACAAGGACTCCTCTTCATGGTAGCCAATCCTAGTCCCTATTTAGTACACTGCAATGAAGGCAAAGATCGGGCCGGGTTTGTAGCCGCTCTCTTGGAAGCACTCATGGGTGCTACCATTGCGGAGATCAAAGAGGACTACATGATCACCTACAGCAACTATTATGGTGTGGAATATGGCTCAGAACAATACGAGAAGATCGCAGATAGTAACATCCTCGAATCTCTTAGGGATATTGCAGGACTACCTAAAGATGCTGACTTAAGTGAAGTGAATTTGGTCCAAGCTGCCGAGAATTATCTCCTAAAGATCGGGCTCACGGCAGAACAAATTGAAACTCTTAAGATACAACTAGCTAAACCATTAACACCTGCCGCTTAGTAATTGACATTTATCGCTACAATTGATAGAATTACAGGCAATACGAAAAGCTGTGAGTAGGAGTAGTATGGTGGGCAGGTATTCTAGAG
This sequence comes from Firmicutes bacterium UBA4996, assembly GCA_002396805.1. Lineage (GTDB taxonomy): Bacteria > Bacillota > Limnochordia > Darwinibacteriales > Darwinibacteriaceae > UBA4996. Next base: position 3,868 of record DGYW01000043.1, on the reverse strand, counting down.
AGTTGCTGGTTGGTGCAAAGCAACACGAAACCCCCCAGAACTCGCCTAGGAGCTGCTAGGGTGAACTGAGTCTAGCCCTAGCCGGTCATACCGTTATCATGTTGAGTGGATAGTTGCATCAAGATTAAGCTTGCTGCAAGCTATCAATTAGAGTGGTACCGCGAAACCTTTCGTCTCTAAATATAGAGACGGAGGGTTTTTTTATACGGGTTGTTGAAAGAACTAAGGAGGAGACCTAAGATGAACAAGTACGACCCCAAGTTTATAGAAAAGAAATGGCAGGATGTTTGGGATAACGAACAAACATTTCGCACCAGTACCGATTACGATAAGCCTAAGTTTTACGCCTTGGTAGAATTCCCCTACCCCTCGGGCGAAGGGCTTCATGTGGGCCATCCCCGTCCTTACACTGCTCTAGATGTGGTGTCTCGTAAACGGCGGATGGAAGGCTACAATGTCCTGTTTCCCATGGGCTGGGATGCCTTTGGACTACCTGCTGAAAACTACGCCATTCAAACCAAGATTCATCCATCTGTGGTTACCGAGCGTAACGTAGCCCGCTTCAAAGAACAACTCCGGTCTTTGGGGTTTTCTTTCGACTGGTCACGGGAAGTGAACACCACCGATCCCAGCTACTTTAAGTGGACTCAGTGGATTTTTCTGAAGCTGTTCGAGAAGGGACTAGCTTATAAAAAAGAAATGCCCATTAACTGGTGTCCTAGTTGCAAAGTGGGCTTGGCTAATGAAGAGGTAGTCAATGGTGGCTGCGAGCGTTGTGGTCAAGAAGTAGAAAGTAGGATCAAGAACCAATGGATGCTAAAAATCACGGAGTATGCGGAGCGTCTCATAAATGATCTAGATACGGTAGATTATATTGAGCGAGTCAAGATCCAGCAACGGAACTGGATTGGAAGATCTGAAGGAGCAGAGATCACCTTTGCTATCAAAGACACCGATGAAGTTCTACAGGTCTTCACCACTCGCCCAGACACCCTGTTTGGGGCCACCTACATGGTGATTTCCCCTGAACATCCCGTATTAGAAAAGTTGGCCCACAAGTTAACTAATCCAGAAGAAATTCACGCCTATCAAGAGCAGGCCAAGAAAAAAACCGAGTTTGAGCGGGCAGAGCTAAGCCAAGAAAAAACCGGTGTACAGGTTCAAGGACTCACGGCCATCAATCCCGTGAATAACAAGGAGATCACCATTTGGGTTTCTGACTATGTGCTCATGAGCTATGGAACCGGAGCCATTATGGCTGTACCAGGCCATGATGAGCGAGACTGGGAGTTCGCTAAGACCTACAACCTCCCCATTGTGGAAGTGGTGCAAGGTGGCGATGTGACTAAGGAAGCCTACACACAAACAGAAACCGGTATAATGGTCAATTCAGGTTTCTTAAATGGAATGGATGTAGATACTGCCAAAAAAGAAATCTCCGCATGGTTGAAGGAACAAGGCCTCGGTACCCCTAAGGTCAATTACAAACTACGAGACTGGGTATTTTCCAGACAACGCTATTGGGGTGAACCTATTCCACTGATTCACTGTGAAAAGTGCGGTTGGGTCGCAGTACCTGAAGAACAGCTACCTGTGCGTTTGCCTCAGGTGGCTAACTATGAGCCCACCGATACAGGGGAATCTCCTTTAGCTAAAATCAGGAACTGGGTAGAAACGACTTGCCCAACTTGTGGTGGACCGGCTGAAAGAGAAACAGACACCATGCCGCAATGGGCGGGCTCCTCTTGGTACTTCTTGCGCTACACCGATCCCCATAACGATGAGGCCCTAGCTAGCCAAGAGGCCTTGAATTATTGGTTACCAGTGGATTGGTACAACGGAGGCATGGAGCACACGACCCTGCATCTTCTGTATTCCCGTTTCTGGCATAAGTTCTTATATGATATCGGTGTTGCCCCTACGCCTGAGCCTTATCAAAAGCGGACTTCTCACGGGATGATCTTGGGCGAAAATAACGAGAAGATGTCTAAGTCCCGGGGTAATGTAATTAATCCTGACGTGGTTGTAGAGGAGTATGGAGCCGACACCTTGCGTATGTACGAAATGTTTATCGGCGACTTCGAAAAGAGTGTCCCCTGGAGTACCGATGGGGTGCGTGGCTGCCGTCGCTTCTTGGACCGGGTTTGGAAGTTGCAAGAAATAGTGCAACCAGGCGAAGAGTATAGTTCAGAATTAGAGACGCAGATGCATCAAACCATTAAAAAGGTGAGCACCGATTACGAGAGTCTGAAGTTTAACACGGCTATAGCGGCCCTTATGACTCTACTCAACGAGGTCAACCACCTAGGTAAGATCAATAAGGCAGAAATGCGCACTTTCCTTGTCTTATTGAATCCGGTGGCACCTCACATTACTGAAGAAATGTGGGAAAAGCTAGGCTTTGCGGGTATGCTCAACGAGCAGAAGTGGCCCACCTGGGATGAGGAGAAAACTGTGGCCCAGACGGTGGACATTGGTGTTCAAATCAATGGCCGGGTCCGAGGAGAGATCACTGTGAATCTAGATGACCCTGCGGAAGTAGCCCGGGCGAAGGCCTTAGCCAATGAAAATGTCCTTAGAGCTATTGAAGGAAAGACAATCGTGAAGGAGATATACGTCCCTGGACGCATCTACAATATTGTCGTTAAATAGAGAAAAACGGTCCCGCTCGGGGCCGTTTCTTTCCTATAACTATAGCTCTAACACGATTTCTGCGTAAAACACTGAAGCGGGATCCTGCCTCTCTTTGAGACTGTGGGTAATGGAGTCAACAGAACGCTCCACCCGGCCAGAAAACAAGATCCGTTCTTGATAGCATACTTCGATTGGTTGATCTAGATCCACCAAATTATCGTGCAGGCGAATCTTCAACACCGCGGCGTCGCTCTCTTCAATAGTAATGGTTTGCCCTTGCACAGAGGCAACAACCTTAGCTCCTTCCACCGCCTCCGCGGCCGTGACAGCTAGCCAGTAAAATCTCGTGTGAGTCACATCATCTTGCCACCAGACTACCCGTTTCGGATAAGGGTTGCGTTTAAACTGGGCCATCCAAGGTAAGGCACTGGCATCTTCCCCCTCCATCCAATGGCCATGTTGAGGGTAGATCTCTACCCAATGTTTGTACCCTTCTGGATCGTCTGCCTGCAACTGGCCCAGCCAGTCCTGCCATTCTTTGGCCACTTCATTACGACGATAGGCGGTGTCCTGACCTCCCATATGGAGGGTGAAACCGATGTTACGCAAACCATAGGGTTTTGCATCATTGGGATGGCCTGCCATCATACCCGCGGCCGCCCAGCGGTCTGCCATGCGAGGAGCTAGTTGGTATACTCCATCACCACCAGCTGAATAACCCAGGAGATAGACTCGATTAGGATCTACATCAGCTAAGACAACCAGGGTGGAAATTAAGTAATCAAAGAGGAAATCAATGTGGGGTTTATGCCATAAGTCCCAATCATTACTGGGGGCCCGTGGTGCCAAGTAAATCCCTTCAGTAGGCTTGTATAGTTTCTTTTGGTTTTCCCATTGTTTGTCGTTGGCCTCTGGAGTTGTACCTCCACCGCCATGAAGAGAAATATATAGACTACGTTTACCTTCCACAGGCTCACCAAAAACCGTGAAGGCGAACTTCAATTCTACTCCCTCCACAACAATAGACCCATCTTCCAAAACTGAAGCTCTCTCCGATTTCATTGTTTGAGCTAGCTCTTCCCACAACAGGTCCGTGGCTAGGAGGGCCTCTTCCCTAGTTAACCCACGTCCCCGTAAAACGTCTAAATCTCGCACAATCTTCTTACCTCCATCATTTCTTCAAAATCCCTCGGGCAATGGCATCTTCCAGAATATTCTCCACGTAATCTCCTAA
>DGYW01000070.1 GCA_002396805.1 Firmicutes bacterium UBA4996 | reverse complement strand
AGAACGTGCTAAATTTAAGGATAGTGGAACACGCCGAAGTGGCGGAACGGCAGACGCGCTGCGTTCAGGGCGCAGTGGGCAATAGCCCGTGTGGGTTCAAATCCCACCTTCGGCACCATTGCTTTTTATTGCCTAGTTTAGCTGGGATTTTATAAATTAATGAGGGCGTTTGCTAATCAATTGCTAATCAAAATATTTTTGGAAGTTTTTGAAACGTAGTTAAAGCTAAAGATTACTTAGATGTCGAGGGCGTTGCCGAGCAATTGGGCAGCGCTTTTTTGCATTGTAGGAGTCACATGCGAGTACCGATTGAGGGTCATGGAGATGTCTGTGTGACCTAGGCGTTCTTGTACAATCTTGGGATTGGTGCCGTTCTCCAAGAGAAGCGTGGCGCAGGTGTGCCTCAAATCATGAAAACGGATCTTCCTTACCCCGGCTTGCCTAATCAAATCTGCAAAGCTTCGTTGGCCAAAATTATTTATTTGGATGGGATCCCCCGAATCTTTAGCGAAAACAAAGTCTTTATCCGTATAGGCACCGCCTAGACTTAATTTGAGTTTGTTTTGTTCCAACTTATGCTTCTTCAATAATATAGACATTTGTGACGAAATGGCGACAGCTCTGCTCCTACCATTCTTCGGTGGACCTAACTCTGGATTAGGGCCGGCCTTAAGAAGTGTTCTCATTATAGAAATTCTTTCAGCATCAAGGTCTACATCTTCCCACTTCAATCCGCAGATTTCTCCTCGCCGCATTCCTGTCTCCACGGCCAACCTGTAAAATGCCTCGGTCTGCACTCCAACTCCCCTTGCAACTAAAAGAAACTTGCGAACTTCCTCTTGGCTCCAAACCTCCATCTCCAAGTTTTTTTCAGCTACGGGCTTTTCTACTACTAACTCTGCTGGGTTGACGTTAATCAACCTTTCATTGATCGTTGCCACCTTCAAAGCCTGATGCAAAATCGCATGATGTTGCTCTAAGGTGCTTGATGCGAGCTTGGAAGTGTTGTAATAATGCTGGATATGGCTCGCAGTTAATTTCTGCAACGGAATGTCCTCAAAGGCGGGGATAAGATGCCTATTGGTCACGCTGGCATAGGTTTCTATGGTTCTTTTCCGTTTCTTGGTGCTATGACTAACGTAAACGTCAAGCCACTTCTGTAGCCACTCATCTGTTGTCATGGATGTAGGTTCAATGTACTCCCCCCTATTGTATTGGTACAGGATCTCATTTAGCCTATCTTGAGCTTGCTTCTTGGTTCCCCTCACAGTAATCCACTTTTGATTTGGTCTACTTTTCCCAGTCTTGGGATCAATTTTTCTTCCCATAGTCAAGACGATACTCCAAGAATTCTTCCCGCGCTTGGTTAAGTGCCCTCTCATTGGTTTCTCTCCTTTCACTTTGTTTACAAATAGAAGTACTACCCCGCTTATGCATCGTCACCTCCTTGCGGGGCAGACGCCTACTACCATTTTCTAAGAAGTCTTATCTAGATCTCCGCCTGTTTGTTCAACAATCCAGTGATACAAGGCTTGCTTGGGTATCCTTATGATTTTCCCCAACCTAAGCGTTGGGAATTTGTTACTCTTGCAGAGTTCATAAGCACTAGAACGCCCTATTTTTAGGAATTCTGCAAGCTCATCTACCGTATAAAACGCTGATTTGTTATGCGTTTGATTGTGCATAGTGTTCTCCTCTCGATATTTGTCCCCAATCTGAATCAAGTTATTTCCTTGTTAGCTCAAGGGTGGTTGTTCTGTAACACTGTATAAAATTTCCTTTGGTGCTAAAGCAAAAAGACCTGTTAAAACGACTTAACGTTCTCTATGTCATTTCCTGCGGTTCTTTGGTTCTCTCGAAACAACCTCTTGGAGCACATCTTGATGTCAATAATGCTCTTTTTCACAAAGGTGCTATATAATAGAGTCGTCATGCGTACATACCTACTAAATTGTAGTGTATTTTGTTTAGGCTCATTCAACCTTTGCTAGATTGATACTCTAAGCGCCGCCAGAGGTAACGATCTAATGACCAAGCCTTTAAACCAGTACATTAGCCTCCAAAACCAATATAAGGGCCAATTTACTGAGATGAAGGTTTTTCGTTAAACACTAAAATACCTCTATGACGCCCACTTTCCTAATTCGTGCTCTACATAAGACCTAATCGGAAACAAGACATTTTTCCTTGCTAGATTTCTTAGATCCTGTCTGCGATTTCTCGGTAATGATGCTTCACGTATAGTCTGGAAAAGGCCGTGCTGCTGTAAGTACCCCTGTTCAGATGCTGTTAGCCTCTGCCATCTCGAAAAAACATTCGCAATGTTGACATTGTTGTAAGCTGCCGGTTGCCAGGTCCCATTAAGCCAAGCCATGGCATAGGGCCTTTCCTCTGGTGAAAACTTCAAATTAGCCTTTATTCTGATGACCGAATGGTCATGGGGATTTAGATCTTTGCCAACTACTTCTTTAGAAACTTTGTATACACTATAGCTCCTAGGGGTCATGCTAGAGCCAAAATGGTAGGTGTCACCTTGTCTTGAAAAATCTTTGGCACCAAAAGCCATAAAACCCTTGGTGATTAGGTCGATATTGGAGCATAACACATCGACTACGACCTCAATGCTAAGTAGCTTCATGTTATCCCACGGTTTGAATTGCCGATTTAGTATCTCCCGTATATCTTCTGGGCTCTTATTCAAGCAACTAAAGGACACCTGCAATTTGGGTATTCTCTTTTCGATCTGTTTGATCCGAATTGGTCCTGCTATGATCTTGGTGGCGTATTCAGGGCCTTCTAAGAGATACGTGTCAACACTATTTCTAGGGCCATTCATCTGCAAGTGCCATCTTTGCTGGGATGATAGAGTAGAAGTTTGTTGTTCGGAAATCCTGCCCACATGCCCGAATGATTAATTGAGAACTCCACATTGTCATAACTAACCTGTACTGGAATTACCTGGTCTCCCCCAGCGGGGTGTGCCAAAAGTATATCGTCATTTGGAAAATCGAAATACAACTGCTCCATCTGCTCACCTCCTCTTTTCAAAAACTCATAGTTATTTTCTAGCTAACCTCACCAAAATAGTGATCATCAAAGTGGTAGCGCGATTTGTCTTCCGAGTTTTCTCCCCTCCCTTTGTACACTGCCGCAGAGTTCAATCCTTGCTTTGCCTGCTGTGACCAGTGAACTTTTGCATATATTCCGGTATACTTAGGGCTGATTCCGTATTCCAGACGGTACCTTAACGTCCAAACAAGTAGCCCTTGATCTGCAAACCTCCTCAAAGGGAACCATTGGTGCTTTTTGATCAATTTCCGCATCTTCGCTTGGCGGGCATCTGTTCTTCTTCTGGAGCGTAAAGCCGACTGAAAACCGTTTCTCATTATGGAAGCCCATTCATTGTCTTTAAGGCCATCCCAGCGAATTGAAGTATTGCCAATGTATGTGTGAGTAAAGACCTTCGGTCTCCACCTTCCACTCAGCCAATCCTCTACCAACGGTCGCTCCACAGCCCTAAGGCGATTTCTTTCCTCAAGACGGTAACCATAGTGATCAGGATCATAGCCTTTGAACAAACGTTCCTCTTTTTTGTCATAACTGATTGTCCTTTTTTTACTCCTTCGCGAGCCTAGATATCTAGTGCCTTTGTACTCCTCTTTTGTTCTAACATAAGAACGGTAAAGCCCTCTCTCAATGAAGCTCTGCACATCCACATTGAAATCACAGGCAACTTCGTAATAATGTAGCCTGAATCTCCTCCAATCATCAGGAAAAATCGTCTCCATGTATTGACGTATAGCAATTCCTGAGTGGCGAGCCCCATTAAAACATACATTAACTATCCTTTCACTAAACCCACCCTCATACACTAAATCCTTTCTGATCCGCATCCCATGAGGGGCTTCATAGATCTCACGATAAGCACACACCTTAGTTTTAGTGCCATTTCGTTTGTTCTTGGCGTTAATGCTCTTAAAGATCGCCCTCAATTGACTATCAGTTCTTATTGTTGAGTTGTACTCTTTGGGTATGTGCAACGAATTTGGCTCATCACAGGACAATTCTATCCTATCGTAGCTGATATTCATCAAAACTACCCTATCATTGCTAGACGCACTAGGCATCGGATTCAGAAGTATGTTGAGTCTCGGTGTTACAGGGTTATTACAGGCGACCATCTCCATTCATCCCCCCTTCAATTCTCGAAATTCCCTGTTCAAATATTTTAGAGAGTTTCATCTTCTAAGACGTACAGGGTTCTGCCATCATCGGTCTCGCCTACGGCGAGGGGTTTGCTTTTGCGAAATGCAGACAGCTCGTTATGTTGAGTGTCCCGAATGATGCGATCAATCTTACTTTCTAACACTCGCAAGGCTCTAGTAAGCCCCTCCGCATCCTCAATGAGACGCTTTAGTTCCTCCGCAATTGAACCCATAGGGTGCTCAAGGATGTGCTGCGGAAGCCCGAGATATTCAATAACTGTTGGCTCATGTCTGGATTGGGTAGGATGAACAATGATCACCCCTACACTTTGCCAAAAGGTCAAAGCTCTGCCCACTGTACCAAGGGAAACACTAACCATTCCTGCTAAATCCCGATAACTAAGTTTGGTTAGCCCAGGGACATCTTCACCTGCTGGGTGCTTATCATGCAAAATCGCCCAAAGAACGTCGTTATAGGCTTTAGTTCCCCCTAATTCTTCTACCAAACTCCAAAAATCAGTCTGTCCTCTATCCCCATTCATTTCTCAACCTCCATTTCGCCACCATTGTACCATACGCTTATAAACTATGTCAACCTTATAGATCAATCTATGTAAATAAAAAAACCAGACGCTCAAAGAGATGTCTGGTCATGGAGAAATTTATTTTTTTCTGCGCTACTCTAAATCCTACTAATTAACGATTGAAGTTAATACGCAGGGCTATCAATTCTTGGTACCCATCAGCTTGGACAAGGCCTAGTTCTGCATAGGTCTTGCTGGATGGCTAAGTGGCTTCACCCTCTGCTCCGCAAGCTTGTACACTGTCTCATCACTCCTGATCGAGATCACTACAATCGTCATGATTTCTTGCTCCCTGACAATGCCGTAGACGACCCTGAGCCCTGATTTCCGTAGCTTAATCTTGCAATAGCCTGCGAGCTGCGCTGCCGCACGGTTTCCAAGAGGCTTGCCATAACCTCCCTCATAATCAGGTAATGGATTTTGCGCCACTTTCTTTATCGCTTTGAAAACCTGCTTACGTTGAGCATTGTCTGGTTTGTGAAGATCCTTCTCAACTAATTTGTGATATTCGACAGCCCACGCCATTACTCAATCTCCACATCAATATTGTCCAGTTCTGTCTGATCAATTCCCATCCTCTTCATCATATCCTCATGGCTTATAAAATCGGATGGCTTAGCAGATTTCATACGCTCTTCTGCTTCTGCAAGTAATAGAAAGTCCTCTATCATATCCATCAATTCTGTATACTTCTTGGGATCAATGAGAACACAGGTTGGCTTGTTGTTCTTCACAACAATTTTAGTCCCGCTCTTGGCTACTTCTTCAAAAATCTTGCCTGCTTCACCCTTATTAAAACGTGATATGGGGACGATTGATTCCATAAGACCACGCATGTCTTTATCAAGCATTTGCTACACCTCTTTCCGTTGACCACCAGATGTTTAAGTTAGTATTTAAATTATAGTTCCCACCAATGTATTTGTCAATATTTTTATCGACAAAAACACCTCTACCTAGCCTCGGCATTTTCCTTAGGCAAATCGAAAATTACACAATTTTTCTAGGCAGTAATAGGTATTACTCTTTAGTTTCATGCATCCGTAACACGCCCCACCCCCTTTCTGTGCGTCATTGACTCGCTCGGCGGGTTGTGGGAAGAAAAAGCAAGACCTTAGATGATGGTTTGTAAAGGAGGGAGGCTTATTTTTGTTGTCTACTGTCTTGGCTGCCGAATAAATGGCACGCCGCTCTTTGGGTCCTGGGCTA
>DGYW01000018.1:4983-43774 GCA_002396805.1 Firmicutes bacterium UBA4996 | reverse complement strand
AGTCCTATCAGCCTGCGAGCTTGACATAAGTGCACTCCGGGTGTATAATTATCGAAAAATGAAAGGGAGGTTAAGTACTATTTATGTGGCATCAAAAAAAGAAGTTGAGAAAAAGGCTTTTTGCTTTGGCTTTTGTTGTAACTCTCTTAACGTTTACAGCATGGCAGAGCGGAGGGGTTAAGGCCCACGCTGCAGGCGCAGGGATCTATGCCGGAGGACACGAAACCTCAGGAGGAATGGGCACTGTCGCTTATAACTACACCCTGGAATTGAAAGAAGACAAGAGTTACGAGATCAAGAGTTATTTCCTTATGGGAGACACTTTGTATGATTTTGTTGAGACCGGAACCTACGTTTTGGATTCGGATAACGGTAAACTAGTTATTACCCCACAAGGCCAAGAGGCTATCGAAGGAAGCATCGACACAGATGGTTCTATAACAATAGGGGTTAAACCATCTCAAATGGCACCAAGACGTACCGAGGCGACACTTACACTATCAAACAATAAAGTTGCCGGAGTATATCGGGCTACACTACAAGGACCAACAGTTGTAGAAGCTACACTGTACTTAACCCACAGAGGTGAATACTTTTACATGGCCGTCCCCTCTAATGATACGGCAGCAGTGCACGAAACCGGCACATATACTCTGGGTGGAACGGAAATCGCATTCCACATCGCGGATTCAGCCGACGCCGTTACAGGCACAGTGGATTCCGGTGAAATCGCAGCCCCATTCATCGTCTCTGCGGTTATGGGCATGCGCATGGAAATAAAGCTAGGCTTGCAATAATCTGCTTGGAATTATCTTATACCCTTTTAATTTAGGGAAAGACTTTTGAAAATGGCAGAACGAACATCACTCGTTTTGCCATCTTTTCTAAGTGAATAAAAATACGTTTGTGGAGGATGGATCGGATGACTGAAAAAACTATGAAAACTGCAGAATCGTTCTTCAAATGGGCTTTTATCACTCGTGCTAACACCGTAATGAAGTTGTATGAAGAAGAGGAAATGTCAAAAGAGAAGGTATTCTTAAGCTTTTGCTCTCATAACCCTGGTATCATTACCAATGGTCCGGCAGGTTTAAATGCTAGTATCAAAGGTATCGGTTTTATTCCCAAGGATGAGTATTTGGAAGAAGTTTTAGAAGCCTATATGAACCACATTGACTCCTATGATGGGGACGACAAAGCCCATAGTAGGAATGGTCTTAAGGTCTTAGTAGAGCAAATCTATCATCCCGATATGCACTATCGTGTGGACTTTACTAAAATGGCCAGTCTAGAAATGGCCAAGAAACATACTTGGGAAAATGCCAAGGTGAATCCTGAAGCAACACTTTTGTTTTATCAACCGCCCATGGTTTCTTACGAACTAAGGGGTCAACTAGCGATCTTCGATGAAGCCGAGTCTGGAAAACGGGAGGTTTATCAACAGTTCGTCAATGCCCAACACGATGTATATCACAGACCTGATAAGAGCCGTTGGTTAAGATATCCAGCTTATGTCTTCACCATTGAAGAGATCTTTGACAACTGTGTGTCACGGGATGGCTTTGGTACGAAAATGATTTATCCCTACTAATTCGTGTAGTTTAGTGGCAAGGCATGCGCGAAAGCGCTTGCCTTTGCCTATATTTTATGCCTCGCGACTGCAATATCCGAAATGAGGAGTGTCAAAATGCAGAATAAGGTAATGCGAAATAGTCTTATCCTTTTGCTGGTTGGAATTGTTGTGGTTCTTAGTGGCTGCGGTAAGCCTAAACCCGCAGAACAAATTATTGAGACTAATGTTCAGGAGAACGCGGCTGCCACTAGTACTGGAAGTCAGGTCCCTGCTGAGAAATTCGAACTTCACGGTGACTACGCGATTGATCTTACCGATTTAGGAATGGCACTTACATTTTATTTGCGGATCGATGAGGACAGCAAATTCATTCTATCCGCTAATCGTCAGTTTGCTTCTGACCGCGGCAGTGGAACAATCGGAGAACTAGACGGTACCTACTTGATGATCTATTCTGACTCAACACCGGAAAAATCAAAAACAGCCACATTCGAGAGAATTGGGCATAATCTAATCTTCCGAACACCTTTACCTTATGGTTCCGCCAATATTTCCTTTGAAGCTGTAGACTCAGATAACCCAGAAATAATTCACCATTTAATGGCCAATAAGTATGTCTATGAAGAGTATTACGACACTTATTTGGGCTTTTCGAGTGAAGACGGGGTTGATTATAAGTATGTACTTAACCTTGGACCAGGAGCACGCTACCATTATGTGAGTACCCATGACAGTTTAGGAGAAACCGTACAGTATGAAGAACGCGGCACGTTCCGGGTTACGGGGCAAAACTTCGGTTTAACACCCCAAGGCGAGATGGAGCTATGGGGAGCAATTACCGATGATGGCGGGCTCGAGTTAAGTGTAAAATCGTCCGCAATTTCTGACCGAGAAGAAAGGCTGTTAAGGGTAGCCACAACAGCGAAACATGCTGGTAATTGGTATGCTCAGCAAAGCATTGACAACGGCGAAGCACAGGCTGCGCTGGAACTTGACTATTTTGGAGGATATACCTTTACATCTATCTATAATGATGTAAAGCACGTTGAACAAGGTGCCTTTGAAGCTACTAATGGAACCATGACCTTTACTCCAAGTGGGGACCAAAGCACACCAATTGTGGGGACTAAAGCCAATTACACGCTCAATGCAACATTTGATCTTTCCGACACTGTCAAAAATGTGGAGTGGCATTTCTATGATGCGGCAATTCAAGGTGAGTTCAGTGGCGGTACCATGGTGAATGAAGCGTATTTAGCGACTCTCACGATGAATGCAGATGGTTCGTTTGAGCTGGTAATTGTGGATCAGGAGAATGATAATCTCGAGTTAATGAGGCAGAATGGTACTTTTAACATAAGTGCTGGACCAATGGCCCATATGGTTACATTGACAGCACCAGCATCTGTCAGCGCAGGCGAAATCTGGCCCACGGGATTAAATCTGACCTTCGAAATTGATGGTACAAACTACAGCTTCATGTTAACAAAGTAATCAAAAGGCTCTGAGGTGAAAATCATGGCAAAAAAGCTAATGCTCATAATCATGATGGGCATTATGGTTCTGTGCTTAACATCGTGCCAAAATCCCGGGCAAATTCATCGACCCAACGCAGATACACTGTACGTCGGTTCAGTTCAGGCATCATTTCCCACGGCTTATATGCCTTGGTTATCACGGGAAGGAATCGCGCCTACAATTGCTGGTATGCTGTATGATTCCTTATTTAGCTACGATGAAGACACCGGTAATTTTGTTCCCTCTATTGGTCAGGAGTGGTACTACGTGGATCAAGCGGGTGAACCCATTCTCACCGAGGATGGGTCTATTGACTATGCCCGTTTAGAAGAGGTTTACAGTGACCCCAGCCACAAGTATCTGGCTGTTAAAGTTATTATTCATGACAACATCACCTGGAGCGATGGAAAACCTTTGACGGTGGAGGATGTTTACTATTCATTGGATATCGCTACGAATAATCTGCTATCCAACCATGCTGGTGCCTTGGCCTGGACCAGCGATTTGCGGCATAAATACACTAACGGTGTTTTGACTCAGCGGGGCTTGTTCACTTATGAACACGGTGCTCGGGAACAGGGTTATGAGATCGCTGAAGAAGATAAGGATACCGTGATCTATCTCCACGTTAATAAGGTGTTGGGGTCAGTGATGCCACTTTTCACCTCTGTCTTGATTTTACCCAAACACATCTGGGAGCCGGTTGTGACTCCACAAAACCAATTGAACAGTGCCGCGCCGACCGAAGAAACCCTCTATCGCTATCGTTATCCTGTTGGTAGTGGACAATTTGTCCTGGATACTGAAGAATCGGGAAGTCAACAAATCGTGCTGAGGCGCCGTACAGATTATCATCGGACAAAAGAAGATGGTAGTCCCCTGTACAACATAGAGACAATAAAATATGTGCTTTATCAGGAAATAAATGTAGCCATCTATGCCTTATTGAAAGGGCATATTGATGTTTTGGATAACTCCGTGAGCTCCAATTATCTACAACTCTTTGAAAAAGAAAAGGATCTTTTTATCTCCAATGCCCCTGGCACCTATATTCAGACATTGGTGTTAAATGTTAATCCCGTTTCTAGTGAACAAAATCCCATAAGGGATTTGCTAAGTATTAAAGATTTCCGGAGGGCAATCGCTTTAGCGGTAAATCAAGAGGACTTAATTAAGAATGTCCTCAATGGCGCAGGAATTCCTGCGAGCTCAGGCTTGATGCGGAGCACATTACCTGACTTTTATAATCCTGATGCGGACTATCTGCCAATTGATTACCAGGCTCGGGTGGCCGAAGCAAACGCTATCCTGGATACGATCGTACCTGATAGGGACAAGGATGGTTATCGTTTACTGAATGGTGAGAGGATCACTTTCAGTATCCTGGGTTCACCTGGTGAACAGGATTGCATTTCCTACTTGGAAATTCAGTTCCAAAAGATAGGTATCAAGGTAAATTATGCAGCCAAGGGAACCCAACCAGAATCAACCTACCTTTATACTAGCCGGTTTGACATGACTTTACATGGCGTTTCATTCTCTCTTTCGAACATTGATATCATGTACAATGCACACTTTTCGGCCTTAGGACGTACGTCAAATTACGGACGTTTGGTCAATAGAGAACTTGACACATTGATTGAGAACATGAGATTTACCTTGAACTTGAACACTAAGTATGATCTGATTAAGGCAATCCAGCCGATACTAGCAGAGGAGTATTACAAGATCCCTCTTTACACATCGAACGTAATTTCCGTGGCACGCACGGATCGCTTTATCGGTTATAACATTGTGGAGGGCTCAACAGTCCTTAACACCTCTACTTTACAGAATTTGAAGAAATCAAATGTGAGTAGGTGAAGGAATGAAGAACACTTATGTCATTAAACGCATCTTTTATTCGCTCTTTGTGTTCGTAGTGGTGATAACGCTAAACTTTTTCATACCCCGCATTGGTGTTGTGGATCCCGCGGAGCGTTATTATCCTCCCCAAGGGAATATGAGTGAGATCGAATACGAGATTATCAAACAAGTCACCCGCAAACAATACGGTTTTGACGTTTCTACCTGGCAGCAGTATCTAAACTACCTACAGGGTTTGTCCAAAGGCGATTTAGGAAAGTCCTTTAGGCCTGGTTCGCCAGCAGTCATTGATTTGATTGTGGAACGACTGCCCTGGACGTTAGTTTTATCGGTCAGCACCTTGTTGATAGGCTTGATCATCGGTGTAATGTTTGGTGTCGTGGCAGCCACAAAACGCGGGCGCTGGCAGGACACCCTGTTACTAAACGCCTCCACTATTATGGTGGCGATACCAGGCTTTTTTATTGCTTTAATGTTGTCATTTTACTTGGGCTTTGAACTTGAAGTGTTCCCCGCCTACACCGACTCCAATATGGTGGCCAACTTTGACTGGAGCCTTGCTGCCATACGTACAGTAGCGTATAACGCGGCTCTACCGGTCTTGAGTATGGCGGTAGGAAGTATCATCGGTCACGCTCAGGGTACCCGTAATGCGGTGATTGCCGTGACTAATGAAGACTTCATCTTGACGGCTAAAGCGAAAGGCTTAAAGCAAAATACGATTCGGTATAAACACATCTTGCGCAACTCCATGTTGCCTATCGTCACATCACTGGGCATGAGCATCAGCGGTTTGATCGGTGGACAAGTTGTGATTGAACAAGTCTTCAACTGGAATGGTATGGGAACTTTGTTCTTAGAAGCGAACAACACTAATGACTATCCGTTAATGATGGGGATCATGTTACTGCTCTCGGGTTTTACTATTCTGGCGATCTTAATAACGGACTTAGTCTACGTTCTGCTTGATCCTCGGGTGACGGTAGGTGATAAACGATGAAGAAAAAGCTACCGATTCATCATGGCATGGCCAGGGGAATCGAGAAAAGACTGAAGAATACGGGGTTATTTATCAAGCGTATTTGGTCACATAAGCAAGGCAAGATCGGCTTAACCATGGTAGGATTTTTGGTAGTGGTTGCTATTTTTGCTCCTTACATCGCGCCGTTCAATCCTTATGATGTGGCTGAGCGGACAACCAAGGGTTTGCCTCCAAGTTCAAAGCACTTGTTGGGCACGACCATCAACACCGGTCAGGATATCTTTAGCATGTTAGTTTATGGAACTAGGGTCTCGTTGATCGTGGGAGTTACTTCAGGGATCTGTATTGCCATAGTTGGGTCAATTTTAGGAGTTGCGGCAGGTTATATCGGTGGATTAGTGGACAGCTTAGTCATGCGTATCGTCGATATCATGCTCGTTATTCCCACACTGCCCTTAGTAATAGTTTTGACCAATGTTTTAGGTCGAGATTATTGGACGATTATCCTGATCTTTGTGGCTCTTGGCTGGACTGGATTGGCCAGGACGATTCGCTCCCTAGTCTTAGTCTTAAAAAACAGTAACTATGTTAAGGCTGCTGAACTTGCTGGGGCCAGCCGCTGGCACATTATGATTCGTCACATCCTACCGGGAACCTCGCATTTGTTGATCATGAGTACAGCTTTAAGTAGTGCTGGAATTATGGTGGCCGAGGCGGGTTTGAGTTTCCTAGGTTTGGGTGATCCCACTGCTATCAGCTGGGGTAAGATGCTTGCGGAAGCTCAGAGGGGAGGGGCATTGCTGTTCGGTGCCTGGTGGTGGATTTTGACCCCGGGTATTGGTATTTTCCTAGCTGTGTTCAGCTTTATGCGTTTGGGTATCGTAATGGAAGAAATCATGAATCCGCGGATGCAACGTTCAAGTGGAGTGTATAAGGTCTTTAAGAACTTAAACAGTGCCTATGTGGAAGAGGTCTTTAATTCAATGGATGATTATGCGAAAATTGGCGTTACACCTGCATTTGAACATGGGAAGGGGGAGGTTACTCATGAAACAGGTCTTAAAGCTTAGAAACCTGAAAGTAATCTTTCCGACTAACTATGGCATTATTCGCGCTGTTGAATCCGTTGATCTGGATATTCATGAACGGGAATGTGTGGCCCTAGTAGGCGAATCCGGATGCGGGAAGAGTGTAACGAGTCAATCTGTGATGCGGCTTATTGATTCGCCGCCAGCAATTACCCGTGTAGATACGCTTGAATTTGATGGTCGAGATATTAAGGACTATACTCCCAAACAAATGCAGGAGATTAGGGGTAAAGAAATGGGTATGATTTTTCAAGATGCCTTGACTTCTCTTAACCCTGTAATGACCTGTGGAAAGCAAATCGATGAGATGTACATTCGTCACCAGGGGCTGAGCAAGGAAGAAGCGCGTGAACATACTGTTAAGGCGTTAGAGCTAGTAGGCCTTCCGGAACCACGCAAGAGAGCCAATAGTTTTCCCCACGAGTTAAGTGGAGGGATGCGTCAAAGGGTGTTACTAGCCATGGCCTTTGCTTGTCTGCCGAAATTACTGATAGCAGACGAGCCCACAACCGCTCTGGATGTGACGATTCAGGCCCAGGTCCTTAGTATGTTGAGAAACATGCAAAGGGGCTGCGGTACAGCGTTATTGCTGGTAACCCATGACTTGAGTGTTGTTTCTGCCATCGCTGACACTGTTTATGTGATGTATGCGGGTAAAATTGTTGAAAAGGCTCCCGTGCGGGAATTGTTTGCCACACCACATCACCCTTATACGGTGGGCTTAATGTCCGCTGTGCCAAGATTATCTGATACAGAAAGGGTATTCACCCAGATTCCTGGTACAGTACCACATCCCACACAAAAACCAAGCGGATGTTATTTTCATCCACGCTGTCAATACGCGACTGCAGAATGCAAGAAAGAGATGCCGCCATTAAAAACCATCGATAGTAATCGCGAGGTGCGGTGCCACCATCCGCTATCCATAAGGGGGGTAAGCCATGCATAAAGATGTAAAAAATCGAACCCCAATTCTTTCTATGCGTAATGTTTCGGTCAATTTCCCGGTCAAAGGGGGGTTGCCATTTATCAAAAAAGGCGTTATTCAAGCGGTAAGCGATGTGTCTTTAACAATTAAACGTGGGGAAACCTTTGGTATAGTGGGAGAATCAGGTTGCGGAAAGACAACCTTAGGCAACGCCATGATTGGCATGGTAAGGCCCACATCCGGTGAAGTCATTTTCAATGGCAAGAATCTTTATGCGCTTTCGAGGGAAGAGTTCAAGACCACCCGTCGTGCCATGCAAATGATCTTTCAAGACCCGTTTTCATCGCTCAATCCGCGCTTTAATGTCTACCAAATCATCTCCGAACCAATGTTTATTCGAGGAGAAGATGACGATGAGACGATGAAAGAGCGAGTTGTTGAACTCCTCGAACTAGTTGGTTTGTCCGCGGATGATTTGTACCGTTATCCATCGGACTTTTCTGGAGGTCAACGCCAACGATTGGGGATTGCCCGTTCGATTATCTTGAATCCTAGCTTTCTTGTTTGTGACGAACCAGTTTCGGCTCTAGATGTGAGTATCCATGCGCAGATCCTAAATCTTTTGAACACCATCCAACAACAGATGAAGCTGACTTATGTATTCATCTCGCATAATTTGGCGGTTGTGAAAAACATGTGCGATAGTATGGCGGTGATGTATCTAGGAAAAATAATGGAATCCGGGAGTAGTGAACGCATTTTCAAGAATCCCTTACACCCCTATACGCAGGCCTTATTGTCCGTTGTATTGGATACGGTAGTGGGAAAAGAGCGAGAGCTAGTGGTTTTAAAGGGTGACATTCCAAGTCCTATCAATCCGCCCAGTGGTTGCCGTTTTTGGCAACGTTGTCCCCAAGCAATGCAGGGCTGTAAGACAATCCCACCAGAGAGTATTGAAATTGAAGAAGACCACTTTGTTGCCTGTCATTTAGTCAATGGCTTTCCAGATGTGGAGCTGCCAAGCAATTATGATCAACTAGTAGCAGAAAAACCTACTCGAACACACTCGATGCATTAGCAAGATCCAGGGATGCACTTATTGTAATCGTCTGTAACTCTGTACCAGATAAAACGTCAGGACTAGCGCCTGGCGTTTTGCTTATTATTTACAAAATGTTTTCTTCAGACGCCTGCAAACAGAGTGTTGGAAGTGTTTTTGTTTACCCCCCGCCAAGTGACGGGAACTGTCAAAGTGCGCGCCCATTTGTTCGAAAATCGTAGTTTTTTTGTAAGTAAGAAGGATTTTACGGAGGGACGTGTAAGTATAAGGGTAGCGCGCATCTGAAAATTATAAAAGGAGTGTTAAAATGTTAAAGAAGCACAGTGTTCTGATTACTGTTACCTTTGTTTTGCTCCTGGTCTTAACTGCAGTGGCCTGGGCAAGCAACGACACTTTGGTAATAGGTAGTGGAGCCGAGGCTATTGGTCTGGATCCAAGATTAGAGACTGATGTACCATCCTTTGAACGAATCAACGTGATTATGGAACCACTGGTAAAGTTTGCCGTGAATATGCAGCTTGAATCGGCGTTAGCTACAGAGTGGGATGTGAGTGAGGATACCATGACTCTATGGTTCAAGTTACGTGAAGACGTTGCTTGGCATGATGGCGTACCTTTTACAGCTCAAGATGTCAAGTACACATATGAGTGGGTACTTGATCCCGCTAATGGTGCTCCTAACATGGGACTTTATGCTGATATTGAAGAAATTGAAGTGGTAAATGATCACGAAATCATCTTTCGCTTAAATCAAGCCAATGCGTTCTTGATGAACAATATCGCTCGTATGCCCATCACACCAAAGCATGAAGGCGACCGCGCGGATTTCCGTCAGAAGCCAATAGGGACCGGACCCTATAAGTTTGTTTCTTGGACCCGTGATGATCGTATGGTACTGGTGGCAAACGAAGACTATTGGGGTGGGGCACCAATTATCCCTAATGTAGTTTTCAGAGCTATTCCAGAGGATTCTACCCGCTTGTTGGCATTTGAAGCCGGCGAAATTGACATCTATCAAGGCGGAGTAGTGCCACAAGAAATTAATCGTCTAGAAGCTGCTCCGAATATCGTAGTAAAGAGAACACCTGGTACGGGCTACAACTATTTAGGCTTTAACACTAAGGTAGGCGCGCTTTCTGATGTTAGAGTGCGTCAGGCAGTAAGTCATCTGATTAATCGTGAAGGTATTGTGGAGCGAGTACTAAACGGTATTGGAACACCTGGTATTGGACCCGTATCCATGTCTCTTCCTTGGTTTAATCCTGATGTGCAACGCTATGATTACAGTGTAGAGAAGGCCCGGGAATTACTGGCAGAAGCGGGAGTTGCTCCTGGTGACATTAATCTGAGACTTTACACCAACGAAAATCCAGTTCGTATGCGTATTGCAGAAATTCTGCAGTTTGAAGCGCAGCAGGCGGGGATCAATGTGGAAGTCATTATTGAAGAGTGGGGTGCCTATCTAGCTAGGATCCAAGAAACTGATGACTTTGACATCTTTATCCTAGGCTGGTCAGGCCAACTCGATCCTGATCGGGCTATGATTCGCCAATTCCACACCAATGGTTCCAACAACTACGGTAAGTACTCCAATGAACGTGTGGACTACTTATTGGATCTCGGTCGAACAGTTCCTCAGGAGTCGCAGGAATCCATAGATATCTACCGTGAAGCTCAGGAAATTGTTGTACGTGAGGTTCCTTATGGGTTTATCAACTACACCGAGGAAGTGGGTCTCCATCACCCGTGGATTGGAAACTGGGAGGTTCACCCCTACGGTGCAGCCGCGTGGCAAGATGCGCATCTAATGACCAAGAACAAATAGATACTGGAAAAAAACGTGATGTTCGTAGGATGCCAGGTGTTCATACACCTGGTGTCCTGGATTTAGTAAAGGAGTGGGTTGTCTAGATGTTCCGTTACATTATCCGACGCCTCATTCAGATGATACCCTTATTAATCGGAATCTCGATTCTAGTCTTCCTCTTAGTTCATTTATCACCTGGCGATCCAATCCGTATGCTCCTTGGAGAAGAGGCGACTGGTGAAGATGTGGCTAGACTTAATGCGGTATATGGTTTTGACCAGCCGCTTCCCACACAATATTTTCGCTGGGCAACTAGGGCGATAAAAGGCGATCTAGGCGTTTCGATTCGACAAACGATTCCTGTTAACACCCTGATTTTTGAAAGGTTGGGGGCAACATTAGAATTGGCCATAGTGTCTGTACTCATAGCAATTTCGCTGGGTATTCCTATAGGAATCTTTGCCGCTACACGCAGGGGATCGTTGTGGGATTACTTGAGTATGATTGTGTCGTTGATTGGCGTGTCAATGCCGGGTTTTTGGTTGGGTCTTATGCTTCTGTCTTATGTGGCTTTGAAAGTGGATTGGTTGCCCATGTTTGGTCGCGATGCTTCTGTACTCAATGGTTTGTGGGTGTTAGTCACGCAGTTCAGGGCAGATGTCTTGCTCAACGCTTTGCGTTATGTACTACTGCCGGCCACTGCTCTCGGCGTTAGTATGATGGCCATCATCGCTCGTCTAACCCGTTCGAGTTTGTTGGAAGTATTAGGAAAGGATTACATTCGCACTGCTCAAGCCAAGGGGTTAAAGCATCGTGTTGTTGTAATCAAGCACGGTTTGCGTAATGCATTGTTACCTGTGATAACAATTGTGGGAATTCAGTTTGGATCGATGTTGGGGGGCGCGGTGGTGACCGAAACGGTCTTTGCCTGGCCCGGTGTGGGCAGACTTGTGGTTAATGCCATTAGCCAACGTGACTTTCCTATTGTTCAAGGTGGGGTTCTAATGATGGCGATCATTTTCACCTTCGTGAACCTTCTTGTGGATATTAGTTACGCATTGGTAAATCCGCGGATTCGATACGATTGAGGAGGCAGAAACCATGAAGCATTTTTTACGAAGCAAGAGTGCAGTAACTGGATTAATTTTAATTGGTGTTTTGATTCTGGTGGCCATATTCGCCGATGTGCTTGCCCCACATGATCCGTATAAAATGGATATTTGGAATAGTTACCGTGCTCCAGAAGGTTTTTCTGGTGAATTTATTTTGGGTACCGATGATATGGGCCGCGATGTTTTGAGTCGCATACTTATGGGCAGCAGGGTTTCCTTGCTTGTGGCTGCAACTGCAACTGGAGTGTCTCTGCTGTTCGGTATAACCCTCGGTGCCGTTGCAGGGTATTTTGGCGGTGTCGTTGATTCTGTCATTATGAGACTGATGGACTTGATTCTAGCGTTTCCATCAGTTCTTCTGGCTATTGCCATTGTAGCGTCATTAGGACCTGGAGTGATTAACGCCATGTTTGCCATAGCCATTGTGCGTGTTCCGGCAATGGTGAGGGTGACTCGCAGTATGGTTTTGGGGTTAAAAGAAGAAGAATTTGTTATGGCTGGTAAAGCATTAGGGCTTTCAGATCGAAGGATCTTGTTCCGCCATATTTTAATTAACTGTATTGCACCTATTTTAGTTGTGGCCTCCCTTAATATGGGGACTGCCATCGTTGTGGAGGCAACCTTGAGCTTTCTCGGCTTAGGAGCTCAGCCCCCTGTCATTAGCTGGGGCCGCATGTTAGCCCTTGGGAGAGACTCCATTCGCACCGCAGCTCACATAACGCTGTATCCTGGTTTGGCAATCGTCTTTACTGTGCTTGGCTTTAACCTACTGGGAGACGGTCTACGTGACATTGGCGATCCTCAACTTCGAGGACGGTAATTTTTGACCTAACTGCCTGTGTTTGTCCTTACACCCCTGGGAAAGATCCCAGGGGTGCGTTTGTTAGATGTTTACTTTATTGCGGTCAAATAGTTTCCCGGGGTCCCATTTGCGCCCAGGGTCGTAGTCCTTATGGGTAATGATGTTTTCTTGGGGAATACCGTAACGGCGGGTCAGGTGGTGTAACAAGCTATCTAGGGAGCGGTATTGCTCCTCTGTATAACCTCGATCGTTCGCCTGTATTTTACCGTTGGCCTCCGGTCCGATGACACCTACCATCTCTCCCTTGGTTCCAATGCCCAAAAGCTCAATACCGATAGCATAACGATTCATGTTGTTGGTTAGCCTTGGATTATTTGCCCAGGAGCCAACACCGGCATGACGTGCGATGCGTTCATCTTCTACAAATTGATAGATCACGCCTCTTCGATCAATGGCATAATGAGCCTCCACACTATAATCATTAAAGATGGTCCGAATCCGCTCTATTTGATATGGTTTAGTAGGATTGGCTACCGAGTCGCTAATGGCGTGGAGCATAATGTATTGGATGTCTTGGGCTCCTTGCGGCCTTAGGCTAACATTAGAACCATCTGCTCGGCTAGTGATGATTCCACCTGGTGCTTCAAGGACGGTGGGCCCTGCAGCGTCCACAAAGATGGCACGCAGTGTTTTGTTTCCATCTATAAGTACAGTTGTTGTTTGGGAGAGGGGATCTGCTACTTCACCCTGCCAACGATAGAATTGCCAACCGTCTGCAGGTATGGCCTCTACATCTACTGCTGTTTCTTCTGTATAGCTATTTGCGGCGCCCGGAAGTACCGTGCCTTGTCCTTGCACTTGAATTTCGAGGCTGTAAGTATGGCGCTCTATACTGCAGCCAGCTAAAGCTAGGGTGCCAACTATAATTATTCCAACAAGAAAAAATCTGCTCATCTGTATCCCTTTTCTAGAGTAAGATTAGAGAGATACTTCTTGCCCGTGGCTGCATTTTCCTGTACAAACTAACAAGGTCTCGCTTGGTAAGTTTTGTCGGTGTCCTGCCTAGGTTTGGAATTAATCTTTGCAACGCCTCTAGTCCGTGTGACGGCCTTAGTCATCGCGGCCATTATTATTGTTAGGACCAGCCTAGAAGACCAGATGTTGCAAGAAAACCTCGAAGGCTATACAGAGTATTCTAATTGTGTGGTGATTCAGGTATTGTCTACGTTCCCCGGTCCCTATTGTGCACCAACTTAATTTGAGTTCAAAATTATCTTGGTTACAAATTTACCACTTGAGCTGATGAAAATTCTCGATTTACGTGGTTAATCTGGGCAAAAAAAGCTAGTGCCAGGCGATATAGTCTGCAGACAGGGTTGACAAATAAATCCACCAATGTTATAGTTTGGTTAAAAGGACGCCTCTTTGTTTGAGGGGCGAAGATTCTTTTGAAAACTGAATAGGAGTGGTAATGTTGGTCAAAAAACGGAATGCACTTTGGTTAATGCTGCTGTTCGTCTTTGTACTCCCTGCGTTGGTCAACGCAAATGGTATTACTAGTGATATGTGGGGAGAAATCAAGGCCTGGGATCACAGTACTCAAGCAGTTGAACGGATGCCGTGGGTCTACGGTAACACACTATATTACGCGAAAGATTATGACATCTACAGTTCGACCTTTGAGAACGGAGTGTGGTCTGAGCCACAACCTGTTCCTGGTCCCATAAACACAGGAGCCAACGAGATTAACCCTTGTGTGGTTGGTGGGGGTAAGGTACTTTATTTTGCTAGGCACGATCCCTTTTCCGATTATGACTTTTATCGTTCTGAATGGGACGAAGAAACCCATCAGTGGGGTGAGCCTGAGGTAATTGACGCACTAAGTACGGATGGGCAAGAATGGAAAATCTGGGTAGATGAAAATGAAACGGTAGCTTACATTACCACAAAAGGTACGTTTGATGACAGTACCACCGAGGTTAGGAATGTTTGGAAGTCAACCATGGAAGCAGATGGTTGGAGTACTCCGATTAGTATTGGTGAGCCAATCAACAGCGGAGTTAACGTATGGTCCATATTCGTTGGTCCCGAAGGCGAAATTTATGTTGATGGGATGCGCGAATTAGCTCTCACTCATTATGAACTCTATGTTGCTACTGACGAAAACTCCGAACCAGTGTTGTTGGGGGCACCATTTAACACTAAGGCTAACGAGCGTGAGATGGCCTTTAATGAGAATTTCTTGTTCATTTGCGCCCAAAATCGTGAGGGCGGAGTAGGAGGTTACTGCTTGTTCTATGCCGAGAGAATTAAATAGGCGCAAGTAGGTAGCTGAGGCTGCAGGATTTTGGACTGCCAATTTCCTGCTGCCTCATTTTCAATATTGGGAGGTACCTAGAATGAATATAAGAAGAGAAATCACTTCTCTCCTGCTGTTTTCTTTAGCGTTTTTGCTCGTAGTGCCACAAGTTAGTGCGCAAATATTGACCATCGGTGAAATTCGGGCAAAAGGCGAGCAAGGTAGCCCGATCTACCTAGATGAGACTGTTACAGTGCAGGGGATTGTGGCGGTTGACTCTGGTTTGTGGCACGATTCCGCAAACTATTTCGCGATAATTGACCCCGCCTCGTCATCTGAGGGTGTGTTGGTGTATCTTCCAGGAACGACACAACCGGCTGTGCAAGAAGGTAGTCTGGTCCAGGTTACTGGTCAATTAGGAAACCGTGGATATGCTACCGATGTAGGGTCGTTAGTAATCTTGGTGACCGATCCTGAGAACGTTCAAACGCTTGAATTAGATTACGGATTCGCACTAGACCCGAAACCTATCGCTACTGATGCTTCGGAAGAACTCTTGGCCGCTATAGAAGGGGGCTTTGTTAAGATCGAAGGCCGCCTCTTTGACTACAGCAACTCGGGAATTGTGAGGGGCTTTTGGTTAGATGGAAGTCAAGATGGTAATATCGAAGATGGAAAAGGTGCAATGTACTTCAAGTTTTACAATTATGCCGGTATTGACATTAGTGAACTTCATAATGGTTGTTATGTGGTGGCTACCGGTATTCTATTGAAGGCAGACGAACGTCATGGTGGATATTATATCCGTCCAGTCAATGGTGACTCCATAACAGAGGTAAGTGAAAAAAGTGTACCTGCTGATTTTTATGGACCCCAGGGTCTGTCTTTCGAGCTGGGTACCCCACAGCAAATGCGGGAATATGGTCTTATTGAACTAGTTTCCTTACAGACATCCCTTCCTCTAGACCGCGAAGCCTATCCGGAGTGGAATCCGGATGGTGGGAGCTTGATCGCCACTATTGGGGTTGAGCAGGGAGCTAGAATTACTCGAGAAGCGGCTGAGCGTAATCTTTTTCTATATGACTTTTCAGGAAGTGCTGCACCAAAGCAGTTGACATTCGAGTATTATCCCCACGCCTATCCGCGGTGGTCTCCCGATGGAAAGCGCCTAATCTATGCTGCGGCCCCTAACCTAGATCAACCTGAGGGTAACTGGAATATTTATTTGTGGGATTTGGAGAACGCAGCTGTAAAGGTTACTGACCATCCAAGCTATGATATCACTCCCACCTGGTCGCCTGATGGTGGGTCCATAATATTTTCGTCTAATCGCAATGGAAAGTGGGATCTATGGTGGCAATCCTTGGATTCGGAGGAGGCTATTCAACTAACCTCGGACCCGGCTGATGTGCTCTTTCCGGATTGGGGGACCACAGGGTTAGTTTTCCAAAGGCGAGGTTCTGCCGGGCGTTTTGAACTTTGGAGGGCAGAAATAGTCATGGATAACGGTCGCCCCATTTTGGACAATGAGATATGCTTAACTACGGATATGGATGCGAGCAATGTCTATCCCCGGTGGTCGCCTAAGGGAGACCGAATCGCCTTTATGTCTAGCGATTCTGGGCAATGGGATCTCTGGCTTATGGATAGCGATGGAGAAAACAAGGAGCGTCTCACCAAATGTCCTGGTAACTTTCTATTTCCCGCATGGCATCCTAATGGTAGAAGGCTAGCCTGCGTAGGTGAACTGGCAAGCACAGAAAGTCCCAGCTTATATATGCTAGACATTGCGGGTGCCTCGAAGGCTAAGCATCCGAAGGCTGAGGTTGATGGGGAAGTAGTGGTTGTGGGACGTGAACTAGCTCCCAACTTACTGAGTGGCCCAGTTAACAATGTGATTTGGCCCTTGTTGACCCAGCCCGCCTTAGTTTCTCCAGGTAGTGAGCTAACTGTTTGTGTGCGAGGTGTTCCAGAGGAGGATTTAAGTGTTGTACTTCAATCTGTAAATTTCGCCTATGAATTTTCAGGATCACAGGTTGATGGCAAGCTCACATTCCTCCTACCAGATGATCTCCCTCTAGGCCTATACGACCTATGTCTCAGAAGTGCTTCTGTGCGTGATCGGCAACCAAGGGCAGTTTCGGTCAGGGAGCCCCAAAACAGGATAGCCTTTGCATTAGTCACTGATATACACCCTGAGCTAAGCTACCGTGACGAAAACAACAAGTTGCGACCCGTAATTAGGGAGTTGAATGAGCTCGATTTGGATTTTGCGGTGTTTACTGGGGATCTGGTGGGTAAGAACGCTGATAATTACCACGAGGATTATCCAGAATTGTATAACCTACTAGAGGCAGAAGCTCAATTTCCATTTTTTATGGTTATGGGAAATCACGATGGTAAAGTTAGTGGTTCTGTTGACGGTTTTTCATATTGGCAAAGCTACTTCGGTGAACTCTATTATACCTTTGATGTTGATGATTGGCGTTTTGTCGCTATCAACACTTATGATCATCCGGACTATCCTTCGGAGAATGGTTTTATAAAAGAAGAGCAATTAGGCTGGCTGGAAAACCAATTAGGGTTAGCTCAAACCAACCAAAAACCGACAATTGCCTTTTTACACCATAATCCTTTTGATACACGTTGGAGATTCATCGATGAAGGACAAAAGAGATTACGCGAGTTGCTTGAGATCTATGGGGTCAGCCATGTGTTCGCGGGTCATCGTCATAGCGATCAATTGGAGCAAACAATTACCTCAACCATCGTTACAACTCAATGGGTAGAACCGGAGTCTAGTAATAGTGGGTTTCGAGTAGTAACTATTGAAGGAAATCATGTACGAGAATTGCAGCGGTGAGGACTTTGATGGTTATCTTCTGGTTTCTTTTTCCGGGGAGAGATGATAAACTTTAAAAAAGCATATTCGAGGAGGTAGTTCATGTGGACAAGCTTCGGATTCCAGTGGGGGACCACGGCTATGTACATTTGAAAGACTGGATGGGAACAGATCTCTCACCCGTTAACGATGCCAAGGTTAGTTTTGATAAAGAAAGCACAGAATTGGGGGATAGAGAGAGGCGTTTAATTACTTATCTAGCTGATCATCAACACACATCCCCTTTTCGTCACTCTGTGTTGAAGTTTGAGGTTTATGCTCCCTTGATGGTGGCCAGGCAGTGGTGGAAGCACGTTATTGGGAGTGAGCACGGAGAAGGCTATGATCGTTTGACCGCTTGGAACGAATCAAGTCGACGTTATATTACCGAACAACCAACTTTCCATATACCTGAAGCTGGGGCTTGGCGCTCAGTACCGGAGCATCGTAAGCAAGGCAGTGGTGATAATCTTGACGCTGAGCTTGGCGCAAAGTATACGGAAGCATTGCAAAGACATGTTGAATTAAGCCTTAAGCTCTATGAGCAAGCTCTAGAAGATCAAATCTGCCCAGAGCAAGCACGGCTGTTTTTACCAGCCTACGGACTCTATGTTCGTTGGGTGTGGACAGGTAGCTTACAGGCGGTAGCCCATTTCTTGAAGCTACGCTTAGATGAAGCGGCCCAAAAGGAAATAAGGGACTATGCAGAGGCTGTTCGGCAACTTGCCGAAACCAAGTTTCCCATTTCTTTAGAGGCATTACTCAAATCATAGGTCACTAGCTGTTAGTTTTTGCATAGCCAGATCTTCTCTTAAAGGTTTGCTGTACAAGTAGCCTTGCATCATGTCACAGTTGTGGTTCGCTAGGTAGTGCCTTTGCGCTTCGGTTTCTACACCCTCAGCCACAACCTGAAGACCAAGGTTATGACTCATGGCTAATAAGCCATTAAGAATGCTGTTACTCTGGCCTTTGTAGGCAATCTTGTCAACAAAGTGCTTGTCGATCTTAATAACATCGACGATGAGCTCTTCAATGCGGGCAAATGAAGAATACCCTGTACCAAAGTCGTCGAGGGCGATTTTTACACCGAGCTCTCGTAGCCGTTGGAAAGTGGAGTTGACTTCCTCAAAGTCATACATGATTACTGATTCGGTGATCTCCAATTCTAGACTGGCAGGTGTAACTCCAGAGTCCTCGACGATCCGCCTTATTTTTTCGAAAAAATCCTGTTGTAGTATCTCTGTAACGGAAATATTGACCGCTACGCGCAAGTTGTCATACCCTGCGGAACTGAGCTTATGGGCAAATTGGCAGGCTGTGCGTAACACCCAATCCCCAAGATCGACTATCAGCTGTTTTCGCTCAGCAATACTGATAAACTCCACCGGCGACACAAATCCCAACTTTTCCGAAGACATGCGAGCAAGAGCCTCAAAGGCAACAATCTTGTTTGTTTTTAGATCCACTATGGGCTGATATTCTAGATACAAAGTACCAGAATTGGGCTGAGCAAGTGATGATCGTAACTCCCGCTCAATCAAGTCTTCCCGTCTTAGTTGGGTTTCCATATCAGTATTGAAGAAACTATAGGGGTTGCTGTCATCGCTGGTGTGCATCAACGCCAGCGAAGCATTGGTGAAAATCTGGTCGGGATCATTATACCAGTCTTCGATCTCTACAATACCAACTTGCATAGCGATCTGCTGAGGCAAATCATTAGAAAACAAAGGTACCTTGGCGATTCGCTTAATCTCAGTTGCTAAGTGTACTAGATCTTCACGAGACTCATAAGTATCTACCAATAAGGCGAAGCGACTACTACTGAAGTGAAAGAGTTCATGACGATCTTGAAAAGCTTGTTGAAGCTTTCTGCCCAATTCTCGGAGCACTCGATCCCCGGAGTGGAAGCCAAAAACATGGTTGATTGCGTTGAAGTTACGGAAATGAATAAGAAGCAGAGCCCTCTTTGTCATAGGGCTCTTTTTTAAATTATTTTCGAGAACCGCATGTAGATAGCTGCGGTTAGGCAAACCAGTTAAACCATGATAATAGGCCATGTTGTGTAGCTGTCTTTTTTGCTTGTATGTAGTGAACAAAGCGTAAAAAAGTGCCGTAAACACTATCACCACAGTTAAGGTTCCCAAAGCAGTCGCCCGGGTAATTACCATTCGGGTCTTCTCCAGAGATTGGGTGATGACGAGTGTTCCGGTCTTGGCATTGGCCACGAACACTGGTACATAGACTTGGTAGACCTCTCTGCCATTTAGTGAAGTGATGGAAGAATATATTTCGTTGGCCTGGGCGGCCCGAACTAATTCAGCTTGCTCAAGCTGAATTCCCACTAGATCAGGATTAGAACTACCCTGTACCACTAAATTGTGATCCAGGAAACAGACGGTATCTACTGATTCCGTAAGGGCTATGTCGTGTAACAGCCGTTGGGACTCGAAGGCACTTAGAAATTCTTCAACACGCTGGGCTTGAATTCCAATTTGAAAAAATCCGGTAGGGGTTTTTATGTAAGCATATTTATAGAGATTACCTGATTCAGTATCTTCTCGAATATCTTCAACTAGCACTGAAAGGTCGCTAATTAGAAAATCAAAGACGGGGTGATCCGGATAAGCCGTCCAACCTAGGTATTGACCTCGATTAGAACTCACAATTTCTCCTTCGGAATTATAGAAGTAGATTTCGTCCAGTCCAAGAGAATCCGCAAGCTCCCCCAAGGCATCCTCGCTAACCTGCCCATCGTGGAGTGCCATAGTTTTGCTGGCGCTAAGAAGTTTATCCTCTAGTAACTCGTTGATCACCTCTGATGCTTGTGTGGTTTTGGTAATACTATGGGCGTAGCTTTGGGCGTACTGAATCGACTGCTCCTCTAACAGGCGATAATAATAGTCGCGAATTGCTTGTACGACCAGAACGTTCGTGACCGCAAAGGTGGCCAGAATGAGGACCATAGGAATAACATAGGGCTTCAAATCAATGGTTTTCCTGAATTGGATGCTCAACAGACGTTCCCTCCCCACATCAAGATATTGATGTCTTAATTGACAACTTCTTCCCGCTTGGTAGCCGTTCCTGCTTTTTTGGGTGGAGAATACAATGGAGGGGGTGATGTGGTGCGAATCTTATTGACTTCAATTCTTTGTAAAAGCGGACTAATGACCCATGTGCTAGATTTGGTTAGGGCTTTAGGGACCAAGCATGTTGAGGTTGGTCTAGCCTTCAGAACCAAGAACCTCAAGGAGAGGCTGGACTACCAAGAGTGGTTAGCTGGGCTTGGGGAGAGTCCGGTATTTTATTACACCACCACAGATGATTTGGCGCTCCTCTACAGAAGGTATCAGCCGCAGCTCATTCACGCCCATTCGCCCAACTGTTTCCACTGTTCTGCATCAGTCAGCATGCGTTACGGCTTACCTCTCATTATCACTCTTCATTCCACCTTTCCAGTGGAAAAGTGGTGTCCGTTGACCGCCTTGGTAGCCCGATGGATTATTGCGGTAGGGCCGGCCCAGGCAAGGGTGGTGCCTAGTTTTCAGAATAAGACCGTCATTATTCCTAATGGAATTGACCTGGAGCGGTTTAGACCGAAAAAACACCTATTTAGGCGGCGCCTGAGGCTGTGTTGGTTTGGCAGAGTCCACGGAGAAATGGCTGCAGGAGTGGAAGGTCTTAACCGCGCTCTTGCTTTGGTGCGGGCTCAGGGAGCTCGCTTGGATGCTCATTTCCTTGGTAGTGCACCCCAGATACCCAAGGATCAATTTATCGATTTGGGTTGGTTGGATGATCCAGTTCCTTCTTTGCAGAGGAGTCAGATTGCCTTTGGTCATGGCCGTGCTCTACGCGAAGCCATGGCGTGTGGCAACATTGGATTTCTAGTAGGTGCGGGCTATGGGGGACAAGTCACGGGGGAGCTATTACATAGTTTCCAGCACCTTGATGCCTTCCCGGAGTATCGTTTGCCCAAGGCCTCTCCTGAGCTCCTGGCCGCAGACATTCTGGAACTACTTGACAATCCCCAGAGCATGGCTGGGTTCCAAAAAGAAGCGCGCCAAATTGCTCTAGAACACTTCGGCCTAAGAGCAATGGTTGATGCAACTCTTAACTTGTATGAACAGGCACTTTATGGCCGTACAGGTTGAGCGATTTGTCGTTTGGCCGCTTTAATGGCTCCTTCTGCTAGCGAAATGGTCGCCACCAGAATCCTTCCTTGGATGTGCAGGTGGTTTTCAAGTACGGAATGCATGGCGGAAAATGTGGCTCCACCGAAACAAATGGGCAGTGCTTCAAGATTATTGGTTAGTTGAAAGCGTTGAACATCTTCGCTAACTAGGTCCAGCCACGAGTGCACGATCTCCTGGGCTTCTTTGTGTCCTTGCTGATAAAGCTGAATCAACAAGGGAGAAACCTCCCTGGCTAAGTCCTGGGGATGGGTGAGCATTCTTTGGCGAAGTCTCTTTTCATCTATCCCAGCTAATTCTAATAGTGACTGGGCAAAGTAATTCAAGTGTTCTTGTTCATGGATCTGAAGCATGATAACTTGCAGGGCGCTGCGACCTAACTGCGAGCTATTGAAGTGGACATGCCCGTTTAGATGAAACGTTCCGTTTGACGTAACAGCTCCAATGTTGCCCCCACTACCGCTGACTACACCAATTCCCTTTTCTTCATCTATGGCATGGATGGCTAAGAATACATCGTTTTCGACGGTGATGGTGGCCTGGGGAGTAAGGTCATGCACGGCATCTACCCACTCTTGTTGGCACTTCTCCGTAGCAATTCCCCCTAACCCATAATAGGCGCTGGCAATGTCGGTTGGTAAGATGCCACCCTTGGCTAGTGCTTCAATTACTCCTAACCTCACCTGTAAGGTGGCAGCTTCGGGACTAGTAATATTTCTATTGGCACAGCCTCCACACCCAGAGGAGATGATGGTACCTTCGAGGCTGGTTACTAAACATCGGGTCTTACTGGCGCCGCCATCTACGCCTAGAAGAAATTCGGTCATTGCCGTTCGCCCCTTCCCGCCGTAGTAAGCTGTCTTCGGATGGCGTAGAACAAGCGCGACAATTGTTCGGAGTGTTCCCGATAGAAGTATAGTTCTGCACTGAGATTGTCAACGTAGAAGCCTTGGTTTAGGGCCCTAGTGATCCATTCGTAGTCTTCGGCTCCACGCAAGAAGCTAGTTAATCCACCGATCCGCTCAAAGACGATCCGCTTAAACAGTAGTGTGCCAAAACATACACAATGGCCTCCATCACGATAGGTATTCAAAATGTTCTCGAAACCATAGCGGAGCATGTGGCTACGTTTGGTCTTGGTAATGTCATCGTGAAAACTCGCGAAATTGCAGCCCACGAAGCTGTAGTCAGTATTAGCCAAGAGGAAGAAAAGTTCACTTTCTAATCTGTTAGGGTGACTTAGATCATCTGAGTCTTGGTTGGCAATGTATTCTCCTGAACTGATTTGATAGGCAGTACTTTGGGCTCCGGGATAACCGATATTATGGGGTAATCTTAGATAGACAAAGGAGAGTGCTTGGGAGTTTTGCAAGCTATCCCACCAGTGGAGAGCTACTTCTTCGGTGTTGTCGGTGGATCCATCATTGACTACAACAATTTCGAGGGGTCGATAGGTTTGTGTAGCAATAGAATCGAGGCAGTACTGTAGATAATGTCCTCGATTATAAGCAGGTATGGCCACACTAATTAGGGGTCTTTGGGCCATGAGTTGGGGGTCCGTTGCGGGTCTAGAAACCTGCTGCGTGGTGCTCTCTGCTCTAATAGGCTGCACCTCAAAAGTTTCCTTGGTGGGCGAGGGTAAGGACGTAGTAGTTTGTTGGCCCAGTTCTGAGCCGGTGATCACTGCTTGGTAGAGTTCTAAGGTTTTTCTGGTGATCTCCTTAATTTCGAAGTTTGCTATTACCCACTCCCGGCAGCTAGCGGAGTTTTGGGCAAATTTCGCAGGATTACTTAGGATGTAGCGTAGATCGGCCATTAGTTTAGGAACTGTAAGTGGCTGCGCCCAGTGATGGTCACCGAAGTAGACCGCCCAGGCCTTGTCTAAGTTGTCAGGCTCCAAACAGCCCACGTAAGAGGAGTTGCCTCCTGCAATCACCGGTTTTCCAGAGCTCAGGGCTTCGAGGGCTACTCGGGCGGTACCAATGACCACATCTGCTCCGCGGTAGCATTCGAGGGTGTTTAGCCTCCAGCCTAAGACGTTCACCACTTCTTTGTTTACCGTGCGGTTGGCTAAAAGGGCGGCTGCATGGACTAAAGGTGTGTGAGCCCCACTGCCCACAATTGCTAGGTGCAGGGGAAATTCCGGCTGTAATTGAATTACCGCCTGGATTGCTGCCTCTACAACGCGGGTCTTTTCCCAAGCGAGACGACTGACCAGGACTACTAGTTTGTCTTGTGTGCCTAGTTCTAGTTCATCACGAAATTTACTTTGTTTGTCACCGGGGGCAAAGTAGTTTGTTTCAACTCCATTGGGAATGAGGGTAATCTGTCTAAGTGGATAGTCTACCTTTTCAGTTAACCAAGCTACGACAGGATCGCTTACAGCAATGACTCGGGGACAAAGATCCAATAGTCCCCTAAGCTTTCTCGGCGGATAGAATTTTCCGTGGACTGTGGCTACTGTTGGAACCAGCAATTCTTGGCTGACTTGAACGGCAACC
Organism: Firmicutes bacterium UBA4996; assembly: GCA_002396805.1. Classification (GTDB taxonomy): domain Bacteria; phylum Bacillota; class Limnochordia; order Darwinibacteriales; family Darwinibacteriaceae; genus UBA4996. Next base: position 19,167 of record DGYW01000018.1, on the reverse strand, counting down.
TTAAGACCGGCGATAGAATGGGCGTGAATCAGGTCTATCCTTCTCGTTAGCACGAGCTCCTTGGTTTTTTCTAAGAGCACTTGATATTCTTGGGCAACAGGGTCATCTCTTTGAAAGGGTACGTAAACCACTTCTAGTCCACTATTCTCAAAGGTATCTAGGAGGGGACCACCACTTGTGCCAATGATGACCTTAATCCCTTCATGCGTAAGTTGTTTTGCTAGGGATAGGACGTGGGTCTCCGTCCCCCCGACGTTCAGTTGATCGATCAACATTAAAATGGTTAAATTCACTGGGCTCACCTCTCCATAGTCATATACTATGCTATGGGGAAGAGTGGTGGGCACGGAAATAGAGAAAAGAGGTCCGAAGATAAGGGTAATCCACAGCAAATCATCGAGCTAAATCGGATCGCGTCTACAGTTTACTTGACCATCGATCCCCAAAACTATGTCCGCTCTTTAGCTCACAATCTACAACTATTGGGAGAGATTTTTGGCAAAGAAAACTTTGTTGAAGCCCAGCTAGGGGCGTTGGATGAAGTTTTTGTGGACATCCAGCATAAAGCCCAAGCAAGCGGTCTGCGACTTTATTTTTAATGGCTAGAGATTGAGCTTTACTAAGTTTTAACCGCAGTGGATTATTGGAAAATAGAGGAATAATACATTTCCTGGAGAATTTTTGGCTATATAAACTTAGTGAGGGGGTTAGTAATGCCCATGGCCACAAAGATTTCCGGGATAGTACTCCTGCTTTTAGCCTTATTATTGACGGGATGCGGTGGGGAGATTGTAGCCGATCTGTACATTCAGGATATTTACGAGATTGCCGAGGGTGTGGAGGAGCCGATGTTTACTACGGCTACTATTGCTCTTGAGAGTCTAGGTGAGGAGTACAATGCCGAACTAATTGAGCTGATTGAGTTAAACTTCCGTCAAACAGCTAACTTTAGAACTCAGAGTAGAGATTTTTCCACCTATCTCTTGGCAGACGTGAAGATACCCGTCTTGGATCTGGAGGATAGTGATGATCTATGGATCGCAAATGAGTTATTGGGGATTGTGGTATTAACTATGGAGGACGGTAGCTTAGCCTTCGGGATTGGACTAAACGGGGACAAGTTCTTGGAGCTATCCAGTAGTTTTGGTGAGGATTCTTGGCAAGGCCTATCTATCAAAGATTTCACTATCGGGGTTAAGCTAATCAACGATCTCAGGGACCCTGTCTTAGTGTCATTACAAAGTGTTTATGCTAACCAAGTACCCTTGGCCTATGACGAAATGTATGAATTGCAGCGGCGAGACATCTTAGATATTCAGCTGGCAGACGTACTTCGTGATTATGCCTTTGAAGAGGGAATTGTGTTTTTTGGGATTTTGGAAAACTAGGTTTAGATAGCCCCACTTGGCTTTACCCATGGTATGCTAGCAGTTCTATAGCTAGTTGCCCGGTAGTAGGATACGGTGGGGGGATTTTCTTGAAACGAAAAACAGGTGTAATCTATAGCTTCGTTTTGCTAATTGAAGTCGTAGTAATAGCAGCATTGCTAGGGGGCCAGGCACAGAAGTTAGCTCCATGGAGAGTGTTAAAGCGCACACCCCAAGTCACTTTTTCCACTACTTACGCCCGCCCTGGCGAGTTCTTCGTTATTAGGGTGGATCGGTTGGGCGACAAGCAAACGATCACAATAACTGCTCCGTTTATCTCGGAAGAACCCCGTGTCTTTGCCAATGGGGCAGGTGGAGTGGCGATCGTCCCCTTGGATTATCGGAGCACTCCAGGGTCTTATGTTTTGGAAGTTGTTATAAGCGAAAGTGGTCGTGCAATTCATCGACTAAAAAAAGATTTTACTGTAGACGCGAGGGATTTTGCGATCCAGAGAATGTACGTTTCCCCCGAGGTGTTGTCTAGTCGTGATGATAATCTTTGGGCAGAAGATCGAATCCTTATCAGTCAAGCGCGATCCCAAACAGTTCTCAAACCTTCGTGGGAAGGTAGCTTTCTACAGCCCCTAGAGGGGCGCATTACTACTCAGTTCGGGCAAATCCGTTACATCAACGATCAGGAGTCCGGGCGACATTCTGGCTTAGACATCGCGGCTCCCAAGGGAAGCTCAATTATAGCTAGTAATCACGGTGTTGTGACCTTAGCGCGTCCTCTGTATGTGACGGGAAATACGGTGATCCTGGACCATGGAATCAATGTGTTCACCTCCTACTCACATTTGGACCAAGTTAACGTCCAGGTGGGACAACAAGTAGCTAAGGGAGAGATAATCGGAACGGTGGGAAATACCGGTTTTTCTACAGGTCCCCATCTGCACTGGGCAGTCTCTGTAGGTGCCGTCTTTGTAGATCCTGCCTTGGTAATGGCTACTGAGCTACTAAGAGTCGATTAGAAACGGGTAACAAATAACGGGAAGCTAAGAAGTTTATCTTGGCTTCCCGTTTCGCTTTAAAGGTGTAATATTACAGCTTTTCTGGCAACACTTGGCAAGCAGGGCAGAAGTAGATGGTACCGCCCAAATAGTTTTCCTTTTTAATTGACTCCCCACACTGTGCACAGCCGGAGGCAAGAGCATTCTTAGACAACTTCGTGCCATATCCACCTGCTCGCCCGAAAATGTCCTTTTCCGTATCACGTCCACCTTCGTCGATCATGCGCTGCAGAACTGAAGTAATGCTCGATAACAGCTTGTCTTGCTCTCCTTTGCTGAATGTACCAATTTTACGTTTTGGATGTATATGGGCCGCTAGTAAAATGTCTTGTAGCACGCCGTTTCCGATGCCTGGAAAACGTTGTTCAGTAGCGAGGAAGGCTTTTGCGCTTAGATTAGCTTTGCTGTTTTCCAGCAGTCTTCGGTAATAATGTTCAAACTGAGTAGAAGAGGGAGATATTGCTGATTTGCTCTTAACGTAGTATTCATTATCATAATCTCCATCGTGAAGGATGATGCTACCATACATGGCAACAGTGAATACTAAGGCGGTCCCGTCATCAAAAGCTATTAGGAGCTGATAGTTGTTTGGTTCTTCTTGGTTTATGAGCCGTACATTAACCCCATCATTAAAGCATAGTCGCTTTCCATTATCAAAGAAGACCTCGACAAAGATTCCAAAGCCTTCAGCATACTGAATAGTGCTACCACTGAGTGCTGTATCATATTCTTCTGGAGCACATGAAAACCAGCAAAACTTGTGAGCTTTTGTTGGTGGTAAAACATGGGACACCTGTTTTCCTTGAAGGTATTGACTTACTTGTTGGGCAATGTTGATTGCCTCTGGTAATTCCAGCATGGAAGTGCCTCCTTGCTTACAAGATTAGCATTATGTTTATTATTTTAACACATTAGTGGCTATTTAAACCATAGTGGAGAGAGTTTTTCCGCCTTGGTCTCAATTAACAGAATAGGATGATTATGAGTTAGTTAGGCTGACCGAAAGGAAATTAGGGAAATGGGAAGAAGTTCTCCAAGAAAGAATTTACAGAAGTTATATGGGAGTGCGTGCTGTTGTATCACTCCGACAATTCAGAATGGTATGTTCTAACGAAACTACATCCGCCGCTAGTTCGGGCTCATACCGTTTATCGTCCACAGCTAGAGCAAAGCTTTAGTGATTCGATCTCAGCATCTTTAGGTTATTGGATCGGGAGCGAGTACTGGAACAACGGATAGTGCACCGAAGCGACAAAAGCAATGATTAAATATGGGTTTGAACAGCTTGATTTATATAGGATTTATGCGACCCGTTTGGGTCACAACCCCGCATCGAATATTGAGATCTATACAACAGAACCGACCTTTGTGTTGGATCTAGCTGCAGTGTTCCCGGCTTACTAGGCTGTGGAATCGCCTTCCTTCGTTGTCCTAGGTATGGTAGCTACCATTTTGAACTTTATGTTTCTTAAATACGTCCCATGAAGGGCGCTAGAACAGGGGTGTTAGGTCTAAATGAGAAGGCCACAGAGTATTAAGAGTAGAGTATTAGTGGGGGTATTAGTCTTTCTGGTTCTGCTAGGTGTTGGTTTTTTGTCTGCCGTTCCGCCACTAGTTATGGGTGATATGATCAACCAACATGTTGATTTTAGTACTGTTTATGATGCTGAGGAGTTCGGCTTAACTGCCACTGAGTTGACATTAAGAACAGACGACGGATACAGTATTTCTGCTTTTGAGGTAGAGGCAAATGACCCGAGAGCGGTGATTATTCTTATCTCTGGAATTCATAACCCGTCTGTTACAGCATTCTTTGGGCATGCACGGATGTTCCGTGAGCATGGTTATGCCTCGGTTCTTTATGACATGCGGGCTCATGGCAAGAGCCAAGGTGATGTTATCGCGCTTGGGCATTTGGAGACCTTAGATACCCAAGCAGTAGTAGACTACATTCGTAGTAAAGACGAATATCAGGGGCTTCCTATTATAGTCTATGGCTTATCAATGGGAGGAGCAGTGGCCATAAATTCAATTGGCCAAATTCCCGAGATCTCCGGACTGGTCAGTATGTCGGCATATTCTTCCTGGGAAGATGTTTTTCAGGAAAACATGCTCGCGATGGGCGCACCGAAGTTATTAGCCAAGATTCAGGCTCCTTTTGTGAAGCTGTACACTCTTTTAAAGTTTGGTTTGAAGACATCAAACATCTACCCCAAGAAACAAATAGCAAACCTTGGGGAGCGTCCAGCCTTACTTATGCATTCCCACGATGATTCGCAGGTGCTTTACGCAAATTTCGAAAGAATTTTGGAGCGAGCACCAGGTCACGTAGAGACGTGGACACGTGCAGGGGATAATCATTTGATGAGCATGGATTTTCTGTATCCGGAAAACGATCCTGAGTACGCACAGCGCGTATTGGAGTCTCTCGGACGCAACTTTAGCTTGTAGTGCACATTAGGATGAATTATTGTGCGAGAAATTGTCTATGAACATGACCGCTGTGCTATCCTTATTTTGAGGGCGCTTTTCCCTTAACATTTAGTCTCAAGGCTATCCCTAGGTATTACAGCCCCAAATCAGTCACAACGGCATTATGAAATTTGGCTCTGATGGTGTTTAGATCCAATTTGCTAGTGATATGCAGATGATTGGTCAAAAGTACGATTACTAAATCTTTCTCGGGATCAATCCATAAAGAGGTGCCTGTGAAACCCGTGTGCCCAAAAGCTTGTTTTGACAGCAATTCTCCACTGGAACGAGGTCTCGGCATAAGTCTGGTAACGGGTGCAAAATAGGGTGTCATGGATGGAGATAGGGACATTTCTTCTTTGGTGATTAAGCCATCGGTAAATACAACCCATCCCAGACCACGGGCTATGTTAAGTCCTGGGGTTTGATTAGAAATAGCTAGTCTTGCCAAAGACGGGCTTAAAAAGCCAGATTCTTTGCCCTGTAACGCCCGTAACCAAGCTTGGCCAAAAGTGAGTAAATCACCCGCGGTGCCGAATAGTCCCGCGTTACCACTGATTCCCCCTAGGGCATAGCAGGCATTGCCATCATTAGGAGTACCAGGTCCATAGCCTTCTCGCCAACCGTCAAAGGAGAGCCCGGCCCGGCTCGTCATGCCTTTTTCGATGACGCTATCAGCTTCATTACAAACTAGACGTTCTGGGTTGGCCTTCAGGGTTTTCAAAGGCAGGTAGGCTGTTTCATTCATGGCAAGAGGCTGGAAGACTAAGTCTTGGGTAGCTTGTTCTAAGGTCAAATTAGTGATCTGTTCAATTAGTATGCCTAGCACTATGTAACCGAGGCAACTATATTCAACTCGGATACCTGGCCTATAAGCTAGATCAAGTTTACTGATTACAGCGAGTACCTCATCGCCATTGGTAGTCTGCGTATATACGGGAAACCACGCCGGTAACCCCGAGGAGTGGGTAAGGAGATGACGAACGGTAATTTGGCTGTAATCTCCGTCGGACCAACCCCGAAGGTGAGTAGAAACTGGCTGATCAAGGGAAAGCTTACCTAACTGTACCAGGCGTAGTAGAGTGGTCGCAGTAGCCACTGGCTTGGTGAGAGATGCCAAATCAAAGAGGTCATTATGATGCAAGACTCTCTTCGTGGGCTTAATCCTAGAAAAGCCTCCCGCTTGAAGAAAGAGGGTTTGCTTGTGATTTGCTACTCCAGCAACTGCCCCGGGAAAGGCCCCCAACTCTAAACTTTCTTGAATCACATTCCAAGCGTTTTCCAGGATAGTACTCAATTTGATCATCCCCCTGAATCTATTTTATACCGAAGCGTTACTGAGAACAATCGGGTGTTAGCCATTTGTCATAAAAATAGCCCAAAACCACTGAAGATAAATGGTTTCGGGCTGTCTGTGACCGCTAGACTACTGTGTCGCTACTTGATTAAACTACCCCCATCAACAACAAATTCCGAGCCGGTGCAATAGCTTGCCTCATCGGAGGCTAGAAATAGAGCTAACTGCGCGATCTCCCGTGGTTGGGCAATACGTCCGAGCGGAATAGTCTTGGCAAACTCCGCGACCGCATCCTTAGTATCTTCTTGCACCAACATGGGGGTATCGATGGCGCCTGGGTGAATGGAGTTGACTCGAACGTTGAGGGGGGCAAATTCTAGGGCGGCGGATTGGGTCAGTCCGCGTATAGCAAACTTGGAACTGCTGTAAGCTGCGCCACCTGGACCACCCTTAAATCCGGTGATGGAAGAAATGTTCACGATAGAGCCCCCATTGGCCTTTTTCATAGATGGTAACACGTATTTCATACCCAAAAAAACAGACACTTGATTGACATTCACTACCCAAAGGTAATCATCGAGGGACATGTTCTCGATAGAGTTATAAAGTACTACACCCGCGTTGTTAACCAAAACGTCGATGGGTCCAAAGGCCACCTCTGTCACAGTCACAGCCTCTTTCCAGTCTGCTTCTTTGGTGACATCTTGCTTTAGAAACTTAGGTTTATAACCTAGGTCGCTAACTAGCTTTTTTCCTTCCTCTTCTAAGATGTCCGTAACCATTACTTGGGCTCCTTCAGCAAGGAACAGTCTGGTAATTTCGGCTCCTAGACCCCTAGCTCCTCCAGTGATCAGGGTGGTTTTTCCTCTCAGTCTGGCCATCTAAATCATCCTTTCACTTCGATAAAAGTAAAGGTTGTGTGGTCAAGTGGGTAGGGTCTACTCTCTTTGTCTCAAGTAGATGGAGCATTTTCGATCGGGCGATGGCATCGTTCCTTACGTACCCTCCCTCCGTTATTTTATCCACAGATAGAGTGAAAAAGAAAAGACCTCTTCGTATTTAAAGCCGCTATTTCTGTTATTAAATGGAAACTCCCATTATCCTGCAAAATAGTTAAAAAAATCACAATATTTCATATTGAAATTAATCATTGAACTTTGGTGTAGGGAAAGGGGTACTGCAGGGTGAAAATATGCTATTATAGAAAATATCATCACGAAAAATGAATGAGGGAGCACAGATGTAGGATGTCCAGAACATATGACTTAACGCAAGGAAGCATATTGCAAGCCTTAACGAGACTTGCCATACCCATCATTGCTACGTCCTTTGTACAAATGGCTTACAATCTCACCGACATGATCTGGGTAGGCAGGGTGGGCTCTGGTGCAGTAGCGGCGGTGGGCACCGCTGGTTTTTTCACATGGTTAGCTAATGCCATCATTTTGATTCCGAAAGTCGGTGCTGAAGTAGGGGTAGCTCAGGCTATTGGGCGCAAAGATATAGCTGACGCCAAGAGTTATATCCGCCACAGCTTACAATTAATTGTACTGTTATCAGTACTCTATGGTATTGGCCTAATTATTTTTCGCCACCCGTTAGTGGGCTTTTATCGCTTAGGAGAAAGCATTGAAAGTGCAGCTCGAACTTATTTGGTAATAGTCTCTTTGGGGATGGTATTTTTCGCGATCAATCCGATTTTTACTGCCATTTTCAATGGTTCTGGTGATAGCACAACACCTTTCAGGATTAATGTAATCGGTTTGGTGATGAACATTATTTTGGATCCCCTTTTAATCTTCGGCCTAGGACCCATTCCGCGACTGGGAACCGCCGGTGCAGCTATCGCCACAGTCATAGCGCAGCTCATAGTTACCTTGGTCTTTGTCTGGGAGGCGAAGAAGCGACCCGAACTTTTTGCGGGGTTAAATTTGAGGAGCAAGCCAGATCGGCCCCATCTCAAACGCATCGTGAACTTAGGCTTCCCTGTTGCCTTGCAGTCAGGCTTTTTCACCCTCATCGCCATGGCTATCGCCCGTATCTTGGCTCAATGGGGTCCGTTGCCCATTGCTGTTCAGCAGGTAGGCTCCCAAATTGAGTCAATTTCCTGGATGACCGCTGGTGGCTTCCAAACGGCCATGAGTGCCTTTATCGGGCAGAATTACGGAGCAAAAAAGTGGGAACGGGTGTCCAAAGGGTATTTTGTTGGCTTGGGTATTGTGTCCATCCTAGGACTTTTTGCCACTTTCTTGTTGATTTTTGGAGCCAGACCCCTCTTTTCCTTGTTTATTCCCGAACAAGAAGCTATTGCCCATGGTGTGGTGTATTTGAGAATTCTAGGCGTGTCCCAACTCTTTATGTGTATCGAGATTGTTACTGCTGGCGCCTTCATCGGTCACGGTAAGACCTTTCCACCCTCCATCGTGGGCATCGGCTTCAATCTGCTACGAATTCCTATGGCTCTCATTCTTTCTACCACCTCTCTGGGCCTCGATGGTGTGTGGTGGGCTATCAGTATTTCCAGCATTTTTAAGGGCTTGGTCTTAAGTGCTTGGCATCTCGGGTATTTACGAACTCATCCAGAGATGGGCAGTTTACGAGAACTCTCTGCCTAAGGAGGCGAAATTTGTGGGTCTAAACTTTAGTGGCTTAGATTGTTCTTATTCATCTATGCGTACTCCGAGCTATAGTACTAGGGGGATGGTAGCCACTTCCAATGTTTTTGCAGCCCAAGCTGGCTTAGACATGTTGAAAAAAGGTGGAAATGCTATTGATGCGGCTATTGCTGCAGCTGCTTGTTTAACGGTGTGTGAACCAACCGCCAATGGAATTGGTGGCGACGCCTTCGCAATTGTCTCCTTTGACGGTCAACTTTACGGCTTGAATGCCAGTGGTCCAGCACCCCAAGGCATTTCTATCAAAGGGCTACACAAACGGGGTTTCCAAGAGATTCCCAAATACGGTTTTATGCCTGTGAATGTTCCAGGGGCAGTAGCAGGTTGGGTGGCTCTTTCTAGGCGATTTGGGAGACTACCTTTCGATGAAGTCTTAGCACCAGCTATTGGGTATGCACAAGAAGGCTATCCAGTCTCTCCGCTACTTGGTAAGGGTTGGCAACGTGCGTGCGAAGTTTACTACAAAAATCTAAAAGGGGAAGAGTTCGGCTCGTGGTTTGATACTTTCGCTCCCCATGGTAGAGCACCCCTGCCCGGTGAAGTGGTAAGATTACCTGATCATGCCGAGACTCTGAGGTTAATTGCTGAAACGGAAGGCGACGCCTTTTACCGGGGACCGCTTGCGGAAAGGATCGACTCTTTTTCTAGGCAATTTGGCGGCTATATTTGTGGTGAAGATCTGGCCACTTATAAAGTAGAATGGGTGCAACCTTTAAGCACCAGCTATAGGGGTTACGAAGTATGGGAACTGCCACCTAATGGTCAGGGAATGGTGGCTCTCATGGCCCTCAATATCCTGCAGGGTTTTGAGTTCACCGAAAAAGATGCGGTCCTCACCTATCACCGGCAGATCGAGGCCATTAAGTTAGCCTTTGAAGATGCCACTCGTTATATAACGGATCCATTGCATATGAAGGTTGCGGTAGAAGAGCTATTGTCAGATGGATGGGCAGAAGAACAGCGAAAACGTATAGGTACAAAGGCCCTACAACCGCTTCCCACCAGGGAGCAAGATGGTGGTACAGTGTACTTGGCAACTGCTGATAGTACTGGGAATATGGTATCTCTGATTCAAAGTAACTATATGGGTTTTGGTTCGGGCTTAGTGGTGCCCCAAACGGGTATCGCCCTGCACAATCGTGGGCATAATTTTAGTATTGACCCCCAGCATCATAATTGCCTAGCACCGGGTAAACGGCCGTATCACACTATCATCCCTGGCTTTCTTACTCAAAATGGTAAACCGCTAGGTCCCTTTGGTGTTATGGGTGGTTTCATGCAACCGCAAGGCCATGTGCAAGTAGTGATGAACCTGATCGATTTTGCCCACAATCCCCAAGCAGCTTTGGATGCCCCCAGATGGCAGTGGAAGCAAGATAAACGAGTAGATGTGGAGGACACTCTCCCCCCTGAAGTTGTGGAAGAGCTCGTCGAGCAGGGCCATGAAGTGACTGTCACCGCGCAGAATACGGGATATGGTCGGGGTCAGATTATACTTCGTACAGATAATCAGGTCTACATTGGTGGCACAGAGACCAGAATTGATGGTACCATTGCAACTTGGTAGTTCAGGACTAGAGAAGAGAATTCCTGATTAGCCTTGACATGCTTAATGATAAATGTTATTATTAAGCCAACACAAACGGATCCCCACTGGGGGATAGCATAATGAGGAGGCATAATCATGAACAAGATTGGATTATCGAAGGAAGGAACAAAAAAGGTCGCTGAGCATCTTGACTTATACCTCGCTGATCTGCATGTTCTATATACTAAACTACACAATTACCATTGGAACATAGAAGGTCATGAGTTTTTTGCAATTCACGCGAAGCTCGAGGAATTGTATGATGGCGTTGCTGAAGAGATTGATGAAGTTGCCGAACGTATCTTGATGATTGGACATCGTCCATCCGCTTCTATGGCTGCATATCTGAAAAAGGCCAGATTACAGGAAGCAGATAGTGTAGCAGTACGGGGTAATGAGGTAGCAAAGCAGTTACTAGCCGACTATGGGGTACTGGTTAACGCACTGCGTAGTGGAATTGAGGTAGCTCAAGAGGCTGGGGATGAAGTGAGTGTTGATCTGATGATCGGTTCCTTAGCCGAATACGAGAAGACGATGTGGATGCTAGACGCTTTCTCTAAATAGTATAAGATGGAACAAGCCCGTGGGAGAACCCCACGGGCTTTGACCATTCTATTGAGCTTTGGCCCAACGATTGTAGGCAGATTGGTGAGCTTCAAGATAATCGTCTAGACCGATGCCCTTGAGAGTCTTCACATATTTGTCCCAGCCACCATCGATGGATTCGGCACCGGTAATGAACTTAGCTTCCATCTGCTGGAAGAAGGTGTCGATATCCATTTTGTACATATTAATTACGTCAATCTCATCTTCTGTGAAGTATACTAGTGGGAAAGGAAGTTTTGCGTAAGGAATGAGGTCTTCCAAAATCCACTCGTAGATTGCGAGAATGGTGGGGTTGCCACCTTCTTTTTCAAAGAACTCCCGGGTTAAAACCATTGGTACGTTGGTACCTACACCTGGAGCATGTTTGGCATTGGTTTGAGTTGTGCTTAAGCCCTCATCAGCCAAGAGCACCCATTGACCGTCTTCGTTCCAGACGAAGGTCTTGCCTTCAATACCTAGACGGGCAAGAATGGTACCTTCTTCTGAATAAGCGTAGTCAATCCAACGCATGGTTGCTTCTGGATACTTGTTCTTGCTGGTAATCGCGGCACGTCCCCGTTTAATTTCACTCATTTCCACCGTCAATTTCTGGGGGTTAGTAGCACTTGTCATGGGTGGTAGCACAGGGTAATTCATAGCTTCTGTTACATCGTGGAAACCAACCATAACGATGGGCCAAGTGGAGAGTACCCCAACTTGCTTACCTTTAGCTACAAATTGCTCCCAGGTGTGGGAAAACATTTGGTTGTCTAAAAGCTGTTCGTCGTAGAGACGATTCATGTACTTGAGATATTCTTTGAACTCTGGTTGTGTCCAGGCAAGTTGGACTTTACCATTGTCATCTACGTAGATACCGTCTTGTTGAACTAAACCAAAGTTAGCTAAGAGGCCCAGACGGAGTTCAGCAGCGTTGGCAGCTGTGAGGGGGATTACTTCCTCGACATTACCGGGATTCTTCTCTTTAAAGGCTTTGAGTAACTCATAGAACTCATCCATGGTTTGGGGTTTGTCAGCTCCGAGAGCTTCCAACCATTTACCGTTAAGCCACATGATTGGGGTCTTAGAGGTAATGTTCTGGTCAATGCCTGGTAAAGCATAGATGTGTCCATCAGGAGCTGTAATAGAAGCCTTGATCTCGGGATTTTCTTCGATTAACTTCTTGAAGTTAGGAGCATATTTGTCGATGAGACCCTCAAGGGGAATCAAGATGCCTTGTGCTCCGAAGTCGGCTTCCTCATTAGCTGTCAACTCGCCACCGTAAAAAAGATCTGGAAGATCCATACTAGCTAATGCCAGTTGCTTAGCTTGGGTATAGTCGGTGCCAGCAGCGGTGCGGAACTTAAACTGAATGTTGGTGAGCTTCTCCATTTCTTGGAAAAAGCCCATGTCATCCCAGACAGGTTGAATGGGAGAACGGCGAGCCATCATCTCCAGGGTGATGGGTTCATCAACGATGGGGTAACCAGTCTCATTGAAGTTGGCTAGTGCAGGGAGTGCCCCAATGAACATGGGTGCGCACAGAACGACAGTCATAACAAGCGAAAACAGTTTTCTTTTTTTCATGAAGGTGCCCCTTTCTAGTTTGTAAAGCGCTTGGACGACAGACAAAACTTTGAGTTTAAGATCTCCCCTTTCTTTTATTCCTTGATAGAACCGATCATAATGCCCTTTACGAAGAAGCGTTGGAGGAAGGGATAGACGATCAATAAGGGTGCGGAAGAGACGATCATTACCGCATACTTAATGATGTCAGCGATCCGTGCATGTTCTTGTAAAGCTTCCACAACTCCTCGCTGTTGCATTAATTCGGTCATCATTTTTTGCTGAATGAGAATCTCCCGTAAGAACAGCTGTAATGGCCATAGAGCCCGATCTTGCAGATAAATCAATGCTCCGAAATATTGGTTCCAGTGCCCTACCCCATAAAAGAGAGCCATGACGGCAATAATGGGAGCAGAGAGAGGCAAAATCAACTGAAAGAAGATGCGAATATGGCTAGCCCCATCGATCTCCGCTGCTTCTTCTAGTCCTTGGGGAATGTTCATTCTAAAGAAAGTCATGGTCACAATAATGTTCCAAATAGAGGCTGCTGCTGGCAAAACCATAGACCAGATTGTATTGATTAAACCGAGATCTCTTACCAACATATAGGTAGGAATCAAGCCCCCATCAAAGAACATGGTGAACACGAAAAGTCCCATGATGATGTTTCTTCCCACTAAATTAGTGCGGGAGAGGGCGTAGGCAGCAGGTAAAGTAACTGCAAGGTTAATGAAAGTGCCCAATAAGGTGTACATGATGGTGTTGCGATAGCCAATTACCAGTTCCTTACTTTGGAAAATTCTGCGGTAACCTTCTAAAGTAAAACCTTTGGGAAGCAACCACATTTGTCCAGAGTTTACAAAGTAGGGCTCACTGACGGACGCACTTACAATATAGATCAAGGGATACAGAACGATTAAGACCAAAAATACGATGAAGACCTTGTTCAAAACATCAAAGATTTTGTCTGGGTCAATTAATCTAGTTTTCATTTTACATCCTCCTACCACAGGCTCGTACCGGTACGTCGGGCGATCCGGTTAAAGAAGAGCAGAATGATCAGATTCGCTACAGAGTTAAATAGGCCAATTGCTGTTGAGTAGGCGTATTGACCGTGTAAGAGGCCAGCCTCGTACACATAGGTTTGAATGACTTGGGATGAGTCAAGGTTTAAGGGGTTTTGCATCAGTAAAATCTTTTCAAAACCGATTGAAAGCATACTACCCATGCTTAGAATGAGCAGAATAACAATGGTCGGGAGAATGCTGGGGATATTAATATGCCAAATTCTCTGTAGACGGGTCGCTCCGTCAATCTTAGCTGATTCATGTAATTGGGGATCTACCCCGGCTAAAGCCGCTAGGTAAATGATGGCGTTCCACCCTAAGTTTTGCCATTGACCAGACCACACATAGATGGATTTAAACCAGCGGGGCTCTGTCATGAACGAAATAGGGGCAATACCAAACATGCCGAGAAAGTTATTCACGATACCCTTGGAAGGGTCTAGAAATGCAATGATCATTCCTACTAAGACTACTGTGGAAATAAAGTGAGGAGCATAGGT
>DGYW01000018.1:4388-4744 GCA_002396805.1 Firmicutes bacterium UBA4996 | reverse complement strand
ACAATTACCGAGAGGGGAAACAGGACTAGTCCATATAAGTTAATCAGGATGGTGTTACGGATTAAATCCCAGAAGTAATAAGAGTTAAAGAAACGTGTAAAGTGACGCAACCCCACCCATTGACTGCCCCAAATACCTTGAGACGCTTTGAAGTTTTTGAAGGCAATTTGTAAACCATAGAGTGGATAGTACTTGAAAACAGCGAAATAGATGATTGCTGGAGCTAAAAGCAAGTAAAGTTGCCAGTTGATTTTTATTCTTCTCCAATTAAAGCGCTTGGGCTTTACTGCTCTAGCCATAGTCTGATCTGACACTTTGTAGTCAACCCCTTTCAGCTTAATTAACATTTCTCTACC
>DGYW01000018.1:3372-4071 GCA_002396805.1 Firmicutes bacterium UBA4996 | reverse complement strand
TGCGTAACGGAAATTTAGTCAGAAACGAGGGAACAATCATGATTGAATATCGCTGTTACTCCCCTGGTGATGAGGGCCAAATTGTTCAGGTGTGGAACGAAACCTTAACAGTGGATCCCATTACTCCTACACGGTTCCGTAATTTGGTACTCCTCGATGGCAACTTTGATCCAGAAGGTCTTCGTTTAGCTTTCCACAACGATCAACTAGTAGGTTGTTTTTATGCAGTCAGGCGCCTGATGCCCATGTCGGGTTCAGATTTGGAACCTGAAAATGGGTGGATTCCCTTTTTCTTTGTCCGCAACGATTATCAAAGACAAGGGATCGGCGCAAATCTATTGAGCCAAGCCCTGGATTTCCTGCAAAGACAGGGCCGAAAATATGTTTTCTTCGCCTCGTATGCTCCTAACTATATACTTCCAGGTATTGATGGAGAGGCCTATTCTGGTGGTTGGGAATTCCTCCAAAAGATGGGCTTTGAAAAGCTCTATTCGCCAGTGGCCATGGATCGCAATCTAGTGGGTTTTGTCCTTCCTGACGAGGTCAGAAAGCTTCAAAAACAACGAGAAACAGAGGGTTACACTTTTAGAACTGCCCAAGATAGTGACCTCGTAGAGTTAGTGAAATTCGCCAACGAAAAGTTTAATCCCGATTGGGGCAGAGCAATTCGCGAGGGAGTAGTGGCTGGTTTACCCTTGG
>DGYW01000018.1:1606-3115 GCA_002396805.1 Firmicutes bacterium UBA4996 | reverse complement strand
CCCTTTGGAGTGGATCCGGATCAACGGGGTAAGGGTCTAGGTAAGATTTTGTTGAATATTTGCTTAGCCGCGATGCGTGCTGAAGGATTGCACGGTGCCTGGTTCCTCTGGACTGGGGAGACTAGCCCAGCAGGCTACTTATATCTAAAGACTGGTTTTGAAATAAATCGTCATTTCCATGTTTGTCGGAAAAGCTTAAATTAGGAGGAGAAATCCATGACAGCGAAACACAAGATTATGGTAGTTGGAGCCCATGCAGGTGATGCTGAAATTATGGCCGGAGCGGTTGTGGCCAAGTATACTCAGCAAGGACATGAAGCCGTCTTAGTTCACCTCACTCCTGGCGAAAAGGGTCATAAAACCCTGTCTCCAGAGGAATATGCGAAGCAAAAGGTCGAAGAGGGGCACAAGGCTGCGGCTGCCCTGGGGGCAAAAGCCATCTTCTTGCCTTATAAGGATGCGGAGTTACCCGTAAACGATGAAGTAAAGTACGCGCTAGCGGACATTATTCGCGCAGAAAAACCTAATATTATGATTACCCATTGGAAGGGTAGTATCCATAAAGATCACGAAGCCACCTACTACATCGTGCAAGATGCGATTTTCTATGCAGCTTTACCTTCTATCAAGCGGGAACTACCTGCCCACGGTTGTTACGCTCAATACTTTGCAGAAAACTGGGAAGATCCCCATGATTTCGAAGTGGATACTTATGTGGATATCACAGATAGCTACGACCAATGGATCAAGGGCGCTGAGGAATATGAGCTGTTCAAAGGTGGCATTTCCAGCTTCCGCTATATGGACTACTATAAAGCCCTAGCTATCATGAGGGGTTGTTTATCTAATAGTAAGTACGCAGTTGGTCTCATGCGCCCGAAAGGGGCCAAGGTACATCGAGGAGACGCTCTACCAGGTCGTCCACTCTAAATCTAGTGATAAAGACCGAGGTTGTATGTGGCCTCGGTTTTTTTCTGCCTTCACACAGGATTGAGGAACTACAAATAGAAAAGAGACTATACTGGGTATGAAATGAGGTTTGATTATGATCTACTTAGATCAGGCTGCCACCTCCTTCCCCAAACCTCGGGAAGTAGCTGAGGCCATGAGTTTGGCATTACAGAGTACTGGAAATAGCGGGCGGGGTGCCCACGAGTTTAGTCTGGCGGCCAGCCGCCTGGTTTTCGAGGCCCGGGCTGAGTTGGCGGAGTTTTTCGGTGCCCAGGATCCCAGGTCTATAGCTTTCACCGCTAACGCAACGGAAAGTCTAAACCTCGCACTCTTAGGTCTACTTGAGCCAGGTGATCATGTGATCACTACTGCTTGGGAGCACAATAGTGTGCTCAGGCCACTGTATCTTTTAGAAGGGCAAGGGGTGGAGCTTAGCATTTTACCCAGTGACGCCTATGGAGCTTTAGATTTAGCCCTGTTGGACAGTTATCTACGACCCAACACAAAGGCGGTTGTTTGTACCCATGCCTCTAATGTAACGGGAAATCTAACAAATCT
>DGYW01000018.1:484-1319 GCA_002396805.1 Firmicutes bacterium UBA4996 | reverse complement strand
ATTGATATCCTCTGTTTCACTGGTCACAAAAGTCTCTGCGGTCCTCAAGGAATCGGGGGGATTTATGTCAGGTCTGGCCTGCAGCTTTCCCCCTTGAAAGTGGGAGGTAGTGGGGTTCAGACCTTTTCGAAGAGCCATCCCATCCAAATGCCGGAAGCCCTAGAGGCAGGCACCTTGAATACCCCGGGAATTGCGGGCCTATTGGCCGGTTTGCGCTACATTAATAAGGTCGGTTTGAGCCAAATTCGTGAGCGAGAACAAGAACTGACCTGGTATTTTTACCGCGGTGTGCAAGAAATTTTTGGGGTACAAGTCTATGGTGATTTCCAAAGTCCTCAGCGCTGCCCCATTGTGGCTATAAATCTCGCAGGCTTGGAGTCGAGTTTTGTCAGTCAAATTTTGAATGAAGAGTACGGAATCTATACTAGGTCAGGTGCCCACTGTGCTCCCTTAATGCACCAAGCTTTAGGCACAGTGGAGCGAGGTGTAGTTAGGTTCAGCTTTTCCCACTTCAATACTACAAAGGAGTTGGATCAGACGCTACAAGCCCTGCTCTTCATCGGAGAAAAGTATGGGAGGGAGAAACGTGACTAAAGGGAACAAGTTAATCATTACCTTTCCCACTACTACAGCAGCTATTGCTTGGGAACGGGTGTGTAAGGCAGAAGAGCTGCCGGGCAGATTGATTCCTGTGCCTCCTCATATTAAGGCTGGTTGTGGCTTGGCTTGGCTGACGATTGCGGAATACAGAGAACATATTTTGGAGGGGACAAGGGAGTTTGATTTAGAGTACGATCAGGTTGTTGAGTTGGAAGAGAGGTGATCCCGTGGAAAA
>DGYW01000018.1:0-308 GCA_002396805.1 Firmicutes bacterium UBA4996 | reverse complement strand
GAACTAATTTTTTGTCAGGGTGGAGGCTGAACTTCTAAACTAGGGCCGGAGGCCTTAGCATCAGTATTGGCCAAACTGCCTAGGGTTGCGGACCCTAACTTTCTGGTAGGTTTCGATCACTCTGATGATGGTGCTGTATATAAACTTACCGAGGATTTGGCATTAGTACAGACTTTAGATTTTTTCCCTCCAATGGTGGAAGATCCATATACATTTGGACAAATTGCAGCGGCTAACGCCCTCAGTGATATTTATGCTATGGGTGGCGAGCCAAAGACAGCGCTTAATATTGTCTGTTTTCCTGAGGC
>DGYW01000017.1:8547-9363 GCA_002396805.1 Firmicutes bacterium UBA4996 | reverse complement strand
TATTTAGGTGATGTGGCTGTTGTTTCTTGGCTAGACAGAGATACGGTGATGGTGGTGTTGGCCAACGAATCGCCACATAGCGCAGCGGTGACTATTTCCACCAATATTTGGGATAGTCGTTGGCGACCGGTTTTTACAGAGCGAACCGTTACCGTTCCAGGGCGTAGTATTGTGCAGGAAGCCTTTGTCTTAAACACCTCGTGGAAGAACGAGCCTCTCTCCATTAGGGTTAGCCAAAGGAACAATGCGATCACTGTAGATGTACAAATGCCGACAATATTCCAGCCCTCCGCGTATGTGGTTCGGGCTAACGAGCAGATCGAGGTTGGGGTGGATTTGGCGTTCCTGTTAGAGCGGCAAGAACAAGCAAGACTTATTGTTGATGACTTTGCCCAAGTTTATGGTGCTAATAGCAGGGAGCCGATTAAAGTTAAGTCCGTAGAAGGTGGCTTTCGATACGTCTCCTCCCGGAACAGCATCGAATACGTCCCTCCGTGGATGGTGCTTTCTACTAAAGCTCCTCAGCTAAATGGTACTGGCGTAATAACCTTTAGTCTATACAAAGAGACTGACGGATATCGTGGCTATCGGGATGAAATACCGGGACCAACCATTTTAGTCTATGGTCGTAACCTGCGATTCGCGGAGTCTTCGAAAGAACCAACCTTACCTAGGATAATTACAAGATAGTTTAGATGAACCCCCGCCAATTGACGGGGGTTCTACTGATCTTAGACTAAAAAGTAAAGCGCCCTCGCAATCTTCAACATCGGGGTCGTTTTACTTTTGTTTATTAAATTTAAATTTAAAGAAGGA
>DGYW01000017.1:6675-8303 GCA_002396805.1 Firmicutes bacterium UBA4996 | reverse complement strand
TAAATCAACTTAAGGAGTTTGCGATGACTAGTTCTGGTAAATTACCGCTATACTTGGCGATTAAGAACAAATTGGAAGACAGGATTCTTTTAGGGCAGTTGGCCCCTGGAGAGAAATTTCCTTCAGAAGAAGAGTTAAGCAGAGAGTTTGGGGTGAGTACATCTACGATAAAACGAACCATCGGCGTTTTGGTGTCTGATGGTTTGGTAGAAAGGACCCCCGGGAAAGGCACCGTAGTTAGCACCCATAGAATCAACACGCCACTACGAAGTTTTAGCGAAGAAATGAGGAGCAGGGGACTTGTGGCGGGTACACGACTATTAGAGCAAAAGAGTATTGTGGCTCATGGTGAGCTAGCGTGGCACCTAGAGGTATCCGAGGGAACGGAGACTTTTTATATCCAAAGGTTAAGAACCGCGAATGATGCGGCTGTCGCTTTGGAGGAGACATATATTCCTACGGCTTTTTGTCCCAACTTGTTGACTCATAATCTTTCGTCTATGGATATAGAGCGTTTATTAGAAGAACACTACAAATTCAGCACGGTTAGGGCCGAGGAATTCGTTACTGCAAGATTTGCCACAGAATGGGAGCGCACCATCTTGGAGGTTGGTGATGAGGAAATTGTCCTTATGGTAGTGGAACGCAAGGTGGATGGCGTGGGCAATCAACGTATCATGTATAACCGCACGTTATATAGGGCTGACCGCTATATTCTCCGTTTCGACCTAAAAAGGAATTAAGAGAGGAACTTGATATATGGTAACGCAAGAGAAAATCTTCATTGGAGTTGACAGTGGTGGAACTAAGACTATTGCCTGCGCTGTGACTGCCGGTGGTCAGCTTGTGGGCATTGGCTATGGTGGGCCAACCAACGCTTATTTTGTATCCGAGGATGATGCAATCTCTGCCATGCGAGTGGCTGTAGCTACAGCCCTCGGCATGTCTTCATCGAATCCTAAGCCACTTACACAAGTACAATTTGTGTACCTTTCCGCTCCGGGATTTACACCGGATGCTACGGAGCGGGCTTTGAGGGAACTATGTCCTCAGGCCCACATCAAGGTTGAAGGCGATGCACCTGCGGCATTTCGCGCGGCCATTCCAACTGGAGATGGCGTTGCTGTCCTTTCGGGAACGGGTTCTTTCGGGGCAGGTCTTTGGAATGGCAAGTGGCTGGCGAATGGTGGGTGGGGTCCTTTACTTGGTGATGAAGGTAGCGGTTATTGGATTGGTCTTCAGGCTTTACGAGCTGTCGCTCTGGCAGCGGATAGTCGGGGACCACAAACTGCGTTGCAGGAGATTTTCCGCCGGGCATTACATTACTCCTTCGATCTAGAATTACGCAGGTTCGTTTACAAGCGGGATTTAAACAGGCAGCAAATTGCAGCACTTACTATTTTGGTAATGCAGGCGGCTCGTGAGGGGGATAGGATTGCGCAAGAAATTTTGCAAAACGCAGGTGTAGAATTGGCGAAACTAGGCGCCAATCTTGTAAAAAGATTAGAGGTGGGGTCTAGTCCTATTCCAGTTTCATTGGTTGGTGGTGTGGTCCGCGGTGAATCGCCCGTTGTAGCTTCCTTCCGCGAGGCAATGCGCGAATTTGTGCCCTCATCCTATTATGTCGA
>DGYW01000017.1:5495-6386 GCA_002396805.1 Firmicutes bacterium UBA4996 | reverse complement strand
GCTTAGAAAGGCAAGGTGGGAACCGATGCTAGCTGAGGGGTATTTTGGAGAAATGCGCTCTGTTCTTAAGAAAATTGAAGAAACACAGATTGCTGTTATTAACGAGGCAGCGGCAATGATTGTGGAATCGGTGACAAATGGAGGTACTTGGAATCTTTTCGATACCGGTCATATGTTGATGCACGAGGCGGTGGGCCGAGCGGGCGGACTGATGATGGTGACACCTATATTTGTTGAACTAAAGGCAACTCATCCAGCGCGTTTTCGCCCGATACCCCCTAACGCCAATCGCATGTTTATGGACCAGGTAAGGGACATTCCTCAGTTTGTTCTATCTCAGGCCCAGTTACAGGCCGGTGATGTGTTGATGATTGGTTCTGTTTCGGGGGTTAATGTGATGTCCGTAGAAATGGCCCGCCTGGGACGGGAGATGGGTCTAAAGATAATAGCCATTACGTCGGTGGAAGCATCAAAACAGTTAGAACCTCGTCATGAAACCGGGTTGAGGCTTTTCAACTTTGCCGATATTGTCCTAGATAACTGTGCTCCTTATGGAGATGCCCTTGTGGAGGTCGCGGCCTTAGATGGGCAACGAATATGTCCAGCGTCTGGGATCGCAACATCTTACCTTAATTGGGCGGTGCAAGCCAGTGTTGTGGAAAAACTAACAGAAAGAGGATTGCGTCCTAGTGCTTATCTCAGTAATCATCTTCCCGGTGCTGGAGAGTTTAATGCACAAGCTCGCAAGAATTATAACGCCCGCGGATATTGACGGGTCCAAGGAGGAGCAAAGATGGTCTGGTTTTCTGGAAAAGACCTGCGATTAGACTTTTATTCTAATGGATCGATTAAGGAACTCCTATTAAAAGGTCAATCAATATGGGCTATAGG
>DGYW01000017.1:2889-5268 GCA_002396805.1 Firmicutes bacterium UBA4996 | reverse complement strand
AGAGTGGTCGTTCAACCGCATATCCCAGCAGACAATGTACGTACGGCTGGACTATCGCTAGCGGTGAATTTTGATACCTGTGTAGATTCTCATGGTTCCGAAACGTGGTCCATATCAGGTCGCTATACCATGGAAGTAGCTGAGGATGGAAGCATAGATTGGCGAGTCCATATTAGAAATGATTGCCCTCATCCCATTTGTGAGGTCTTGTACCCTAGAACAATGCCTGTCTATTTGTCGCCAACGGGGGCGTTGATGTACCCTCATCACGCCGGTGAACGTATTGAGAATGTTCCTCACGCCTTAGCCAGCGATAAATATCAAAGGTTTTGGCGTGCTGAGAGTATTGCAACGGACTTCGGTTTTGCCCGGGAAATCAACTATTGTGGCTTGGCATCCATGACGTGGATGGACATTTCCGACGAATCTGGGGGAATGTATGTCGGTTCCCACGATCCAAGTTTCCCGGTAACCGGTTTGAGAATAGAGACTGGTGGACCAGATGATCCTTGGGTTAGTCTAAGCATTCGCAAATACGTTGATATTCCATCTGGCGGATGCTACGACTCTCCAGAGATAGTCTGGGCTTTTCACAGGGGGGATTGGCATCCATCGGCTCATAGGTATCGGCAATGGTTTGACACTGTGTTGAAACAAGCCAAACACCCAGACGATCTTGGTGAGGAAGTGCTTTTATCACCCCATTATAATTTCCGAAGGTTTGAAGGAATTGGTTATCGTTTCGAAGACATACCGGCCATCGCTAAGCAGGATCGCGAGGAGTTCCAAAGTAGGCATTTCTTCGTCGCAGGCTGGAATCATATGGGGTTTGATAGTCACTATCCAAATTATAATCCGGACCTGGAATTGGGGACTCCATTGGTTTTGCAACGTGGGGTCAACTCCGTGAATGACAGTGGAGGGTTTGTCACTTTTTATATTAACAGTCGTATCATGGATAAGCATTCCGAGTACGCAGGCACAATAGGTGAAAAATGGATGTTGAGGACCTTGGAGCAACACCCTATCGAGGAAAGGTATGGGCCTGCGGAGACATTTGTGCTTTGTCCTTCCCATCCCGCATGGAGAAAGCATCTTCTTGAGTTTGCTATCTGGATGTGTCAAGCATATGGCGCAAGAGGTATTTATTACGATCAGTTGGGCTCCGCAACGCCCTATCCTTGCTACAGTGATCATGATCACCAACATCTAGGCACTACCGGTTTTAACCAAGGCTACATAGACCTACTTGAAGAGACTTACGCGAGCCTAAAGGAGATTCGTTCTGACAGTTTCTTAATGATAGAAAATTGTGGAGATGTGTATAGTAGTCGGGTTTGGGGAAGCTTGGCGTGGAACGGTGAGTTCTACGATGAATGCTTCAACCTATACAAGTACACTTTTCCCGAGCACACCTTGATTAACATGGTTAATCCTCGCCGCATGGATGACCCTGACCAGCAAGAGATGGTTTTCTATCAAGACTTGACTAGGGCTTTCGTTTTAGGAAGTGTGTTTTGGTTCGAAGGAAATGCTTTTAGAAACAGAATTTCAGACTCGGAAAGACGGGAACGGATGTTGACTAAACTTCATGAAGCTCTAAGTGTGCGACGGGCAATAGCGGTTCAGCTTAGAGATGCTGTCTTTAAGGATGATTTGGGTTTGACGTTGCCACCTGGTGTTCTAGGTACCATTTGGGAGTTACCAGAGCGTGATGGGGGCCTTGTTCTCTTGGTAAATAGTAAGAATCAGAGAGGCAGTATTCGCTTGTCACATTGTTGGAATAAAACAATTATCTGGAAGGTATTTGATTCCAGAAACAACAGCTGGGTCCAGGCGACTCCCCAAGAAAAAGATGGAGATCTGGTTGTCGATGTGCCGTTGGGTACTTTTGGTGCGTTCTCTTGGTTCAAACCATGAAGGGGTGATGAAAGTGTCAAAACGGAAGGATGCCATAGATGCGTGGGCCTTTCTTTTTCCTAATTTGATAGGTTTCTTACTGTTCACAGTTTTCGCTGTCGGGTTTTCTCTATGGATAAGTCTGCATCGTTGGGATTTGTTTAGTTCACCAGTATTTATTGGATTGGATAATTTTGGCGAGTTAATCCGTAATGATCCGAATTTTCGAAGGGTGCTCAAAAACACCCTGTACTTCGTCGCAGGAGTAGTGCCTTTGGGTACGGCAGTTTCACTTGCCCTAGCGTTGTTGTGCAATAGGACCCTAAAAGGAATGACTCTTTTTCGGACGATTCTATACTTGCCTTCCGTTAGTTCCACAATTGCTGTAGGTATTGTCTGGATTTGGCTACTAGATCCACAATTCGGAGTTGTTAATCATCTGTTGCGTCTAGCGGGTTTTTCTAATCCTCCTAACTGGTT
>DGYW01000017.1:0-2709 GCA_002396805.1 Firmicutes bacterium UBA4996 | reverse complement strand
GGCTCAGTAACCTGGGCCAAGCCCGCCTTGATTCTTATGCATATTTGGCAATATGCAGGCTACTACATGGTCATTTTTTTGGCAGGCCTTCAAGGAATCCCTCAGCAGTTGTACGAGGCAGCGGTACTCGATGGGGCTTCGAAGTGGCAGAAATTCTGGAAGATAACCTTACCATTATTGTCGCCCACCATGTTTTTTGTGGTGGTAATGAAGATGATCGGAGTCTTCAACATCTTTGAACAGCCTTTTATCATGACCAATGGGGGTCCATCTGGCTCCACTCAAACCATTGTTTATTACATTTATAGTAACGCCTTTCAGTGGTTCAATATGGGGTATGCCTCTGCCGTGGCCTGGGTGCTCTTCCTGATTGTCTTTGGAGTGACGTATCTCCAGTTTAGATATCAGGGAAGGTGGGTGCATTATGAGTAAGAAACGCCTCGGTCACTTGGTTGCTTACGTAGTTTTAATCATGATTTGTGTGGGAATGATTTTACCTTTCTTGTGGACCTTGTCTACTGCTTTGAAACCTTCCGGAAAAGTTTTTATTTATCCACCACAGTGGATTCCTAAACCTGCTACATGGAAAAATTTTGCCACTGCGTGGAATAGGGTGCCGTTCGGGAAATTCTTAATCAATAGTGCCCTTGTCAGTTTGTCCGTAGTTTCTTTACAGTTGGCGACTTGCTCGTTGTCGGCATATGCCTTTGCCCGAATGGAATTTCCCGGAAGGGATCAATTGTTCCTACTCTACTTAGGCACACTCATGATTCCGGGGCAAGTAGTTGTCATTCCAAATTTCATCTTGATGCGTTATCTAGGTTGGCTAAACACCTATTCGGCTATGATTCTCCCAGCGGCTTTTTCTGCTTTCGGGACGTTCCTGCTTAGACAATTTTTTCTCACGATTCCCTATGAGCTGGAGGAGGCTGCTCGCATCGATGGCTGCTCCCGATTTGGGCTCTATGGTCGCATTATTCTTCCTTTGTCCAAGCCAGCTTTGGCATCCTTAGCCATTTTTACATTTCGGTCGCAGTGGAATGCTTTTTTATGGCCCTTGATTGTGATTAATGACATAGCAAAAATGCCCATTCAAGTGGGGTTGTCCTTCTTCAGGGGCATGTATGATGTCCAGTGGGAATTAATGCTGGCAGGAACCTTGATTGCTTTAGTGCCCACTCTGGTAGTTTTTGCATTGGGACAACGTTTCTTTACTCAAGGCATTGCATTATCAGGTCTTGGAGGCCGTTAAGAAAGGAGGTGCTATACGACTGGTTGTTTTTCGCTGATGGATTATGATTTATAAAAAGGAGGATATTGGAAGATGTTTACCAAGATTAATCGCCTGACTTTGGTTGTTGGTTTGCTTATTTGCTTGGCGTCAGTACCAGTATTGGCAGCAACTACTCTTCAAGTTGCGTCTTGGTGGAGCTTTGAGGGTGGAAGTTCCTTGGATGAGTTTAAGCTAGCTTTTGAAGCAGCGAATCCTGACATTAAGATTGAGTATGTGCAGATCCCATCGTCTGAGTATTATACAAAAGTATTAACTATGATTGCTGGCGGTACGCCACCGGACGTAGCTATGCTAGGCATGGATAAACTTGGTTCATGGGTACCCAGGGCCGCCCTACAAGATCTAACTCCTTACATTGAGCAATCAGGCTTTGACCTCAATATGTTTTTCCCTGCAGTGAAGGATGCTATTACCTATAACGGCGGAATCTATGCAATGCCTCGAGATGCCACCACAAGTGTTATAGCTTATAACAAGCAACTTTTTGATCAAGCGGGTGTTCCGTACCCACAAACTGGATGGACTCGCGAAGATTTTTTAAACATTGCGCGTGCTTTAGTGCAAAAAGATGGTAATCAAACTACAGTATATGGCTACGCATTCGATACGTTCTCAGATGGTTTCATTGACTGGTTGTACACCAACAATGCTAGTGTAATCAACCCTGAAGCCACCGGAAGTGGCTTGCATCTCCCGGAGGCAGTTGAGGTTCTAAGTTTTTTACAAGGGATGGTAAAGGAAGGTGTGGCCCCAGCTCCGGCTCTCACTAAATCGTTTTCTAGGGCATCCGGTGCGTTCAATAGCGGTCGAACAGCTATGTATGTTACCACTGTCGGCTGGGCGAACAACTTTTCCAAGAATGAAGACTTGGATTGGGATATCGTTCCGCTACCTGTATGGGATGCTAGTAGCGAACCGGCAACTCGTTTGTGGGTAAACTATTGGACCATACCAAAGGGTGCGAAGCACTCGCGGGAGGCTTTCCGTTTCTTAACTTTCTTGGCCGGTGACGAAGGTCAAAGAATTGTGGGCGAGACAGCCATGGGCATCCCGGGGATTCCTGAAGTTGCTTATGGGCCAGTATTCGCAGGTAGAGAAGGCAAACCTTCACATAAAAGGTATTTCCTTGATGTGATGGATGGAGCGCGGCCTTTCCCGTTGTTCCCGCAGAGTGACCAGTTCTACGATGCTATGACCCGTGAATTTGACATGATGTGGTCGGGTGAGCGTTCAGTAGAAGAAGCAGTGAGTGCATTGAATGATGTTACAAAAGGGTTTTTTAAGTAAAGCGGATTGAGGAGGGCTAGGTGTTTCCACCTAGCCCCTCGCCCGTTGGGGGACTGCAGAAAGATGGTTATACGCATTGGTTTGCTCAGTGACGTCCATTACGGCATAGATACCGAGTATCAAAAAGG
>DGYW01000051.1 GCA_002396805.1 Firmicutes bacterium UBA4996 | reverse complement strand
CAAGCTCGCAGGCTGATAGGACTTCCGCCATTCTACCCAAATCGTAAATAAACGCACTATATGTGCCAAAAGAGATAATAAGTATCAAGAACGATATGAATTTCGACGATGCATAAAAACCCACCAGGGTTTCGTTGTTCCTTGCCATATTGTAGCCGTAGTTAGGCATACTAACCAAAATGAACTGGTTAGGATGTGAAAGAAATGTACTTTTGGCAAGCACAAGAGACGTTAACAGCATCCCAATGGCTGCTCCGGGGTTTAGTCATGTTTTTCTGGCTACTAATCGTGACGAAGCTGATGGGTCAAAGAGAGCTTGCCAGAATGACCCTCTTTGATTTCATTTCTTCCATTACCATGGGAGGTCTCTTGTCTGGTCCCCTCTTTTTCCCCAAAGTTGCCCTCAAAGGCGCTCTAATTAACATTACTCTACTAGGTTTACTAAACATCGGGTTCTCCTACATATCACTAAAACATTCCAAAGTGCGGCGTATCGTTCAAGATGAACCAATTATTCTGGTTCAAAATGGGCAAATCTTGAAGAAAATGATGGGCAAAGCAAGATTCAATCTGGATGATCTCCTAACGCAACTAAGACTGAAAAACGTAACCAACATCTCTGACGTCGAATTCGCCATCCTAGAATCTAACGGACAACTCAGTGTCATTGTAAAATCACAGGCCAGACCCATAACTCCAGCCGATTTAGAGTTAGAGACAGAATACGAAGGGATGGCTACTGTATTAGTTGAAGATGGTAACATCCTGGAGGACAATCTGCAAAAGAATAATCTTACTCAGGCCTGGCTCTTAGCGGAGCTAGAAGCCCAAGGCTTTGACGATATTCAAACTGTTATGGCAGCCATTTTAGATACTAAAGGGAAGCTCTATGTTAGCAAAGGATAACTCTTTCCATTATCTGGCCAACCTCTGCTATACTAATAATGGAATCAAATAGAGGAGGTAAACCATGACCGAACCTAAGAAGCGCCCAAGAAAGCCCCTTTTCTTTTACTATTTCGCGTCCTTACTCATTATTCTCTTATTCAATGCCCTGATCATGCCAATGTTTAAGCACCAGCAAATTAACGAAGTGGATTATAGTGTTTTTCTACAGGCACTAGACGAAAACAAAGTTAGGCAAGTGGAATTAAGTAGTGATGGACAGCAAATTACCTATGTGACTGAAAGTCAAAGCGGGCAAACCGAGACCTATGTAACTGTAGCGATGCCCGATCCGGGCCTTGTTGAAAGGCTGCGAGGAAGCAAAGGGACCATTCAGTTCTCTCGCATCAAACCCACCCAAGTCTCACCATTTTTAACCTACCTATTTAGCTTAATCATGCCGATTTTGATTATAGTTGGCATAGGCCGCATTTTTTCCCGACAATTGCAGAATAGAATGGGCAATGTCATGTCTTTTGGCAAAAGCAACGCCCGTATTTATGTGGAGGCTCAGACAGGTAAAACCTTTGC
Organism: Firmicutes bacterium UBA4996; assembly: GCA_002396805.1. Classification (GTDB taxonomy): domain Bacteria; phylum Bacillota; class Limnochordia; order Darwinibacteriales; family Darwinibacteriaceae; genus UBA4996. Next base: position 2,621 of record DGYW01000051.1, on the reverse strand, counting down.
GGATGTAGCAGGACAAGACGAGGCAAAGGAGGCCCTTACGGAAATTGTTGATTTTCTGCACAACCCCTCCCGATATACAGAAATCGGCGCCATTTTACCTAAAGGTGCCCTCTTAGTAGGGCCACCCGGAACCGGGAAAACACTTTTAGCTCAAGCTGTGGCAGGAGAAGCCAAAGTTCCATTCTTCTCGATCTCAGGATCGGAATTTGTGGAGATGTTCGTAGGTATGGGGGCAGCCAAGGTGCGGGACCTGTTTGAACAAGCCACCGAAAAAGCCCCCTGTATTGTCTTTATTGACGAAATTGACACAATCGGAAAGAAACGGGATAGCGCAGGGTTTTCTGGCAACGACGAGAGAGAGCAGACCCTCAATCAACTGCTTACGGAAATGGATGGCTTTGATGGACGGAAAGGCGTTGTACTACTGGCTGCCACAAATAGGCCCGATTCCCTAGATCCTGCTTTGCTCCGCCCTGGACGTTTTGATCGCCGGATCCCGGTGGAATTGCCTGATCTCGCTGGCAGGATTGCCATTCTGAAAGTGCATGCCGCCAAAGTAACCATGGACAACAACGTAGACTTTGAGACCATTGCCCGCTCCACTGCGGGGGCCTCTGGTGCAGACTTAGCAAATATTATCAACGAAGCGGCCCTCCGAGCTGTTCGAATGGGCAGAAGCCAAATTCAGCAAAGTGATCTAGAAGAAAGCGTTGAGGTAATCGTCGCCGGTTATGCGCGAAAAAATGCAACTATTTCTCCTAAAGAAAAGGAAATAGTTGCTTACCACGAAATCGGTCACGCCTTAGTTGCTGCCAAACAGAATAATTCGGCTCCGGTACACAAAATTACGATCATTCCCCGCACATCGGGGGCGCTGGGATATACGATGCAGGTGGAAGAAGACGAACGCTACCTGATGAGTAAAGAGGAGGTCATGGCCAGGATTGCCACTATCACAGCGGGCCGCGCTGCTGAAGAGCTAATATTTAATTCAGTGACCACCGGTGCCGCCAACGACATCGAGCAAGCTACTAACTTAGCTAGGGCAATGGTCACTCGCTATGGAATGAGTGAAAAATTCGGTATGGTTGCCCTAGAAACAGTAGCCAACCCCTATCTTGGGGAAAAGTCATCCCTCACCTGTTCTAGTGAAACTGCAGCTGAAATCGATAAAGCAGTAATCGAATTAATCAACCGTGGGCATGAAACAGCTATTAATATCCTTAAGGACAACTTGGACAAATTGCATGAGTTAGCCCAGCTGTTGGTGACAAAAGAGACGCTTACCGGAGAGGAATTCATGCAGATTCTGAACAGTTGATCATCTAGTCGCGAACGTTTTAGTACCCCGCAGAATACTGACGGGGTTTATTTCTCTTTAAATCCACCCGCAAGACGGAGATCTGGATTCGACAATTTATCTATCTTGGTTTTTATTGGTGAAAGCAACTTAGCTAAAAAGAATAACAATATAACGACAGAACCCGATGTTAAGAAGTGATATGCTTAATTTAAAGGAATCGAACTTTAATAGTAATGCTGTAAAATCTAGATGGTGGATTTTAACGAGATGAGGTTACTGTCTCAAAGTGTCAATTTTTCCCAAATTAAAAGGAGGAGACAAGGTGAGAAAAAGTTTAACGGTTGTCTTGTTGGGTTTGCTAGTTTTCGGTGCCTTTAGTGCCGTAGCACAGGCGCAAGTACTAAAGATTGCTGGCTTAGATGGCGGTTGGGGTAGAGAACACTGGGAAGAACTAGTGGCAAGATTTGTAGCTGCCAATCCCGGTGTTAAGATTGAAATGACATTGGCCCAAAATATCGCAGAAGTTTTGCGGCCCCAGATTATTGCTCGAAACTACCCAGATCTAATTTATCTCTCAGTAGGTTCTGCAGGTAATCTCCCCGATACTCTTATTAAAGAAAGAGCAGTCTTAGATATCACTGATTTTCTGGACATGGAAGTTCCCGGGGAAGGCGTAGCTGTCAGGGATAAAATTGTTCCTGGATTTACAGATACCCTCATTACCAACCCTTACGGAGATGGGAAAACCTATTTAGCACCATTATTTTACTCTCCTTGCGGCCTATTTTACAATGCGAATCTCTTCGGCGAAGGCAAATATACCTTACCGGAGACTTGGGATGAGTTCTTCGAACTCGGTAAAATTGCTCAAGCAGACGGCATTGCCCTCTTTACCTATCCGACCACAGGCTATTTTGACGCCTTTTTCTATGCACTACTCACAGCAGTCGGGGGCCCCGCTCTTTTCAATCGGGCCATGAACTACGACGTCGAAGCCTGGAGTAGTCCTGAAATGGTACAAGTGTTTGAAATTGTAGGCGAATTGGCGAAATATGTCCACCCCAATACGGTGGCACAAGCCAATGTAGCGGGTTTCACTAAAAACCAACAGCTTATCTTGGATAATGAAGCCTTGTTTGTTCCTAACGGAACCTGGCTCCCAGGTGAAATGGAAGAAGCTCCAAGAGCAAAAGGCTTTGAGTGGGGCTTCACCGCTTTGCCGAAACTGAGCGCCGACGCCGATGCCTACTCCTATACCTTCTTTGAACAGATGTTCATTCCCCAAGGTGCAAGAGAAGTTGAACTGGCAAAGAGATTT
>DGYW01000032.1:74794-76332 GCA_002396805.1 Firmicutes bacterium UBA4996 | reverse complement strand
TTCATCTTTATGGGGTTCAGTGCTGGCTGTCAGCCTCTCATGGGCTACAACTATGGTTCAGGCAACTACATGCGAATGAAGGAGTTTATCAAAACCGGGATTATGCTCACAAGTCTTGTCGGTTTAGTTCTTATGCTTGCCATGGGAATCTTCGCACCACTTTTAGTGGGCGCTTTCACACCACTTGAGGAGGTTCGAACTAGCGGAACCATCATACTACGTGCCCTAATTTTGTCCCTCCCTTTCATGGGTGGCACTACCCTTTGTTCAACAACATTCCAGGCTATGGGTCAACCTATGAAGGCCTTTATTCTAACCATCTCTAGGCAGGGTCTGCTATATATTCCCCTATTATTCCTGCTCAATCATCTTTTTGGTTGGAACGGGATGGTGTATTCTCAGCCTATAGCGGATGTGATCATGCTTTTGATTGCCAGCTCTTTTATCTTAAAAGTGTTGCATGGGCTTAAAGAGGATTCGGTAGAATTAGGAGAATCATCATCCATCGAGATGATCTAAGAAGTACCATCTTGCCGTTAGAAGATAGAGGCCAAAAAACCGCCAGAGCACTAATTCCTGGCGGTAGGCAAAATCGATCCAGATTCTCCTTAATTCCTACTTCGGAGCAGATCTGATACCTGATCATAAACCGCTTTGAGGTCAGAAATAGTATTATTAAAGATGCCCGATTTTGCGATACTGATCATAAACATTAACGTAACTGGTCCTAACAAGGCTCCCCACACACCTGAGAATTGTAATCCAACATAAGAACTGAGGAGTGCTAGCAACGGGCGCAACCCCGTTTGACTACCCATGACCTTAGGCTCCACAACTTTTCTAACTAAGAAAAAGCCTACGCCAAGGATGGCCAAAAATATTCCTTTCTTGGGATCACCAACAACAAATTCAACCACACCCCAAGGCAGAAGTATGGCAATTGTACCGATAACTGGGACAATGTCTATAAATCCCAAGAACAAGGCTATAATTAAGGCATAGGGTTGTCCATAAATAGTTAGACCAACAAACATAAAAAGAAACGCCAACACCGCAAGAATAAGTTGTGCCTTAAAATAGCTACCCAGAGCATTTACGACCGAATCTTTTAAAAGAACAAAAGTTTCGACAGTACGCTTGTCAATACGCTGCTTGAGCATGTCACCAATGCTGTAATAATCAAAACTAAGAAAAAACAAAGCCAGGAAAAATGTGATGAGGTTAACCACAAAAGTGCCCGTACTGGTTATTCTTGACGTAGTAAGACTGATTATGTTCTTACTAAGATCCTGGATGAAGATGAGAACATTATCTTTAGCCTCTTCTAGAGCATCTATTACTTGTTGCGGTAAAACGCTCACATTCCATGTGAGTTTTTCAAGAAATTCATCATAGGTAGTAACAATACTCGACCAATTCTGCAAAATACCATTGGCTAAAGAGATGACTTCCTTCACAACGCTATAAGTCAAGAAATAAATGGTCAGTAATACCAAAAACAATACCAGAAGGTTTAAAATCAATGTGGTGGTTTTCCT
>DGYW01000032.1:56448-74513 GCA_002396805.1 Firmicutes bacterium UBA4996 | reverse complement strand
TATCCAAGGGATCCCATATAAAATAAACACCATTAAAACGATGGCGAGAATCGACCGCACTGCCAATCGTTTGTACAACTGTTTACTAGAATCATAATTGAGTTCATGCATTAATATACCACCATCCCTTCAAAGCCACACATAATGACTTGCTATTGAACTTGACTCTTACCATTATACCATGTCTAGAAATTTTTCGTTTTTTAAATAACTATGCCCAGGCCAATCATGTCTACCATGGGTTTGCCTGGGTTAGCTTTTCAATATATTTTTATTGTTTGTCGGTAAATCGTTATTGACAAACGATAAACACAGGTGATACACTAATACTGCGGAAGTTTTTAGCATATTGAAACGGAGGTAAGGTCATGCGTTATGTAGGTAAAAGATCTTTGTCGTCAGTGTTAGCTGCTATATTGACTGCAGTTTGGGTGTTCATGTGGATCTCACTAATTGGAATGGTAGGGTTTGGTATCCATAGCCTGATGGCTGAGTCCGGTGCAAACCAAATGGCCGTTCAGATCGAGACAGTTGGTCTACGAATTTCTATTGCCGGAGAGTATTTAAAGACCCCTTCTCTGGGTTCTACTGCTCTGACGCTAGGGGTAGCCATTCCATCCATACTCCTCCTACTTGTCTTGGTGTATCATCTCCGTCGCTTAATGCAGTCATTGGCCAACGATGAACATCCCTTTCAAAAGAGCAACTTTGTTCATCTGCGCTGGATTGGAATTTCGGTTTTGTTGTGGGCCGTCTGGAGTAGTACAGCCCACTTTGTCACCGCGTGGCATCTTGTGCGCCATGTATCGATCCCTGGCGTTCATTTTTCAGCAGTGTTAAAGCCTGATGTGAACATGCTTATTCTCGCGGGGGTAATATTGATTATGACCGAAGTGTTTCAAGGAGCAGTGGCCATGCGTGAGGACCAAGACTTAACGATTTAAAGTGGGGTGAAAATATGGCGATTCGCGTCAAACTTGATCAAGTCCTTCTAGAGCGCGGGCTCAGTTTGACGGAGCTCTCTAATGAGGTTGGCATTACCTTGGCTAACCTTTCCATCCTCAAAACTAATAAAGCTAAAGCAATCCGTTTTTCTACCTTAAATGATATCTGCCGGGTCCTGCAGTGCCAACCTGGGGATATCCTAGAATACATCGAAGAAGAGTAATGACCTACGACTCTACCAAGAGACCCCAAAACACACAATATATGCAAAGGCGCATCAAGCATTAAATTGTTGTTTTTGATATAAGTAAAGGGAACTCTCCAATTGATGGAAGTTCCCTTTTAAATTTTTGCCTTCAACCACTATAGGGTGGTAAGGCTCTAGACACCAAGATCACCATGGCTTCTTCAAACGTAATCAACCCATCATAAGCCCACTCTAATCCCCCACCCTCGACATCAACACCACACACTCAACATGCCTCGTCCAGGGGAACATATCCACCGGTTGGACAGACCCCACATCATAGCCATGTTGACTTAAGTAACTAAGATCCCTAGCAAAAGTTGAAGGATTGCAAGAAACATAAACAATCTTAGGAACTTGGGAGCTAACCAATATCTCCAAAAGGGAGCGTTCACAGCCCTTGCGGGGCGGATCAAGGATGACTCTATCAATGGTTTGTTCCTTCGCCAATTTAGGAAGCTCCTTTTCAGCCTTACCAACCAAAAACTTTGCATTGATGATTCCATTCAATTGAGCGTTGTATTTCGCATCTGCGATGGCCGGTGCAAAAGTCTCCACTCCAATAATCCGTTTTGCTTCAGAAGCTACGTAAAGTCCTATGGTCCCAGCCCCACAATACAGATCTAAAACAGTCTCATCACCGGTTAAATCTAGCCTCTCCCTAACTAAATCGTACAACACCTTAGTCTGCACAGGATTCACTTGAAAAAAGGAACCTGGGGAAATCGCGTAGTTAACCTGACCAATAGAGTCTATTAAGTTAGGCTCGCCCCAAATTACCTTGGTCTCCCTGCCCAAAATCACATTCGTCACACTAGGGTTCACATTATGGGCCACACTGACCAATTCAGGAACCATCTTGCTTAGTTCGGCAATTAGTTCATCCTGCTTAGGTAGATCAGAGGTACGAGTCACTAAAATCAGCATCAACTTCTCTTGAGCGAAACTAACCCGAATCACCCCATGCCGGAGCACACCGAGATGTTGCTCTTCGTCATAGGGCTCAATACCCAGCTTACGAACAGCATCCTTCAAGGCTAAGGCAAGCTTTGTCAGCAAAGGATGTTGAATCTGGCATTCGCCTAGATCCACAATCTCATGTGTCCCCTTCTTGAAAAAACCCATGACCACCTCTCCATTTGCTAAACCTAGTGGAAACTGGGCTTTATTGCGGTATTGCAAAGGGTCTTCCATACCTAAAGTTGGCAACACCTCCGCGCTGAGCTTGCCAATTCGTTCTAGCGCGTCCTGTACCTGTTGCTGCTTCCAGCGCAACTGAGCATCGTAATTTAAGTGCTGCAATTGACAGCCACCACAGTTTGCTGCATGAGTGCACCAAGGCTTGACCCTATCTGGAGATGCCTGCAAAATCTCAACTAACTCACCATAGGCCAAACGCTCCTTAATATGAACCAACTTCAGGCGGATTAGGTCACCGGGTAGAGCCTCTGGAACAAAGATCACCCGATCATCCACACGCCCTACACCTGCACCCTCGTGAGTTAGTCCGGTAATCTCCGCAGTAAATTCTTGTCCCACTTGCCAAGTACTCATGTTGACTACTCTCCTTCAAAAAAACCGAGAACTAGTCTCGGTTTTCCGTCCTTAATCTCGTTTGATGCGCAACATGGAATAAGGTTTGACCTCATCCATAGGAATCCGCACCGTATAATTTGCATGGGCTTCTGGCAAAGCCTCGTCTGTTGCCACATTAACCATTTGAGCAATGGTTAGGTTAAAGTTGCCAGCACGGGGTTGCATCACTTCTACCACTTCCCCTAAGGCTAATCGGTTTCTAACCCCCACAACTGCTTCCCCTGTGCTATGGTCGTAACTTTCTACCAAACCAACCACATCATAATCCCTTGAATAAGTGCCACTTGGTCGGTGGATCCCAGCACCAGAAGGGACAAAAAAGCCTGGATAATAAGGACGATGACTGACCTTATCTAACTCATCCAAAAGTCCCTGGGGTAAAACGTAGTTATCTGGATCCGAAGCGTAGAGGTCAAGAGCTTGGCGATACGCTCGGACAACAGTCGCCACATAGTAGGAACTCTTCATCCGACCCTCAATTTTCAAGCTGTCGACTCCAATCTTCACCAAATCAGGAATAAATTCGATTAACCTGAGATCCTTAGAGTTGAAAATGTGGGTACCACCCTCGTCTTCTTCAATGGGCATGTATTCACCTGGTCGTTTTTCTTCTACTATGGCATAACGCCAGCGACAACTTTGGGCACATTGTCCCCGATTAGCATCACGACCAGTGAGCACATTACTTAAGAGGCAGCGTCCCGAGTATGCCATACACATAGCCCCGTGAACAAACACCTCAATCTCCGCTTTGGTCTCCTGCCTAACTCGAGCAATATCCTCCCGGCTCAATTCCCTGGCCATAACAAGGCGAGAGAAACCTAACTCTTCCCAAAACTGGGCAGCTTGGTAGTTTACCGTATTGGCTTGTGTACTCAGGTGCAAGGGAATACTGGGAGCGTATTGGCGAGCGAGCCTGTACACCCCAATATCTGCTAAAATAATACCATCCACCTGTACTTCCTCTAGTTGAGCTAGATAAGCTGGCAGTAAATCAATTTCATCATTATGGGGAAAGACGTTCACAGTTACATAAATCTTTACTCCGCGAGCATGGGCAACCTCCAGGATTTCTCGCATTTCCTCTACGGAAAAATTGCCTGCTGATGCTCGCATACCAAATTCTTTGCCGGCCAGATACAGCGCGTCCGCCCCATATTCCATGGCCACAAGGCCCTTTTCCATATTACCTGCCGGGGCCAAAATCTCAGGGATCTTCACTCGAATTTCCTCCTAATAACCTAACATCCGTCTTGCCCTTAGGTGATCGTTATAAGTCTTACTAAACTGGTGAGTGCCATCCCGCTTACTCACAAAAAAGAAATAGTCCGTCTCTGCTGGATTGAAAACAGCTAAAATCGAAGCCAAACCAGGACTGGCTATAGGTCCAGGTGGTAATCCCCGATTTCGATAGGTATTATAAGGGGATTCAATCTCCAAATCTCGGTACAAAACCCTCGAACGGTCCTCTGTCATCACATAGCGCACCGTGGGATCTGCCTGCAAAGGCATATCGATGGCCAAACGATTTAGATAAACCGAAGCCACAATAGGACGTTCGTGGTCCACCATAATCTCCCGTTCCACAATCGAGGCCAAGGTGACTACCTCGTGAAGCGTAAATTCACTTTCTTCCAACAACGTGGCCACCTCCCCTGACAGAACTTGCAGGAAGCGGTGAACCATCTGCCCAATGATGTCCTCTTCACTTTGCCCTAGACTAAAGCGATAGGTATCCGGAAACAGATAACCCTCTAAAGACGCTATTGGCAAATCCATGGGCCAATTGTCTCCAAATACTAAAGAGGCATCATGGGCCAACTCAATAAAGCGCTCCCGATCTACCAATCCTCGTTCCGCTAAAATCGTGGCGATCTGCTTAATTTCTAGACCCTCTGGAATCACAACACGTTCAGTGGTCACTTCGCCATAGCGCAGGTGATCGATGATCTCCAGTGGACCCATAGTAGGGTTCAGAAGATAATAACCCGCTTGGAGACTCTGCTCCGCTCGCAATACTCGGACCACAAATCGAAAGAGAATTGGATCAGAAATAATTCCCTCATCACTCAAAAGATCGGCAATATGTCCAGCAGACATCCCATGCTGAACATGGATAATCTTGCTCAAGGCCGCTGGATCATTGTTTGCCGGGCGAATACTAAACATCATGAGCGCTCCCAGGCTAACTGTGCCAAAAAGTGCCAGCAGTAACAGAAAACGGACCACACCAAACAAGGTCCGTTTCGATGCTATCTGAAGGTTTTCGGGCATAGAGTTATCCACCCCCAAAAAAGAACATCCTCTAATCGAGTTCGTCAGATTCTAGTACTTCTACCACTCTCTCAAATTCTTCATCATCTTCGATATCCATGAGGATTTCTTCGCCATTTTCATCAACTTCTACTCTAAAGATGAAGGCACCTTCCTCAGGGTTCTCTTCAGGTAGCAGGACTGCGTAAACCTGTTCCTCAATTTCTACATACTCCAACACAGTAAAGGTGTGTTCTGTGTCGTCCTCATCTACCAAAACAATAATATCTAGCTCTAAATCGTGGTCGTGATCATGATTATGATCGTGTCTGTCAGTCATGGTTATTCCTCCCTTTGCACTCTAGCTTTTACGCCTTGCGATCTAAATATGCCTGCAAAATCACAGTGGCGGCCACCTTGTCGATGACTTGGCGCCGTTTAGCTCGACTTACATCTCCCTCTAATAAAATCCGTTCTGCGGCTACAGTGGAAAACCGCTCATCACAGTATTCTACCGGGAGTCCCAATTCCCTTTCCAATTCTCCTCCAAAATAATAAATTTTATCGGTTTCAGGACCATAAGTCCCATCGGTGCGCCTTGGCAAGCCAACTACGAACTTTTCAACCTTGTATTCCTTAACGATTTCTTGCAGAAGTTGAAAATCTTTAACTAGCGAAGTTCGTCTGATCACAGTGACGCCCTGGGCTGTCCACCCCATAGGATCGCTTACAGCAACTCCAATAGTCTTTTCGCCTACATCCAAACCTAGTATTCTCATCTCTCGGCTCCCTTAAATTACCTTGATGGCAAACTCTGGACAATTGGCTCCACAGTAACCACAAAAAACGCACTGTTCTGGATGAGCCACCACTGCCTGACCACCTCTAATTTCCAGTGCTCCGTTAGGACAGGCATTAACACACGCCGCGCAACCAATACACCAATCGTCAATATGGAGGCGCCGGGTAGTACTTGTAGGTTTGGGTAAATCCCGTCGACCTTGAAAGTAAGCTACATTATGTTCGACCTCTTCAATACTTTTCATCCCCACTGCAACTGAGTGGATTTCTGGTTTGGAGAGCAAGTAGTCGAGGGCAGTAGACCACCGAGCCAACAAATGACCACCGCCAAGAGGTTTCATAGCGTAAATCCCTTTACCCTTGCTAACAGCGCCTTGAATCGCGGTCAACATATCTTCCCTAGTTCCACCTTGAATGCCAATTCCGGTAATGTTAATCAAAGGCGAAATCACATCGATTTCGGGAACTTCCGCAGCGGCCGCCACTCCCTCCACATGGTGTGTGGATATTCCTACAGCTTGAACCAGGCCCGCTTTCTTTGCTTCCCACAGTACTTCTAAGGCAGGCCAATGCCCTCTCAAAGTGTGACTAGATTCTTGCTCGTGTAATAAAAAAATAGGAATTACATCTAGATCTAGTTCCCTTTGTGCTTTTTCCAGACTGAACAACATCCCATCCCGGGTGAATGCGTATGACTTAGTAGCCACCACTACAGGGTACGTTGGGTCAAGATCCTGCAATGCAACACGAATGTGTCCGTAAGTACCGTACAGTTCGGCTGTATCTATAAAGTTGACTCCTAACTCGAGGGCTCGACGGATGATGGCGCCCCCCTCCGCTTCGTTCAATCCCCTTTGCAATGGACCTATAGTTAGGGCTCCAAAGCAGAGTTTTGACACGAACAAATCTGTTTGACCTAATTGCAAATATTCCACATAAATCCCCTCGAACTAAAGGCGTTTGAATAAGATTCCTAAGGTATTGGGACCACAATGATTTGAGATAGTGCATCCGGCTCGGGTTTCAATAATTTCCTCAAAATGACCGTATTCTTCAATACTTGCCCTAACCATAGCCACCACTTCCGACTTACAGGCGGGGTGGGTAATGAACACCCTGCTATAATCAAGATCATCGCGACCCTCTAGGCGTTCCTGCACATAAGTGCGGAGGGCCTTCTCAAAACTGCCTCGATATTTCCGCCCCACAATCATAGCACCGTCTCGAACTTCAATACAAGGCTTTAGACGCAAAAGTTTTGCACTTTGAGCTGTGATTGCGGAGCATCTGCCACCTTTAGCCAAATAGTCCAAACGATCAATAATAAAGCTGGCTTCCACTTTAGGAACAAGGGCATCGAGACGTTTTTTTATCTCAACGGGTTCAATGCCAGCTTGGGCCAATAAAGCCGCATCATAGACAAGATGTCCCATCCCACTAGACAGATTTTTCGAGTCCACCACATGAACATTGGGAAAGTCCCTAGCAGCTAAAAGGGCGTTGGAATAGCAAGAGGAAAAGCCAGAGCCTAAACAAATCTGAATTATGGCACTATGCTGTTTACTTAGTTCTTGAAAATGCTGTTGATACTCGAAAACATTAACTGCTCCTGTTTGGCATGATTTCCCTTCGTCGTCCACAAACCGAAAAACATCAACGGGGTGGATGTCCACCCCGTCCTTAAAAACCTGGTCTTCCACCACGATACTTAAAGGGGTAATAGCAATATCAAATTCTTTAATTAACTCCGGCGAAAGATCGCAGGTACTATCGGCACTAACTTTGATCATACGCTAACGTTCTCCTTTACTTGCCCTTGTCGACTAGTCTCCCAAAGATCATCAGCTACTGGTTGCCATCCCCGGGCAGCTTGACTACACTTTCCACAAAGATCATGGACATCTTCAGGATTTTGTAAATCCGTGCTATAGGCACCGGCTCGATCCACCATTTCTGCTAACCTGTCCTCGTTATCCAACAGTGGACAAGGACGAAGATGGTTATCATTAAACGGTTGTCCCTTGTGATATTCCATAAATAGCGGTGATTTGAGGGCGTCCAACAAGGAGGTATCCTTAATGTTGCAATTGGAGTAATGGATAAAAGCACAGGGCTCAACGTCACCGTTGGCGTTAATGTGTAGGTAACGTCTTCCACCTGCTATACAGCCTTCAACATACTCCCCGTCATTCCAAAAGTCCATAATGAACATGGGCTTAGTGGCACGTAAACCCCGAATCTGTCTATACATGTACTCCCGTTGTTCTGGGCTAACAAGTAGCTCCGGTACAGCATCCACCCCAACAGGCATGTAGGTAAACAACCAAGCAAACTTGGCTCCCTTGTCTATCATATCATCAAAGTAGGTTTCACTGCCAATGATTTCTGTGTTTTGACTAGTGTAACAACAAGAAATTCCAAAAAGGAGATTCCGCGCTTGGAGAATTTTCATAGCTTTCACTACCGCGTCGTAGGTGCCTTCTCCCCTCCGTGCATCTGTCTCTTCAGCAAAACCTTCAACACTAATTGCTGGCACAAAATTCTTTACCTTGAGCATTTCATCTGCGAAGGCTTCGTCGATTAAGGTGCCATTAGTAAACGACAAGAAAGCACAATCTTGATGTTTTTCACAAAGGCGGATAATATCATGCTTGCGAACTAAAGGTTCTCCTCCAGAGAAGACATAAAAATACACACCTATTTCTTTCCCCTGTGTAACGATACTATCCAGTTCAGCAAAGGTTAAATTTAACCGATTACCGTATTCCGCTGCCCAGCAACCAATGCACTTAAGATTACAAGCGGACGTAGGGTCTAACAGGATTGCCCATGGCACATTGCACTGATGTTTAGCACGCACCTTATCTTGCTGCTTCCGACCTAAGAAGGAAGCGTTAATTAAGAAGTTCTCAAAGAGCAGTTTCCGTTGCCCATTATCAATATCGGAATAAAGTGACTCCACATATTGGTACCAGTTGCTCTCTTCATCTTGTAGGGCATCCCGCACCACCTTAGCTTGATAAGCAACATACTTTTCCTTGGGATCAAGTCTAATCATCCAATTAGTGATTTTAGGAATGTTTTCATGAGGATTAGTATCCAGATAATTAAGAACCCGCCGTAGACCTGCGACCTGCACCCTGTTAACTATACCATTTTTAGTCATCTTCAAATGACCTCCCTATCCTATCCTTTGACCCCATTTTACTGGAAAGAACGGAAGGTTTCCTTAGACAAAGGTCGACCAATGTCGTAATTTTTGACACTTTCTCGTTTTGTCTATGTCTACTACGCTGAAAACGGGATATATTTAGGTTACAAAAGGAGGTTAGCCAGTGGATAGATCCCGTGTGCTCACTTACACCATGATTGATACGGCCATAACCAAGGGCCTACGTGATATTCAAGATAATCTCTACCGTGGCCTACGTAACCTTGTAGATCTCGGTTCCTATTTTGCCCAAGACCAAGAACAAAGGGGCTTTTTTTGGAATATGCACTCCCGATTGGTGGACTCTCGCAGCTCATATTTTAGCATGGCTAGGCATGTGCTCAACACTACAGACCACCGCATTTTGAAAAGGGTGGGCATTAATCTCGGGTATAATGGGTGGATTCATGGCTCGAAAATCCTTCGACAAAATGCCGCCCTCACCGGATACGCCCTTCCTCCTAGTTTATTCTTTGACTTCCAGGGAGGCATGCTACCCCTCCCTATCCTAGAAGAGATGCTTACAGCAGGGGAAGAACAGGGTATTTACTCCAGTCTGTTTTGGGTAGAGGGAAGAACTGGGGAAGTAGAAGATGTAGTGCAAACCTTACAAAACTTCTCAGATCATGCCTGTTTCATCTCTTGCCCTCCCCACTTAATTAGCGATGAGTTGGCAAAAGCGGTCCGCAAGGCACAAAATATTGCAGTAGTTTTACCCTACACTTCTGCAACCTACAAGAAATGCAGGGGGGCAGCACAAATCCTCGTGGAGAACAAATGCCTCTTTGGCACGAGCATTAGTTATGATAGCAATTCCCTCTCCTATATCCTCGATCCGAGTTTGCAAAAGCAACTAAGCATCCTCCAAGGTTCCTTTGCCTGTTTTGAGTTGAAAGGGGACCTTGGCCCCGTCTCTGAAGCAAATTTGAAAGAATTTTTGGCTCAAGCCCGTAGTTCTAGAGGGGCTTCCATATTTTTGCTGGATCTAAGAATGGATCTAAAAGAGCGTGCAGAAAATATTGGTCCTGGATCAAAATACTTCGTAATTGACCATCAAGGCAATGTTCGCCAGGCTTGGGAGAATACAACGCTTCCAGGTGTGAATATAAAAAGCCATAGCTTGCCGAGAATTGCCCAAGCTATGGCTATCCAGCCTCACTAGTCTCACGAGTAACGGCTGCTTTCATTAACTCCACAAACCGATCGGGCGATATTTCCGCACCAGACAGTAGCCATTTCCTAATGGAGAGTAATATGGCATCTGCGAAAAAGGTGGCAAAAAACTCACAATCCACATCATCAGAAAACACATCTCTAGCCTGGACCAGGATAATGGGATAAATCACTTCATGGAAATACTCAGAAAAGGAGTTTTGCCCCTCCACCGCCAAAGCGTTCTGGTAAAAACGGCGATTGTCATAGAAAAACTGACAAGTGCGATAAAGTAGTTCCCAACCAGACTCGTGGAGAAAGCCTTGTATTTCTGAAACAAATTCAGTGTAATAAATCCAGTTCACCAAATCGTACTTGTCCTTAAAATGGTAATAAAAGCTCTGCCGTGTCATTTGACAACGACCAACAATATCACCTATGGTGATTTTTTCCATGGGAACATCGGCCATGAGTTCTTTCATGGCCGATGCTAAGGCTTGTTTAGTAATATGAGTCTCCGCCATAATACCCAACCCTTGATCGTCTATTTCCTCAAATATTCCTTCACGAGTTCTTCCAGAATAACATCGCGCTCAATTTGAGTAATCAAAGTCCGAGCGTTCTTATGACTAGTGATAAAGGTAGGATCTCCAGACACTAGATAACCAACTATTTGTCCAAAGGGATTATATCCTTTCTCTTGCAATGCCTCATAGACATCCTGCAAGATCGTCCTCACTGCGGAAGGCTCTTCTTCGAGTGCTTTGTAACGAAACAATGCTGTCTTGTCGTGAGCATCATTCATGATATCCCTCCTTGTGGATTACACACTTCGTCCTACCTAATATCTATTCGCTAATTGCTAGTTAATTCCCTCCAGTTGTTCGCGAAAGATCTCCGCTGCCCTTTGTAAAGCCTCAGGTAGCTTGTCCGGCAAGCGTCCTCCCGCTTGGGCCATATCCGGTCTTCCCCCACCGCCACCACCACAAATTTGGGCAGCTGCTTTTACTACTTGACCAGCATGAAGCCCAGCTTGGGTCAGGGACTTGGAAACCATGCTTAATAAAAACACTTTATCCTCGCTTCTTGCAGCGAGCAAAATGGCCACTGGATCTAAACGATCCCGGAGTCGATCACCTAGAACACGGAGTGTTTCGGGATCCTCTGCCTCTACCTCTGCCACTACAATAGCGGCCTTGCCTATTTTCTCCGCATCGGCCACGAGACCATCTAGGGACGCTAAAACTTTCTTTTGCTTGAGAGAAGCCAATTCCTTCTCCTGTTGACGATTATCTTCTAAGAGGCGGTCAATCTGTCCTGGTAGTTCTTCCAAACCGCTCTGTAGCTTGGTTTGGAGCCCTTTTAAGATAGCATCTTGAGAACGGACATAGTCTAAAGCCTCGAGTCCAACCACCGCTTCGATCCGCCGTACACCTGCAGCCACACTACCCTCCGATACAATCTTTAACAAACCGATTTCTCCCGTAGAGCAGACATGGGTACCACCGCAGAGCTCTAGGGATGCAGGACCCGCTTGAACCATGCGAACCTCAGCCTCATATTTCTCCCCAAACAGTGCCATAGCTCCTTGCTTCTTGGCGGTGTCCAAATCAGTAATAGTAGGTATAACAGAAGAGTTTCGCAAAATTTCTCTATTGACCCAATCCTCGATGGTCGTAAGCTCCACTTCACTAACCGCTTGAAAATGGGTAAAGTCAAAGCGCAAGCGTTCTGGTCCCACGTAGGATCCGGCCTGATTCACGTGATCACCCAAGACGTTCCTCAACGCCTTGTGAAGGAGGTGCGTTGCCGTATGGTGACGGGCAGTCTCCAGACGACGTTCTACATCAATGGCAGCCGTCACTGTACTCCCGCTCATCACAAAACCGCTTTCAATAACCCCAAAATGGCTGATTAAACCCTCAACTGGCTTACGAACATCCGTTACCCGTACTTGTCCCGTGCTAGTAGTAATCAGCCCGAGGTCGGCCACTTGTCCGCCTCCTTCTGCATAGAAGGGCGTCTGATCCAAAATTAGAGCCACTTCATCGCCTTCATTAGCCTTGTCCACAGAGTGTCCATCGATGATTAAGCCTAATAGCTGAGCCGTCGTCTCCATCTGATCGTAACCGACAAATTGTGTAGAAACCACTCCAGCCAAATCTTTGTAAGCCTCTAAACTGCTATCTAAATAGCCTTGCTGGGCGCGGGACTGGCGAGCCCGCTCCCTCTGCTCTTCCATGGCCCGGTGAAACCCTTCTTCATCAACACTAAGACCCTCGTCAGCCAAAATTTCACGAGTCAAGTCAATGGGGAAACCAAAAGTGTCATAGAGTTGAAAAGCATCCTTGCCGGCGATTTCAATGAGGCCCTTATCCTTAGCTTTAGAGGTGAGATCATTGAGCAATCTCATACCCTGTTCTAAAGTTTCGCTAAAGCGCTGTTCCTCAAGGCCCACAACCTTCTGGGCGTAATCCTCACGCTCTACTAACTCAGGATAAGCCCTGCCCATTTGCTCCACAACCAGATCAACTACTTGGTTAAGGAACGGATCGGTGATATTCAAGAGCCGAGCATGGCGTATTGCTCGCCTAATTAATCGACGCAGAACATAGCCCCGACCTTCGTTACTGGGCAAAACGCCATCTCCCACCAAAAAGGTCACAGCACGTGCGTGATCTGCAATCACACGAAGGGACACATCCGTTTGGGGATCGTCCCCATACGAGACTTTGGCAATTCGCCCTACGCCATCTAGAATAGGCTTCAGGTTATCTACTTCAAAGATACTATTCTTACCCTGTAAGAGAGCAGCCACCCGCTCTAGGCCCATGCCTGTATCAATACTTTTTTGTTCTAGAGGAGTGTATTGATCGCCCTCTTGATGGAACTGGATAAAGACTAGATTCCAAAACTCCAAATAGCGCTCACAGTCACAGCCAGGCTTACAATTGGCATCTCCACAACCAAATTCTACTCCACGGTCAATGTGAATTTCCGAACAGGGACCACAGGGACCAGAGCCCGTTTCCCAGAAGTTGTCTTCTTTACCTAAACGCACAATTCGTTCAGCAGGAACACCCACGACGTCGTGCCAGATCTCAAATGCTTCGTCATCGTCTAAATAAATGGTCACCCAAAGTTTGTCAGGGGGAAGTTGCAGATGTTCTACTACAAATTCCCAAGACCATGGAATAATTTCGGCCTTAAAATAGTCCCCAAAGGAAAAATTTCCTAGCATCTCAAAGAAAGTGCCATGACGATCAGTAATTCCCACGTTTTCAATATCGCCGGTACGGATACACTTTTGGCTAGTGGCCACGCGGGGATGAATCGGCTTCTCTAAGCCCAGAAAATATCGTTTAAAGGGTACCATCCCAGCCACAGTCAATAATAAAGTGGGATCCCCATGGGGAATCAAGGAGGCACTTGGTAAAATCCGGTGATCCTTGCTCTTAAAAAAATCTAGAAACATAGTGCGAATTTGATCAACTGAATAACTTGTCATAAAATGCCGCTAGTGCGGTTCCCCCCATTTCTGCCTAACTATCTCAATATTATCCAACTGGGTTGACGTTGTCAACAGAGCACCACAGGCTCTAGGGGGTCTCGCGAGGTCTTCGTAATAGAAGGTGATCCAATATTACGCGCAAAGTAGCTGCTACTGGTACCGCTAGCAGCATTCCCACAAGTCCCATGAGATCACCTCCTACGAAGACGGCAAAAATCACCACCAGGGGATGTAAGCCCACTCGATCCCCTATAATCTTCGGTGATATGATCCCATTTTCAATTTGATTAGCCGCAACAAAAAGTAGCAGCACCCAAATAACAGTCAAGGGTGATTTGAGCAAAGCAAAGACAGCCGCGGGCAGAAAGCCTAATACTGGGCCAAAGTACGGAATGATATCGAAAATGCCAGCTAAAAAACCTATAAACAAGGCGTATGGTATCCTCAAGAGTAAGAGTCCAGCATAAACAAAGAGACCCACAAAAATACTCACCAAGATCTGACCACGGAAAAACCCGTTTAGGGCCAGGTTGATTTCGTGGATAATATGCTGTACTTCTCCACGATATTGGGCTGGCACATACTGAAGGCTACGAGCTCGCATAGCTTGATGATCCCGGAGAAAATAGAAAGCCAAAACTGGAGATATCAACAGCGAGATGACATTGGCAAATGCCCCCATCACCACTTCCGTGATCTTTCCTGCAAGGCTTTCAATAGCTATTTCCACCCTCTCCATAACTAGATTAAGAGCATCTTGGATGGTACCAGGTAGCTTGATCTTTCGAAAAATACCTAAGGTATTTTGCCCTAGTTTTTCCCAATGTCTTGCGTGTTCTGGTAGTTGGCGGAGGACATCGTCTAATTCCTTCGTCAGACGAGGGAGCACCGTCCACAGAGTAATGCCCATAATCACGCCAAATGCAGTATATACTAGTAGTATCGCACCAACCCGCGACATACCCCTGTTTTCAAAGATCACAACCAGGGGATAGACAATATAGGCAATTACAACCGCGAATAAGAAAGGGGTCAGTATAGTCCTGACCCGAAAGAAAAAGGCGACCAAAGCTAAGACAACTAATCCCCACCAAATTTGTTTGGCCACGTTCTTCAGTCCATCCAACCCACGATCCGCTGACCCACCGTTCCCTTTGCCCTGCTCATAATGGTCCGCCCGGTGGACCGAACTTGCCGAGTAACCAAACCTTTTTTCATGGTATTTCCAACAAAAACGCCCACGGCCAAGCCCATTAATCCAGCCATAATCATACCGCGTCCGTTAGCCAACTCATCACCTCATTCACCTATTCTCTAATGTAGCTTCTCCAATTTGAGCAAAAAAAATCACCGAGGATGACTCGGTGAAGGTGCTTATGCAGTAATTGCATGTTTCTTACGATAATCTTCAATGGCTGCCCGCAGCGCATCAGCGGCCAAATTAGAACAGTGCATTTTCAAAGGTGGCAGTCCATCTAATTCGCTGGCAACAGACTGATTTGTGATGTCTTCCGCTTCTTCCAAGGTTTTACCAATGGCCATTTCCGTAATCACACTCGAAGTAGCAATTGCCGCCCCACAGCCAAAGGTCTTAAACTTCACATCTTGAATAATACCGTCTTCCACCTTTATCCACAATTTCATGATATCACCACAGCGGGCATTGCCCACTTCACCGATACCATCAGCGTCCGCAATTTCCCCCACATTACGTGGATTCGTGAAGTGATCCATAACTTTTTCAGAATACATCTTTCTACCCCCTAAGCGTGATACAAAGGCGACATGGCCCGCAGACGTTCTATGATTTCTGGTATTTCTTGCAACACATAATTAACCTGTTCCCTGGTATTGTCACGCCCTAGAGTCAAGCGCAACGAACCGTGGGCGATTTCGTGTGATAAACCCATGGCCAAGAGCACATGGGATGGGTCCAGAGAACCCGACGTACAAGCGGATCCGCTCGAGGCTGCAATGCCTCGAAGATCCAAGTTCAGTAGCAAGGATTCTCCTTCAATAAACTGAAAACAGACATTGACATTATTGGGTAACCGCTGTTTTAAGCTCCCGTTAATCTTAGTGTGAGGTATAGTCTGTAGTCCCTCTAACAACTGGTCGCGCAGTTGAACTAAGTGCCTAGTTGCCTCTTCCCGCTCCTCTTGCGCCAGCTCAAAAGCTTTAGCCAAACCCACAATCCCGGCCACATTTTCGGTACCTGCTCGCCGTCTCTTTTCTTGGGCCCCTCCATGAATCAAGGAATCTATTCGAACACCCTTGCGGACGTATAAAGCACCAACTCCCTTAGGCCCGTAGAACTTATGTGCCGACAAAGAGAGTAAATCTACGTTTAACTCGTTTACATCCAGATCCAAAATCCCTGCGGTTTGCACAGCATCTGTGTGAAAAAAGGCCCCATGCTCTCGAACGATGGCTCCGATCTCACTGATTGGTTGAAGAGTACCCACCTCATTGTTAGCATGCATAATCGATACTAAGATCGTATCATCACGTAGAGCTGCCTGAACTTGCTTGGGAGATACCAAACCGTCTGCATCGACTGGTAAGATTGTTGCTTCAAACCCCTTCTGCTTTAGCCACAGCACCGTATCTAATACAGCGTGATGCTCAATGGCGCTAGTTATGATATGCTTTCCCTTATTCTGATAAGCCCAGGCTACTCCCTTAATCGCTAAGTTCGCTCCTTCAGAACCTCCAGAAGTAAAGATAATTTCTTCACTTTTGGCCCTCAACAATCGTGACACCGTATCCCGGGCTTGATCCAGGGCCTGATGGCCTCTACGCCCAGCACCATATACACTGGAAGGGTTACCAAACTCTAGGCTAAGATAGGGTAACATGGCCTCTAGAACTTCTGGACGTAAGGGAGTTGTTGCAGCATGGTCTAAATAAATGTCGCTCATCTGTTTTCTGCCACCTTTAGTCGAAAGGCATCCTGCCTCAAATCTTCTAATGTAGTGTTATCCAACACTTGTTCCATACTATCTTGTAGGGATTTCCACAAGCCCCGGAGGACGCATTGCTCCGGTTGACCACAATAGGGTCCAGTTTTAGTACTAACGTCCAGACAATCTAGAGGAGTAATGGGACCCTCTAATACTCGAATAATGTCCCCGATCCGGATCTGCTCGGGAGAGTCGGCAAGTTCATATCCACCTTGCGCGCCTCGCTTGCTAGTTACCAATCCTGCCCTGCGCAAAGCCGCCATTAGCTGTTCTAAATAGTGTTCCGAGACCAGTTGTCGTTCCGCTATGGTTTTTAATGAAATAGGGCCTTGCCCATAATGGATAGCTAAGTCAAACATAGCCCGTACCCCATATTCACCGCGTGTGGATATTCTCATCCCTGACCTCCTTTGATCAATTCCGAGTAAAGTCGTTGGAATTGACCAAGTTAATAATAGCACAAGGACTTCTGGACTGTCAACGACAAAAAGGGCAAAAAAGCCACCACTTGGGCGGCTATTTCTTCTTTAGATTGGCAAAGTATTCTAGGCGCTCTTTGATAATTTTTTCCCGTCCTTGATCACTAGGACGGTAGAACTGTTGATTGCGTACATTCTCAGGCAGGTAATCCTGGACTACATAATGATGAGGATAGTCATGAGGATAGCGATAACCTAGACCGTGCCCCAATTTCGTAGCACCAGCGTAATGGCTATCCCTTAGATGGTTGGGCACCGGTTCTGCTCTAGTGTTCTCTACCGTTTTGAGTGCCTGATCAACTGCAATGACAACCGAATTGCTTTTGGGCGCTGTTGCAATGTAAATTATGGCTTGAGCTATGGGTATTCGAGCCTCTGGCATGCCCAGCCACTCTAGGGCAAAAGCTGCTGCTTGGGCCATGAGCAAGGCGTTAGGATCAGCCATGCCCACATCTTCGGCCGCATGGACTAAGAGACGCCGTACAATAAATCTAGGATCCTCATTGGCATAAACCATTCGTGCATACCAATACAAGGCCGCATCGGGGTCACTACCCCGTAACGATTTAATAAAGGCAGAAATGACATCATAGTGGTGATCTCCACTCTTATCATAACGGATTCTTTGGGCCTGAGCAGCCTCTTCTGCCACGGGTAAGTCCACTTCTCGAACACCCTCAGCATTTGGAATAGTGGTTAAAACAGCAAACTCTAGAGTGTTTAAGAGCACCCGTGCATCGCCATTGGCCACCTGGACAAGGTGCTGGAGAGCGTCTGGTGTTAGGCTACAAGCCATAGTTCCCAAGCCCTGGGGAGAGGTTAAGGCTAAATGGGCTAAGGACAGCAAATCTTGATCGGTAAGAGGTTTTAACTCGTAGATCTGAGATCTGCTGAGTAGGGCAGCATT
>DGYW01000032.1:47559-56196 GCA_002396805.1 Firmicutes bacterium UBA4996 | reverse complement strand
CCCTTATTTAGTCTTTGGATTTCATCCACAAAGAGAATCGTACGCTGACCATAATAAGCTCTCCGCTCTCTAGCTTGAACCATGAGCTTCTTTAGTTCTGCAACACCAGTGGTGGTAGCACTGACATCCACAAAAACACCCTTTGTGGTCTGGGAGATCACGTAGGCTAAGGTGGTTTTGCCAACTCCTGGTGGACCATAAAGGATAATGGAGCGCAAAATATCCTCTGCGATTGCTCGACGCAACAACTTTCCTTCCCCGAGAATGTGTTCTTGACCCACATATTGCTCAAGGGATTCCGGACGCATACGCACCGCAAGGGGAGCATGCTTTTCCTTTAGCTCACTGTGGTCAAATAAATCCATGTTAATCCTCCTCGCAGATCCGGCGTATAATCCAACTGGCCATAAACAGACCAGCAACAGGGGGAACAAAGGAAGTGCTCCCGGGAACTGCTCCATCCCGCATCCCCACTACTTGCTCCGGAGAAAAGACCACCGGCACCCCACCGTCAATTCCCCTTTTGCGCAAAGATACCCGGACGGCGCGAGCTAAGGGACAGGTGTGGGTTGTAGCTATATCTGTAATCGTGAGGCGAGTAGGATCTAATTTGTTTCCGGTGCCCAAGGAGGAAATAATCGGCACCCCATCTTTAAGACAACGCTCAATCAGACTAACCTTAGGACCGACGCTGTCTATGGCATCGGCCACAAAGTCTACCCCAGACGGTAGGAAGGTCTCGTGGTTTGTAGCCTGATAGAACTCGGCAAAAGTCTGAATCCGACAAGCAGGATTAATCTGGTAAATACGCTCAGACATTACTTCTACCTTTGGTCTACCCAGAGTTGACTCTAGTGCAATGATTTGACGATTTAGGTTAGTGAGACTAACCCGATCATGGTCTATAAGGATTAAAGAACCGATCCCGGAACGGACCAATGCCTCCACCACATAGCCACCTACACCACCAATACCTACTACTGCCACAGTAGTAGCTTCCAAGCGTTTGAGACCTTTAGACCCTACAACCATTTCTGTACGTGAAAACCGGTGTTCCATTGCTTTCCTCCAAAAAAAATACCCCTTCCGGGGTATTGAAATCTCGCCCCCCACCATGCCGCTAGTACTGACCCGCATGAACCTGCGTAAGCAGGTGGGTGCCCACCTAACTAGTTCGGCCTTCCATCCTAAATGGCTCGACCTCAGTAGCTAGAGTTAAGGCTCCCTGTGTTATGGTGTTGGCTCATAACAAGGCCAGATTGATCGCGAGCACAGCAGGGGTTGCTTTCTAGCTTGATAATATCATAGAGTACCACTAGTTTCAAGTCCCCTGCCTGTACCGATTTTTGCCGGTTCTACTGAGAAATGGTTGGACATAAGCTTTAGCAAGGAGGTCTTGAACATGGAGCAACTCTTGGGTAAGGTTACAGCCATTGCTTTTTTGGTTGAGGTGTTAACTAACACGATAAAAGCCTCACTACCTGGTCTCAACAGACAATACATACCATTTGTGGCCGGTAGCTTGGGGGTCGCCCTAGCCTGGGGCACCGGAGTTGGAGTGCTTAGCACCTTACAGATACCGGTGCGCCACATTTTACTAGACTATCTCGTTACCGGAGTCGTAATCTCTAGGGGAGCCAATATGGTTCACGATTTGGCAAAGACTCTCAGTGTTTCAAGCTGATCTTTAATTCTTCCAATTGCTTAGGATTCACCGCGGCAGGTGCTTCGATCATTAGATCTGAAGCACTTACTGTTTTCGGGAAAGCAATAACGTCACGAATCGATTGTCTTCCAGCTAAAAGCATAACGAAGCGGTCTAGCCCAAAGGCTATTCCTCCGTGGGGAGGGGCACCGTACTCAAAAGCCTCCAAGAAGTAGCCAAATTGAGCTTGAGCCTCTTCCATGGTGAAGCCAAGGGCAGAAAACATCCTTTCTTGGAGCTCGCGGTTGGTGATCCGAATGCTTCCACCCCCCAATTCGACTCCGTTTAGAACTAAGTCGTAAGCCTTGGCCCGGGCTTTGCCGGGATCCTGCTCCAGTAGATCGATATCCTCATCTAAGGGCGCAGTAAAGGGGTGATGGGCGGCTACATAGCGCCCACTGTCCTCATCATAAACCAGGAGAGGCCAATCCACTACCCAGAGTAGATTATACAGCTCTGGATCGATTAAACCCAACTCTCTGCCTAGAAGGAGACGTAAACGACCTAATACTTCACTAACCAGATCATAGGGACCAGCAACTATGAGTAAAAGATCACCCACTTCACCCTCAAGTGTCTCGATAATGGCATCAAGTTCGTCAGGACTTAAGAACTTAGCGATTGGTGAGCGCACTTGTTCTTCTTCCAGGGCCATCCAAATTAGACCCTTCGCCCCCCATGCGGCCGCTTTTTCTCCCAAGTCGTCTAATTGCCTGCGCGTGAAAGTAGAGCAGCCTCTCACCTTAATCCCTTTAATTACCCCTTGGGATTTGATTGTTTCCGTAAAGACTCTAAATTCGCTCTCTCCCAAAAATGAAGTTAGATCCTGTAGTTCCATGCCAAAGCGCGTATCGGGTTTGTCAGAACCATAGCGATCCATAGCTTCTTGATAAGACATGCGTTGCAAGGGGGTGGAAACCTCGATTCCCTTTACCTCCTTAAGTACGTGCAGAATCATCTTCTCCATGGTGGACATTACTTCTTCGCGATCGACAAAGGACATCTCTACGTCAATTTGGGTGAACTCTGGCTGGCGATCTGCCCGTAAATCCTCGTCCCTAAAACAACGGGCAATTTGATAATAACGCTCAAAACCACCAATCATTAGAAGCTGTTTAAAGAGCTGTGGAGATTGGGGTAAGGCATAAAACTCCCCAGGATGAACTCTACTTGGTACAATGTAGTCCCTGGCCCCCTCTGGAGTAGATCTGATCAAAAGCGGTGTCTCAATCTCTAAAAATCCTGCCTGATCTAGATAAGAGCGTACCTCTGCCACTACCCGATGGCGTAAGGCGATAGTATCTTGCAGCTCTTTGCTACGCAAATGTAAATAACGGTACTTTAAACGCAAGGATTCGTCCACATCCTCAGCCTGATGGATGGGAAATGGAGGGGTCTTGGCCTCGGCTAAGAGTTCTAGCTTGGTAACATGAAGCTCCACTTCACCAGTGGGCATATTTAAGTTAGCCTGTCCTTCTGGGCGTGCTACCACCGTTCCAGCTACAGAAACAACAAATTCGTTGCGCAAGGTTCCGGCAACGGCAAACTGTTCTGGCCCCAACACTTCTGGATCTAAGACGATCTGAACAATACCAGAACGATCCCTTAGGTCAATAAAGATTACTTGCCCTAAATCTCGTCTTCGATTGACCCAGCCATTTAGCACTACTGTCTCTCCTAAGAATTCCTGATTCATCTGCCCACAATGGTGGGTTCTTTTCCAGTCCGTCATCCCTTACACGCTCCTAAGCTAAAATCTTCATTAACTCTGTTAGTTCATCTAGACTCTGTAGCTGTTCCTGTCCATCGCTCATGTTGCGAATCAGCACCTGATTATTAGCTAACTCCGTTTCGCCAAAAACTAGGACATAGTTGCTTCCAAAACGATTAGCTGCTTTCATTTGGGCCCGCACACTGCGATCTAGATAATCTAGCTCAACCCAGAGACTTTGACTCCGCAAAAAGTAGGCAACTTGAGCAGCCTTAATTTTACTCTCCCCGCCGAAATGGACTAAATAGGCACTGGGTCTTTTTGCACCTGCCTGTAGTTTATCCTGCGTCTTAAGGGCTAATAAGAGGCGCTCTACTCCTACCGCAAATCCCACTGCCGGCGTATGCTCGCCACCGCACTCTTCAACTAATCCATCGTACCTTCCACCTGCTCCGATGGCATTTTGGGATCCCAGTTCAGAATAGGTTACTTCAAAAACCGTGCGCGTATAATAATCGAATCCCCGTACCAAACGCGGATTAATCTTATAGCTAATCTCCAGGGCATCTAAGTAGGTGCGCACTTGGGTAAAGTGATCAGCGCAATCGTCGCAGAGATAATCAGCAATATTGGGTGCCCCGTTAAGAATGGGCTGACAACTTTCATTCTTGCAGTCTAGCAAACGGAGAGGATTGCGGTGTAGCCGCGACTTACAGTTGCTACACAAACCGTCAACCTGAGGTTCGAAATAAGCTATTAACTCTTCTCGATAGGCTGTACGACAACTAGCACACCCAATACTATTCAGCTCTACTGTAAACCCAGTTAGGCCACAAGCCTTATATACTTCTAGCGGTAAGACAATGGTCTCAACGTCCAGAAGCGGATCCGCAGATCCCAATACTTCCAAACCGAATTGGGTAAATTGGCGATAACGTCCTGATTGGGGTCTTTCGTAGCGAAACATTGGCCCATAATAAAATACCTTCACAGGTAGGGCACCACTGCCCAACTTGTTTTCCAGATAGGCACGCACCACTGGTGCTGTCCCTTCTGGACGCAAGGTAATACTCCGTTGACCCCTGTCCACAAACGTATACATTTCCTTTTCAACTATGTCTGTTGTATCTCCAATTCCCCTTTGGAAAAGTTCTGTATGTTCGAACATGGGGGTGCGGATTTCTTGATAGCCATAGGCATGGCAAACCTGTCTAATCTTTTCCTCTAATTCTAACCATAGCTCAATTTCTCCAGGTACAATATCGTTAGTTCCCCGCGGTCTTGTTGTCAACGCCATGCTTGGATCCCCCTCTTTCTCTTCTAAAAAAAGCGAGTGATGATGGCCACCACTCGCCTAAGTCTTAGTTTTCCGTGGCAGACTCTTCTATTGGTTCCTCTGCCGATTCAGAAGCCTGCGTGGCAGCTTCTTGTTCTTTTAAGCGCTCGCTCTGCAATTCTTGATAAGCCGCGATGCGTTCTTCAATAATCTTAGCCTCTTCATAACGCTCTAGCCTATTGACATAGCTATACAGGCTTAGTTGAGCAAAAATGTCATTTGGCGCAAGTTCAGACGATTTCAAGTAGGCTTCCACAGCTTCGTCGATCCTATCCGCCTGCTCATACAGTTGCCCCAAGGCCATATACAAGGAAAAGTCCGTGCTAAATTTTTCAGTCGCTGACTCGTACTGAGCAATAGCCTCATCCAACTGCCCCAGTTCGCTATATACATCACCTAGAGATGCATAGAGATAGCCGTCGTTAGGTTGTTCCTCGATGGCCAACTTGTAATAATGGGTCGCATCTTCGAAATTGCCTAAACGCACTTGGTTATAAGCGTTCATTTGATGATCAGTGTAGAGAACTTCAGCTTGTTCCCGCAGTCCTTCGAACCAAGCCACTAGATCTTCTTGACCTTTCTCTTCGCGGATCATGTCTTCAATGAGGGAACGAACATTCTCGAATTCTTCCCCTTCAGCTTCCTGGCGTTCCGTAACAGTAATCAAATGATATCCATACATGGAACGGACAGGCTCGCTAATTTCATCTACAGCTAAAGCAAAGACAGCTGCTTCAAATTCTGGTACTGTTCGGCCTCTAGAGATATATCCTAGATCCCCGCCCTGCTCAGCACTGGAATCTTCCGAATGCAATTTGGCCAACTCTGCGAAGTTGTCCAAAGTGAGTTCAGACCAAATCTCTTGAGCTTTTTGCTCCGCCTCAGCCCATCCTTCTTCGCTATCGGTATCTGGAGTAATCAAGATATGACTGGCTCGGACCCGTTCGTAGGCTTCCTGGATTTCCCGATCGCTAACAGGCAGATCGCCAATAATCTCCTGTTTGAGCTTATCGAACTTTATTTCTTCAGCTAAACGGGCCTTCAAAACGTCCTCAGTTAGACCAGCCCACTGGAGCTGTAATTTAAAGTCATCTACACTAGGAAATTGATCCACGATATTTTGGTATTCTTGGTCAATTTCAGCTTTAGACGCGGTCAGCTTTCGATTATCAATTTCTTGACTAATGATCACACTACCAACCAAGGATTCCAAAGCTTGGAAACGCACGGCTTCATAGGATCTACCTGGTAGTATGCCTTGTTCTTGCTCAATTTGTTGCAAACGATTAATAAAAGTATGATACAAGTCATAATAAGAGATTGCCTGACCATTTACTACAGCCACTGGTGCCGCTGCTTGTGCAGGCTGAGAATTTTGCTTTCCGCCAAACAAGGATGCCCCACCAGCCCATAGCAAACCACCGGCCATGGCCACCACAACGATGATAATAATTACTTTCATCTGTTCCCGCATTTTGTGGAAAAACATCGTCTACCAACCCTTTCCATTATACGAAAGCCAACATTATAATTGTACTTGAAATGCAGTTCTCTGTCAAACCAACAAGTGCTTCCCAATCTGGGCAATTTTAGTCTCCAAACCATCTCTGATCTGCTGGCTATAGGTGGCCGGGCATTTCGGATTTGCTAACCTTACTAGGCTTAAGTCGGGGTCAACTAACTTAGTGATCCCACCACCACCGAGGGCAATAATGGTTTGACGTTCTTCCATCATCTGGATATTATACCTGGACTCCAAACCTGGCCTAGCATAACCGATATTCTCTAAGTCACCTAAAATATAGCGTTGACGATATAGATAATAGGGGAACATTCCCAAGTTGGAGGCGAAGTCTTGGGCCATAGCCGCCATAGCCTCCCCTTCCTCTTGGGCAATT
Source organism: Firmicutes bacterium UBA4996 (assembly GCA_002396805.1). Taxonomy (GTDB): domain Bacteria; phylum Bacillota; class Limnochordia; order Darwinibacteriales; family Darwinibacteriaceae; genus UBA4996. The sequence continues at coordinate 49,546 of DGYW01000032.1, read as the reverse complement.
TGAACATCTCGTGCCTCCCTTTTCAAACGCGAAGCCCGTTTGATGGCCAAGCTATGGACGGTAAGATTGTCTGGTCGCAGCGAAGCAATTTTGGACAGAGTCTCCTCCACATGCTCTAGTTTTTCCCCGGGTAGACCCAAGATTAGATCCATATTAATTATCGGAATTCCAACCTGGCGAGCTAGACTGTAGGCAGTGTAGACTTGTTCCACACTATGCTGGCGCCCAATCCGTTCTAGAGTTGACTGATGCATCGTTTGCGGGTTGATACTAATCCGATCTACCTGCGCTTCCTTTAAAATACATAAAGTCTCCAGTGATAGGGTCTCAGGTCTTCCAGCTTCTACAGTAAATTCTGTGGTTGAAGTAGTAACCAGATGTTTTCGGATCAAATGAAGCATTTCTGCTAAATCTGGTCCTTGAACTGTGGTTGGTGTCCCGCCTCCGAGATAAACTGTTTCCACTTCCACACCTAGGCTGTGCAGGAGGTTTCCTACCTCTTGAATTTCCACTTTAAGAGCCTGCAAGAAACCCTTTAGCAAATGGCCATGACTCCCAAGTGGATAAGCGGCAAAAGAGCAATAACTACATCGAGTAGGGCAAAAAGGGATGCCCAGATAAATGCTTACGGGTTGATTTGGCGAGGGATGAAAGTAAGACCTCTGTTTATTAACCACCGGTAGAATGAGTGCAATCTTCTCAGCACTCAGGCCGTAGACTGTATTTAGAAGGGTAGACACTTCAGGCGTAGAAAAACCCCGATCCAAGAGGGAGTGGACTAGTTTAGTGGGACGCACTCCAGTTAAGATGCCCCAAGGACTAGGTGCTAGATGAAAGGTCTCTTCCAATAGTCGGTGAATCCCGAATCGTACCCGTTCCTTGGCCCTCCGTTCTCGATCGCTTTCATCGTAGCGAGAATCAAGGATCTCCGTGTCCCGATAATTCCACGATTGGTTAGCAAGGTCCACCTGCACATAGAGGCACCCATCTTGTTCCCAAGAAACCTGTACCTGTATGACCTGGCCGGAGCCAAATTGAGCGTTTGGTAACAAGGAGCGCACTGTGGATTCAATCGTAGCTACAAGATCCTCAGGGGCCCGAACTTGAAAATTTTCTGTTCCAAAATGATAGGAAATACTTATCTCATCCACGTCCTTAGAAAAAGGGATTGCTTTCAACTTCGTCTTGGATAGTAGTAGAGGAACCGTGTCCTGGATAAACCACCGTTTCTGGAGGCAGAAGGGCAAGGCGTGCTAGACTTTGCTGCAATACTGCTTGATCTCCTTGGGGTAGATCCCACCTTCCAACGGAAGATTTAAACAAAGTATCCCCACTAATCAAAAAACCAGCACCATAAAGGGCTATCCCACCTGGTGAGTGCCCCGGGGTGTGCAATACTTCTAAGTTTTTATCCCCTAGAGTGATAATATCCCCAGCCTTTAGCAAGCGCTGAGCTTCCACAGAAGGGAATTCCTGCCCAATCATGGGTCCTAAATGGAGATTAGGGTCAGACAAATATGGTGCCTCCAATTCGTGAATCCAGAGGGGGGCCTTCGTTTTTTCCATAATCCACCCATTGCCCGCAATATGATCCGCATGTCCGTGGGTGTTAATAATGGCTACAACCTGTAGGTTTTCTTGCTGAATAAACTCCAAAATCTCTTCCGAAGCTTCGCCTGGATCCACAATGACCGCTTCTCCTTGATGGTATACAACATAGCAATTGACCCCGAGGGGATTAACCACAAATTTCTTTACCTGCATCTTAAAATTCCCCTCCAGAGCTTAATAACATGGTGACTGGCCCATCATTTACCAAGGCGACTTCCATGTGGGCTTGAAAAACACCCGTAACCACATGCAAGCCTTCTACTCGCAACTTTTCAACAAACATCTCGTATAAATCATCTGCCTGCTCCGGTGAAGCGGCAGAACTAAAGCTGGGCCTTCGCCCTCTCCGACAATCCCCATAGAGGGTAAACTGGGA
>DGYW01000032.1:43210-47337 GCA_002396805.1 Firmicutes bacterium UBA4996 | reverse complement strand
TCTTCGTCTGAGAAAATGCGCAAATGGGCGATTTTGTTCGCCAAATACTGGCTATCATCAGGTGTATCGCCATCACCCACGCCAAGAAGAACCAAAAGTCCCTGATCTATTCGGGCCACAACCTCACCATTCACTTCAACACTGGCCTGTTGCACCCTTTGGACAACTGCACGCACAAAACATCATCCTTAACTCTTATACTACCCCTAGGTGCGAAAACCCCATCTAGGGGGACTATACCCCTAGGTGGGGTTAGATCTCCGAACTTCCAATATCCCATTAACCTGCCTGAGCGACCGCATTACGTTACTCAAATGCTCAACGTCATGGATTTCTAAAACCAGTTGAACTGTGACCGATTCGTGCTTAATAGTCCGCGCGGTAACCGCTTCCACACTTGTCTTACTCTCTGATAGAGCATTCATAATACTGGTCAATAAATTCGGTCGATCAAGGGCCTCGATCTCAATCTCTACGGGATAAGAATCTGCGTCTGTAGCATTCCAGAAGACCTCAATTTGCCTGCTCGTATCTTGCCCCAAGTTGGCTGCGTTAGGGCAATCTGCTCTGTGTACAGAGATACCTCTACCCCGAGTAATATAACCAATGATTTCATCACCAGGAACAGGATTACAACATTTTGAAAAACGAACTAAGAGATTATCAACACCCTTGACTTCCACACCACGAGTGGCCTCACGACGCCTTTTTTGGCTGACTTCTGGGAGTCTTCGGCGTTCGCCAGATTCCTGACCGGTAAGTTTTTGCACTACCTGTGTAGGGCTAATTCGTCCAGAGCCCACACTGGCCAGTAATTCGTCTGCGCTACTAACCCCATATTTCTTGGCTACCTTTTCTAGGTTGCTTTCGCCTAAAGCGGTCTTAGCATCAAAGTCAGTTCTTTTGATTTCCCGTTCCAGAAGATCTCGACCGCGATTTAGATTCTCTTCTCGCTGCTCTTCTTTGAGCCAGGAACGGATTCGGCTACGAGCTTTCGAGGTCTTGACATGGTTTAACCAATCTCGACTAGGGCTGGCAGTCTTACTAGTAAGAATCTCTACAAAATCTCCATTTTTCAAGGTGTAGTTGAGGGGAACAATTCGTCCATTAACCTTGGCTCCGAAACAGCGTAGACCTACATCGGTGTGGACGTCAAAGGCGAAATCTATTGGGGTAGCCCCAGAAGGCAGACTTTTCACATCACCCTTAGGAGTGAACACAAAAACCTCATCTTCAAAGAGATCGATTTTCAGAGTGTCCATGAACTCCTGAGGATCTTTCATCTCCTGGAGCCACTCAACTGCTTCACGTAGCCAGCCTACCTTAGCTTCATCGGAAGGCTTCGCGCTTTGCCCTTCCTTGTACATCCAGTGGGCTGCAACCCCTTTTTCAGCGATACGGTGCATTTCCCAGGTCCGAATTTGAATTTCGTAGGGTTCACCGTGGGGTCCCACTACTGTAGTATGCAACGACTGATAAAGATTGGATTTAGGAACTGCAATATAGTCCTTAAAACGACCGGGAATTGGTTTCCACAGAGCGTGAATAACGCCTAAAACTGCGTAGCATTCCCGCACATTGTCCACGATAATTCTGATCGCCATGAGATCGTAAATTTCATCGAGGCTCTTTTTCTGCTTCTGCATTTTCTGATAAATGCTATAAAGGTGTTTTGGCCTCCCTTGGATGTCGCATGCCATATCCACCTCAGCGAGGCGTTCCACAATGATGTTCATAACCTCTTGCAGATCGCCTTCTCGTTCTTGACGCTTGCGATCTATCTCTGCCACCAACGAATAATACTCGTGGGGATACAGGTAGCGGAAGGCTAAGTCTTCCATCTCAAACTTAATTTTCCAGATCCCTAAACGATGGGCCAAGGGCGCAAAGATATCTAGGGTTTCTTGGGAGATGGACACTTGCTTTTCAGGAGAAACATGTTTCAGAGTGCGCATATTGTGTAGCCGGTCAGCCAGCTTAATTAGGATCACCCGCACATCTTCCGCCATGGCAAAAATCATTTTGCGCATGTTTTCTGCCTGATGCTCAAAACGATTGCGGAAAGGTAGTTTTTCAAGCTTGGTAACACCTTCCACAAGCATCAAGACCGTAGATCCAAAAACACCCTCTAATTCTTCCCTAGTAATGGGGGTGTCCTCTAAGACATCGTGGAGTAAACCAGCAGCAATGGTCTCCACATCTAACTCTAAATCAGCTAGAATTAAGGCTACTTCATAGGGGTGCTCAAAATAGGGGTCCCCGGATTCACGCAGTTGACCTTGGTGAGCGCGCTCAGAATAGTGGTAAGCCTTACTAATAACTTCCACATTAGCCGCTGGATAGTAAGCTAAAATACGGTTCAATAAATATTGCAAATCCATACAGACCCCCCTCTCCCTACTTATTCATCATATTTTACGACAGAAAAAATCTCATAGTCACCAAGCTTTTGACGACCATCTAGATAAGCCAATTCAATTAGAAACGCTAATCCGGCAATTTCACCGCCCAATTTGCGGATAAGCTCCGTAGCTGCCCAGATAGTCCCTCCGGTAGCCAGTAAATCATCTACCACTAACACTCTAGTACCTGGGGAGAATGCATCGGTGTGAATTTCCAGACTATCCGTACCGTATTCAAGATCATATTCTACTGCTAACACTTGGCCCGGAAGCTTTCTTGGTTTACGAATCAAAGTGAAACCTAAGCCCATTTCATAGGCCAAAGGAGCGCCTAAAATAAAGCCACGGGATTCCACACCCACAATCATATCTACCTCATGATCACGAAAATGGTCTGCCATGAGCTTAACTGTCTCGCGCAGAGCCTCTCCATCCCTCAAAAGGGTGGTAATATCTTTAAAACTAATTCCCGGTTTGGGAAAATCTGGTATTACTCTAATTTTCTCTTTTAAGTCCATCCTGGAAGAATCCCCTTTCCAAACTACGCTTCAGATAGTCTGACGATTGTTTACGCAGTAACGTGACTTTATTATACAAAACTGTTTGATTCAAGTCTAGTTTTTGAGGTGGTGCCGGTCGATAGATGATCCGATCATCAGTAACGTCCCAGAGTCCCAATTCCTGAAAAACACCGATGGCTATAGGTAGACCTCCTAGCAATCCTAAAGTAGTTAACCGCTCCTGAGCCCTCGCTAGGTCTATTTGACCATGTGGTTGCCTTAAGCTCCTGTAGATCTGCGCTAGCGTTTGACGATTAGGACACACTTGCTGCAAATAGGTTTGCCTCATCTGCACATCTTTCGGTCCATAAACTCCTACCAATTCTCCCCCCACTTCCACCAAATTAGCCCAAGTCAAGTAGTTGCTCGGGTTTAGCGGTGGTTCCCAGAGCCACACAGAAGGCCAAGGTGTCCTAGGAGGATTATAACCCGTGGAAACCAACCAAGTAGGCGGTGATTGCTCTAACTCCAGGCGCTCCTCTGAAGTAAGCCTTTCGTGTTCGAAGCCAATGAATTTCCGACCGCCTGGAACAGCAATCCTCAAGCTACGGCAGACCTCTAAGGCCGCAAGAGGAGTGTTCACCAAGATCAAAGTACGATCCTCAGGCCCCCTCTGTGCCTCTAGCGCTTCTACCTTGTTCCACGTACCCCTAAGGTCAACTGTGAGGAATGGAGGTGAACTTTTCACTTCACCTTCTCGTTGCAACGCGGTGCTAAGATGAAACGGGGCAGTTAGTTGCCAGGGGTAACGTTCTGCCATCCACTGCTCCACATATCCCCCATCTCCGGATCCAGCTTGCCAGGCCTGAACATGCAGCTGGATAGTTTTTTCGTTATTCCAGTGGTTAAACCGAGGGACAAAGGCAAGCTCCACATTCTCCGCAGATCGTTCGATTTGGTCTTGACATGAACCAAAACCAAAGGCAATACACTGTAAATCCGTAGCAGTCTCATCCTGAACAGCTAACTGTAAATGACGATTCTCTTGCCCCAAAACCCGGGTGCGCACAACTGAGACTTGTGCCTGAAGGGTAGGTCCCGGATTACCTATTCCGTGGGGCTCTAGCGCAGCTAATTCCTCAATTAGTTCTGGTGTAATATCTTCTAGACAAGCAATCCCGTCAATAAAAAGCTTAGGTACATAGTCTTCCCGTTGCAACTCTTT
>DGYW01000032.1:0-42958 GCA_002396805.1 Firmicutes bacterium UBA4996 | reverse complement strand
ACTTAGACCTGCCGCCATGGTATGTCCTCCATACTTGATCAAAAGGTGCTCACAGGAGGTGAGGGTACTATAAAGGTCTAAACCCACTATGCTACGGGCTGACGCCGTACCTTGTCCATCTTGGACACTTATAACCACTGTAGGCAAGTAATACCGCTCAACTAGACGAGAAGCCACAATACCAACTACTCCTTGATGCCAGCCCTCTCCCCAGACAACTAAGGCGCTACGCTGGTTCAGTTGATACTTTTCTACTGTAGAGATCGCTTCCTCTAATACCTTAGCCTCCAAATCCTGGCGCAAACTGTTTTCGCTGTCCAACTCCAAGGCAAGACTGTGGGCTTCGCCCTGTTCTTGAGTTAGGAGGAGGCGTACACCCCTGGTTGGATCGCCCAAACGACCTACCGCGTTTAGACGAGGCCCCAGCTTAAAGCCTACATGGCCGGCGGTAGGCTTTTCCACTTCAGAGACTGCCATCAGGGTTTTTATTCCCAGATTTTTTGTTGTCTCCATATACTTGAGACCATGTTGTACCCAGTTACGGTTTTCGCTTCGGAGAGGAACCAAGTCTGCAACCGTCCCTAAGGTGACCAAATCCAAATACTTCACCCACTCGTCTACTCCTAAGCCCTGAACCAACTTTAGAGCGACTCCTACACCAGCCAACTCTTTCGAAGGGTAACTGCAACCCTCTTGTTTCGGATTGAGAATGGCTACGGCCGCGGGTAACACAGGTCCCGGTTCATGATGATCTGTAATGATAATGTCCAGACCTAGGCTCTGGGCGAAGGCTACCTCACCCACTGCTGAAATTCCGCAATCAACTGTAATAAGAAGGGTGTAGGTTTGGGCTAGTTCAGCTAAGGCGTCTCTGTGTAGCCCATAACCCTCATCAAGGCGATCAGGAAGATAATAGCTTATCTGCTCAGACCTGCGAGCCAACTCCCGCAACGCGCTAACTAAGAGCGCGGTCGCAGTCTGACCATCAGCATCATAATCGCCATAGATGACGATCTTTTCTCCCCGTTCTAGTGCAAGCTTGACCCTTTCTACCGCTTGCTCCATACCCAGCATTAAAAAAGGGTCCGGAGTTTTGTGCAAATCACACTGGAGAAAAGCCCTCCCTTGTTCTGAGGTGGCGATTCCCCGGTTAATAAGAATTTGGGCAATTAGGGGATGAATCCCCAAATTGAGGGCTAATTCCCTTGCCAGATCCTGATTTTGCTCTAATAATATCCACTGTTTACTTCCCATAATTAGGCCCCCATTCCCTGCTAATTCTACGCTAACATACGAAACCCTGCCCCTTGACCTTTCCTTGGAGCAGTAGTATCATTTAGGAAAACAATTGGGAGTGAGGCCGTGGATATTGTTGAACGTATAATAATCAGCGAAGAGCAAATTCAAGAAAGAGTCAGAGAACTAGGCGCGGCGATTTCTCAGGATTACGAAGGACAAACCATCCAGTTAATCTGTATCCTTAAGGGTGGCTTAATGTTCCTGTGCGATTTGGCCAAGCACATCACCTCCCCTGTTGCTTACGACTTCATGTCAGTCTCAAGCTACGGGGACGCCACAGAATCCTCCGGGATAGTGCGCATTACTAAGGATTTGGAGGAAAGCATTGAAGGAAAACACGTAATTATTGTGGAGGACATCATTGATACAGGGCTCACTTTGAGTTACTTATTGAAGAACCTGCACAGTCGTAATCCTGCTTCCTTAAAAATTTGCACCCTCTTGAATAAGCCAGCCAATCGCAAGGTGGAAATTTCCGTGGACTATGAGGGTTTCGAAGTGCCCAACGAATTCTTGGTCGGTTATGGTCTGGACTTCAAGCAACTCTACCGCAATATTCCTTATATCTTCGTACCAAAACCTAAATACTACCAAAATTAGTACACAAAAAACTGGCGATACCACCACCGCCAGTTTTTTTGTTCTTTTTTACTTTGTGCGCTCGGTCCACTCTACCCAGAGGGATCCAGCCAAGAGTAAGGACGAATAGGTTCCAAATATTATCCCAACGAGAAGAGCCAGGGCAAAGTCTCGAATTGCGGCACCCCCAAAGAGTACGAGCATTAACACTACCACAAAGGTGGTGACGCTGGTATTTAGGGTTCGACTGAGACTCTGATTCAGACTTCTGTTAACCAGTTCGGTATTGTTCTCCTTCTTTTGGAGACGCAAGTTCTCCCGAATCCTGTCAAAAATAACAATGGTGTCATTGATTGAATAGCCTAGAACAGTCAAAATCGCCGCCACAAAGGGACCATTTACTTCCCTGCCAGTTAGGGCAAAGAAACCCAAGACGATCAGGATATCATGGAGCAAACATATTACTGCCACAGTGGCAAAACGATATTCAAACCTAATGGTGATATAGACCAAAATGCCAATAGAAGAGATCAAAATAGCCAATAGAGCCTTTTGCACCAACTCTCTTCCTATAACAGGTCCCACCACATCGGTGCGCAGTTCGATCAGATCACCGAACTCGCGATCAAAGGCTTGGTCAATGCGGAGGATATCGGAATTATCCAGTTCTTTGGTGCGTACCATGAATTGATTAGGTCCATCTAGGAGCTGCACAACAGCACTAGAAAGGTCCATTTCAGGAACTGCTTCATCTAAGACGTTACGAATCCCACTAGTACTAACCTTACTTGCGACCTGCCGTTCGAGAATCGTTCCCCCGGTAAAATCAACACCGAGATTTAAGCCAGGTACAAAAAGGGAGAAAATGGAGAGGATAACTAAGAACCCAGAAAAGATAAAAGCGCGTTTTTTATAACGGAGAAAGTTCATGATCTTCTCAGCCCCCCCATACTAAAATGCTTGGCCATTAATTCTGGCTTGCTATCCACCATAATCTTGAGAATAACCTTAGTAACAACAATGGCCGTGAACATACTGGTCAGAATACCTATACCTAACGTAACTGCAAAACCACGGACAGAGCCACTTCCAACATAGAAGAGCACAACAGCTGTGATTAAAGTAGTAATGTTGGAGTCCAAAATGGTTTTAAAGGCACGATCAAAACCCACTTCAATGGCGGATGTCAATCTCTTGCCTTCGGCCAGTTCCTCTTTAATCCGTTCAAAGATGAGGACATTCGCATCAACCGCCATACCTACCGAAAGAATGATACCAGCAATTCCTGGCAAGGTCAGGACCGCATTAATACCGGACAAGACACCGAGTAAAATCACAATATACACCAGGAGCGCCAAGTCTGCGACTACACCCGGTAACTTGTAGTAGGCCAACATGTAGAGCAAAACTAGAATCACACCTACAATACCAGCTTTGAAACTACGGTCAATGGAGTCTTGACCTAGGGTTGGACCCACATTGCGAATCTCCATAATCTTCATAGGTACTGGTAGAGATCCTTCCTGCAGTAACACTACCATGTGACGTGCTTCTTCCATAGAGAAACTGCCAGTAATTTGAGCCTTACCTTCAAGGATAGGCTCCCGAATCATGACCTCCTGCAATACCTCACCGTCTAAGATGATCTTAGTTGTCTGTCCCTGATAACGACTGGTGAGTTGGGCAAAGAGCTGTACGCCCTCTCGATCAAATTCTAAATCAATTGCGGGTCGTCCATATCGATCCGTGCCTAGTTGGACTGTTTTGAGCAAAGAACCGTCTAAGACAGTGTTGCCATAGGGGTCTTTAAACTCCAATAGGGCAGTTTTTCCCACCGTATCGATGGCTTGTTGCTGATCATGAATGCCTGGGAGTTCGATAATCACCCGACGGGCCCCCTGGCGCTGAATTAACGGCTCTGATACTCCCAAAGCGTTAATCCTACGCTCAATGATGGATACAACCCCCTGCATGTTCTCATTAGTCACCGGTCCAGCCAATTCATCGGCCTCTAGGACGACGTGCACGCCACCTTTGAGGTCTAGACCGAGATTGAACGGCGTAATGTACAAGAACACTCCAGAAACGATCAATAGAGCTAGGATAATACCAATCTTCCAGCCGCTCCTGCGTCTCAAATGCGACTCCTCCTTTATCGATTTTACTTAACAACATAAATAATTATACTACCGAGTACAACAAGTGTCTAGAGCAAAAGTGCCCCATTGATCTCAAGCTTAAACTGACAGTCTAAATAGGCCGCGGCGCGACGACACATGAGCATGCGGTCTAAAAAGATCTCAAAATACTCCATGATAGAGGTGTTCTCCGTTTCAATTGAAATCCGTAAAGTAATAAGACGTTCTGTTGCATTAACATCTAAGAAGGACTTGATTACTGCATAATTCACCCTATCATGAATGTCAAAACTAGCCACATCTCGATTGCGAACACGGGTGCGATGCACATCTGATTTATCCGCTAGAATAAGAGCAGCGGCAATTTCATTGACCGGCTCACCCACTTCCTCTTCGTGGTTGCCCACTGCACTCAAAATAAGGGCCACCTCCTCTGGAGGCATACCTAACTCCCTTAAAAAAGGTTCTACCAAAAGGGCACTAGAGGCACCGTGATGTACCCGACCAACACAATTACCAATATCATGGAGATAACCGGCTATGGCTGCTAGTTCGGCAGAACGTTCCTCGTAGCCAAGATGCTCTAGCACATTATGAGCTATAGATGAAACAAGACCAATATGGCGTAATCCGTGTTCGGTGTAGCCCATGGCCTGAAGGTTAGCGTCTGCCTGCTTTATGTAAGCTTTAATGCTCGGATGTTTTTTTACCTCACTCAGCCTCACCATCGAAAGAAGTCCTCCTTTTTTGGGGTTCCACCCCTAATTCTAACAGTTTTCCCTGGACATACTCCACCAGTTCTTCAGGGGTAAAACCATCTGTTTGAACAATCAACGTGGCATGTTCACGGGCATTGGCCAACAGCTTCAGTTGATCTTGATAACGTTTTGGGCCCCAAGAGATCTGTTTTCTTTGCTTAATAGTCTCATAACTGCAATTGAGAAGAATTAAGATGTCTGGCTCAAAACGGCGCCACAAACGCCCACTGACCGAGTGTTCTTGGGCGAAGCTACGAACATGGTAGCCTAACTCACGAAGACCAGAAGAAAGGGTGGTCTTCCCTGAAGCACACACCCCCACAACTAAAATCAACGGTTGTTGTGGCATTTCCCCACCCCTCTAAAAAGGATAAGAAACAGACATTCGCCTAATTCCTAAAGCGTTGGGACGTTCAGTCACTGTCAGCACAGCCACCACCATATCATCCCGGGGCTTACCTCCATCAAGGGAAATGGCATAACCTAAGATTTCATCCGCCAGTTCCTGCACCGGCCTCCCCGAATTGAGCCGATCGTACACCCACTCAAAACTGAAGGCTGGTCCACCACCATAACGGCCAGCATGAGTCACTCCGTCGGTAACACCAATTAAGACGGTCTCTTCTACTAGTTCTAGGTGGGTAATGGCAGGTTTGATCAAGCGGCGTACTCCAATAGGATCAACGGGCGAATCTAAGGAATGGGCCCCATCAGGACAACCAATAATAACAGGACTATTGGAGTTGCGCGAGATTAACAAACAGCGATGATCTAAATCTGCTGTCAGCATGGTAGCAGTGGCAGAAACCTGACCATCCCGAAACGCGTAAAGATGGTCATTAATGACTCGCATCACGGCACCATCCCGAGCTCCATCTTCAATAAGGCTAGCGGCCTTGGTAGCTATCATGTGACTAGTACGTTTGGCTGCACGCCCATGTCCTTGTCCGTCCACAATGACTATCGAGACCCCACCACGAGGCCGTTCTACAACTTCCACTGAGTCACCACTAATTCCGGTGGCGTATTTACCCACCTTGGCAACGCCCACTTGAACCTCCATACCAAACTCCTGTCCTTAGTTAGTTCCATTCAAAGCCATTAACTGCCCTAATCCAATACTCTCGAATGTCTCCCTGAAATTGATCCGCGTTTAAGAACATTGTGAGATAAACAACATGTTCACCCTTCTGGAAAAACACCGAGCGTAACATGACCTTCTTACCATTAGCGCCTGTCGCTTCGTAGGCATAAAAATGGCTCTTCAAATTATTGGACGTAGTAATCTCCTTATTAGAAATGAGGGTCACATTCTTCACCAAGGGCTTGTACCGAGCCTCCAAACTAGCCCGAACTGCTTCAACGTCCTTGCCAGGCTGATGAATGACTTCCATGACTATAGTACCGTTGGCAAATGTCATTTCAAGGATCTCCATGCCAAACACAGAGCGTTGAAAGTAGTTCTGTGCTGCTGAGGGAATAATGGCACTAAAGGCTGGCTGCTCCACAACATACCACCAATAGCTGGGATGATCGTGCAAATAGAACGTGCCCGCCTGAGCCACCTGAATACTGAAACATAACATCAAAATTATCGCGACAATACTGCAAGACTTGCGCACGGCAATCCCCTTCCTGGCAAAACTTAGTAGAAAACCACCTTGATGGTGGTTTAAACCTCTCTATTTTACAACATGACTAATCCCACTGCGTGATACTTTAATTTCAGTCTTCTCGGCAACTTTTACGGTCACGTAATCCTCTTTCAAGGCCACTAGCTCCCCATAAATGCCACCAACGGTAACCACTTGATCACCTTTTTTCAAAGCATCCAACATGGCCTTTCTTTCCTTTTGTTGCTTTTGCTGTGGGCGCAAAATCATGAAGTAAAAGAGAACACCCACTACAAGAAAGGGCATTATTAGACCCAAAAGACCTTGAGCTGCTGGAACTTCCGTCTGTAAAAACATCGTCTTTCACCCCCTAAGCTAAATTACCTTACTAGATTTCTACTAACTACGCTGGGATCCTCTATTTTTCTCCGCCAAAGCGAGCTAAAAAATCTTGGCTAAACTCTGCCAACGTCTCAGAGGCGATTGCTTCCCGAATATCGCCCATCAGGCGCATTAGAAAAGCGATATTGTGAATAGTAGTGAGCCGAATGCCCAAAACCTCATTGGCCTTTAACAAATGTCTGATATAACCCCGAGTGAAATTCTGGCAAGTATAGCAGGTACATCCTTCCTCGATGGGTGTGAAATCTCGAGCAAAGGGCAGGTTGCGTATGGTTAAGTTGCCCTTACTGGTAATTACCATACCGTGTCGAGCTAGTCTAGTAGGCCACACGCAATCAAACATGTCTACACCCCGTAGTACACCCTCCACTAGACAATCTGGCGAACCCACTCCCATGAGATACCTGGGCTTATTAGTGGGCATGATGGGGATCAAATCTTCTAACACTTCATACATGATCTCCTTCGGTTCGCCTACACTAAGTCCCCCAATACCGTAACCGGGAAAGTCCAGATCAATAAGCTCTAGCGCGCTTTCTCTACGTAGGTCTTTGAACATTCCCCCTTGGACAATACCAAACAGGGATTGATCTTCACGCTTATGGGCCTGTTGACAACGCTTAGCCCATCTAGTGGTCAAATCCTTGGACTTTTGCACATAGTCACGATCCGCTGGGTAGGGCGCACACTCATCAAAGGCCATGACAATGTCAGCGCCTAAATCCATCTGAATCTCCATGGATTTTTCTGGGCTAATGAAGTGCTTGGAACCGTCAAGATGAGAGCGAAACTTAACCCCTTCTTCAGAGATAGTGCGTAGTGGTCCTAAGCTAAATACTTGGAAACCACCACTATCCGTCAAAATAGGGCGCTTCCAATTCATGAATTGATGGAGCCCTCCTGCCTCTGCCACCACATCACTCCCCGGCCTTAGATAGAGATGATAGGTGTTACTGAGAATAATCTCCGCACCTAAGTCCTCCAATTCGTGGGGGGTCATGGTCTTGACAGTGGCCTGGGTCCCCACTGGCATGAACACAGGAGTCTCGATCACCCCATGGACGGTTTCAATCCGCCCTAGACGGGCACGAGTTTTTTTTGATTCTTTGGTCACGGTAAAAGTTAATGGCACTTGTTGGCTCCCTTCACAGCAATAGCATGGCATCACCAAAGCTGAAAAAGCGATAGTTTTCTGCTATGGCGTGTTCGTAAGCGGCCCTTATATTCTTAGAACCAGCGAAGGCCGACACTAGCATTAAAAGACTAGACTTTGGTAGATGAAAATTAGTTAACAGAGCATCCACCATTTGGAATTCATAACCTGGATAAATAAAAATATCGGTCCAACCTGAACCTGCATGAACGAGTCCTTGGGAGGCCACACTCTCTAACACCCTGACGGTGGTAGTGCCCACGGCAATGACTCTACCTCCCGCTCCCCTTCTTTCGTTAATGAGGCGCGCGTTATCTGCGCTCACTTGATAAAACTCTTCATGCATCACATGGTCTTCCACATGTTCCACTTGCACAGGTCGGAAAGTGCCCAAACCAACATGCAAAGTCAGAGAAGTTAGGGCTACACCTCGAGACTCTATTTTCTTCAACAACTCAGGGGTGAAGTGCAACCCCGCGGTTGGCGCTGCAACTGATCCTGAATGCTTAGCATATACAGTTTGATAACGCTCAGGGTCTTGTATTTTTTCGTGAATGTATGGTGGCAGAGGCGTTTCTCCTAGAATTTGAAGAATCTCCTCAAAATCTCCCGCATACTTAAAGTCTACGAGACGACCACCACTGGCAGTAATCTCTAGAACTTCGCAGGATAACTGAGGCGAAAAAAATATCTCCGCACCCACTTTAGCCCTTTTCCCTGGCTTGACCAAGACTTCCCAAAGTCCTCCATCATAGGGGCGAAGTAAAAGAATCTCCACAGCACCAGAACTCCGAGAATTTCGTCCATAGAGTCTTGCAGGCAACACCCGGGTATCGTTGAGCACCAACACATCCTCGGGGCGAAAATATTCTAAGACGTCAGGAAAGGTCCGATCGGCAAAAGAGCCCGAACTCTTATCCACAACGAGCAAACGGGAATGATCCCTGTGGGATAAGGGAGTTTGGGCAATTAATTCTTGAGGCAAGTTAAAATCGAAGTCATCTACTCTCATTGGTAAAGTCGAAATTCTCCTTTGGCCTGAGTTGCGACGGGAAAACTCACATTATAAATTTCCGAACTACGTGTCGCAGCGGACGCTTTTTTCGTCCACTGTGCAGGCGGTAATACTGGGCGAATAGGTGTAACTTGATCCTGTATACCACCACCTAAAGCTAAGGTTACAGGTTGCGTTTCTTCCTCTAAAGGCTCAGTCATGGTTAGTCGAGTTTCGAGTCGCTGCGGGATCACTGGCTGTGTAGGCATTTGAATTGCAATATACCGACTTGGTGTAATTCCCGCTAGCTTGGCCTCCTGCTGCAATGCGACGGGCACTTGCCAAACCCTCACTTGGGCTAGTTGGGTAGCACCGAACACCTCCATAACAACACGCTCTAACTCACTATGCTGGCCACTCCGCCTATTCTTCAACTCCATTAAAGTAGCATCTTGATCCTGTTTTGAAGCAATTGTCACGATGACTTGGTTCTGACCTTGTTTCAAGTAACCTTCTCGTTGGGCCAGACTAGTGATCTTTTCTAAAGCGGATCGCAAATCATCACCCACTACTGCTAAACGGGAAGCAAAATCATGTCCATCGCGATTTAACCCTTCCACACCCAAAACCTTCTGCTTATCACTAACGCTCAATTCGATGCTAGGATTAATATCGAGGGTAATAATGAAGGCCGGTATGGCACTAGCAGGCATCAGCTGGCTAGTAAACATAGGCCAAGTACCTAATAAAGTTAAGAACAAGGTGGCTGCTAAGCCCCATTGCCAAGAATTTAAACGTTCTTTTTTTGGCGCACAACGAATCTCCTGCCCCACATGAACATGTTTCTTAAAAGGGACCTTGACAAATTCCCCCTCCGCAGTCATGATGATTACCTGGTTCTTGGGAGCAATCTCCACCACAACCCCTTTACGCCCCACTATGGTCCCCTCCTTTTCACACTGGTCGATTTAGATACTCTTGGAGATGATAAAAATCCCCGATCAAAATCAAGGTGAGCGTAATTATGTACTTCCTTTGTCGTTCCAAAGTCTTACGACTAACCTCCACCCGATGTTCTAGTTCTTTTAAGGGTAAAGATTTCTTGTTGGTCAAATGGGCTAGAAGCTCTGGCTCGTTTACGATCACCCTGGCCACTTGTAAAGCCCGATCCCGGGCATCTTGGTGTTTGGGAGAAATCTTTACTAACTCAGAAAACCTAATCCCATAATGACTTAATAGCTGGTCTAAGCGAAAAATCTCCTCCCGCCGTTCCTCCGCTTCTTCTTGAATCTGGAGAACAGCATGGGCCTCCTTAGACTCAATTTTTTGAATAATGCCATCCTCGTGCTCATCACTCTCAAAACTGGAGAGGGGGATTTCATCGGCTCTTCTAGACTGGCGTCGAAAAAAATCTACCATTCTACGTTTTATGACAATCTCGGCAAAGCTTAGAAAAGAAGCGCCTCCCTCACTATTGTAAGAGTCAATAGCCTCATTAAACGCAATCATGGCGATACTAGCCTCGTCGTCCCTACCCAACACTAGATATTTACGACATGAACTAGAAGCAACTCGGAGAAAGAAAGGACGATAATCTTGCAACACCCGTTCACGGGCCGAACTATCCCCGTTTTGGGCTGCTAGGACTAATTCCGTTAACTGGTTCCGATCATCCTGTTGATAAGCAATAGTTGTAGTCATCGCCGAACCTCCCTTGACAAGTTTCGTTTCGACCCAAGACAATTTGAGGGTTACTCATAGCCGAATTCGCGAAGAGCACCTGGTTTGTTACGCCAATCTTTCTTAACCTTAACCCATAAGTTTAGGTATACTTGCACCCCTAAGAGTCGCTCAATTTGCGCTCGAGCACTAGTGCCCACTTCTTTGAGCATTTGTCCGTCTTTGCCAATCACAATTCCCTTCTGAGACTCCCGTTCCACATAGATTGTCGCCCGAATGCGCATAAGATTTCTCTTAGGATTCTCCTTGATCTCATCTACGTCTACCGCTATGGAGTGTGGGATTTCTTCTTCAGTACGGATCAAAATCTCTTCTCTAATAAACTCGGCAATAATGAAGCGCTCGGGATAGTTAGTGAGCCAATCTTCTGGATAATACTGGGGGCCCTCATCTAGATGCTGAATAATTAGATCAACTAGTTCTGGGAGCTTTGTGCCTTCCAGCGCAGATACGACAATAATCTCGGTAAAATCTCGCTTTTCTCTCAAGGTATCTAGAAAGGCTTGGTGCTCCGATTCCTCCACCTGGTCCGCCTTGTTCACCACTAAAATGACAGGTTGGTTTACTGTGCCCAGTTCTCCTAAAATATGTTGATCCGTAACCGTCCAGTGTCCCATCTCCACGATCCATAAAACCACATCCACATCTTCCAATGCCTGAAACGCACTTTTGACCATGTATTCCCCTAGTTTATGGAGGGGTTTATGCAAGCCAGGGGTATCTAAAAAGACGATTTGAGCATGGGGCTTGGTCAAAACACATTGAATTGTGTTGCGAGTGGTCTGTGGTTTGTTAGAGACGATTGCCACCTTGTACTCTAAAAGGGCATTCAGGAGGGTGGATTTGCCCACATTAGGACGGCCTACAACTGCCACGAATCCCGATTTAAAAGGGGTCGACATTAGCGTTCACCTTCTAGGTCTAATTCTTTACTCGTAAAGGCGCCGGGCAGGAGTGATCCCAAAGTGGTTGGGACAAATTCGCCTCGAATATTACCTAGATACACAGGAGTCTCAGGCTCGAAAAATTCTGCCATCACCTGCCGACATACGCCGCAGGGGCTCACTGGACCTACAGTGTCCGCCACTACAGCTAAGGCAGTAAACTCGCGCGCACCTTCAGACACAGCTTTAAAAATGGCAGTGCGCTCAGCACAATTCGTTGGACCATAAGCTGCATTTTCAATATTACAGCCCGTAAACACTCGCCCATCCTTAGTTAATACGGCTGCGCCCACCTTAAAATTTGAGTAAGGTACATACGCTTGCTCCCTAGCCTCAGTTGCCAATTTCATTAATTCTTGTCCCCTCATAATGAGCCTCCCAGCTACGCTTTTAATCGAAAGAAAACTAGTGCGATTAGGCTACCAACACAGGCGCCGGTGAGCACTTCCACCCAATTGTGAATCTTGCCCTCCACCCTACTTTGTCCTACCAAGACAGCCAAACCAAATCCTGCCATGACCGACAAACCTTGACTAGTTTCCCAGATGGCCACGGCTAAGGCGAAGGCTACTGCCGTATGTCCTGAAGGCATGCCACCTCGCAGTAACTGCTCTTGTCCTAGCTTAGCCTTCCAGCTGATGATCACCAATACCACTGTAACTAAAGTTAGAACTATTAAATATTGCAGAGGAATCACCTGGCGAAAAACCAAGGCATCAAAACGAAGAAAGTAGTCGATAAACACCAGGTAACCAACACTGGCTGCCGTCGCTGCCGCCACTAAAACTGCCCCAGCAGCGACATTTTTTATTACTCCCGCTAAGGGATGATAATCTGTAGTAATCAAATTAACGACCTCTTCAAGAGCTGTGTTAATCAGCTCAGCCACAAACATGCCGCCAATGGTGAGGACTAAAGCGATCAATTCCAAGCGGGAAACACCCAGGACTGTGGCTAGAATAATCACCAAAAAGCCCAGAGCCATGTGGTTACGCATGTTTCTTTCATTACGAATCACATAGATTATTCCTTGTATGGCATCATTAAAACTGGCAGACAACGATCGCTCTCTCTTCACGCCCACATCTACTCTCTCCCTAGATCTAACTCTCCCAACACCGTTTCCTCCAATTTGCGCATCACTTGTTGCTCTTCTTCTGTTTCATGATCATGACCTACCAGGTGAAAAAAACCATGAATCGCTAGATACAAGACTTCCCGCTCCAGCCTATGCCCGTACTCTTCGGCCTGTTCACAAGCGCGATCTAAGGAAATGACAATATCACCTAGCATATTAGGAAAACCCTCAGGCAGATCAAAGTCCTCCTGATCTACCTGGGGAAAAGAAAGGACATCGGTAGGTGCATCAACCCCCCGATAATCCCTATTTAGTGCATGGATAGTGGCATCGTCCACAAACGAAATACTAATTTCGAATTCAGGAGAGAGGTTTTCTAGTCGAGCGGCAATCGCAAATCCCCTCGTTAACAACTGAGCGTATGGCTGGAGATCATATTTGTCTTGCTCATTATTGATCAATACTTCCATCTTTACTTCGCTTCCCCTCAATCTCTTCCTTAGTGATCTGTTCGGGATACTCAACCCGTGAATGGAACATGCCCATAATTACTTTAACGAAAGCATTGGCGATCTTGTCCATATCCTGAAATGTCAAATCGCTCTCATCGAGTTCGCCAGAATTGAGGCGATCTTTGATTATTTTACGAACCAGACCTTCAATTTTTCCCGGTGTGGGCTTGGATAAAGAACGAACAGCCGCTTCAGTTGCGTCAGCTAAGGAGACAATAGCAACTTCTTTTCCTTGTGGTTTTGGTCCTGGATAACGGAAGTCCCGCTCCTCCACAGAATTACCCTCACTTGACTCCGAGGCCCGATGATAAAAAAAGCGGACTAGGTCTGTGCCATGGTGCTGGGCGATAAACTGGCTGACCACTGGAGGTAACTTAAATTCATTCGCCAATTCAAGACCATCTTTAACGTGAGAGATAATAATCAAGGTAGATAAAGATGGAGCCATTTTGTCATGGGGATTATCAATACCAACTTGGTTCTCCACAAAAAAGTAAGGTCGTCTTAACTTGCCAATATCATGATAATGAGAACCTACTCTAGCCAATAGACCGTCTGCCCCCACTGCCTCCGCTGCAGCTTCAGCCAAATTGCCCACTAAGATACTATGATGGTACGTACCTGGGGCTTCTAACATCAGTCTACGTAATAGGGGGTGATTGGGATTAGACAACTCCAACAAACGGATTGACGAGGTAATCTTAAAGACACTTTCAAGATAGGGCAAGACGCCGATGGCAACGATAGAGACCAAAAAACCATTGAGCAACCCGAGATAACTATTCACGACCAAACTGGTATCCTTGCTCACCAACCCTAGAGTGATCATGAGAAAGAAATTCGCTCCTCCCACGAGGAGTCCAGCCCGCATCAAATCACCCCGTTGACTAACCTTAGAAACGCTAAAAATGGCGACCAAGCCACTAACTAAGGTTAGGGTGCCTATGATCCAGTTAAACTCGAAGGCTACACTCAGGAGAATGGCCAAGACAACAGTAATCATTCCAGCTACCCTAGAGTCGATCAGGAGAGTCAACAGCAAACCGGCTAACGCAGACGGATTAAGGTAAGCTGTGCCCATCCAACTACTCAGACTGAAGAGCTTACCTAAAAAGACCATGGTCAACAAGACAGAGCCAGTAAGACCAAGTAGGGTCTCATTCCGGAGAACATCAGGCCGCACCTGATATAAAAAAGTCACCGTGAGTGTTATTACGATCAACACAAGAAAAATCATGCCCACTAAGGCCCCATAATCACGCCCTGTTTTGATCAAACCCACATCTCTAAGGAGACTGATATGTTCTTCTCTGACTACATCACCCTTACGGACAATGACTTCCCCTTGCATAATATAGACAGGCTCAACTGCATTTACAGCAGCTTGCCGTGCAATATTGACTTTTTCTGTATCTAAAATCAAGTTAGGTTGGATTAGCTGTCTACCAATAATCGTAGCTCCTTGCATCAAGTCAGAAGTCAAACGGGAAGTCTGGACCTGTGCTTCAAAGGCATCGCGAGCATCCCGCAAACCATCCTCGCTAATCCGCTCTTCCATGATAGCCAATAACAAATCAGAAATCACCTGAGCAAAGTGGTCGAATTCTCCTAAAGATAAATTCGCTATGGATTCTAGAATATGATTTGGAATCTCGATTTTCCAATCTCTAATCAAACGGCGATCCACTTCGGAGACAGACAAGGCTGTTGGCTGAGCTTCATCCTCGAGCTGGGGATCGGATTCAACCGTAATACTCAAACGCAACAGATTGAGTATTCCGGTGACATTCTCCTCAACTTTCAGCAAAATAGCAGGATTAATCAAATGGTAACTGGGATCCTCATTCACTTCTAAGAGCACGCGACGGGCCGCTTCTTCTTCTAAGCGCTGAGTCTCACTTGTGTTAATAGCAGTGATTGGTGCAGCCAAGTCTTTCTTAGCAACCTGCCCAACTTCGACTGTTACCCCAATTGGGAGGGCGGCAAAAATCATTATAGCAACCAAACCTAAAGCAATTATTATGCCTAATAACCACTGGCGAAAAGTGGTTTGTTCTCCTACTCTTTCCCTGAGTTTCTGGAGACTATTCTTGTTTTTACGTTTCACAATGCTCCCCCTCATGACTGGGATTTTTCATAAGCTTCATAGGCTTGGATAATTCTTTGCACTAAGGGGTGGCGAACCACGTCACTTTCATGCAAATAGCAAAAGCCGATCCCCTCTACACCTTTGAGGATCTTTTGAATCTTAATCAATCCCGACACTTTCCCCCGAGGCAAATCAACTTGGGTAATATCACCGGTTACTACTGCTTGCGAACCAAAACCTAAGCGGGTTAAAAACATCTTCATCTGTTCTGGCGTGCAATTTTGAGCTTCATCAAGAATGATAAAACAATCATCTAAGGTTCTCCCTCGCATATAAGCTAAAGGAGCCACTTCGATGATACCTCTTTCTCGATATTTTAAGTAAGTCTCTTGTCCTAAGATGTCATAAAGCGCATCATAAAGTGGACGCAAATACGGATCTACCTTGTCCTGCAAATCGCCAGGCAAAAAACCTAAGTGCTCGCCCGCTTCCACCGCAGGTCGTGTAAGGATAACCCTCTCCACTTCTTTTTTCTTGAGGCTAGCCACAGCCATAGCCATAGCTAAATACGTCTTGCCAGTGCCGGCTGGTCCAATACCGAAAACAATATCATTTTGCTTGATAGTCTCAATATAACGGCGTTGTCCAGCGGTCTTGGGGCGAATCTGTTGACCCCGATGAGTGCTAACGACTACCCCTGAACTAAGCTCGTATAGATTTGTGGAATCTCCATTTTCACTTAACTTAATGGCATAATAAACATCGTGACTGGTCAAGTTAGTACCTACAGACGCAATGTTTTCCAAAACCCTCTTGGTCTTGGCAACAGCCTCTTCCCCTCCACTGATCAACAAATCCAAACCACGGGGAACAATTTTCACGTTGAAAGCCGCTTCAACTAAGCGTAGGTTCTCATCTCTTTTACCACTCACAGCTTGAGCTTGTTCGTTATCCCGAAGGCGTAATATCTGACTCAATAGATCGACCGTCCTTCTGTTTCGTCTTCTGCCCTTATTATAAGCAAAACAAGGATGAAGTGCAAACTATTGTGGCACGAACCTCCCTATGTCTTCTTCCACTTCTACCCAGAGGGTGATATGAATTCCTTCATCATCGACTAAACGAGCTTCCTCAATCCTCTCGTCTTGCACCTTTTGGGGATCAATGCCTCGCCCCAATAGACTCTCCCACGCCCTCTCCCGAGCAAGCTCTCGTGCTTGTTCCAAAGAAATAGACCTAGAAATATATACTACCTCCTCATACTCCACCCTAGTCCACTTCAGGGGAAGCATAGCGCTTCCTAAAGATAAACACCATTCTTGGGTAGTAGCGAAGTGAGTCGTGTGGGGATAACTCTTGCCTAAAGGCAAGGTTAAGGAACCCACGGTAATAAGAAACTGCAGGTGGGTCTTTCCGGTACGAACTGGTTCCCAGATAGTAAAGGGTGCTTCTCCCACCCCTTGATACCACACTCTTGCCAGGACAATGCCTTGAGCCGCCCCGTTTTGCTTTCGTCCTCGTACATCATAGTAGTCTCCTGAAATGAGTAGATCCCCTGTACGTACAGTGTCACGCTCTTTCACCAAGGGAGTACCACGTAAAACTAGTATCTCCGTAATCAGCCCATCAACTACTGCATAAATATCCCCTGGACCTTGCTCTTCTCCTGGGAGGTCCTCGCGTTCTGCAAGATTGATTACTACCTTAACTCCTTGTAAACTCACTTGTACCCATGCTAAGATGGGAAATCGAGTCAATAGAGTGGTTTCCAACTGACCACTGGCTAAGTTTTGACGACGAATGCCGGTTCTCAGCCCCTCCGCCTCTAGTACCTCCCAAAGCTGTTCGGCAGAAATCTGCTCGTTTCCCACGACTTCAACGAACCATATGAAACTGGAAAGATACACCATAAAAAGTAGAGCCAAGACCAACCCGACTGCCCAAAACGCTCTCAGGCGCAGTTTACTCACAAGAAAGGGAAGTCCATGGCGATCCAAGATATTCACCTTAATGAGCGACTCCCAAAGAAGGGGCCGCAATTTAGCGAACGCCCGAACTGGAACGCGTACAACTATTACATCAGCGGTGAGGCGTTCGGCTCGCCAAAGGGGGATCTGAGCTGTGGCCACCTGATTTAAAAACCGCTCCAAACCCTGTCCTTGTAGGCGTAAAGTTAGATAGCCTTGCCACCACATCCACAGAAAAAAGATCATTTGAGCATCACCTGACGAATCTGACCTGAAATCTTCATTTCACTAGCGGAAAAGGAGACAATCTCCAAACCTTTGCCCACTACCTCAATCATGCCCTGGAGCGAACGGGCCTTAATACTAGTTGTGGTGTACTGAACTAAACCTTTATGATTAACAATTTTAGCCTCCACATCGCCAATTAAGGTAATGGTTGCGTAATCAAGAAGCACCTCCGGTGGCAGGTCTAATACATTTGAAAATTGCCTTTTCAGTGTTTGTCTCAAATCAGGCCCCATTGTCTTCCTCCTCTCACCTAAATTTATGCGATAAAAAAAAGGTTAGACCCGGTAAGGTCTAACCCAGTTATGGCAGTTACTAATCTAATTTGCGCCCATCCTTAAAATAAACAGGTTTACCACTCTTAGCCGAATCGTAGATGGCCTCGAGTATCTCTGTAACTACCAAAGCCTGCTCTGGCAGTACTAACGGTTCTTTATCCTGCACAACACTTTCAATCCACAGACGCATCTCCCGATCCGCTTCGCTTTCTCTCTTACCATCATAGAAAGCAACTCCACCTGCATCTAAGGAAGGCTTCTTGCTGTAGAGACGACCGAACTCTTCACCATTGATCCGAAGCCCATCTTCCATATCGGCACCACCTTCTGTGCCGTAAAGAAATGTTCTAGCTTCTCCCTCTTGTAGAGTATTTAATGCCCAGCTCGATTCTAGGATAATAGTGGAACCATCTTCCATTACAATAAAACCAAAGGCCGAATCTTCCACCTGAAACTTTTTCGGATCCCAGGGGCCCCAAGCGTTAGCAGCGTTTTCCCTTTTGTTCAGTTTGTGGTAAACTGTGCCAACGGCGTATTTGGGCCGGTAGTTATCCATCATCCATAGAGTTAGGTCCAAAGCATGGGTTCCAATATCAATGAGGGGTCCCCCACCTTGTTTCTCCTCGTCAAGAAACACACCCCAGGTGGGCACAGCACGTCGCCTAATGGCTTTAGCTTTGGCAAGATAAATCTCTCCCAAATCCCCGCGCCGACAAACTGCTTGTAGATATTGGCTATCATTGCGAAAACGGTTTTGGTAGCCGATAGTGAGTTTTTTTCCGGACTTTTGAGCTGCGGCCACCATGGCTCTGGCCTCTACGGCAGTCTTGGCCATGGGCTTTTCGCACATGACGTGCAAACCAGCCTCTAAGGAAGCGATGGTAATCTCAGCATGGGAGCTATTGGGCGTGCAGACATGGACAACATCTAGTTCTTCCTTTTCTAGAAGCTCTCTATAATCGTCATAGCTACGAGCATCAGTTGCGCCATATTGTGCAGCTGCTTTCTCCGCCTTCGCTAAATTCAAATCGCAAAATGCTACCATTTCCACATTATCTAATTTTGCGAGGCCGGGCATGTGTTTACCATTAGCGATCCCCCCGCAGCCAATAATACCAATCTTAAGTTTCTCTTGCTTCATCTAATTTTGTCCTCCTTGCTGTTCTTGCTCCTAGCGACTCGGCCAAGGTCGCTTGGCCCGTGGTTGTCGAATAATCTCCGACATCACCACTGCCTGGGCCAAGCTAGGCTGTAGGCTCGGGATTCGTTGTTTTTTGCGTTCTTTGGAAACTATCTTGGGCTCTTCTTCTGTCTCCAATTCGGTTGGAACTGCTTGACGTTCCGCATCCGCATCGATTTGCTGTGCTTGCTCTTCAGGAATTATCTCTTGGAAACGCTGAACCAACGCCCGTTCAATTTCCTCATGGCTCACCATGTCTGGATACGACTGGCCATGCTTGCCTACCTGAGTTTTTACCCTCGGCTGACCTTGGGACTTATCCTCCGCGGCCTTCTTAATTAAACCACCAATAATGCTCACTAAAATATAGAGAATTAGCCCTACAGATATGCGCACAGTATTCACCTACCGTAGTGGTTCTTCATCACTCGAACCAAATTCTTGACCTGGACTTTTCTCACCGATGCTTTCCCGCATGCGGGTGTCGGCCATGATATTCTGCATATTATAATAGTCCATTACCCCAAGTTTGCCTTCTCGCAACGCATCTGCTAAGGCCTTGGGTACTTCCGCTTCCGCTTCGACTACGTGAGCCCTCATTTCTTGCGTGGCAGCCTTCATTTCTTGTTCTCGGGCTTGGGCTGCAAATCGTCTTTCCGCAGCCTTTGCTTGAGCGATATTCTTGTCGGCCTCTGCTTGATCCATCTGTAACCGGGCACCAATATTGCGCCCTACATCTACGTCAGCTATATCAATAGAGAGGATTTCAAAGGCTGTTCCAGAGTCCAGACCCTTGCTCAAAACTACCCGAGAAATCTTATCGGGATTTTCCAAGACATCAGCATGGCTTTCACTAGAACCAACAGTAGTCACTATACCTTCGCCCACACGGGCAATAATCGTAGCTTCACCTGCTCCACCAACTAAACGTTCAATGTTGGCGCGAACAGTAACCCGGGCCTTTGCCTTAAGTTCGATACCATCCTTGGCCACAGCAGAGATTAAGGGAGTCTCAATTACTTTGGGGTTAACGCTCATTTGCACTGCTTCTAAAACGTTTCTACCAGCCAAATCAATGGCCGCTGCCCGTTCGAAGGGTAGAGGTATATCGGCACGATGGGCAGCGATTAAGGCATCCACTACATTATCCACATTACCACCCGCCAAAAAGTGGGCCTCCAGCTTATCTATGGTGGTTTCTACCCCGCCTTTTTGAGCCTTAATGAAGGGCAGAATTATTCGGCTAGGAGCCACCCGGCGCAAACGCATCCCCACAAGACTAATGAGGTTTACATTCACCCCCGCAGCAATGGCGGAAATCCATAGACCAACCGGAACAAAACTAAAAAAGATCACCAGCAAAATTAAAAGAATTAACAACGGCAAACCAGTGAGAAACAAGGACATACTTAAAACCTCCCTCAATGCTTTATTCCTTACTTATTTCCCTAACAACAATCCTAGTTCCTTCTAATAAAACCACTTCTACCAAAGAATTCTGCGGGATAAAAACACCTTCTGACACGACGTCATACCTAGTTTGGTCAATTACAACCGTTCCTGCCGGTCTTAATGGCGTTAGTGTCACGCCTTGGTGCCCCAGAAGTTGGCCAAGATCAGTTGGAGCACGGTAACCTTCATCAGTTGACTCAACATGGGACAAAACTAAACGTTGCCAAAACGCGGTTTTTTTAATCCTCTTCCAGAGCAAAATAAAAGCTAGAATACTCACTGATAAGGCTATGAACAAGCTGATTAGGGCCGCTTGCACATTGCCAAAGACTAAAACTACACTTACTATTACGGCAATTAAGCCCAGAATGCCAGCTAAACCAAAACCCGGAATTACAAAGACCTCTAGAGCCAAAAGTACGATACCGAGGACAAACAAGCCGATTTCTTCAAAACCAGCCAAGCCCGAAACATAACGACCACCAAAAAAGAGAACTAGAGCAAGCAGACCACCCGTGCCTGGTACACCCCAACCAGGTGTAGTAATCTCAAACACCAGTCCTAAGAAACCTAGGGTTAACAATAAGGAACTGATGGTGGAATTTGTTAGTAAACGGGCGATCCGCTCAGCCCAGTGTGGTGCAAGCGAAACTAACTCATAGTTATCGTAACCAAAGTGACTCAAGACTTCATGACGGCTTGTGGCCAAAAGGTCGGCCATCCCCCACTCCACCGCCTTTTCGGCCGACAAGGTCAAAATCTTTCCCTTTTCCACCAAATCCTCGATAACCAGATCCGCATCTACCATAGCACCAGCTAAACGTGGATCCCTTCCGGCACGACCAGCAGTTGCTTCAAATTCTGCCCGGAGAGCTGAAACAGTCTTCTCATCCATGGGCCGTGGTTCCGCGGCTCCAATGCTACTTCCGGGAGCCATGGCCACTTGTGGTGCTGATAAGGCGATGAGGGCGCCGGCTGACCAAGCCCGTTCACTCACAAAGGCAATGACAGGAACCTTGGCTTTAAGTAAGAGATCCTTAATCTCTGTCGCCGCATCGACACGACCTCCAAAGGTATTGATCTCTAACAAGAGCACAGCATCATTTCGCTCCGCAAGGGCTAAGCCCCGGGCAATGAAAGCAGCTAAACCAGGTTCAATTTCTCCCTGAATTGGCACCGAATAAACAATGGAGCTAGCGGCTCCCACCACATTTACCCCTACAAACATCAAAAGGAGCAACAATCCAACCAATCCAATTCTGATCCGCTTCAAGCTGTTCACCCTCTTTCCAAAAAGGGCTCGATATCTTTCGACATCGAGCCTTAGTCCACTAACGGTACTTTCTCTTCCGAGCAGCCTCGGACTTTTTCTTCCGTTTTACACTTGGTTTCTCATAATGTTCACGTTTTCTCGCCTCGGATAAAACACCTGACATCCGAATTTCTCTTTTAAAACGGCGCAACGCATTATCGAGGGACTCGTTCTTACCTACTTTAATTTCTGCCACCAGTATCCCTCCTTCCAATGCTGACTGCGACATGGGGCGCCTTCGGCATAATATCACATTAATTATAATCTATTATGGACCACTGGTCAATAATTAACCTGGAGGCCATTGTAAAGAACGACCTCCTAAAAGGTGAAAGTGAAGATGCGCTACACTCTGTCCTCCATGAGTTCCTGTGTTCACAACTACACGATAACCCTGGTGAAGATCTTCTTGTTTAGCTAACGCCTGTACTGCGAGCATTGCCTCTCCCATGATCTCACCATGGGTCGGTTCTAGCTCATTGAGGCTAGCAATATGCTGGCGAGGAATAATTAGTATATGGGTTGGTGCCTGGGGGTTAATGTCCCGAAAGGCCACAAGGTTTTCAGTTTCGAAAATAAGGTCTGTACCAAGCTCACCCCGGGCTATTTTGCAGAAAAGACAATCACTATGCACTCATTTCACCCTTTCTCACTAGATCAACGCACCTTGGACACCTTCTAGATCCCCTGACACAACACGCACAGGTACAATCTGGCCGACTAAGTTCGTCCCTTGTTCAACTGGGAAACTGACCCGCAAATAGTTATCTGTGTGTCCAATCCCCTCTGTTTTCCCTTGTTGTTCAACTAAGACCTCCACTTCTCTACCAATAAAAGAACTATGGAAGTTATGGGCCAAGGTGTTTCCTAACTCTATTAGACGTTTACTGCGATCTTCCTTTATTCGGGCTGCAATCTGATGGGAAAATTTTGCCGCAACGGTACCTTCCCGTGGAGAATATTGAAAAACGTGAATCTTACTAAAGGCCACTTCCTTAGCTAGCTCCATGGTTTGCGAAAAATCCTCTTCAGTCTCTCCTGGAAAACCTACCATAATATCCGTGGTAATGGCCACGTCAGGAATCTGCCTACGGATTTTGCGCACAATCTCTTGGAAGTCTTCCCGCGAATAATTGCGTTTCATCCGTTGTAAAACTTGATTGCTGCCACTTTGCAGAGGAATATGCAAATGACGACAGAGAACGGGATGGTTGACCACCAAATCTAACAGCTCGTCAGTGATCTCGTGGGGATCCACAGAGCTAATTCTTAGACGCTGCAAACCGGCTGTATCAGCTATTTCCTTGCTAATCTGGGCCAAACTTATGGAGGGCTCTAAGTCCTGACCATAAAGACCTAGGTGAATTCCAGTAAGGACTATTTCCGCAAAGCCTTCTTCGACCAGTTGCTTCACCTGTGCTAACACACTATGCCGCTCGCGACTACGGCTTCTCCCCCTGGCAAATGGTACCCGACAATAGGTACAAAACTGATTACAGCCATCCTGAATTTTCAAAGTGGCCCGAGTACGACCGGAGAAGTCCAAGGCGGGCAAATCTTCAAATTCTGTAATTTGAAAAATGTCTTCCACAAGGGAGGTCTGATCACCACGCTCTAGGGCTTCTATCTCTTCTAGAATGCGTCCTCGGCCCTGGGTCCCAACGACCAAAGTGACCCCCTCAAGGGCGGTTATCTCCTCAGGAGTAGTTTGGGCTAGACAACCCATGACCACGATTTTGGCCTGAGGATTCCGCTTAGTTGCTCTGCGGATCATCTGTCGAGACTTGCGATCTCCTAAATTAGTGACGGTACAGGTATTAATCAGGTAGATGTCAGCGACTTCATGGAAATCTACCACCTTGTAACCTGCTTCCAAAAACTGTGTAATCACACTATCTGTATCATATTGATTCACCTTACATCCAAGTGTAACGGTTGCTAACTTCTTATCTGGCATTATCCCAAATCTCCCCATTTATAGCCTAGCAAGCTTAAAGCAACTAAACCTGCTGTCTCAGTGCGCAAAATACGCGGTCCTAAAGAACAAGTGTGTGCGCCCACCTGCGCCAAATCCGCTACTTCTTCGGAAGAAAATCCTCCCTCTGGACCAATTAGTACTGAAACTGCAGTCGGATGGTGGGCATCAACTTGCTTAAGCCCCTGGTGTTTTTCGCCTTCGTAGGCCAGCAAAACCAACTCTCCCCCACTCCGCCTAGTTTGAATGCTGGTCAGGACCTGTGCGAAACTATGTAACTGATGAATCACTGGCAAACGGGTTCGCCCACACTGTTTGGCCGCTTCATGGGCAATCCGTTCCCAACGTTCGTGCCTGGTTGTGGCTTGTTTTTCGGTCAGTTTCACTACGGTGTAACGCGAAGTAAAGGGGATAATCTCGTGCACCCCTAATTCAACCGCCTTTTGAATAACCAAATCCATTTTATCACCTTTTGCTAGACCTTGAAATAGGGTTAGATGCAAAGGCGATTCTTGAGAAAGGCCCAGTGTTTGTTGGACACTACCCACGACAACGGTACCAAGCTCCTGTAGTTCCACTTGGTGAACTTGTTCGTCCTGGTCAACACACTCAACTAAGCTACCAGGCTGAAGACGCAGAACGCGGGTAATATGATGGGCGTCATCTCCGACTATGACAACTGTACCATTCTTTATCTGATTTGCTTGCACAAAAAACCGAGCCAGGTTACTCACTCCTTTGAAAAAGGTAACTGACCCACTCACCACGCTGCACTCGCCTTAATAGGCGCAAACCAGCTTGACTAGCTAGCGAGATGATTTCTGGATCCCGATCCTGAATGACTCCGGCAGCGATAAAAAATCCGTCGGGTTGTAAAACATTGTAGATTTGGGGCAACATGGGGCCAATTACATGAGCAACAATGTTGGCTACAATAATCTGGGGTTGTCCTTTTAGATCTTCTAAAGTTCCTTGGAAAATAGGAAAATCCACGCCATTTAGGTCGCGGTTTTCCGCGGCAACCCGTACAGCTACTGAATCAACATCAACCGCCTGAACCTGAGCACCAAGTTTAGCTGCGACTATGGCTAAGATTCCCGACCCTGTCCCCACGTCCCAAAGTACTCGGCCGTCTAAGTTTAGCTCCTGCAGGAAATCTACACACATGGCTGTGGTAGGATGGGTACCACTACCAAAAGCCATACCTGGATCAAGGTGAACAACTACTTCACCATCTCTTGCTTCCTGTTTCTCCTCCCAAGAGGGTTGAATCAGCACACGCCCAATGCGCTGAGGCTTATAGTAAGCCTTCCAAGCGTGGGCCCAATCCTCTTCTTGCACAAAGTTTGTTTGTACCTGAACAGGGCCCGGATCAAAACCAAAGTCTTCTAGGGCTACAAGTTCAGTCTCGAGCTCCTCAAGCTCCCTGTGGGGAAGCGGCTCCGAAAAATAGCAGGTAATGGTCACCTGCTCTGAAGAATCTACCTTGGGAAAATAGTCTCCCCAACCCAATTCTTGAGCCTGATCAATTAAGGCCGCATCGTCTACCACATAATTTTCAATACCCCGTTGATCTAACAGAGCGTAGGCCCCTTCCGCTGCTGTGCGATTTAGGGTGATCTTCACTTCCTGCCATCTTGCCATGGGTAGCCTCCCTTTCTAGGCACAACTAAAAGCTGCTCCCACCTGTGGAGCAGCTAATGATGTTAACGTAAAGCGTCCTTCATACGCCCGAAGAAACCCTTAGCTTCTTCCGGTAGATCACCACCGCCTGCTTTAGCAAACTCTCGTAGTAATTCTTTCTGTTTTGCCGTAAGCTTTTGGGGAGTAATCACTTTGACTTGCACTAGCTGATCACCCCGACCATGTCCCCGCACATCTTGGATCCCCTTGTTACGTAAGCGTAACACTTTTCCAGATTGCGTACCTTCAGGAATGCGCATCTTTACTACTCCATCTAAAGTAGGCACATCAATCTCATCACCCAAGGTGGCCTGGACGAAAGAAATGGGCACCTCACATAAGACATTACGTCCTTCGCGCCGAAATACTTCGTGGGGACGCACTCGGATTGAGATTAAAAGATCACCTGGCGGGCCTCCCCTATAGCCAGCCTCTCCCCGACCAGCTAGGCGAAGCATTTGTCCATCGTCTACTCCAGCAGGAATTTTGACATTGACTGTGCTAGTCTTGCGTTGGGTACCTACTCCCTGACAAACCGTACAAGCCTTTTCGAAGGTTTTTCCTTCGCCACTACAACGAGGACAAGTCCTGGTACTAGCGAATTGCCCTAGAGGTGTTTGTTGTACATAACGGATCTGCCCACTCCCATTACATTCAGGACAAGTAGTAATGGGAGTGCCCGGTTCTGCTTTATTCCCATGACAATGATCGCAGATCTCAGTACGAGGAATAGAAAACTCCCTCTCTACCCCGAAGGCTGCTTCCTCAAATTCGATTGTCATTTCATAGCGAAGATCTGCACCCCTCTGCGGTCTATTGGTCTGGCGGCCTCCAAAACCGAAAATGTCACCGAAAAGATCACCTAGATCGCCAAAATCACCAAATCCACCAAATCCACCGAACCCGCCTGCACCCGCATTGTCAAAAGCAGCATGGCCGAATTGATCATACTGGGCCCTCCGTTCTGGATCACCCAGAACGGAATAAGCCTCATTAATGGTCTTGAATTTTTCTTCTGCCCCCGGTTCTTGATTTACATCTGGATGTAATTCCCGAGCCAGTTTACGATAGGCTTTTTTAATATCGTCATCAGATGCACCCCGAGGCACACCTAAGACGTCATAATAATCTTGTTTGGCCAAGCGTTACACCGCCTTCTTTACTGCTGACTTAAGATTCTTCAGTAAAGTCAGCATCCACTATATCCTCGTGCTCGCTAGAGCCCCCCTGGTCGGAACCGCCTTGTTCTGAAGCGGCCTGAGATTGTTGATAAAGCTTTTCGGAGATCCGATGCAAGACTTCATCTAAGTCCTTCATCTTCGCTTTGATTTCCTCTAGATCATCTTTCTCCATAGCGGCCTTAAGCTGTTCCTTAGCCGTTTCAACTTCGGCCTTTTGCTCCGGAGTTACCTTATCTCCCAGATCATTCAAGGTTCGGTCTACTGCCCACAAAGAGTTGTCTGCTTGATTACGCAGCTCGATTGCTTCTCGTCTTGCCTTATCTTCTTCAGCATGTTCTTCCGCTTCTTGAACCAACTTATCAATATCTGATTTAGTTAAACCGGTTGAGGAAGTAACGGTGATCCTTTGCTCTCGCCCGGTTCCCAAATCCTTGGCACCCACATTGACGATACCGTTGCGGTCAATATCAAATGTCACCTCAATTTGGGGAATACCACGAGGAGCTGCAGGAATTCCTGTAAGCTGAAAACGTCCTAAGGTGACGTTATCCGCTGCCATCGGTCTTTCACCTTGAAGCACGTGGATATCAACGGCCGGCTGGTTATCAGCAGCTGTTGTGAAGATTTGAGTCTCTTTACACGGAATACTGGTGTTGCGCTTAATTAAGGTGGTCATGACCCCACCGAGGGTTTCAATCCCGAGAGATAGGGGTGTTACGTCTACCAACACTAAACCTTTGCCTTGATCAAATTCTCCCGAAAGCACCCCGGCCTGAACCGCGGCACCTAAAGCCACACACTCATCAGGGTTAATACCTTTGTAGGCTTCTTTACCCATGAGTTTTTCAATGGCTTCTTGAACCGCCGGAATCCGGGTTGATCCACCCACTAATAACACTCGATCCACATCGGAGGGTTTTAGTCCAGCATCATCAAGGGATTGACGAATGGGCTGAAGGGTCTTTTCTACAAGATCCACTGTTAATTCGTTAAACTTGGCCCTGCTCAGATTAATGTCTAAGTGCGCTGGCCCACTAGCCGATGCACTAATGAAGGGTAGGTTAATATTAGTCTGTGGCAAGCCAGATAGCTCAATTTTGGCTTTTTCAGCAGCCTCCTTCAGCCTCTGCATAGCCATCTTATCCTTGCTTAAATCAATTCCTGTTTCCTTTTTAAATTCGTTGACTAAATATTGAGTAATACGCTCATCAAAGTCATCGCCGCCTAAGCGGTTGTTTCCGCTGGTGGCCATTACTCCAATGTATCCTTCATCTAATTCAAGAATAGAGACATCAAACGTACCCCCACCGAGGTCAAAGACTAAGACAGTCTGTTCATGCTCTTTGTCTAAACCATAGGCCACTGCCGCTGCGGTTGGTTCGTTGATGATTCGCAAAACCTCAAGTCCAGCAATTGTACCTGCATCTTTAGTAGCCTGCCTTTGGGCATCGGTGAAGTAGGCGGGCACAGTAATTACAGCCTTGCTCACACTCTCACCTAAGTAAGCCTCAGCTTCTTCTTTTAGCTTCCGCAAAACCATAGCGGAGATTTCTTGCGGGGTGAGTTTCTTACCATCAATGTCGACGGTATAGTCTGTACCCATGTGTCGTTTAATGGACGAAATTGTCCTTTCTGGATTAGTTACAGCCTGACGTTTAGCAACCTGACCCACAATGCGATCACCATCTTTAGTAAAGGCCACGACCGAGGGCGTGGTACGAGATCCTTCAGCATTAGGGATGATAATAGGCTCGCCAGCTTCCATTACTGCTACAACGGAGTTTGTAGTTCCTAAATCGATACCGATTACTTTTGACATTCGTCTTCCTCCTTGTTCTGACCTACCAAAACCTTAGTATGTCGTATTACCTTACCATTTAAAAGATAACCAGTTTGAATTTGTTGTACAACCACTAGGGAATCGCCACCCTCCCCTTCCATGGAGATAGCCTCGTGAAAATAGGGGTCAAAAGGCTGACCTTCCGCTACGATAGCTTGCAAACCATGGTTAGCTAGGGTGGTTAACAGTCCCTGTTGTACCATCTGCACGCCTTGCCAAAAAGGGTCTTGGTCCCCTTCGCTATGCGAACTCAAGGCGCGTTCAAAATTATCCAAGACTGGTAATAAGTCTAATAATAACTGTTCATTAGCCTCTAACACTAGAGACTCCATTTGCCCCTTGCTTCTGCGCCGAAAATTCTCAAAGTCGGCCTTGAGACGCAACAACTGCTGAGCTAACTGGGCGTTTTCCCTTTCCAACTCTTCTGCACAGTGGCACAGATGATCCTCAACTTCATCCGCGACTTCAACCTCCATGTCCTCCGTGACTTTTTCTACAATATCCTTACCTGGCACGTAAGTACCCCCTTCTTCGGAAAATGGCTATTTTTGTTCTGTTAGTAGAGTACTAAGTGAGTTTGAAACCAGACCGACTGCAGCCATCACACGGGCATAATCCATACGCGTCGGACCAATGACCCCCAAAGTACCGACAACGTCATTACCCACATAATACGTGGCCGTGACCAAGCTACAATCATGCATCACATCATGGAGGTTTTCGTGACCAATCACAACTTGAACCCCACTGGACCGGGATGCGCGATTGAGAACACTTAAGAGGTGCTCTTTCTGTTCTAAAGCCTCCAAGAGTGCCCTGGCCCGTTCCACATCCTTAAATTCAGGTTGGTTTAAGATATTCACTGCACCAGAGGCATAGACTTGTTCCCCTTTTTCACCAGACAGACCCTGAAGGAGTAGTTCCACCAAGACCTGGCCTATTTCTCCATAATCCCCGATGATCTCAGAAAAAATGGTTGGTCCTAAGTCCCGATAGGTTACGCCCTTAAGCTTCTGATTCAAAGCCGTGGAGAGATCAGTGATCTGCTCTGCAGAATACTCTTGCTCAGTTCGGATTAACCGATTCTTCACAATACCAGGATGCAACACCATAGTTACCAAAATACTTGTATCCTCTAAGGCGACCAGCTGCAAATGTTTGAACACTAATTGGTCCATGCCCGGGGCCACGACTAAAGAAATAGATTGAGTTAATAGCGCTAATAACCGAGCTGCTTCATGAATGGAGCGTTCTAGGCTGAGTTGGGCACCTAAGATTTCTTGTTGAACGCGCAAATACTCCAAGGGAGAAAAAGAATGGGGTTCCATTAATGTGTCTACATAGAACCGATAGCCCTTGTCTGAAGGCACTCGGCCGGCAGAAACATGGGGTTGCTGTAAATAGCCTGTTTCTTCTAAATCGGCCATTTCATTACGAATTGTGGCAGAAGAAACCCCCAGATCATGCCGACGAGCAATTGTCCGAGATCCTACTGGCTCGGCAGTTTCGATATAGCTATCTATAATAGCCCTGAGTACCTGTCGTTTTCGTTCATCTAACATTACCTGCCCACCTCCTCTTTAGCACTCAACACAGGGGAGTGCTAACACTGATTAACCATAAAATATCACTTCACCCCTTGTTTGTCAAGGGGGGTAAAATCAGGGCTGTTTATTTCAAAAAAGCGGCTGAGACTTGGTTCTCTAAATACAAACCTCGCTCCGTCACGCGTAAAAAGCCCTCCACATACTCTACCAGACCCCGCTTAAGTAGCTCCTGGATCTCTTCTCCAAAAATCCGGAAAAAACTCTGTCCAAAACGGGCCGTAAACTCCCGTTCATCCACCCCACGAAGTAGACGCATCCCCACCATCATGGTTTCCTCCATCTCTTGTTCTAGGGAAACCTGATCGACCTGGGCAATGGGTCTTTCTCCTTGGGCTAAACTCTCAATATACTGCCCTACATTGGCCACATTAGTGTAACGCTGGCCCCGAAGATATCCGGTTGCTCCACTCCCCAAACCCACAAAAGGAAGGTTCTCCCAATACAAGAGGTTGTGTGTAGATTGGTAGCCGGATTTGGCAAAATTGGATATTTCATAGTGTTCGTATCCTGCTTGCCGAAGAAGTCTCCGAGCCAGTTCGTACATTTCCGCTTGCTGGTCGTCAGTAGGCAGATCCAAAAGACCCTTCGCCTCCCAAGAAGCAAAGGGGGTACCCTCCTCTAGAATTAAGCTATAACAGGAGAGATGCTGTGGCTCAAGATCTACTGCCCGCTCTAGGCTTTCTCGCCAATTTTGGATGGTCTGACCAGGTAAGCCATACATCAGATCCAGACTTATGTTATTGATCCCATTGTTTTTGAGTAGCTGAACACTAGTGGTAACATCGTGGGCTTGATGAAGTCTCCCAAGAGAGCGAAGCAAGGAGTTCTGAAAGGCTTGGACTCCAAGGCTAACCCGGTTAACCCCCGCTTCCCGCAAGAGGGCTACTCCTTGGTCCGTTAAAGAGTGAGGATTTGCTTCAATAGTAACCTCTGGCTCAGAGTCAAAGGGCAAAGCATCCAGTAAAAAAGAAATCAAATCAGCCAGTGCTTGAGCAGGTACCAAACTAGGCGTCCCGCCACCGAGAAAGAGGCTGGATAATGCCTGGCTACCTAGCTCGGAGCGGTAGATTAGAGCTTCACGACGCACAGAAAGAAGATAGTTGTTGGCTACCTCCCTAAAGCTGGCTGGGTCACCAACAACTATGGAATGAAAATCACAATAATAACACTTACGCGCACAAAAGGGAATATGAACATAAACTCCCATGGGCACTCATCCTATTCTACTTCCAAAATAGCCATAAAGGCCTCTTGAGGCACCTCCACATTTCCTAAGCTTTTCATGCGCTTTTTACCCTCTTTTTGCTTTTCGAGAAGCTTACGTTTACGGCTAATGTCTCCACCATAACACTTGGCTAAGACATCCTTACGCAAAGCCCGCACCGTTTCTCGGGCAATAATCTTATTGCCGATGGCGGCTTGGATGGGGACCTCGAACTGTTGTCTAGGAATTACTTCTTTGAGTTTTTCTGCCAAACTCCGCCCCCGATTTAGGGCCTTATCCCGATGCACTATGCACGAAAGGGCGTCAACAGGATTACCATTGAGTAAAATGTCCAACTTTACCACATCGGATTCGCGATACCCGATTAACTCATAGTCTAAAGAAGCATAACCCTTCGTCCGAGATTTAAGGCGATCGAAAAAATCCATTAGAATTTCCGCTAAGGGTAACTCATACTCCAAACGAGCCCGTTCAGGAGTAATATACTCCATATTAGTGAAGATGCCCCGGCGATCTTGACAGAGATCCATAACCGCACCTACAAACTCATCAGGAACCATAATAGAAGCCTTCACGTAAGGCTCTTCAATATACTCGATACTAGTGATTGCTGGGAGCGCTGCTGGATTCTCAACTTCCTTAACCGTACCATCAGTAAGAACCACTTGATAGACCACACTAGGCGCAGTAGTGATTAGATTTAAGTCAAATTCTCGCTCCAAACGTTCTTGTACAATCTCTAGATGGAGTAAACCTAAAAAACCGCAACGATAACCAAAGCCAAGGGCTGCGGAGGACTCCGCTTCATAGGTGAGGGCCGCATCATTCAATTGAAGTTTATCTAAGGCATCTCGTAAATCTAAATACTCCTCATTAACCACGGGGTAGAGACCGCAAAATACCATGGGCTTAGCGGGACGATACCCGGCTAGAGCTGTTGTAGCAGGATTATTAGCGATGGTGATCGTATCACCCACTCTAGTGTCCCGTACATCCTTCATACTAGCGATTACACAGCCAACATCACCAGGCCCTAAGGATTTAACTCCCACCAAGGCAGGTCGAAATACCCCTAGTTCACTAACCTCAAATTTGCGTCCCGTACTCATCATTTGAATTTCATCGCCTACTCCAATGGTGCCCTCCATAACACGGGCATAGGCAACGGCTCCCCGATATTGATCATAATGGGAGTCAAAGATCATGGCCCTAGTAGGAGCCTTGGGATCCCCTTGAGGTGCTGGAATACGTTGTACTATTGCTTCTAAGATATCATCGATGCCTTGACCTGTACGGGCACTAACTAAGACAGCCTCATCACCAGGGATACCAATGCTATCTTCCAATTCTTGTTTGACGCGAACTGGATCTGCGTTAGGCAAGTCAATTTTATTGATTACGGGAATAATCTCCAGATCATGATCTAGGGCCAAATAGAGGTTTGCCAAAGTTTGGGCCTCGATTCCTTGAGAGGCATCGATAACCAAAAGGGCACCCTCACAAGCCGCTAAACTGCGCGACACCTCATAAGAAAAGTCTACGTGACCAGGAGTATCAATTAGGTTGAGGATGTATTCTTCCCCATCTTGAGCGCGATAATTTAAGCGGACGGCCTGCAACTTAATGGTAATACCCCGCTCCCGCTCTAAGTCCATAGAATCCAAAACCTGATCGGCCATTTCTCGTTGTGTAATGGTTCCGGTATGTTCTAAAATCCGATCAGCCAAAGTGGATTTCCCATGATCAATATGGGCAATAATGCAAAAGTTCCGAATGTTCTTTTGGGACATGCTTTTACCAATTCCTTCATAGAATAATCTGCTGCTTCATTATACCATAGAACAGACTAATTTCAAAATAATTACCTGCGAAACCCTATTCAACAACATCTCTTGCCTGCTTTTTGGCTATTCGATTCTTGATTAGATTCCAAATAAAAGTGGTTTCTTCCATCCTAAAGAGCAGACTCAACACCAAATATAGGAGCATCCCCATACCAATGGCTCCGAAAACCTGGAGAAGCTGTCCAAGCTTGCGACTAACTGGCAAGGCTGTCTCTAAGAAACTTGCAGCAAGGTAGACTGTCCCACCCATTAGCAGAGAGGCCATTGTAGACTTGAGCACGGTAGCACCCAAGCGTGAGTAAGCTGAGCCAATCTGGCTTAA
This sequence comes from Firmicutes bacterium UBA4996, assembly GCA_002396805.1. Classification (GTDB taxonomy): domain Bacteria; phylum Bacillota; class Limnochordia; order Darwinibacteriales; family Darwinibacteriaceae; genus UBA4996. Next base: position 9,508 of record DGYW01000032.1, on the reverse strand, counting down.
ATTCTGTAGCTTCCGGCCAAGTATTACTAAGGCTATGACTACATTTAAGATTGAACTTAAGGAGAAGGCTAAGGCTAAACCACCAGATCCTAAACTTGTCCAGCGCAACAAGGCTACACTTAATAGAAAATTGGTTACTACCGTCAGAAAACCAATCTTTACTGGAGTCTTCGTATCTTGGAGAGAGTAATAACCCCTCGTGGTCACCTGTATGGCCGCTTGGGCAAATAGTCCTGGCACGTAAAACAAGAGGGCGTAGGCTGTTGCCTGGGTATCAAGAGCAGTAAACTCCCCAGATTCAAAAAGCAATCTCACAATAGGTACGCGTAGACTCGCCATACCGATTGCGGACGGAATGGTAATAAAAAAGACTACCCGCAATCCGAAAAATAGGGTCCGGCTGAACTCTTCCCACTCTTTTTTGGCAATTAGTCTAGACAAGGTGGGGAAAATTGCCGTGGAAATACCCATAGCGAAAATTCCTAAAGGGAAATTAATGAGGCGATTAGCTAAGCGTAAAGCCACAATAGAACCTGTTTCCAAAGTGGAGGCCAAATTTTGGCTTACAATAACATTGATTTGGGCAATGGATAAACCAATGATAGCGGGCAACATCAACTGCCCCATGCGACGAATTCCTGGATGTTTTAAATCCAAGAGAGGGCGATAATATCTGCGACCTCGGCGATAAACTTCAGGAAATTGGATGGAAAAACTCCCCATTGCACCCACAATAGTACCTACCGCCATACCCATAATTCCCATTAAGGGACCCAATACATAGGCACCAAGAATTTGCCCTAAATTATAAACGATAGGTCCTAGGGCAGGTAAGGTAAAACGTTGATAGGAATTAAGGACCCCCATGGCTAGACCAGATAAGGCCGTGAAAAACACTGCAGGAAAAGTAACCCGCATCAGTAACACTAAGAGTTCCCTTTGCTCACCACTGAAGCCAATTCCTACTAAAGGTGCCAAACTTGGCGTGAAGATCACTCCAAGGACCATCACAACCAAGAGGGCCAAAACGGTAATATTTAAGAAGACGCTAGCCACATACCAGGCTTCTTTCTCTTCATCCCGGGCCAAATACTGGGTAAAAACAGGAATAAAGGCCGAGCTTAGTGCTCCCCCTACTAAAAGCTGATACATCAAATCTGGTAAGGCAAAGGCCGCGAAAAACACATCGGTGGTAGCTGTTCTACCAAAGACTTCGGTCACTGCCCTTTCCCTCAAAAATCCCAATATTCTACTGACCAAGATGGCCAACATCACAATACTAGCCGCCTTGGCCACCTGTTCTCGATTTTCCGTCTCCATAATCTTCTCTCCTTCTCGGCAACAACTTGAATGATTCGCCCTAAAAAGGAGAAGTCCTGTTCCTCGCATCTTAAATCTAATTCCCCACTTGAACTCTAGAGCGTCAGTACCCTAACCAGAACGCTGGCCAATAACTCCGCTGCCAAAAGGGCTTCTTCGACAGTATTTTCTACCGATCCGAGCTCAATGATTAGGCTTCGGGGATGTAAATGTTGATTGTAGCGGGCATCCTTTTGCACCTGCAGGGGCCGCATTAGACCAGGGTACATCTCATCACAGACATTTTTGATCTTAGTGGCGAAATCTAAGTTTTCCTGAAAGTTAGGATGGGCCAAGGGAATGCGCTCCGCAGTTCCCACCACTATAGCCAAACGGGCCACACTGCGTCCATTAATCGTAAGGGAAGGGTTAGGAACCCCCGCATCCCGATGTAAGTCAATGACCATCTGAAAATCCTTGCGTTTGCTGAGGATTTCCCGAACTGTCTTCTCAGAGTTGCCATAGGAGTTGTTGATGCTAGGCAAGGTATGAATCCGGGTTTCATGCACAGTGCTAATTCCGAGACTGTTCAAGGCATTGGAAAGGTGTCTACCCACTGCCATGACGCCTGTTATCGTCGGATCAGCTAAATTCCTAAACTTATAATGAGCAAGTGAGGATTGGCTGGTCGGAACCGCACGTCCTAGATACATTTCGGACGTATGGGTATGATAAATCAATACCTGGGGGCTGTTGATGTCAACTACTACCCTCTCCGGAGCTACAGACTGTGGCCTCACCGGGTCTGGGGCAAAGGAAAGTTCCTGAATGAACACAAAAGGTCGTTCCTCCCAGACCCTAAGTTGTCCAGTGATCTCAGGTAAGATTGGCAAAGTTGCCCCGAGCATAGATAGGGGATCCTGTAGATCATAATTCGTCAAGGCATAGATGAAGGAGCGCAGATTATAGCGCTCCACCTCTCCATATTCGGTTCCGTTGGACAAGGGCATGCCCAACCGTAAGAGGGACTTGGCCAAGGAATGATCAAAATCACCGTTAGTAAATAGCAGGTGGTACCCGCCGAAGGTTAGAGCAAAGAATAAGAGGGCTAGCACCACGACAGGTAGAATTTGGGTGCTTTTGCGCCAAGCAGATGGGCGACGGCGAATCCTTGTGGAAATTCTGGGTAGTCTCAAACGCATTTCACCACCTCTTCTCTTCCCAAATATATTTGTCCCGCAGGAAAAATATGATAAACTGGAACTAGCCAATTTATCGGGAGGAATGATGAAATGCGCGGAGCTAAACTAGTGATCGCCAGCCTCATTGTGCTGGTTTTAGCCTTTTTTTCCTATCGAAGCATCGGTTTACATCAACAAGTGAACCAACTAGAACACGAACTAGAGATTGTCAAGACTACTCTGACCACATTCCCAAAATATGAGGAGCCCACCACAAACCAAGATCATGTGGTGATCTTCTTGATAAAATCCACCCCAACTAACTTTTACTTAGTACCAGTTAATCGCCGCATTGGAGGACCAGTTAATCCGACGATAGCTCTGCACACTTTACTAAATGGTCCCCTTGCCCATGAAAATCTCCATGAATCCGTCCCCCACACCACTAGATTGCTGGGTCTCAGTGTTTATAATGGGTTAGCGGTGGCAAATTTCAGCTCAGAGCTGGTGGACGACTTTAATGGTGGATCCCTGATTGAATCCTACTTAGTGCAAGCCATTGTCTCCACCCTCACAGAATTTCCTGAAATCAACCAGGTTCAGATCTTAGTAGAGGGAGAGCAAATCGAATCCATCGGAGGTCATGTCTTGATTACGGGACCTTTAAGTAGAGAAGAATGATAGTCTAGCTTAAATACTTGAATACCTCATTATAGTCTACGCCTTCATGAAAGGAAATGTTCAACGCACCAGCTATAACATCTGTCACTTCCTCGATCAGGATATCAATTTCCTTAGGCGTAACAATCATACTACCCATATAAGGTTCGAGGACTTGACCGATCAGGCGCCTCTTATCAACTGCCGTTGGGCTAGTTGGGGGCTGTTGTTTCTTACCCAGCAGAATGTCCGGATCCACACTAAATTGCACCCGTTGGGGGCCCTGCTCAATTTCGCTCCCATTCAAACTACCCTTTTCCAGTAGATCCATAGCATCAGACACAATAGTGACTGCATGAACTACGGTTGGTACTCCAATGGCAATGACAGGGACGCCTAGACTTTCTTCGTTTATGGCTAAGCGTCTATTACCAACCCCGGCTCCAGGGTTAATGCCCGTGTCAGAGATTTGAATGGTGGTACATAGACGCTCCACACTACGACTAGCTAAGGCATCAATACAGATTACGGCCTTAGCTCCAATGCGATCCACCACACCTAAAATTATTTCTCCCGTTTCAATCCCTGTTAAGCCCAAGACTCCAGGGGAAATCGCTGAAATGGGTCTTAGACCGTGGCGTAGCTCTGGCGGAGACATTTCCAGAAGATGACGAGTCACCATAAGGTTTTCGATCACCCTGGGACCTAAAGCATCTGGGGTGGCATTCCAATTACCTAAGCCCACCACTAAAACACCATCTTCTGGTCCTAGTTCGGCTTCTTCAAAAAACCATTCTAATTCCTTCGCAAGAAGTTCTGCTAGGTTTTCTTGCAGATCGCGGTTGTGCTCTCTCAGGGCACGAGATTCAATTGTAGAGTAATTGCCTGGGGCTTTCCCCATGAGCTGTGCACCTAGATCGTTCTCCACAGTGATCCTTGTAACTACCGCCCCTTCCACCTCCTCTGTCTTGACCCTCACCCCAGGTAATTCAGGAGGACCTTCTTGTTCAATAACCACTTGGTGTGATTCTAAAGCTAAATCCGTTCGAACATTGTACTTTTCAAAGAGACTGTCAGTATGGTAAGCTTGAAACATAATCTCTCCTCCAATCAGTGTTAGATTAACCGAAAAGAGGAAGCTTATTCTCACAGGACCCCTTGAACTTCATGAATTCTAGTGATATAATTACAGGGTAAATTTGCCTGAGGAGGTGAATCGGTTTGGCTAACAGTAGATCAGCTGAAAAGAGAATTCTTGTGAACAAGAAAAAGCGTGCTCGTAACGCTGCGAATAAATCCGCTTTAAGAACCACCATTAAGAGATACGAGGTCGCTTTGGAGCATGATCCTGCCAACGCCCCTGCCCACCTTCAAAAGGCGATTAAGGCACTGGATCAAGCAGCTGCCAAAGGTATTATTCATAAGAACGCTGCAGCTCGAAAAAAATCACGTTTAACTAAAAACTTAGCTAAACAAGCATAAAAAAACAACGCCCTTCCACAAACTGGATGAGGCGTTTTGTTTTTTCTAGATTAGGTCAGTTTAATAATTAGCTCAGCTAATACCTGGTCACCAGGTGTTCCTAGTTTCATCTCCCGATCGGCCTTTACAACCGCATCGAACCCAGCAAAAATCTCCCCTAAGGAAAAGTTCTTAGTATATGGTTGAATTTTCTTCAGGGCGTAAGCACTGCTTTCGCCCATTTGCCGAGCGGTTTCTTCGGGTCTCGTTTCACTAGTTTTAGCAGCCAAGACTAACCGCAATTGACGTTCAATAAGGGGCAAAATTCTCATAGGAGGCTCCCCGGCCGTTAACAACAAATGTAGTACTTGTAACGCTTCTTGACGTTTCTTCTGGACAATCAGATCGGTCATCTGGAAGATGGTATGGCTAGCGATCTGACCTGGAGAAAGGGAAGTTATGGCCAGTATATCGTCAGAGCTAATCTCCTCTCTTCCCTCAGTAAAGTTCACTAACTTGTTGAGCTCATTATGGATAGTGAGCAAGTCTGTTCCCACCCGTTCTAAAAAGAGTTCTGCCGCTTCTCTCCCTAGTTTCTTGTGTCGCTCTAGACAATAGTCAAGAACATAACGGGTTAGGGCTTCCCCTTGAAGTGGCTTGCACTCAATTTCTAACGCAAATTTGCGCAGTATCTTCAAATACTTCCAGCGGTTATCCACCTTACCTAAAAAAACCGCAAGAGTGTTGGCCCCTGGATGCTGTTCTAGCCAAGTGGCTATAGTCTCCATGGTTCCAGCAGTAATATTATCCCCTTCCTTTAGGATCACAATCTTTTTTGTGTCGCCCCAGGGCATCATGGCCAATTCGGCCAAAAATGGCTCCAAATCGAAATCCTTACTACCATGAAAAACTGACCAATTCCACTCCCCCATGGGGTCCGCGGCATTGCGCTCCTGCAAGATTGCTAAAACGCGCTCCTGCCAGACTATTTCAGGTCCATGAACTAAGATTACCCGTGGTAGGGGATCCTTTTCTAGTTGTGCTAAGACCTTGTGCATGAGGCATCACTCCTAAGCCTATTATTCAGGGTCTTGGGGGCAGAAGCCTGCCCCATAAGCCCCACCAAATTAAAAAAGTTACAGGGCCGTCCTCCGTTGTGGCCCAGCGAATGCCAGATTCTTCTAGAAACTCCACTACCTCTCCATGAGGGTGTCCAAAGGAGTTGGTTCCCACAGAAATAGTAGCCCAGCTAGGATCCACTGCCAGATAAAATTCCTCCAAGAAACTACTTCGACTTCCGTGATGAGGTACCTTTAACCATTGAGCCCGCAGATCGATCTGAGGATCATGAACCAAATCATACAAAACCGGTATTTCCAGATCTCCAGTAAACAGGGCACTCACTCCACCATAGCTCAAACGCAACAGTAGTGAATTATTGTTATAAGGAGAAAGCAGATCCGGTAGCGGCTTTTCGGGGTAGAGTACCTTCAGAGTAATACCGTCGCCTAAGTGTAACTGATCTCCGGCCCTAGCCATATGATAAGAGATCTCCTTTTCCTCAATTAGCTCTAGGTACCTTAAATAGCTTGGACTAGTATGACTATGGCCGTTGTCAAGAACCATCCCCACCTCAAAGTTTTCTAAAACCGCCAGCAACCCAAAGAGGTGATCTTCGTGAGGATGTGAAAGAATCACATAATCCAGGCGTTTTACGTTACGGTGGCGCAAATAGGGCACTAAGCGTTGTTCCCCCACATTGCGCCCCCGCTGCTGCCAATAAGGAGAATCTCCTCCGCCGTCGATGAGCAACTGCAACCCGCTGGGGGTCCGAATAAAATAGCAGTCACCCTGTCCCACATTGACCGCCGTGATCTCCAAGGGACTGAAGACTACCGGTGGAAGGCTCGTGATCACCATCACTGCCACAAGGACTCTGGCCAGATGGGTCAAGGTTCTGCGAGGTTTCGTAAGTCGTGGCCTCCGCAAGTGCCAACCTGCATAGATAAAAAACAGCCACCACACCAACACCTGCGGAATAGCTACTTTTACAGGAGTCCACTGCCAAGCAAAAGGTAATAATTGTCGCTCCAAGGCATCTACAATTCCCATTACTTGATTGACCAGACTACCTAGACCCAACCAACCGAAGCCTATGGCTACTCCCAAGCCACCGACTAAAAGGAGAATAACCAAGGGTAAGAACAGCAGAGTGCTCAATGGTCCCATGATGGCAATTTCCCCAAAGTAATTAATCAACAAGGGGGCTAAACTAAATTGCGCGATCAGGGAAATTAATAACGACGTAACAATATAGGTCACTAATCTACTTCTCAGCCTTAATCTAAGTAGGGGCGCCCACAGCAAAATTCCCCCAGAGGCTACAAACGAAAGGGTAAAGCTGGCGTCGAACAGTAAACTTGGTTGAAAGAGAAGCAAAAGCCAGCCAATCACAGCCCAGAAATGCAAAGAATCCACCTGGATACCTCTAAGACCCGCATAAGTAGCGAAAAGGCTAGCTAAAAAGGCTCGCCACGCGGACACCCCACTCCCTGCCACAACAATATACCCCAGGAGCACCATTTGGGTTAGCAGAAACTTATGTTGAGGGCGCAGTGGTAACTTCTGCACTCCGAGACTTAACCCTAAGGCCACAAGGCCCACATGCATCCCGGAAATTGCCAAGAGATGCGAGATACCCAACTCACGCCAGCTATCTCTTCTCTGCGCCGTAAGAGCATCCCGTTTTCCTAGAACCAAGGCTAACACTAAACTAGGGTCCCGTACATGTCTTTCTAGATTCGCCTTCATCTTCCCGCGCAACTTTGTCAACAAGGTAGCCTTGGTGGGATACACTTGATAATCGGCAGGATAGCATACTCCATAAACACCTAGTGTGCCTAAATAATCGCGATAAGAAAAAACACCAGGATTGGGGGCCTGAGGCGGCTGAGCAACCTTCCCCTGAAAACTTAAGCGGTCCTGAGGTTTGATCGCTACATTCGGAGGCAAGTGCACAGCTACCTGTAGGCGGGATGTATTTAAGCGGACCAAAACCCGCGTGTCGTAGCTCAGTCTCTGCACCGAATACACTCGCCCAACAAATTCTCCTTCCACTGGCTGTACCCAACTCAATTTGCTCACTAAACTCAATTGGCCGACGCTGATGATTCCCAAGGCCACAATTAACCAGTAAACCCACGGCCGCAACCTACTATTTCGATAATTTAGATACATCCAGATAAAAAACGATGCTACAAAAACCAAGATTAGGCTAACAGCTACAGAGCTCTGGGAACCATAGTAGATTCCCAGAGCGAGTAAGGGGAAAAGCACTAAAAAACTACTCTGCTTCCTCATTCGCTTCAAAAAAGAGACAGATCAGATCTTCAATTTGGGCTAAGCGTTTTTCCCCAATCCCAGAAACCCGTAGTAAATCTCGTTTCTCCATAAAGGGCTGTTCTCTACGGGCGATAATGATCCGCTCCGCGTAAATGGGGCCGATCCCTGGTAAGGTCTGAAGCTCTGCCATCCCAGCTGTGTTCACATGGACCAAAGAACAATGGGTCCCGTCAGCCATTGGCTGGCCAGTAGTAGACGCTTGAGCTACGGCAACTACAGCTGGATTCTCTAGTCTTGCGGTTGCCTCCCTACTACCGAAATGCCAACGCACCCCCTGTTGCAACACACTTAGGAACACCAGAACCAACAAGATAACCCTCTGTCTTGTCTGCACTCCTCTCTCTCCTTTTCTACTCCCTAGGCCCTACCTACTTCAACACATTTCCCAAAACACCTCTTTATTCTGATAATTATCTTTTAAAGAAAAGCCCCAAAGGGCTTTTCGTAAGTTAGAATCTGAATCCCATCAACGCAATTGCCAATAAACCAGCGGTAATTAGTACTATGGGCGTGCCACGCAAGGCCTTTGGTACAGGAGCAAGATCTAATCTTTGGCGCAAGGTGGCCATAACCAACAAAGTCAACACATAGCCAACCCCTGCTCCTAAGGTTACCCAGAGACTGTTTACGCCGGTTACTCCATCCCGACTTAGTAACAGAAGTAGACCTACCAAGGCGCTATCTGTTAGGGCATCTTCCATAGAGATATTTCTGCCCAATAGCTTGTAGGCCATCAAAGCGGCCATAATACCCACCACTAGATAATATCCAACCTCGACTGACAATGAAGTGAGTTGAATACCTTGGAACAGCCAGAGTAGTAAGCCACCCAAGAGCATTGCCACTAGTGTGCTAAGACCAGTCCAAGCCGCTTCCTTCACGCTCTTAGTATAGCGAGTCAAGGCGTATAAACCCAAACCCTGGATTAAAATCAGATTGCCTGTGATCACGGTCTGTGCCAAAATGTCTAACCCATTAGTCATGGAGTTCTCCTCCTTGCCCAGTAAATTTGTTCACTAATGCTAAAAGCAAACCGAGAATGATGAGGCCCCCTGGTACACTACTTGCCAGAGCCAGAGGTGGTAAGGAGCCCCGCACAACTTGGGTTCCCAAGATTGTACCAAACCCTAAAAACTCCCTAATCACGCCGATTAAGACCAGAGCTAAAAGGAAACCAAGCCCTTGTCCTAAGGCACGTAAGGTTACAGTTCCAAGAGATTTTTCTTGCTCACAGGTTTGCAGAACTAAGCTATTTGCCACAATTAAGGGCAAGAAAATGCCTAGCTGGGCCACTATTTGAGGGTTTCTAGTCAAGAGCACACTATGGCTAAATACAACCAAAACAATCAATATAGCCATCCGCAAAACTACGCGAGCATTTTGCGGAACCATGGGTGTGAGCAAATAATTCAGCATACTAGACACCACCAAAACAATGGCTGTTACTAAACCTAGAACCCATCCATTGTAGGCGGTGGAGGTAACAGCCACCGCTGGTACCAACC
>DGYW01000016.1:3886-4133 GCA_002396805.1 Firmicutes bacterium UBA4996 | reverse complement strand
GTTTCTCTTAGTACCTTCCGCAAGGATCTCTACAACTAAATCTGGCACCCCGTGGTAATAACCATCTGCGCCTAAGTTTTCTTTTAGATCGCAAATCACCAATAAATCTGGTTGGACGACGTTAATGTCCCCTGCGCGGCGAGAAATTCTAATATCAAAGGGGGCCATAAAAACTTCACATGGTTTTTTGGAGAGAAAGTGGTGAAAAACTACGTGAAGTTCGGAAAGTGCGTACTGATGATCAACT
>DGYW01000016.1:3452-3640 GCA_002396805.1 Firmicutes bacterium UBA4996 | reverse complement strand
TAAGTTGCCTTGCGAAGTCCGTAGCCTTGGGCTAAGGCTTCTTCGGAGACTAAATCCCGTCTAGGATTCACGGCAGAAAGTTTGGCCACATCTTTGCCATTCCGAGTAATGATCAGATCTTGTTCTTGAGCCACCAACAAATAATTACCAAAGTTATTCTGGATTTCAGTAGAACTTACTCTGCGCAT
>DGYW01000016.1:2402-3180 GCA_002396805.1 Firmicutes bacterium UBA4996 | reverse complement strand
CAAGTTAGCAAAGTGTTCCAACCATCGGCCCCCGGCCCATAAGGTAGGTGGGCGTACCGAAGACCACTAATGGATCGGCCATGCTGCTTGAAGTGGTAGAAGTCACTATAAAAGAAAAGTTTCATTAGTTTCGTCTTTGATAATCCCCTTACTTTACTGGAGATATACACAGACATTTCACGAATTGTTTCAGGGTTAAACGCCCTAAAACCAGAAAATACCGAGGGCTTGTAGTCGCCAAGTAACGCTTGAGCAGACTCTAAGAAGATCCTGTGCACATCAGCCGTAAGTAGATCATCTAAGCGTTTTCGCAATTTCTCTTCTTCATTTACGGACAGGTCACTTCCGACCCCATCCAATAGTCTTTTCACGTTAGCCGGGTTTTCCATTAGAACAAGTAGCTCGTTGTGGGCATCACTCGGCAGGGAACCGTTTTCGTAACGATGAATTGTGATTTCACCCAATCTGAGTAGTCGTCCTAAGGCCCGTTGACTTAACCCGTATTTTTTCCTTAGGTCCCTAATCTCCTTAGGTGTCAAAACACCTCTTCGCCTTCTAAACTCGTGATAGACCTTATCGAGATTTTTACCATCGAGTCCTTCGTGGAAAATTTGCTCGTGGCAGGCAAGGCAATAGGCAACTTGGGCGTCGATTTCGATTTGCTCTCCACGGACATCATAGGTTTCCCGTGTCGCTCTCACCTCGGTTTCAACGAGCTTTTCACACCGCGGACAATATAAATTTTCCACTCCAAGTACCTCCTTTTCGTACCCTGCAA
>DGYW01000016.1:1364-2242 GCA_002396805.1 Firmicutes bacterium UBA4996 | reverse complement strand
GGCAATTAAGGTTATCAAAGATCCCCTACCACTCTATCGGGGCCGTTGGATCTTGCTGTTACTAAGGTGAGAGCCCAAAAGCCGGTTCTCACAACTGCCAGGCTGATAATGGCTTTGAGTACGTGAATTAGCTGGCTTAGTGGGTAAATTGCGCCAATCTGCAGACTAGTGAAGTTAACTAGGGCATAAGTGTATGGTACACAGATTACCCAGGTGTACACACTATCAAAGAGAAAGGTTAGTAGCGTTCGCCCGCCAGAGCGAATGGCAAAGTAGCAACAGTTGGCAATCGCTTGAAAGGGCATATAGATGGCACTTGCCCGCATGAAGGCTGTGGCTAGGTCGCGTACTTCAACCTCAACATTATAAATTTGGGTAATCTTATGGGCACTGATGGACAAAATTATCCCTAAAGCGCAGGAAATACCTACCGAAAAAAAGAGAAGTTTCCAAACCTGCTCTCTAGCTAGCTCTGGTTTGCCTGCACCCAAAGCCTGACCAGTTACGATGGCAACCGCCGTGCCGATGGAAAAAAAGAACACTCCAAAAAGGTTTGTAAAGGTGCTGGCGATGTTTAGTGCACCAACAACGGCGAGACCCGTGGTTGACAGGATCTGGGTGATGGTGATCATGCCCGCAGCCCAGAAGAATTCGTTAAAGAACAGAGGCGCTCCCTTGAGGGCAATATTCTTAGCTAGCTCCCGATCAATTTGATAAGGACGATAAAGCCCAACCAAAAAGGGAAATTTGAGGTGGTTCTTGTGAGCAACCAAGGCAACTACTAAAAACTCCACAAAGCGGCTAAGTACAGTGGCAACGGCAGCCCCTTGGACCCCTAAGGCAGGAAAGCCCAGTTTACCGAAGATTAAAAGGTAATT
>DGYW01000016.1:0-1100 GCA_002396805.1 Firmicutes bacterium UBA4996 | reverse complement strand
TAGCATTGGCTTAAGGCGAAGGGTAAAAGGCCCCACAGCATGATTTTTAGATACTGTTGGCCAAAAACAAGCATTGCGCTGCGTTCTGCCGGGTTGCCATCACCTTTGAGATAAAAGGACAGCAAGATGGTGGGCCATGTAGTAAACACCAAAGCGGCAAGCATGGTGATGGCAAGGGACACTAAAAGTCTCATCCGGAAAGTTTGCTTAAAGCCCTCCCAATCTTTGGCCCCTGCAAATTGGGCACCGTAGATACCGGCACCAGAAAGGGCACCAAAGATGGTTAAGTTAAAGACAAACATCAGGTGGTTAGCTATAGCCACACCAGACATGTGGGCTGTACCGAGGGACCCGACCATGACGTTGTCCGCAAGGTTCACTAGATTGGTTACAGTGTTTTGGATAATGACCGGAATAATCAACGCCAGGACCATTTTGTAAAACTGACGATCTCCGATGAATCTAGTCTTAAAGCGCGACCATGGTGTTATGGCAAGTTCTGCCTTCATTTAATCAATCCCTCATCTACTTTAGACTCAAGCTTCATTTTACACTCACCGCTGAAAGGGGGCAAGAGGAAAAGGTTGATACAGTTATAGGAAGATTGTGTGTTGAGGATTTAAGCCCCGGCAGATATTTCGGCAGGAAAACAACTCCGCGGGAGGAAATGTTCTTTAGAAAGGTGAGCGCGGTGAACGAACTCAAGGATATGCGCTGGAGGCAAAGATTTACTAATTTTGAACGTTCCTATCAGCTTTTAGCCCAGTACAAGGGGCAGGAGGAAGGTTCCGAATTAGAGCAGGCGGGTTTGATCCAATTCTTCAAGATGTCTTTTGAGTTGGCTTGGAAACTAATGAAGGATTACCTAGAAGCGCAACAGATCTACGTTAATAGCCCCAGAGAAGCAATTAAACAGTCCTATCAAATTGAGCTAATCGATGATGGTCATGTCTGGATTGACGCTTTAACGGATAGAAATCAGGAATATCCTCTACCCTATTTTTTTGATGTGATTCACTACGAGAATATTTCCAGTGAAGAACTGAAAACGCACATTGATACTATGGGCAAGATAATCAAACTAAAATAGCCATTAGTTG
>DGYW01000021.1:15849-46447 GCA_002396805.1 Firmicutes bacterium UBA4996 | reverse complement strand
ATCCTGCAACTCTCGGGATTTCAAAAAATCTCTGAATTTGTGGATTCCGCTTCTGAAGTTTTAGAAAGGATCTAAGGAGGCAACTGGAATGGAAAGTACAAATTGGATCAGGCTTGAGTTTCCTAGTGATACCCGTAATGTAGCTTTCGCACGGACCGCCTTGGCCTTGTTCGCAGCTCAGTTGGACTGGACCTTAGATCAGCTAGAAGATATTAAGGTCGCGGTCTCCGAAGCGGTGTCCAATAGCATAATTCACGGTTACCAACTCCAAGAAGGAATTGTTCATGTTCAAGCCTCCCATAGTGGGCAGGTCTTGGAGATTACGATTGAGGATTTTGGTCAAGGAATCGCGGATATTGAACGGGCAAAAGAAACAGGCTACAGTAGTATACCTGAGGAGAGAATGGGTCTAGGCTTTACCTTTATGTACGAATACATGGATGAAGTGCACGTTACTTCAGAAGTAGAGGTGGGCACTAAAGTGACCATGATAAAACGAGTGAGCCTCCCAGAAAGCTAGGGATGAACCATGGAAATGGATCAAACCAGGCATTTGATTAGTCAGTCGCAACAAGGCGATTTGACAGCTCGCAATGAGTTGGTGGAGGCAAACCTAGCTCTAGTTCGTAGCGTTGCTCGTAGGTTTTTGGATCGAGGCCTAGAATATGAGGACTTGGTGCAAATTGGGGCCCTGGGTCTGTTAAAGGCCATACAAGATTTCAATTTGGATTTCGAGGTGCGTTTTTCGACTTACGCTGTGCCGAAAATCATGGGAGAGATCAAACAGCATCTAAGGCGTGCTTCTACCTTGCAAGTAAGTCGTTCTATGAAAAGACTCGCTTCTGAAGCTATTACTGCCAAAGATCATTTAGGGCAGACTTTGGGTAGAACCCCCACCATTTCTGAAATTGCAGCCCATTTAGCAGTGGACCGTGAAGAAGTGGTGACAGCCCTGGATGCGGTGGCTCCCGTGTATTCTTTACAGGCACCTCTGTCAGGTTCAGAGGGCGATTCTACAGAGTTCCAAGATTTTCTGGTATCCACTGCGGATCAGGAACACTTTCTATTGAAACGGGCTTTAGAAAAACTTGAACCTCAAGAGCAACAGGTGATTTTGCTCCGCTACTTTGCAGAGCGTAGTCAGATTGAAGTCGCACAAATTCTAGGTATCTCCCAAGCCCAAATTTCCCGTATGGAAGCTAGAATCATTCGTCAATTACGTCACGACTTGTAGAAAAGGTGAATATTTTGTTGGCTGATTTACATTTACATACAACCGAATCTGATGGCACCTGGTCACCGAGAGAATTAGTCAGAGAGGCGGCTGAGAGAGGATTGGCTGCAATTGCCATCACTGATCATGATACGACTGCAGGTATTGAAGAGGCGCTTTTGTACGCTCCAGAAAATCTTCAAGTGATCCCCGGAATCGAGTTAAGTGCTGTCTCTTCCACTGGCGAAGAGGTGCATGTGGTTGGACTGTGGATTGATCCTTCCTCTCCGCCTCTCCAAGAACAACTAGCCATTTTACGAGAATCACGGCTCAGCAGGACCGAAGAAATTCTGGTCAGACTTCAAGGTATGGGGATTAACCTAAGCTACGATGATGTCTTAAAGTATGCCCACAAGGATGTACTGAGCAGAAGTCATATAGCTTCGGCCTTGCAAGAGAAGGGGTTTGTCCACAGTAAGCAAGAGGCTTTTGCTACCTTGATTGGCCAAGGAGCCCCCGCTTATGTTGAACGCTATAAGATTTCGCCAGAAGAAGCAGTTGGGCTAATCTTGGCTGCTCAAGGTGTACCTGTTTTGGCTCATCCAGGTCTACTCTCAGATTTGCAGATTTTGCCTTCCATGGTGGAAAAGGGCCTGGTTGGTCTAGAGATAGTTCACTCCAGTCATACTCCAGAACAAGAAGAGCTGTTCCATGAGTTAGCCATCAAATGGGGACTGCTCTTATCTGGTGGTTCCGATTGTCACGGGCCTGGTGGCAAAGATCAAGTTTATTTAGGAAACTACACAATTCCCCTGGAGTGGGTGGACAAACTAGCCGAAGTTCGCGGAAAGTGAGTAAGCTTGGTCATTATTCCCTGCAGGGCATTTGAGCCCCTCCTCGAATAAACTAAAGGAATCTCCTGAATCGAACGATTAGAAGTCGCGAGCTAATTAGGATCCTGAGGGAGTTGGGGAAATGTCACAGGACATGGGGGGAAAAGTTACTTTGGAGCTGGTTAAGCCCCAGCGCTACCGAGTTATCTATCGGATTATGCTTGGCAATCAACCAATTGGCGAGATCGAGCTGGATCATATCGCTTGGCGGAGTGGGGAGGCGGAATTGAAAATCTTCATTCACCAGGAGGAGTTTCACAATCATGGTTACGGAACCAAGGCGGTTGTAGCCCTTTTGAACCAGGCTTTTTTCAAGATGAATCTCAGTCGAGTGTATCTACGCGTGCATGCCAATAACCCAATAGCCATCCGTTGTTACGAGAAGGCAGGTTTCAAAAAGGAAGGTCGTTTGTCCCGTGTAACTGAGTGGAATACGCGGGAAGAGATCTTTTTAATGGGGATTTCCAAGACACGATTTTCGAAAGACACTCAGAAGAATTTTAGAGCTGTATAGAACCGCAAAATCTGCGGTTCTTTTTTTGCATCCCCCATAAGCAGCTTGTCCCCACGAATCTTATAGGCGGAAACTGTATCCGGGAGCAAGGATTCTCTCGAGCAGTGTCGAACATTAAAGAATGTATTTCTGTTAGTTAAAGTAAACGGAGGGGTATTGATGCTTAGAGTTTTCTTCCTTGGTGGTCCTGTAATGATTCCTTTACTACTTTGTTCCATTTTTTCCGTGGCAATCGGAATAGAAAGATTGTGGTATTTGTTGCGCGGCAAAATTGATACCGATGACCTCCTAGAAGATGTTAAGTTGTCACTAGGTCAAGGCAAAGTCTTAGAGGCTATGCAGACAACCAAGAAGGCAAGAGGGCCGGTTGCAGCAGTTTTGGCAGCAGGCATTGCCCATTACGACAAAGGACGCGAAGAGATTAAAGAACACATGAACGTAGTGGGTCAAGAAGAGATTTATAAAATGGAACGGCGCATGAATGGGTTGGATGTTATTGTAATGATTTCACCTCTTCTGGGTATTTTAGGTACCGTTACAGGCATTATTAAGAGTTTTAATGTCATGGCCGCCCTTGAAGGGGTACAACAGGCCGCCGCCATCAGTTCAGGTATTGCAGAGGCATTGATTACCACCGCGGCTGGTTTGATTATTGCGATTCCCACAATGGCTCTCGCGGCTTACTTAAATGGTATTATTAACGCTCAGGTAGCGGATTTGAATAAGAAGGGAACGGAGCTTCTAAATGTCTTAGATTCAAGGAGTGAGATTTAATGAACCTACAACGCACTAGAAGACAAGGTCGGGCTCCTGATATTGTTTCCATGATTGACGTGATCTTTTTCCTCTTGGTCTTTTTCATGGTGTTTACCACCATTAAGACCACCCCTCTAGGTTTAGATGTGGAGTTGCCCAAAGCTGTGACAGGTAACCCCCAAGCCAATACTAGTTTTGAAGTACTAGTTGATAAATCGGGAGTGTTTTATGTGGGAGGCAAAATGGTCACCGGAGCGGAGTTGCGTCAACAACTTACCCAACGCTTGCAAGTGAACCCGGATTTGTTTGTGATTGTTAAAGCGGATAAACAAGTGCGCTACGAGCATGTGGTAGCAGCCTTAGATCACATTCGTGGGGTTGGCGGGTATCGATTAGGCCTTGCTGTAGAACAAGGATCCTGAGAGGAAAGGAGAGAAGTATGTGTATAATCCTTACGGTGATGAACCAAGATTAAATGCCTTTCTCCTGATTTCTGTGGTTCTTCACGCAATCATTTTCTTTACGCTACCCCATTTAGATTCTTTCCTTGAATCCGATGTCCCTGGCATGGCTGGTGGAGGGATTATTCAGGTAATGCATGTAGAAACAACCGTTAACCCTCGTCCTTCCCCCGTAACAGATCGCCTTTCGCAGTCTACCGTACCTCGGGTGACTGAACCAAGGCCTCTACCTCAAGTGGAGCCAGAAAAGGTAGCAGTGGCCCAACCGGAGGTGCCGGTAGTTGAGCAACCTAAAGTAGAGCAAGCTAGACCCGCGGTTCCTGAACCAGTCACTGAACCTGTTCCACCAGTAGAAGCAGTTGAGCCTGAACCTACTCTGGAGCAACCCCACGAAGAGGGCAAAGGGGAAGTGCTAACTAGTCCAATTGGACCCGAAGTTGTGGTCGAAGCGGATCATACTAAGGAGGTAGTATCACCTCCTGTTCAGGCGCGACCTCAGCCAGAAACGCGGCCACCAGTCCAAAGCAGTGGATCTGGTGAGGGGACAGAAGGTACGGATGATGAACCTGGAATGAGCCAATCTGGTGAAGGTACTGCACCAAGTGCTCCGCCTCCACCTCCGCCACCACCAAGTGGCCGCTCTCTCCATCTGGGGGGAGGCAGTCCTACTTATCCGAAGAATGCTGAGCATGATGGGTTAGAAGGTCGGGTGCTGATTACCCTACAGGTAGCCGCCAATGGCGAACTGCAATCTATCGCCTTAAGTAGGTCTTCTGGCCACGAGCTCTTGGATGTGCAGGCCCTGCGGTATATTGAAGGATTATGGTCTTTCAAACCCATGGACTATGATTACACTATGGATGTGGAAGTCATCTACACCAGGGAGGATAATAGATTTGTTACTAGCCTCAACTATGGAGAAGTCAAATGGTTGAACGCACCTTAAAGGAGGAGGGGGAATCATGTCAAGAAAAGCACTACTGTTTGTTGCTACAGTGCTGACTCTGTCGCTTGCCATCTACAACCCTGGGGTGACGGCCGAGACTTCTAAAGTGCAAATTGAGAACGAATACATTCGCATTGTTGTGAATACATCTGAAGCCAATATGGGACGCTTTTCGGTAGGTACCACAGGCGGTGATCCGGATCGAAATACGGATCAAAATAAGCATTTGATCTATGGAGGAGACGATCCCTGGACCTCTTATACAACTGTGCGCATCGGAAATCAAAATTGGGTTTATGGTAGTCCTACTGATCGCCGTGCAGGCTCTAATGGGCTGTATGGAGAACTAGTACAGCCACCTACAGTCATTGATGGTACCATTCAAAGTAGTTGGATGTTAGGTCCCATCCAAGTATGGCAGATTCTAAGTATTACCCGGAGTAGTACGACAGGGCTTCTTGATACTGCTCAAATTGAGTATCATGTGGAGAATACAGATTCGGTGGCCCATATGGTTGGCACCCGTTTGGTGCTCGATACCATGCTAGGTGCAAATGACGGGGCACCCTTTAGGGTGGATGATCGGGGCTTAACTACAGACACGGTTTATTATGCTCAGAACATGCCCCAGTTCTGGCAGGCTTTTGATTCTCTTGCAAATCCACAAGTTATGTCGCAGGGGACCTTGACTGGTCCAGGTGTGACTACTCCAGATCGAGTTTATTTCACCAACTGGGGTAGTTTGGCCGATCAGGCCTGGAGTTTTGATTTCACTCCAGGAAGAGACTTTATGCGCACGGGCGAGTTTGAACTAGATAGTGCTATTGCGATTTTTTGGGACCAGTCCCTCTTAGGGCCGGGAGAATCGAGAAGTTTTGTGTCTCATTACGGTCTGGGAGGAGTCACCATTGCTCCAGGTGATCTAGTGCTGGGGGTTACTTCACCTGCCCAGATTACCGCGGACGCGGAAGGGGTACAAACTTTCTCCATTATCGCCTATGTGCAAAACGCAGGCAGCGGTGAGGCCCGGGACGTGGTTGCCAAAATCAAGCTACCACCTGGTCTAGAATTAGTTGGCAGCAGACCTGAAGTGAAGCTTGGTGGATTACAAGTTGACGAAACGAAACAAACTGGTTGGACAGTGCGGGCCCATAGTAATGTGGATGGGGTGCTGAGTTACGAAGTAGAGGTTATGGCTATCAACAGTAAGCCTAATAAGGTAAGACGGAGTGTGGAAGTACTAAGTCCAGCTAAGTTGCGAGTGCACTTTAGTGGGCCGCCAGCCCTCTCTGTGCAGAATGAAAAATATGAGCCATCTGTTTTTGAGGCAAAGGCTTCCGTCAAGAACGAAGGCGGGACGCCGGCCTATGGCGGAACCTTTGAAATCATGAATCCCATTGGCTTGGATTTAGTAAGTGGTCAGAATCCGAAAAGGTTCGCTGGAACTATAGATCCAGGTGAAGAAGTGAGCTTTAGTTGGCTGTTAAAACCCAAAGGCATATCTGGTGCTTTGCCCTATTCTTTGAGTGTGAGTACCGCTAGTGGTAAAGATGTGAAAAGCAATCTAGTAATTGTTCCAGAGTTAAAAGAAAAGGTGTGGGTAGGGTCTCCCTTGTCTAGTCGGGGAGCAATCCGGGTTGGTGATTATTTTTCTCTTTCGGTGTGGGCTACCAACTTCCGTGACTTTACCGGAGCGGAGCTCGATGTATCTTTTGATCCTGAGCTCTTAGAGATAGTCGGCAAGACGTTGGGCATCTCACGGGGTACCTTGTTTGTAGACGATGTTACAGCTCCTCTTGGGTCACTTTCGTGGCCCACCGTTTCGAACCAAACCGGTCAGGTTATAGGTTTTAAAGGGCGACGAGAACAACCACTCCAGCTTTCT
Source organism: Firmicutes bacterium UBA4996 (assembly GCA_002396805.1). GTDB lineage: Bacteria > Bacillota > Limnochordia > Darwinibacteriales > Darwinibacteriaceae > UBA4996. Next base: position 39,779 of record DGYW01000021.1, on the reverse strand, counting down.
TATGGAACTTTGGTAACTTTCCAGTTTCTAGCCAAAGGGGCAGGTGAAACAGATATCAAGATCGATGGGGTCAAAATCATGACCTCCTATGGTGAAGTGGAGAACTTTTCTATTGAGCACGGCAAAATCACGATCGAACCGTAAGGGTGAGGAGGCTTACTGATGAACAAAAAGCGAATTGTTTATAGTCTAATGGTGGTGTTATTCCTAAATCTGGTTGGACCAGGTGTGGCAGCCGCAAGAGTGACCGATGTCCCTACGGATCATTGGGCCTATTATGCGGTGAGTAATGCTATTAACAAGGGTTATTTAACCGTGTTTGAAGATGGGAAATTCAAGGGTAGTGATCCGGTAGATCGCTTTACGCTGGCAACTGTGATTAATCTGCTCTTAGAACAGATGGAAGTAGCACAGGTGAAGGGAACCACAGCGGATCTTAACTTAATTCGGGAACTGTCCCTCGGGTTTGAGACGGATTTGGCGAACTGGTATGCGACTGAACAACAGCTGCGGGAGGATCTAGATTTTACCAACCAGCAGAGCCTTATTTTTGAGGAGAGGGTTAGCCGTGTAGTCAGTGCCCAAATGGGTATGCAGGACAACATGGATAATCTGGAAAGCCAAATTAAGGCGCTTCAGAACAATATTACTGAGCTTCAACTCAGTGTTAGCGACGTAGAGGGGGAGATGGGCACCCAAGTCGGCGAAAACGAACAGCGGCTGGAAGAGCTATTACATGCAGTCTTGCAAATTGATAAGGAGCTCAACGTGCAAAAAGAAGCACTCGCTGGTCAAGAAAAGTCCATCCATAACCTGGAGAATTGGGCAGGTGAAAAGGGAGCGGTATTTGCCACTCTACAGTTAACCAATGAGAATCTTTCCAGCGAGGTCAAGACCCTCAAACAGCGCAATCAAGAGTTGGAAAATGATATTAGATCTTTGGCCATTAACTTGCGTCAGAACAATACTGATTTGAGTGCCGAACTTGAGGGGACTAAGGAAGAACTCCAAATAGCCCAAGCAGAAATACTTACTCTCCGGGAAGACTTGAAAACACAGCTGGGGGCAGATGTGAATGCTCAGATGAACGCTGCCCTTATCCGAGAACAGCGCCTAGAACGACAAATCAAGGAAATCGAAGAGGAATTTGCTACCTATAGAGTTGATGCAGAAAAGAACGTTAAGTCTGCTAAAACTTTGGCCACAGTTGCTATGGCTTTAGCCGCTATTGGCGCTGTTATTGGCTTTATGCCTAAATAAACATAATACAGACTGTCATGTGAACGAGGTGGGTGCCCCCACCTCGTTTTTGCATAGTTTGATCGAGTTTTAGCATACTAAGAAAGATTGAAAGAAGGGAGCCCAGATATGCGACCACAGGAGTACAAGCAACTTGTACAACAAAACACCCCTCCCAGACCCATTGTTCGAAACACAGTATGGGCTTTTTTAGTTGGGGGACTCATCTGCACAGTGGGTCAAGTTATCTTAGACATTTCTCGGATTTTTGAACCGAGCAAGACCGGTTCTGCCGCGGTCACCCTGGCTGTAATGATTCTAATTGGAGCCCTCTTGACCGGCTTTGGTGTTTATGACGAAATAGCGGAGTTGGCGGGAGCTGGCGCAGCTGTACCCATTACCGGTTTTGCCAATACAGTAACCGCCGCAGCGATGGAGTATCGCCGGGAGGGATATTTACAAGGAATGGGTTCCAAGATGTTGATCATTGCCGGGCCAGTTATTGTCTATGGCATTTTAAGTGGCTTTATTGTGGCCTTAATCAAATCGTTGATTCTCGGGGTTTTGTAGGGAGGTGGAGGTTTGGGAGCCAATCGCCTAGGCTTACAAACGATAACTTTTAGTAAGCAACCAAGGATATCTAGTAGCTACACCATTGTTGGACCCATAGAGGGGAAGGGCCCCCACGCCCTAGATTTTCAGGAAATACTTCCTGACGATGTCCTAAAGCAGAGGACGCCGGAAAAGACGGAAAGACTGATGCTGGAATTGGCCATTGAAAAGACGTTGCAACAGAAGGGAACTAAACTGGAGGACTTGCAGTTTTATATAGCCGGTGATCTACTTAACCAGATTATTAGCTCGTCGTTTAGTGCCAGGTCGTATCCCCTACCGTTCCTCGGTATCTATGGAGCCTGCTCCACCTTCTGTGAAGCCCTGGGATTAGGAGCCATCATGTTACAGGGGGACTTCGCAACCCAGGTGTTGATTGGAACCGCCAGTCATTATCAGACTGCTGAACGCCAGTTTCGCTATCCCATCGAGTTAAACATTCAGCATTACGGTACCAACCACCATACCGTTACAGGGGCTGCTGCAGCCATTCTTAATCTCGGGTCAGACGGTCCTCGGATCACCCACGCCACCTTCGGGAGTATCGTGGATTGGGGGCTCAAGGATGCGAATGACATGGGGAGCGCTATGGCACCTGCGGCTTTCACAACGCTTAAGCAACATTTAAACGACACCCAAAGAAAGTTAGAAGACTATGACCTAATTCTCACAGGGGATTTGGGCAAGCAGGGTAGTAAGATGCTACGAATTCTGCTAAATAGGGAGAACTACACCGGACTTGATCGCCTCCAAGATGGTGGAGCATCAATTTACAGTGACAAACAGATGGCAGGGGCTGGAGGAAGTGGTAGTGCGTGTGTTGCCGTCATGACCCTAGGTTATCTTCTCAACAAACTGAAATCCAGTAAGGTTAGGCGTGTTTTGGTGGTGGCCACCGGTGCTTTACTCAGTGCAGTTTCCCTCCTGCAGGGTGACTCTATTCCTTGTATCGCGCATGCCATAGCTCTAGAAGCCTAAGAGGGAGGTTGTTCTCGATTCAGTATCTTATTGCTTTTCTAGTAGGCGGCGCTATTTGCGCTGTCGCCCAGCTGGTTTTAGATACCACCAAATGTACACCCGCCCATGTGTTGGTAGCAACTGTCAGCATCGGTGCTATCATGCAAGGTCTTGGGCTCTATGAGCCGTTTCAGGACTTTGCAGGAGCTGGTGCTCTTGTTCCTGTTTCAGGCTTCGGTAGCTCTATCACAAAGGGTATGCTGGCCGAAGCAAAACGTTTAGGTTGGTATGGACTTTTCACAGGGGCTTTTGAGATTACGGGTTTGGGCCTCGTAGCAGCCATTGTTTTTAGTAGTGTTATTAGCCTGTTCCGCAAACCGCTCAAGTAATGATGACCACTTAACCCTAGCGATTTCACAAGAGGCTAGGGTTTATTTTATTGTCGAATCTGGGAAGGAAAACTTTGGGGGGAGTAGAATTAGTGAAACAGGCTGTTATAATGGGTTTTCCAGGAAAAGGAGGATCGTTATGGAAGAAAGACAATTGGTAGTATTTCGTTTGCATAACGAAGAATTTGGGGTCGAGATCACGGATGTACGTGAAATTGTTAAACCACGCCACATTACCAGGCTTCCGCATGTTGAAGACTATATTGAAGGGGTAACCAACTTACGGGGTGAAGTGATTCCCGTTATTTGTCTTCGTAAACGCTTCGGAATTGAAGCCCAGGAAAACACCCAAGATACGCGCATCATTATTTTAGAGGTCAACGACAGCATGGTTGGGTTCGTGGTAGATGCAGTTACTGAAACACTGCGTTTGCCCGAGAGTGCTATTGAGCCACCTCCAAGTAGTATTGCTGGACTTAGAGCCGACTACTTAGCGGGGGTGGGGCAGCTTGAGGACCGCCTTCTAATTCTTCTAGAGGTGGACAAGATTCTCACTAGCGAAGAAAAAATTCAGCTCCAGAGTTTGCCCACCGATGATCTATCAGTGGCAGAATAGTAGATTGGTTTTAGTCCAAATTCACTTAAGATTTATCCCGGATCTGTCGATATAAATGGGAGAGCTCGTATTTTCGAACTGGCTCTCTCATTTAGCAATCTAAGAAGGAGGTGGGTTTATTGCATGATATTTTGTCGCAAGAAGAAATTGATATGCTGATTCGGGCGGCTTCACAGCCCGAAATAGAGTTGGATCCTAGCGTTACGGAGACCGAAGAACCACTCTATGATTTTAGTAAACCCAACAAATTCTCCAAAGAACATATCCGGGCCTTACAGAGAATTCATGATCAATTTTCCCGAACCTATTCAGGCCTTATGTCAGCAAAATTGCGTAATAAAGTCGAATTAAGAGTACACTCCATTGAACAGATGCTCTTTGGAGATTTTGTGCGTTCTTTGCCCAATCCTTCGGTCCTGAGTGCTTTTAAGGTCCACCCTCTAGACGGCTTTGCAGTCATGCAACTCACACCTGATATAGCCTTTTTGCTTCATGATCGCTTATGCGGCGGTGATGGACAACCGATCAGACGGACGCGGGGACTTACGGACATTGAAACAGCAGTGCTGAAAAAACAAGTCATTAGTGTATTTGCCTCTATCCTTAGCGATGCTTGGCAGGAAGTGGCGGAACTGCGTTTTCAACTAGATTACATGGAAAACAATCCCCAGTTTCTCCAGGTGGCGTCGGATCGGGATGTTATTGCTTTAGTCACTATGCGTTTCGACCTCAATGAAGTAAGCGAAATGATCAGTATTTGCTTACCACATCGGACTTTAGAGCCAATAATGAAAAACTTGACGCAACTCCGGATGTTTGAGTCGTTACAACAACCGGATCCGGCGAGGATTGAGCTCCTTCAATCCAAGGTACGGGCAGCGATTGTTCCAGTTGAGGTTGAATTGGGACGGACCACCTTGCCTGTTCAAGATCTATTGGATTTGGCTGAAGGTGATGTAATTCCCTTAGATCGCAAGAAAAATGAAACCTTAGATGTTAAAGTGGGTTCCATGACTAAGTTTAAGGGAACCCCCGGAAGACTAGGACCACGGTTGGGTATTGTGATTACCACAGTTTGTGATCCTGAAGGAGGGTCAACAGATGAATGATGGATTAATGACTCAAGAGGAATTAGATGCCCTCCTGAAGCAGCATTCCCAATCAACTGAACCACAAGATTTAGATATTGATTCTTATTTGACTTCTTTAGAACAAGACATTTTGGGCGAAATCGGTAATATATCCATGGGTTCTGCCGCCACAGCCTTAAGTACTTTGGTTAGTCGTAAGGTACGGATTACAGTCCCGAACATTTATATGAGCACGCCTCAGTTTGTTACTGAATCGTACCCTATTCCTTGTATCGTTGTAAATGTCGAATACCGGGAGGGTCTATCCGGTTCCAATATTTTAGTTATTCGGGAACGGGATGCTTTAGTAATTGGTAATCTTATGATGGGTGGGGATGGAAAAGACCTCCCTGAAGAAATCGACGAACTATATCTAAGCGCAGTGACAGAAGCCATGAATATGATGATGGGCTCTGCTGCCACCGCCATGTCGGATTTGTTCGGCAGGTTTATCGATATTTCACCTCCGAGCACCGATCGTAGGGACTTATCCCAAGACTCCTTGACTGATGGTATTTCTGGACGGGATCCTGTCGTAACCGTCGCATTTAGAATCGAAATTGAAGACTTAGTGGACAGTACCATTCTGCAGATTATTGAGACTAACTTTGCTAAGGAAATGGCAAGAAGTCTGTTACCACCAGAAGCAGATGACCCTATTGAAGAACAGAAGGTTGTGGATGAACCGGCCAGTGCCACATGGGCAGATCTTAGAAGACAGCTTCCGGCTGATCCCAAGCCAACTGCTGCCCCGGAGATTGCTTCAACCTCGCTAGTAAACTCCGATCTAGGTAACCTTAACGTAGATCTCATCAGGGGCATTCCTGTTCAGGTTCGGGCCATTCTTGGTCGCACTAGAATGTCTATTGACAACATTTTACGTCTCGGACCTGGCCACATTATGGAGTTAGAATCTTTGCATGGTGAGCCCATTGAACTGTTTGCTAACGATACCTTAATTGCTAAAGGTGAAGTTGTTGTAGTTGGTGAGCAGTTTGGAGTACGAATTACCGAAATTGCAACTCCAAAAGATCGTATTGTGAGCGTACGTTAGCGGAAGTCGGGGAAAGTAGAGCTCGTTGAAAAAAGGGGGAGATCCATGGATATCAATGCGTTCAAAGAAGTATTTGCCGCTGAGGCCCGTGATTATTTGCAGTCGTTAAATGAAGATTTGCTTAGCTTCGAAAACGATCCCGCCAACAGAGCCACCTTAGATGAAATGTTTAGGGCCGCCCATAGCTTAAAGGGTATGGCAGGCACCATGGGATTTGATGAACTAGCAGAATTTACCCACGAAATGGAGAGTGTTTTAGATCTATTACGTACCGGTGAGTTGATGGCTCAACCTGATGTAATTAACGTTCTCTTTCGTTCTGTAGATACCCTGGAAATCCTGTTAGAACAAACAATCAACGAAGAACCAATTAGTTCTTTTCGCGAACAACTGGCCGCCCTGGAGACTTTAGTGAGTGGACATGCCACCTTGAATTCGTCCGAAGTCGAATTTTCTGCAAATCTTGCCATGGAACTCGATGAATTCAATCGAGAGACCATTAAGCAGGGATTAGATCTTGGATACAATGCCTATACAGTGATTATCACGTTACGCGACAACACTATTCTAAAGTCAGTGCGAGTTTACACCGTGTTTCAAGCTGTCGAAGAAGTGGCTACGATTATTCAGAGCAATCCTTCAGCACAAGACTTAGAAGACGAGAAATTTGATAATCAGTTCGGTCTAATTATTTTAACCAAAGAATCCTCCGATGCTATGCAGGAATTGATCGAAGGCATATCGGAGATTGAGAGTGCCGATGTATCAGAGCTAAGTTTGGATGGTAGTGCAGGACCAGCTACGGTTGCCCCTGCGGTCGAATCCAGTGCTGAGATTGCCGCTTCTAGTACAGAACGTAGGGGAACCCTCCCTATTCGAACTCAACGCCAGGAGGCCTTAGTTCGGGTTGAGACGGAACGTTTAGACAAGCTGATCAACTTAGTTGGAGAATTAGTGATTAGCCGGACCCAAGTTGTAGAAATGACCAAAGAAGATGAGAACTCTGATCAGAAGAGTGCCTTAGCACAACTTGATCGGGTCACCACTGAACTGCAATATGCGGCCATGAGTCTCAGAATGGTCCCCATCAAACAGGTCTTTGATCGCTTTCCACGTATGGTGAGAGATCTCGCCCAGTCCAGTAAGAAGGAGATCAACCTTGAAATTTTCGGTGAAATGACTGAACTGGATCGTTCTATTGTGAACCAAATTGGGGACCCCCTCGTGCACTTGATTCGTAATTCCATCGATCACGGTTTAGAACCACGGCAAGAGCGGGTTGCGAAAGGGAAGCCGCCCACAGGAACAATTCGCCTAGGCGCTCGCCATGAAGGTAGCCATATTTTGATTGAAATTAGTGACGATGGTCAAGGTTTGAACCTTGAACGAATTCGCACCAAGGGTATAGAGCGTGGTTTGTTAACCACTGATAGTGGTGAAATAACGGTGCGAGAAGCTGTGGATTTACTGTTCCACCCAGGTTTTAGTACTGCCGAAGAAGTTACAGATCTTTCTGGCCGCGGGGTGGGCTTAGATGCAGTGAAGGCCACTGTAGAATCTCTAAGTGGAACAATCGATCTGGAGTCTGTACCGGGGCAATCCTTGCGTACTATCATAAAGTTGCCACTTACGTTAGCCATAATTAAGGCCCTCCTAGTAGTGGTCGATGGTGAAACACTGGCCATCCCCATTCAAGCGGTCCGCGAAAATATTCAAATTGAGCGCAGTCAGATCAAGACTGTGCAACAGCATGATGTAATTCTCCTGCGCAACGAGGTTCTACCCCTTTATGATCTAGCAGCGGTTCTTGGTTTTCGTCGCCTAGACTCCAAGGGACCATTACCCGTAATTATTGTGGAAATTAGAGGCCAAAAAGTGGGCTTTATCGTGGAAGACCTCATCGGTCAGCAGGAAATCGTTATTAAGTCCCTCAGTGGTATTGTAAGTGATATAAGGGGCATCGCCGGTGCAACAGTCTTAGGCAATGGTAATGTCGCCCTAATTCTCGACAATAGTACGCTAATTAGATAGGAGATGAATAAATGGCTAAAACAGTACTAATTACCGACGACACCGCATTTATGCGCATGACTCTAAGAAATGTAATCGAAAAGAACGGTTACAAGGTCGTTGGGGAGGCAGGAGATGGGGAAGAAGCTATTGCCTTGTACAAAGAATTGAACCCCGATTTGGTAACGATGGATATTACCATGCCCAAAATGGATGGAATTACTGCTATTAAAGAAATTATGAAAGTGGATCCCAACGCCAAGATCATTGTATGTAGTGCAATGGGACAAAAACCTATGGTCATAGAAGCTCTTAGCGCAGGTGCTAAGGATTTTCTAGTCAAGCCTTTTGAATCCGAAAGGGTTGTGGAGTCGTTACGTAAAATCAGCTCGTAGGAGGGAGTCCTATGAATGAAGCCAAGTTGGATTTCCTGAAGGAATTAGCTAACATCGGGACAGGACATGCGACTACTGCCCTCTCACAAATGCTCAGTGGCAAGTTGTTTCAACTTGTGGTACCTGAGGCTCGTTTAATACCTTTTAATGAAGCGGCCAATTATGTTGGAGGATTAGAGCAGGTAATCGTCGGGATTTTTATAGTTATTTCAGGAGATGTAGGCGGTCATATGGCCTTCTTGCTTCCCTATGATAGTGCTATGGTTCTCGTACGCCTTTTAACGGGTGATGAGAGCGGTGAAATGAATGAGTTGGCCCTTTCAGCTCTGCAAGAGTTAGGAAATATTATGATTACCTCCTATTTAAACGCGCTCGCCAAAATGACTCAGCTGTTGATGGCACCGAGTATTCCAGGTATTGCCGTTGATATGGCTGGAGCAGTTTGGGAAAGCGTCTTAGCAGGTGCACAAGTAGTGAATGAGGTGACTGTGATCCGCACCGAATTCTTTGCGGACGGAAAAGCCATCGAAGGAAACATTATTTTCCTTCCAGATCAGGCAGACTTCGAGAAAATTGCTCGTATTTTAGGTCTGGGGGAAATGTAATGGTAGAATTATTTGTGAATATGGGGCAGATTTGCTCGCTGAAGACAGAGGGGATCCTAACCACAGTGGGTTTGGGTTCCTGCGTTGGTGTAGCCTTATACGATAGTGCAGCAAAAGTTGGGGTCATGGGTCACATTTTTCTACCAAAAAGTCGCGATAACGACCCAGATGCTTTGCCAGGAAAATACGCGGATACGGGTATCCCTGCCATGATTGATGAAGCGGTGCGCCTAGGGGCCCAAAGGTCACGGCTCCAAGCCAAATTGGCTGGCGGGGCCAATCTTTTTCCCAATCTAAATGTGAATAGCGTTAGTATTGGTGAGCAAAACGTTACAGCGGTCAAGGATCATCTCTCCAAACATCGAATTCCTATTTCCGGAATGGATGTGGAAGGGAGTCATGGGCGAAAAATGCGCTTTTTCGTGCAAAACGGTGTAGTAACAGTAACTGCCATAGGCAAAGAGCCCATTGAGATTTGAGGTGATAGATGGTGCCTATTAGGGTTTTGGTTGTAGATGACAGTGCTTTTATGCGCAAAGTGATTACTGAAATAATTCATGCAGAAACAGATATGGAAGTAGTGGGTTTTGCTAGAAACGGACAAGACGCCCTCCGGAAACTGGCCCAGCTAGAGGTTGATGTGGTTACCCTTGATGTGGAAATGCCTGTTATGGATGGCTTAGAAACATTACGCCACATTATGGATGAAAATCCCCTCCCAGTCGTGATGTTAAGTAGTCGTACCAAGAAGGGTTCAGAGACTACTGTCCAGGCGTTAGCTCTAGGGGCCGTGGATTTTATTGCTAAACCGTCTGGACCCATTTCCCTTGATATGGAGCTGGTAGCCCAAGAGATCACCCACAAATTGCGCCTGGCCGCTTCCGCCCAGTTCCACAGACCAAAAAAACCGTCTGTGACCCCTAAACGAAATGCATCACTCACCTTTCCTGAGCCAACTCAAGGAGCAGCGACGAAGCTTGTCATTATTGGTTCTTCCACTGGGGGACCAAAAGCTGTGGAAGAAGTCTTCGCGCACCTCCCACCTAATTTGCCAGCAGGCATTGTTGTAGTTCAGCACATGCCCAAAGACTTCACCCGTAGTTTTGCCGAACGACTAGATAGTCTGTTTCCCTTTCCAGTGAAGGAAGCTAGCAACGGAGATTTGGTAGAGAATGGCAAAGTTTTGATCGCGCCAGGTGATTTCCACTTGATGATTAATTCTGATAGGCGTGTGGTGTTGAACCAAGAAGAGCGGGTAATGTTCTTGCGACCAGCGGTCGATGTGACTATGGAGGGGTTACCAAGGGTATACGGCAACAAGATCGTGGGCGTAATCCTTACTGGAATGGGGAGGGATGGGGCCAGAGGCATGGCGGCGATCAAAAAGGCCGGCGGTATTACCATTGCTCAGGACAAGAATACATCCACAATCTACAGTATGCCGCGGGTTGTGGCGGAAGAAGGCAATGCTGATTACATTCTCCCCTTAGACAGAATAGGAGGGGCCATCACCGACATAGTAGCGACTATGCGATGAATAGAGGGTTAGAATGACGGATTACGAAAAGCTTAAAAGAGACATTAATGACAGGTTGGGCATTGATTTGAACGCTTATAAAGAGCAACAGATGCGCCGACGCATAAATCAATGGCTAGACCGCTATGATCTTACTTCTTATAATGGATTAATCAGAAAAATCGATGAGGACCCTGAACATCGAGCTAAGTTCGTGGAGTATCTGACCATCAACACATCAAACTTCTTCCGTGATTCCAGTGTTTTTAAGGTGATTGAAGAACAGGTTCTACCTGCCATCAGCAAGCATAACCGCCCTAGAATTTGGAGTGCAGGCGCTTCTATTGGAGCGGAAATCTACTCTATTGCTATTCTCATGAAAGAGTATGGTTTCACACCGGGCCAGCTCTTTGCCACCGATCTGGATGAAGTTATCTTACGTAAGGCTCAAGAAGGAGTCTATTTGGCCAATCAAATTACGGGAATGGACAAAAAGTACCTCGATAAGTATTTTCTCAGCCAAAGTGATGGCACTTGGGCGATAACTGAAAGTATTAAACGCCAGGTTAGCTTTAAGAAACACGACTTGCTGAAAGATCCCTATGAACGTAATTTCGATTTGATCCTTTGTCGTAATGTATTTATCTACTTTACCAGTGAGACCCAAGCCCGCTTAATAAAGAACTTCGTGCAATCCTTGAAGCCAAATGGATATTTTATAGTTGGTTCCGCAGAGCAGATCATGGATCCTGCAAGTTTCGGTCTACAGAGAGTGAGTTACTGTATCTACCAAAAAACCGCTTAAGGGGGGTAGTGATATAGTGAAGACAGCTATGGGTGAAGGTAAGACAGTGGAAAGAGCCATTGAAGATGCCTTAAATAAGTTGCAAGTGTCGCTAGACGAGGTAAATGTTGAAGTTGTGCAGGAACCAACAAGCGGAGTTTTGGGATGGAAGAGTAGTCCCGCGGTGGTTCGTGTTACTCATAAAGAGAGAATTTCAACCGCTCCGGGCCAACTAGGCGCGGTTAGTGTCAGTGGTGGCCAACTTCAGTTGGACGTCGCTTCTTCTGGTGGTATCCCAGCTAGGTTGCGGTTCGGCAGTGAACTTCATGTTGTCTACAATGGTGAGGTAAGGGAAGGAAAAGTTGACCTTACCGATGGGTTGGAAAACTTAGAGATTATTTTGCCCGAAAATCGTGAGCCCGAGTTGCACTATGAGATTAAGGTCAATGCAGATAGGACCAAGGCCGAGCTGTTTTGGAAACGCACTCCGGGTGTTATTTATGAGTTAGCTGATCATCCCCCAACCAATCAACTTCACTTGTCGTTGCGAAAAGACCTGGTGGAGCCTCCAGCATTGACCGTCGCAGACGTTCGAGAGATCGCTCAAATCCAAGGATTGCAATTCGGATTAAAGCTGGACGAATTGAGTGCTGAGATTCTCCAAGCGGGGCAGGGTTTGTTTACTATCGCCGAAGGCAAGGCACCTGAGCCGCCTCAACCAGCAAGTATTACCTATGTTTTCCAAGAGGACGCGCCTGAGATTGACCCTGATGCCATTCGAATTGATCATTACGAAGTCCATGGTATCCGCGGGGTTGAACCTGGTGCTGTTTTGGCAGTGAAAACGCCTGGTGCCCCAGGCGTGCCTGGAACTGATGTTTACGGTGATGCTCTTCCCGTTGCACCTCTCAAAGATGTTGACATTTTAGTGGGAGAAGGTGCAGTATTAAGCGCCGATGGTCTTCAGGCCCTTGCTACTGTCGCAGGTTTACCCACCTTGCAGAGTGGGGTAATTCGAGTAACCAGTGTTTTTGAGCTAGATGGCAATGCAGATGTTTCCACTGGAAATATTACCATGGATGGTGCTATTATTATTAAGGGAAACGTTTTGGAAAACGTGAAAGTAGAGTCTACGAACGGAAATATCGTGGTAAACGGTTTAGTTAGTGGTGCAATATTGCGCACAGGAGGCTCCATCACGGTGTTGAAAAACGCGATCCGCTCACAACTTTTCGCGGGTGGCGCAACGGTGGCTCAAGTCCGCCTGCTTAGCATGTTGCATAAAATTGGTCATCAACTTGACGGCCTGATTCGGGCTTATGAGTCTATCGTCGCTCAGGCCGAGAACATTCCCTTCGAAAACTTGATTAAACATCTTCTGGAACTAAAGTTTTTTAATTTGCCAAAAGAAATCAAGGAATTCGCCGATTACGTAGAGCAAATTGGTGACGAATGTTCTGTAGAGCTGTTAGAGTTAAAAGCAAGTCTTGTAGCCAGCTTGTGTGGCTTAGGCCCACTGCAGATCTCCGATATTGATATCTTGAAAAGGCTCCTTGCTTTTCTCAGAGCCCAAGAACTAAAGCTCGAAAGTCAAGCGGACATAGAGGCAGATGCCAGTGTAGGCTATTTGCAGAATAGTAAAATTGAAGCTTCGCGCAATGTGGCAATTACCGGACAGGGGTGCTTTTATTCAACGATTTTGGCTGGTAAGGAATTTAAAATCCCCAACGGCGTTGTCCGAGGTGGCGAAGTAATCGTTAACGAAGGTAATATCATCGCCAAAGAATTTGGCGGCCCTACAGGAATCTCAACTACCGCTAGGATTGTCAAAAATGGGCGGATTACGGCCAACTTGGTTCATCCCAATGTAGGGGTGGCCATTGGGGAGCAAAGTTATCGCTTTTCTGAAACCACTTCCATGGTGAAGGTTTTTCTCCAGGGAGGTATCTTGACGGTCTATAGTGGTTCGAACAAAATACATGGCTAAAGGGGAACACCTAGTGGCATATTCAAGTACGCAGCGTGTTGTTTATCTAGGACTAACCACAGGCCTGGCCCTAGGTTTACACATCTTTGAAACATTAATACCTATGCCTACCGATTTGTTAGTACCGGGTTTTAAACTTGGGCTGGCCAATATCGTAAGCTTGTACGTAATCATGAACTTTGGCACGAAGGATGCAGTGGTAGTATCTATACTACGCACGGTTCTTGGCTCTTTAATGTCTGGTACCTTCATGACAGTGACGTTTTTCTTTAGCTTTTTTGGCGGTCTAGTCAGTACCATTGTCATGGGCCTTCTCTACAAATTCGCATCGAAGTATTTTAGCATGCTAGGGATAAGCTTAGCAGGAGCCCTTGCCCATAACTTGACCCAACTTCTGGTGGCTGCTTTTGTCATTCGTAGCATGGGCATCTTGGGTTATTTGCCCTACATGTTGTTTTTTGCTTTACCAACGGGGGCTTTCGTTGGTGTGGTTACGGCCCAGATCAACAAGCATTACACACTTGCTAAACGCTAAAAGATGTTCTGCAAGGTCAAAATTTCCTGATGATGTAGTTGCACTAAGAGCACTTTGACTACTGCAATTTCCACTAGAGTATCACTTTTCTCTTCGTTTTCTAAAAGGGTGACGATGCGCGTGAAAGTTGCCGCGATGGTGTCTAGTTCGTGGTTATGTATAAAGGGAGCCCAGATGTGTTTTTGCCGAGACCAGAAGCGTTCAATCTCACCACATAGTTTTCTCGCTTCTTGCCACCGCTCAGCTTTCACATGTTGTTGGAGTAAATCCAATTCGTGAGAAAGGGTGTCGGTGGTTTTTAAAATGGAACGTTCAACAAAGATTCCGCTTATGAAGATGACTACAATGAGCAAGAATAGGGCGATCCAAAGTTTCACTGTCCCTCTCCTTTAATGTTTGCTTTTGCTTGATAAAACAGCTCTCCCTCAGTGTTCAAAGATGCTATGAGAATCTGGGCCGGATCCTGGAAACCTAGTTTTTCTAGTTCCGCCCGTAGCCAGCCTTCGCCCAGTCCTACCTTCTCGAGCTCTGAGGTCATTACCTGGCCATCAAAGACTAACACGGTTGGCAGCCCTTCGTAGGGTGTATCCACTTCAAGGTCTTGGGGCGTCACTGGGCGTCTTTGTGATTTGACCAGTACGCTTAATTCACCGCTAGTCTCTAAGATGGCGAATTCCACATCTTCAACATTGAAGATATTCTTCAATCGGAGTTGTTCTAGCAGTTCGTCAAGATTGTATCGTGCCTTTTTCATCTCCTTTTCCTGGATAATTCCGTTAGCGATGACAATACTGTAGCTTCCGTCCAATACTGCCCGGAATTTCAAGGACTTAAGGCTGAGAATGCTCAAACTGACTTGGATGAAGAGTAAAGTTAAGATCGCAATCACTCCATTAATCAGGGGAATGTGTCGATCTTGCATGGGCACAGCGGCTAGCTCAGCAATCATAATGGCGATCACCAATTCGAAGGGCTCCAATTGGGCAATTTGTCTCTTGCCCATGATTCTCATGGTTATCACCACAAGAATGTAAAGCAGTGCGGTACGTACTAATGTGATGAGCATGAAAAACCCCCTTGGCTGCATTATGTCCCAAGGCCAATCGTGCAATACCTGGCATTGCCATTGCTTGCGTATTGGTTACGAAGAATAGTATAATAGGATAGCACTTATCTAATGAATAAGGAGAACCATGCCATGAAACGATTTTATCTAAAAACAATGGGTTGTCAGATGAACGACCACGACTCAGAGGTAATCACCGGACTCCTCCTTTCGTTGGGCTATGAAGCCACGGATCAAGTTGGAGACGCGGATTTGATCTTATATAATACATGCTGTGTTCGGGAAAACCCCGAGCGCAAGGTGTACGGGCATATTGCGGCCTTTCGTAAATTGAAGGAACAGAATCCTCAGCTCGTAATTGGAATATGTGGCTGCATGACTCAACAAAAACAGGAATTAGAGAAAATTCTTCAACAGTTGCCCCATGTGGATCTCATCTTTGGCACTCATAACATTCACCGCCTGCCTGAGTTATTAGAACGGGCTCAAAATGGAGAAAAGGTTGTGGAGATCTGGGATGAGGGTCAATACGATGAGGGTCAAGATCTCCGTGATGGCTTGCCTGTGCAGCGTAGTCACGGTCTAAAGGCATTTGTCAACGTAATTTATGGTTGCACCAACTTTTGCACCTATTGCATAGTACCATATGTGCGGGGGAAAGAACACAGTCGTCTTCCCGAGCGTATTTTGGACGACGTGGCAAATCTAGCTAGAGAAGGATACAAAGAAGTCACCTTACTTGGTCAAAATGTAAATGCCTACGGTAAGGATCTATCTCTAGACACTTCTTTTAGCACCTTACTCAGGAAAGTGAATACCATAGATGGATTGGCTAGAATTCGCTTTACTACTAGCCACCCCCGAGATATGGGCGATGATCTAATCGCAGCTTTGGCTGATTTGGACAAGGTTTGTGAGCATCTGCATCTACCGGTGCAAGCGGGAAGTAATACTTTGCTACGCCGGATGAATCGTGGCTATACTAGGGAATACTATCTCGGTCTAGTAGAAAGAGTAAGGCAAGCGGTTCCTGGAATTAGCTTAACCACGGATCTGATTGTGGGCTTTCCGGGTGAAACGGATGAGGATTTTCAAGAAACCCTTTCCTTGGTGAAAGAGGTTGGTTTTGACTCAGCCTTTACCTTCATTTATTCACCACGAGAAGGTACTCCAGCAACCAAATATCCGAATCAGGTCCCAGAAGAATTAAAGAAGGAACGCATTTACCAGCTCATTGAATTGCAGAACGATATTAGTGCGCAGCATATGCAACGTCTTGTAGGTACCACCCAAGAGGTCTTGATTGAGGGGGCAACTCAAGAGGGGGTAATCGGTCGCACGCGAACTAATCGGCAAGTACATCTTAGTGGAAGCAGGGAATTGTTAGGTTCTTTGCTTGAGGTGGAAATCACAGAGGCTAGCACCTGGAGTTTACAAGGCCGCATCCTCTAAGGAGGCATCACTTTGTGGGTAAATGAGGCGCAAACACTATGGGTTGATCGTAATCGAGACACTTGGCAGTTACCTGTACTGAGCTCAGATGGGGCCTATTGTGGTAACGTGGTGGCCCAGATTGTCGATCCAGAGCAGTGCCTGGTTCGCTACTTCGTCGTCTATTCCAGACTGGAGGCAAGACAGTTCTTGATCCCTAGTGGCACCATTGAGGATATAGATACTGCCCTCCATTGTCTCTGCCCAGCTAGTAATCTGCAGAAATTGCCTACCTATGCTCAACACGTCTCTGGAAAATTAGAACAGGAAATCCATTCGACATTAGGGACAGATCCTTATTAGATCTAAGTGCCATGATGGCAAGGAGGATTTCTACCCCCAGAGTGTAAATTAAAATAGATGGGGGTGCAATGAACTTGAAGCTAACACCAATGATGCAGCAGTATTATCATCTTAAAGAACAATATCCCGATGCAATCTTGTTTTTTCGCTTAGGAGATTTCTATGAAATGTTTGGCGAAGACGCCAAGATCGCATCTAAGGTTTTAGAAATTGCCTTAACCTCTAGGGAAGCTGGTCCCCAGGGACGAATTCCCATGTGTGGTATCCCACACCATGCTGCGGAAGGTTATCTAGATAAGCTAGTACGTAATGGCTATCGCGTCGCCCTCTGTGAACAACTGGAGGATCCCAAGGAAGCCAAGGGTGTTGTGAAGCGTGATGTGGTGCGAGTGATTACCCCTGGAACATTTATTGAAGGGCAGCTAGAAGAGGCGGAAAATCGCTACTTAGTGGCGGTGGCTTGGCAAGAGCAGAGATGTGGTTTAGCCTCTTTAGATATGTCAACTGGGGAATTTGCCGTCACGTCTTTGCCTGGTTTAACACAGATAGAGGATGAACTGACGCGACTTCGTCCAGCGGAAATAGTGCTTCCTAATGGCTTACGCGAGCTTAAAGCAATTAAGTCCATCGCATCAAGGCTGGGGGCAACCATTTCAGAACTAGATCAACCACAGCACAGCTTGGCTAGGGCCAGTGAGATTCTGTTAGCCCATTTTGAGCTTACAACCTTAACCCCCTTTGGCTTGGATCGGGAGGAGGAAATTGTTGCAGCTGGCTTGGCTTTGCAATATGTTCAGAACACTCAAAGAAGCCTGCTTAGCCATATTCGTGTGGTAGGTAGCTACAGTTTAGAAGAGTTCCTGCAGATTGATGGCCATAGTCGCCAAAACCTAGAACTAACAAAAACCATCCGTGAAGGAAAAAAGTCCGGTTCGCTTTTAGGTGTCCTAGATTTCACCACGACTAGTATGGGGGCCCGTCTTTTACGCGCCTATTTAGAAAAACCCCTCGTCCATCTAGATATGATTAACAAGAGGCATAATGCAGTAGAGTATTTGGTGGACCAAACCGCTTTCCGTCTTGAGTTATCTAGTCTGCTTGGGGATGTTCATGATCTAGAGCGCCTGGTGGGTAGATTAGTCGCGGGCAATGGTAATGCCCGGGATCTCAAGGCACTGGCGGGTTCTCTGGAGAAAATTCCCCCTATTAAGGCCCTTTTTGATACGGAAACCACGCCTCTTCTTCAAGAGTTGGCTGAGGGATTAGATCCCTTAAGCCCTTTTGTAACGTTGATTGGCGAGGCTATTGTGGACGAGCCCTCCATAACCTTGAGGGATGGTAACCTGATTCGAGATGGTTATAATGAGGAGTTGGACAAACTTCGCGAGGCCAGCCGCGGTGGAAAGGACTGGATTCGGGATTTAGAGACTACTGAGCGAGAAAGGACGGGCATAAAATCGCTCAAAGTTGGTTATAATCGAGTCTTTGGCTACTACATTGAAGTAACAAATGCCAATCGGCATTTGGTCCCTGAAGGCTATCAAAGAAAACAGACTTTGGCTAACGCCGAGCGTTATATCACTCCTGAGTTGAAAGAGCAAGAGGCTCTAGTTCTAGGTGCCGATGAAAGAATTAATGAATTGGAATACGAGCTATTCTTAGATCTACGCAAACAGGTTCAAGACCATGTGGACGCTATCCAACAGAACGCTCATTCCTTAGCTACTTTAGATGTCTTACAAAGCCTAGCTACCGCGGCAGTAAAACATAACTTTGTTCGTCCTCAAATGTCAGAGGGCGTCCGATTAGACATTCAGCAAGGTCGCCATCCTGTCATCGAAGCAATAGAGGGACAATTTGTACCTAATGATGTTTATTTTGATGAGGAACAGCAAATTATCTTGCTCACAGGTCCGAATATGGCGGGGAAGAGTACCTATTTGCGTCAAGTGGCTCTGATTGTAATTTTGGCCCAAATGGGTAGCTTCATTCCAGCCAAACAAGCTGAGATCGGCCTGGTTGACCGAATTTTCACTCGGATCGGTGCTAGTGATGATTTGAGCACTGGCCAAAGCACGTTTATGGTGGAATGTTCTGAGACAGCCCAGCTCCTACTTAATGCAACAGAACGATCGTTAATTGTTCTGGATGAGTTAGGACGGGGGACAAGCACCTTTGATGGAATGGCTATCGCCCAAGCGGTGATTGAACATATTCATAGTGATGTTGGAGCCAGAACTCTGTTTTCCACTCATTTTCATGAGCTAACGAAGTTGGAATACAGTTTGAGGCGTTTAGTCAGCTATCGCGTAGAAGTGGAGGAGAAACAGGGCCAAGTCTACTTTCTCCACAAGGTATCTCGGGGGAGTACTGATAAGAGCTACGGAATAAATGTGGCTCGCATGGCCGGAATCCCTCCACAGGTATTGCGACGTGCCCTAGGACTTTTGCATGAATTAGAGGCGGGGCAGAGGGGACCTGTTCAACTCGACCTTTTTCAAAACCTAGATTTTGACGCAGCAGGACTTGAAGTGACAGAGCCAATGGAGACTCCGCCTAGTGAGATCGAACTAGAACTTGAAAATCTTGACCTGAATAGCGTTACACCACTTGAGGCCCTCCAGATATTGGTAAGTTGGCAGAAAAAGCTACAAGTGAAGGGAGGGAGTGACCAGTGAGCCAAATTAGAGTACTTCCGGCAGAAGTAGCCCACAAAATCGCTGCAGGAGAAGTGATTGAAAGGCCAGCTTCTGTAGTGAAGGAACTGGTGGAAAACTCGATCGATGCTCAAGCCACACAGATTACCATCGAGATTAGAGGTGGGGGAACAGAATTGATCAGGGTCCAAGACAATGGGGGTGGTATCGCCCAAGAAGAGCTAGAATTAGCTTTCCAGCCCCATGCCACCAGCAAGATTACTCGCGCTGAGGATCTCTTCGCACTGTATACTCTTGGTTTTCGCGGTGAAGCTCTACCCAGCATCGCTAGCGTATCTAAACTGACTCTTTATTCCCGTCCACCGCAGCAGAATCATGGTTTTAAGATCTGGCAAGACCAAGGGAAGTTTATTTTGGAGCCCACTGGAATGCCTCCGGGAACTACTGTAGAAGTAAAGGATCTCTTTTATAATGTACCTGCCCGCCTCAAGTTTTTAAAAACTCAGGCAACCGAACGGAGACATGTCTTGGCTATTGCTACCAACTTAGCATTAGCCCACCCCCATATTTCGTTCCGACTTATTGCCGAAGGGAAGACGGTTTTAGTGACACCAGGCAATGGTCGTCTGTTGGATACGATCTTGATTGTTGAAGGTAAGAATATTGGACAGGATTTGATCAAGACTCAGGGAAATTTTGCCTGGGGACAAATATGGGGTTATCTTGGTTCGCCCAGGTTAAGTAAGGGCAATCGCAGTGGGCAGATTTTTATTCTCAATGGTCGAGTGATTGAAAACCAAACCCTCAGGGTTGCGTTGGAAAAGGGTTATGAAGGTTTGTTACCTACAAGGACTTATCCATGGGCAATTATTATCTTGGATCTAAATCCTGAATTGGTGGACTGCAATGTGCATCCCGCCAAGGCAGAGGTGCGCTTTTCTAGTGAACAGACCATTTTTAGCGATGTTTTACAAACCGTACGGTCTGCATTAGTGGGTAGTAATTTAGCGCCTAGTTTACAAGCACCAGATAAAGTCCAGACAAAGACGAAGCCAATATCGCGTACTACCCAAGCCCAACTGCAATGGGAACCACGTACTTGGGAGTTTATGGATGAGCTTCTGCGTGAATACCGGCCAGCCAAACCCAGTACGGGTACTATGATCGTTCAAGAACCCCCCAAGCAACTGGAGACTCCTTTTTCCGAGCCTGTGGAACAGTTACATGAGGTGCGACACGAACTTTTAACAGGTAGGATTATTGGTCAACTTCAGCAGACCTACATTCTTTTAGAGGTGTCAACGGGGTTATGGCTGCTAGACCAACACATAGTACAAGAGCGGATCTTGCTAGAACAGTTAAAAAAAGCCTGGGAAACACAGGCTATTCATGTGCAAGAGTTGGTGATTCCCCCGCACTTAGAGTTTACTCCCAGTGAAGCTGTTTTAGTGGAAGAATCTCTACAGCACTTAGCGGAGTTTGGCTTAGAATTAGAGGAGTTTGGTAGCAATTCTTTTCTGCTCAGGTCTGTTCCTAGCTCCTTGGCTACCGCAGCGGGGAACTGGAAGGAAGAGATTCTGCAAATAGCCGAAACAGCCAAGAAGACCACCTCTTGGCAAGAGGCGGCCTTGATTACACTAGCTTGTAAGGGCTCAATTAAGGCTGGGGACTATTTAGATGAGAGAATCATGCGAGCGCTGCTTAATGATTTGGCGAAAACAGAGAACCCCTTTACTTGCCCCCACGGCCGTCCCATTATTGTGCGCTTGGAAAATGCTGAACTTTTGAAGCGTTTTGGGCGTATTTAGGAGTGAAGATCAGTGGAACGACAACGAGTTTTGGTGGTAGTAGGACCTACCGCAGTAGGCAAGACAGAGCTTAGTCTGATTCTTGCCCAGAAATTAGGGGGAGAAATCATTTCTGCTGATTCCATGCAAGTGTATCGAGGTATGGATATCGGCACTGCTAAACCAAGCTATTTAGAGCAGGAACGGGTTGTACACCATCTCCTAGACGTGGTCGATCCTGATCAGCGTTTTAATGTAGCAGATTATGTGGGATTAGCCGAAGATGTCTTAGCTAATCTGCAAACAAGGGGAGTTCCGCCAGTTCTAACTGGAGGTACGGGTCTATACATTGACGCCCTTCTTGATGGTTTTCTGTTTCCTGACTCTAGTGCTGATCCCGAGCTTCGCGCCCAGTTACAAGCGCGTGCTTACGAGGATCCTCAAGGCCTGTTTCAAGAGTTGGAAAGGGTGGACCCTGAAAGTGCCAATAAAATTCATCCTAACGATTTGCGGAGAGTCATTAGGGCTTTAGAAGTTTATCGAAGAACCGGTGAGCCTATCAGCGTTTTGCAGCGTAAGCAAGAGCAAGAAGACCGACCGTACCGGCCGGTATACGTTGGTTTATCTAGACGGCGAGAGGAGCTTTATGCCCGGATTAATCAGCGCGTTGACCAGATGGTTGATCAGGGTTTGATCGCTGAAGTTGAGGGTTTGCTTAAGGCCTACCCCCAACAGCCAACCGCATTGCAGGCCTTAGGTTATAAAGAAATTGTCTGGTACTTGCAGGGTCAAATAGACCTTGATCAGGCGCTTGAAATTCTAAAAAGAGACACGCGTCGCTATGCGAAACGGCAATTATCATGGTTCAAACGCAATCAACGTATCCATTGGTTCAACTTATCGGAGCAAACGGAAGCAGAGATACTACAAGCTGTTCTCTCCATTTGGAAATAGCAAGAAGACACCTCCCAGGCCCTAGTAGCGTATAAATAATAGGTGAAAAGGGGTAGGAGGTGGAGCAGTGCGTCCCAAGCCAGAGCTCACATCTGTCGTCCAACAGGGTCAAATCAGCAGGCTACAGACCTCGGATAGTGGGGAATCTCTCGCCTTGCTAAAGGGTTTTGAACTCCAGCAGAGGGAACGGCTACAAAAACTCCAAGCCGAGCTAGACAGTCTCATCGGTTTGCATTCGGTTAAAGGCGTCCTAGGAGAAATTCAAGCTTTCGCGCTCATTCAGAAATATCGAGCGGCTCTGCAATTGGCTTGTGAACCTGTTGTTTTACATACCGTGTTTACAGGTAATCCAGGAACAGGTAAAACTACCGTGGCCCGTTTGTTCAGCCAAATGCTCAAAGAGGTGGGTATTTTAAACAAGGGACATACTGTAGAGGTAGAGCGCGCCGATTTGGTGGCCCAATATATTGGTCAAACCGCCCAGAAAACCAGAGAAGTGCTGAAACAAGCCCTGGGCGGATTACTTTTTATCGATGAGGCCTATTCCTTGGCTAGAGGGGGCGAGCGGGATTTTGGCAAGGAAGCTATTGACACTTTAGTCAAGGCCATGGAAGATCAACGGGAAAACCTTGTAGTGGTGTTAGCTGGCTATCCTGCACCAATGGAAGAATTCTTAGAGGCTAACCCGGGCTTGCGATCGCGCTTTCCCGTAACGGTTACTTTTCCCGATTATTCAGATTTGGAACTCTTCAAAATCGCCCAGAGCATGTTAGAGAGACGAGAATACACCCTAACGACTTCAGCCCAACTAGAATTAGTGAGGCAAATCCGTAGACTCAGGCAGGGGGATCCAGAAAGCTTCGGGAATGCTCGGGCGGTGCGTAATATGGTGGAACAGATTATTCGGCGCCAAGCTGTTCGTTTGGTGCAAAAGCATGGTTTAACTAAGGAAGAGCTAACCCTAATTACTCCGTACGATTTACGATCAACCTAACCCAATTTAAGCAGGATTTTAGTTCTCTTATCACGAAAATCTAAGTAGTAAACTTTATTCATCTATAGGAGGTTTTAGCGAGCGTGTATGCAATCGCCTTTGAATTTGAGACAGAAGAAGAAATGCACAAAGTAGCAGAATTATTATGGAAAAAACATGGTGTTACAGGGGAATTAGAAATGTATCCCGCTAGCAGTGGCCGCTTTCGCCTGCATGTCCATTCGGAAAAACAAATCAGGGATAGTGTCTTGGAGAAACTACCAGGCAAAAGAATACAGGCTAAAGGTAGTTTCGGTTCCGCCGCGCCTAAAGAGGTAGCAAGCGAAGATGATTAGGAAGGCCAAGGAACAGATTCATGAGTATGTGCTTCCCCTGGAGGAAGTGGTGCTAGCAAATCAAGAAAAGGTTCTAAAGGCTTTTCACGCTGCCCGTGTAGGTAGTCATTGTTTTAACGATTCAACTGGTTATGCCTATGCTGATCAGGGGCGAGAGAGTCTCGAAGAGGTCTACGCTAATGTGTTTAGAGCAGAAGCTGCCCTAGTTCGTCCTCAAATTGCTTCGGGCACGCATGCTATTTCTCTCTGCTTATCTATTCTGGAGCCTGGTGAAGAGCTAGTCTCTGTAAGCGGTGCGCCCTATGATACTCTCCAGGCGGTCATTGGAACAAGAGGGTGTTCTCCCCGAAGCTTAATCAAGCGTGGTATCCAGTATAAGGAGATTCCCCTTAAGACCGATGGTTCTTTAGATTATGAGGCCATCTCTGCTGGGATTACACAGCAAACTAAAATGGCTATTTTGCAGCGATCCCGTGGTTATAGCTGGCGTCCGTCCATCAACATCGCCCAGATA
>DGYW01000021.1:3938-15600 GCA_002396805.1 Firmicutes bacterium UBA4996 | reverse complement strand
GAATTTGTAGAATTCTATGAACCCTTAGAGGCAGGAGCCGATTTGATCGCCGGGTCTTTAATCAAGAATCCTGGTGGAACTCTTGCCGTTAGTGGTGGTTATATTTGTGGCCGAGCGGATCTGGTCGAGCTTTGCGCAGAGATCTTGACTGCCCCTAGTTTGGGCGACAAGATCGGCCCCACCTTTGGACTTACCCGTCAATTAATGCATGGCCTATTCTTGGCACCTCATGTGGTGGGAGAGGCAGTGTATGGGGCAATTTTGGCTGCCCAATCGTTTACAAACCTAGGCTTTAAGGTGGCCCCCCTTGCGGAGGAGTCGCGTACAGACATTGTACAAGCTATTCAGTTTCGCTCCAAGGAAGAACTCCTAAGCTTCTGCAATGGAATTCAAAAGGCTGCACCAATTGATGCCCATTATCAGCCAATACCCAGTCCCATGCCTGGTTACGTCGATGAAGTAATCATGGCTGGAGGCACCTTTATTCAAGGCTCATCAATTGAGCTTAGCGCTGATGGTCCTTTGCGTGAGCCATATATTGGCTATCTCCAAGGTGGAATGTCGAGACAGCATGTGGAAATTGGTCTAAATTACGCCCTGCGAGAGATGGGAGTACTTTGATATTTTGAGTTGTGATTAATTAAACAATAGATCATTAGAGGACTAGCCCCTTTAATGGCGAATAACCTGAACAAATTACGGCGCTAGGGGGAGAAGTTGTTGTACATTACTAACATTGAAATTGCCATTAGGCTGACTCTAGCTCTAGTCTTGGGTGGACTCATTGGACTAGAGCGGGAAAGCATGGGACGACCCGCAGGTTTTCGAACTCATATTTTGGTCAGTATTGGCTCGGCTTTATTAATGATTGTCTCGGCCTATGCTTTTTCGGAGTTTATGATTGGACGTTATGATCCAGGGCGTATTGCGGCCCAAGTAGTCAGCGGCATTGGGTTTTTAGGAGCCGGCACGATTATGCGCGAAGGGGCAAACATTCGTGGTTTAACGACCGCGGCTAGCCTTTGGACTGTAGCTGGTATTGGACTTACAGTAGGTTCTGGTTTTTATTTTGCTGCTATTTTGGCAACCTTTTTAGTGGTCTTGACCCTTGTGCTCCTGAACCAATTAGAGTGGAATTATCTCAGTAGCAAACACGAAATCCTGACATTGATTATTCAAGATACGCCTGGGCAACTAGCTCGCGTTTTTGCGGTTTTAGCGAAGCACGATGTTAATGTGTTTAATGTGGAATTATCTGCAGAAGATACAGGGGAAGCTAAGCTGAACTTGGAGGTAGAACTGTCACCAAAGGTCAGCAGGGTGCGTTTGATTGAGGATCTCGTGTCCACTCCCGGTGTGAAACGTGGTAGTTATAAGTAGAATCGGATGTGACATGATGCGATTTTTATTAGTGAATGATGATGGTATCCATGCCCCCGGCATGGACACTTTAATCGATAGCGTGCAAGGGCGAGGAGAGGTGATCGTAATTGCGCCCCATCAAGAGCGTAGCGGCATGAGCCAAGCCATTACGGTCCACCAACCTCTGCGTCTGTTGGAGGTGAATCGGGGCTATATGTTAGATGGAACCCCGGCTGATTGTGTCAAGATGGGACTCCAAGGGCTAAAGTTACAGCCTGATCTAGTGTTAGCGGGGATCAATAGTGGAGCCAACCTCGGCACTGATGTGTTGTATTCGGGAACGGTGGCTGCTGCGCTAGAGGCTGTTATGCTTGGTGTCCCTGCCGTAGCCTTTTCCCTTTGCGGATCAGACGAATTTATGCCCACAGCTGCCCATTTCGTTCGGGAGGTTCTGTTTAAACGACCAGGATTGGTGCAGCGATTGGACTTAATTCCCAAAGGTGGCATTTTGAATATTAACATTCCTGCTCTTCCCGTGGACCAGATTAAGGGTGTACGTATCACGCGCCAAGGAGTTCGTCATTATGAAGGGGTCCTAGAGAAGCGAATAGACCCACGGGGTGGAAGCTACTATTGGATGGGGGGGCGTCCAGCATCCCTGACCTCTCAGGAGCTTGATGTGGATGTAGTCGCAGTAGAACAAGGTTATGTTTCGGTTACACCACTCCAGTTCGACTTAACATTTCACGACGAGATTCCGCGACTAACGGGAGCTTTTGGAGAGCAATAGTCTTTTATACATCAGGTGGGGCCAATTAGCCCCACTTTTTTGTATAGACCCTTCACCTAAGTGCGATACTAGGAATAGTAGATAATAAAGGGAGAGGGGCTTAGTCATGCCAAACCGATTAGAGTTCACCGACAGAGCCCATTATATCGGCTCATTGCCTAAAGGGGACCATATGTGCGATTTCTACGAAATTGAGGTGGATGGCCAAGTTAGTTATATCTATATCAAGGTGGGTGCGGAAGCGCGCCCAGATTTGAAACAAGGGTGAAAGGAGAACGAGTAGATGGTTGCTCTAGCCCAAGTGGATGTTTTACGCGCCTTGAAACGTTGTCTTTGTCTTGCGCAGCAAGATGTGCTGTTCAGCGACTACTTAGCCAATGGGGCATATTGGAAAAAATACGCTGTCGCTCGCTATGGGGTCTACAAGTGGCTCCAATCGATGGTTCTAGAACACGGGGTGAATCCTACTTACCTGCTGGCCACAGCAAGGTATGATGATTTACCTCTTTTTGTTACTAGCATAGAAAAAAGTGGGGAAAAGGAAGCCCTGGAGGTGTTTTTTCTCTTTGTGGCAGGAAAATGCGCCTCTACTGCCCAAATACATGCATAGAATTGAATTTGGGTTGGAGGCGAAAAGATGGGTTTCTTGGCAAATCTCTTTCGAGGTAAACCCCAAGCAGAAAAGGGCTACACCACTAAGGATGGGGCTCACGGGGTCTGGATCTATCTGCAATGTAACAGCTGCGGCGAGAAAATCGCGGTGAGATTAAGAACAACGAGTGAGATTCAAAAAAGGGAGGGACCTGATGCAGATTTAGGGCCAGGGGTTATGTTCGTGCAGAAGACGATCGTGGGCTCGCACTGCTATCAACGAATTGACGCGGTCGTAGATTTTGATGTTAAATACAATGTGGTGGGTAGTCAGATTAAGAATGGCAAACTGATTACGGCTGCCGAATATGAAGAAAGCGACGGGCATTGATAAAATGCTCGTCGCTTTTTGATGGCTAGCGAATCCTTCTAAATACCCCAATTACTTTACCTAGAATAAGGACATCATCCACTAAAATAGGTTCCATAGTGGAGTTTTCTGGCTGGAGACGAATATAAGTTCCCTCATGGAAAAAGCGCTTGACTGTGGCTTCTTCTTCCCCCACTAAGGCCACTACGATTTCACCATTGCTTGCCGTTTCTTGGCTTTCCACTAAGACGTAGTCCCCATCGAGGATACCTGCTTCAATCATACTTTCGCCTTTGATTCGCAAGATGAAGACATCTTCATGATCTACGAAGTCTTTCGGAATAGGGTAGTACTCTTCGATATTTTCCACTGCCAATATGGGCTCTCCAGCAGTAACTCGTCCTAAGACTGGGACAGTAAGTGCTCTAACCTTGGGGGAGCTTTCGCCTCCTAAAATCTCGATAGCTCGCGGTTTACTAGGGTCACGCCTAATATATTCTAACTCTTCTAGCTTACGTAAATGGCCGTGCACGGTGGAGCTAGATTGCAGTCCAACCGCATCCCCAATTTCTCTCACTGATGGGGGATAGCCCTTGCTATCAACTTCGCTCTTAATAAAATCCAAGATCTGTTGTTGACGCTCGGATATTTTCCTCAAGATGATGACCTCCCACGGGAATAAGATTCGCGCTTGTTTGGCTCTATTATAGCAAGAAAATCCCAGGGGGTCAAACGAATGTTCTAAAAACCCTTGACAAAACATTTGTTCTGTATTAGACTGAAATCAACGGTACAGAACAATTGTTCTACAAGGAGGATGTTTTATGAAAAACAAACTTCAAGATGTCCTGATGACCATTTCAGCCTTTGGTTTGGTAATCCTGTTAGTGGTTAGCTTCGGTGTCATTGGCGCTAAGATCGTTTTCAAGAGTGATACTGAGCTAGTGCCTGAGTACACTTATGGGTCTATCGAAGTTGTGGTTGAGCCTGGGGACACGTTGTGGTCCATAGCCCGAGCTTGGCTACCGGATGAAGATCCTCGGGTTGTAGTCGGTACCATTCGAGAACTAAACCAATTAAGCTCGGCGGATATTTACCCAGGACAAGTTTTGTCAATATATCAGAAAACAAATATCCAGCCTCTACAAGTAGCTAGCGGTACACGGCTTTAGCAAAAGCGTTGATGAAAGCGGCATCCTGTGGCCTTGGAGACGGGTCTTAGAAGGGATTAATCAAGAACAAAGAAATAGATGCGATTAACAAAAACACCTAACAGGCTTCTGTTGGGTGTTTTTGTTAGGTAGGTAAACAGCGCAAATTGACGAAACTCCCAAAGGAATAAGCGACCTAGAGGAGAAAGTTACAGTTGTAACAAGAGTTAGTTGAAGCTGAGACAAGTTTTTCCAAGGGAGTGTTGGTAGTATGAACGATGTTGCGGCGCATTATGAAGGACGCCTAGGCCTAATAGCCTTAAAGAGTTGCGAGGAGCTTTCTCGGAAAGTTGACCAGGCTATACTTAGGGCAAGGGGCGAAAACGACTCCTATTTAATCGACATCGAAGAGGTCCGATTTTCCAATGGTGAAGGTAAAATCAAACTGGCCGAATCGGTACGGGGAAAGGACGTTTATATCCTTTGCGACGTGGGAAATTACAGTATTACCTATGATATGTTTGGATTTACTAACCATATGGGACCCGATGAACATTTTCAGGACATTAAGCGAGCCATATCAGCCATTCGTGGCAAGGCTAAGAAAGTGACTGTGATTATGCCCCTATTGTATTCATCAAGGCAACATCGCCGCAGAGGCCGCGAATCCTCAGACTGTGCAATGGCCCTGCAAGAGCTCGAACGCTTAGGCGTTCACGAAATCATCACATTTGACGCCCATGACCCCAATGTTCAAAATGCCATCAATCTGACATCCTTTGAAAACCTATATCCCACGTACGACATTGTGAAGACCTTTATTCAGCACGAAGAAGGGCTATCGCTAAAAAAAGACAGTCTCATCGTTATTAGTCCTGATACTGGTGCAATGGATAGGGCAGTTTATTACTCTAGTGTCCTTGGTGTAGACATAGGCCTGTTTTACAAACGAAGAGATTATTCCACGATAGTCAATGGGAAAAACCCGATTGTTTCCCACGAATACCTGGGCCGGAATGTAGAAGGCTGTGATGTTTTAGTCGTTGATGATATGATTGCTTCGGGCCAGTCGGTCATTGATATTGCCCGCTGGCTTAAGACGAGAAACGTTAAGAACGTCTATATTGCGTCAACGTTTGCCTTTTTCACGGAAGGAATTGACCTTTTTGAGCGCCATTACGCTGAGGGTACAATAAAGAGGGTATATTCCACTAACTTGACATACATTCCGCCAGCAGTCAAAGCCTCAGAGTGGTTTGTTGAAGTGGACATGTCGGGGTTTTTAGCCCAGATTATTGAAGTACTCAACAGTAATGCATCAATAGCCCCGTATATCGATGCAACAAGAGGAATCCGCGGATTGCTACCGCAAGAATAGCCAAACAGCGCCTAGCAGATTTCTGTTGGGCGTTTCTGTTGTTTATGCTCCTCCAATAATTTATCTGACTTCGCATAATGGATATTATGTAAACTAACTTCCGAAAAGCAAATGTGCCTTCTAAGTGGCACATCCCCTATAACTTGCTTTTCTTCTAATGATAGTCGCGTAGAACCCACCCCACATTGACAGTTCCTCATTGGTAGAACACATCCTGCTAGCTTCGATGCTCCTCGTTGAAGGCCTCTACAAGCTCTAGACTCCAAGTGGGCAAAGAAGTTCCGTGATTTTGGTTGTAGACACTTGTCGCCTGGTTATAGGTTGAAAACAATTGTGTAGGATCAGCAATACACTGTATTAAGCGACTCTTACCGCAGACCACCTCGATAACTGTTGCAGTTTTCCACCCAACTGTGTACCAAGGACCTTGAATTCCCATCATTTCGAACCCTTTTTCCATAGCCTCCTCCTGGTCATATTCTTCTGCCAAGAGATCACACAAGAATCGATCAATGTCATGAAAATCTCGGTCAAATGAAGCCATTCTTTGATTCCAGAGGGTCTTTAGTTCCGGATCGTGATCATTAGGGTGGATATCCGGTCCCCCCGCAGCAGCTAACATAGCATATCCTTCCCCAAGTGGTTGGGTAAATCGTAACAGCTCTTTTATCCGTGAATCGGACACTCCATCCAAAACTGAATTCGGTCCTTGGTAGACGGTTCTTAGCCCAACATGGTGCAACTCATGCACGATCGTGTTTTGTAGCTTGCTAGTAGTCACATCGGGGTTTAGGGATAAAAACACCACAATCTTTCCCTCTATGGGGTAAACAAAACTATTACGCTTGGGTTTGATGAGAGGTACCACAAAGGCATCTATGATGGCATCGCTCGGCAAATATTCTTTCGCTTGGTTGGCGAGACTTTCCATAGATAGTTTTTGAAGATTGTCGAGAACCGCCCTAAACCGTCGAGCCTGTTTTCTTAAATCATCTGACAAGATGAATGTACTAAAGTCCACATCGGTAAATTTTTGCTTCATTGCTAGTTCCCGCTCTTTCAACCACCGATAACCTTTAGTGGAGAAAAGCTCGGTGAGGAGAGTTTCCCCACTGCATTTAGAATCTGATTCTAAAATACGTAAGGCTACTTCACATTGATCTAAGATGACGTCTACTGCCACGGCAAAACTCTCCTCTCAACTCTCTATAGCATCATGTTCATTACTTCCCGAACTTCATTTAAGGTTTGCTCAGCTTCCGCTCTAGCTTGAGCCACCCCATCTTTGAGGACCTGGCGAATGTAGCCTGGATCTTTCTCTAGTTCTTTCCGTTTAGCTCTGTGTGGCCTGAGATACTCGTTTAGGGATTCAGTGAGCATCTTCTTGAGTTGCCCTCCCCCACCATCCCCTATCTCAGCTGCAATGTCTTCTGGTTTACGTCCAGTTGATAAGGAAATGAGCATGAGTAGGTTGGCCACTTCTGGGCGGTTTTCAGGATCATAGGTGATCAATCTTTCGGAATCTGTCTTGGCTCGTTTTATTAAGCGAGCAGTCTCATCCTCATCGGCACTGAGCATAATGGTGTTATTTCTGCTCTTACTCATTTTTTGACCACCATCTAAGCCAAGTACGATTGGCGCCTCGCTTAATAGTGGTTGTGGTTCTGGAAACACTGGCTTGTCGTTGGCGAAACGGCTATTAAAGCGCCTGGCAATAGTCCTAGTTAATTCAAGATGTGGCAATTGGTCCTTACCCACTGGTACCACATTGCCTTTGCAAAAGAGAATATCCGCCGCTTGATGCACAGGATAGGTGTACATACCAGCATTAATGTTTTTCTGTCCCGAGGCAATGATTTCTTCTTTCACTGTAGGATTGCGGTCTAATTCGGCGTTGGTAACCAAAGTTAGAAATGGCAAGAGCAACTGATTGAGTTCAGGTACATGACTATGGGGAAAGATGATGGTCTTACCATCTGTTGGATCAATGCCAGCAGCAAGGTAGTCAATTGTCAGTTGGTGAACATTTTCTGCTATAGCATCAAAAGTATCCCGATCGGTGAGTACTTGGTAGTCCGCGATTACGATATAGGTAGGTACACCTAATTTGTGGAGTCTTACCCTGTTTTGCAGCGAACCAAATAAATGGCCAATGTGTAAGCGACCGGTTGGCCGATCTCCCGTGAGAATCTTGTAGTTTTGGGGATTTTTCTGGAGTTCCTGCTCCAAGAGCCTACTTTTGTCTAGAGCGGCTTCAAATGAGCCAGCATAATCTACGTGTTCTGTTGTCATCTTGTCGTCATTCCTTTCTGATTTTACCGTAAAGAGGTATTTGTCCACTAAAGCAGAACTTGTTCTATGGTCATGAACTAAATAATTTTATCGATGAGGTGCGTTATGCTGAGAATTCAGGAGAAAAAAGGTTTTATTTGTGATATGGATGGAGTAATCTATCATGGTAATCGTCTACTAGATGGGGCTAAAGACTTTGTACAGTGGCTGTTAGACAACGAAAAGAAATTTTTATTTCTAACCAATAGTAGTGAGCGTAGTCCTCGCGAATTGCAAGAAAAACTTGCTCGTATGGGTCTTTTTGTCACAGAAGACCACTTCTATACCAGCGCTCTAGCCACAGCCTCCTTTTTAGCTAGTCAAAATCCTAATGGAAGTGCCTATGTTATTGGTGAAGCAGGCCTAGTTAAGGCACTTTACGATGTGGGTTTTTCAATGAACGACGTGAACCCCGATTATGTTGTTGTGGGTGAAACCAGGAGCTACAACTATAATCACATGGAAAAGGCGGTCCATTTGGTCTCCCGGGGTGCCAAGCTCATTGGTACTAATCCGGATCTAACCGGTCCCACGGAAGCTGGTATTGCTCCTGCCTGTCGAGCACTGATTGCTCCAATCGAATTAGCCACTTACCGCGAGGCCTACTTTATAGGAAAACCCAACCCTCTAATGATGCGTCAAGCCCAAAAGCGACTTGGTTGTACAGCTGATGAGACTGTAATCATCGGAGATCGCATGGATACAGACATAATTGCTGGGATCGAATCGGAAATTGAGACTGTCCTTGTCCTGAGTGGTGTTTCTAACGAGACTACTCCCAATAGATTCCCGTATCGCCCAGATCACATTCTCAAGGGTGTAGGTGAAATTCCCCGGGGGCAATAAAAAAACGCCCCTAAATAGGGACGATTAAAACCGCGGTACCACCCTCGTTGATCGCGACTGCGATCCACTCGATCCTATAACGGAGGATTCCGGCCAGACTTACTACAGGTTCAGTCTAGCGACTCCAAGGCCCATTCCCTTCGTGTCTGTTTCGATATTTCACCACAGCTATCGACTCTCTACGCCAGAGGGACGAAGGTACTCTTCCTCTTCTATGTCTTTGCTATTGACCTCATTATACCTAGGAAAGTCGGGGTAAGTCAAGGCGAGGAAGAAAAAACTGCCATGATTGTTCTCGGAGGTGGCTAGATTTGCAGCAGCTTTCATATCTCGGATTCGGTATTTTGGGATTAACTAGTACAATTCATGGGATGGCTCTCCCATTTTTAATTGAGGAGTATTCCCTTACCCTTTCGGTAGCGGGGCTACTTCTGTTTGCCAACTCGTTCGGTTATCTGCTGGCCTCCGTTGCCTTTCCCTTTTTGCAGAAACGGCGACCCTCTGCTAGAATTCTATCAGTAGCATTTCTAATTATTGCTGTCACTTATACACTGTTTCCCTTGTCCCCTTGGTGGGCGCTCGCCGTCGCCCTGGGGTTTTTGGCAAGCTTGGGCACTGGTACCATTGACGTGGGTTTTAATACCTTAATTTCTAGTCTGGACCCCGAAAAAGCCCAGCCAGCTTTGAATTGGCTCCACTTTTCTTACGGCATAGGAGCATTAGTTGGTCCCATCTTCTTGTCTCGTTTTGCCTATTTTGGCTTGTCTTGGAGTGCCTTCTATTTCAGCACAAGTATCCTAGCCACTCTTTTTGTATTGCTCTGGCGGAATTATCTGGGGACCACAGTGAACAACAAGTCCTCTACTGCTCCACGGGCCAACACTCTTAAGCTGTACAAGCAGGCTCCGTATTGGATGCTGCTGGTGTCTATTTTCATTTACGTTGCGGTTGAAGTGGCTTTGGTCGGTTGGGTCCCCACTCTTCTAACGAGTTTAGGTGTTCGTGCTGTCAATGCTTCTTTAGGAATTTCGGTGCTCTGGTTAGGTATTGCTCTGGGGCGTGCCCTGTGTACTCAGGCGGTCAAGAAGATGTCTTCCCGTGTACTGCTCCTTTTTCTCACGAGCAGCACTGCTTTGGCCATGCTGGTCTTGATTTTCATCCAGCCGCTCTGGTTAGTCTTTACCATGCTCTTTACTATTGGACTTTTTCTCTCGGCCATTTTTCCCTTGATTCTGTTCCACAGTTCTTCCTTATTTCCCATGTGTGTTGCCGAAAGTACAAGCGGTCTAGTGGTAGCGGGATCCTTTGGTGCCATGGTGGGGCCTGCGTTTCTAGGCTTAATTGGACAGCATTATTCTTTACATACGGGAGTCGCCATTTTGGCGGGTGTAATGCTCCTCTCCACACTAATCCTGGCTCTTGTACCTCAAGAGCTCAGCCAATCGCTCGAGTTAGCACCTAGTAATAAAACAGGTGCGAAGGTAACCGACTGATGATGGCGAATGCTTTGAGATAGAACTTCCAAGGGAGGATGAAGTGGTTCATGAATGGTAAGATAAAGCTATTCACAGATAGTGCAGCAGACCTACCCCAGCATTATCGCGATAAATATGATATTGATGTTGTGCCCCTAAGCGTTATTTTTGGTACTGAAGAATTTAAGGATCAAGTGACCCTTTCACATGACGAATTTTGGAGAAAATTGATTAACTCGGAGGAATTGCCAGCCACGAATCAAGTTAACCCCCACGAATTTGCTGAAGCCTTTGAACCGTATGTCAATGATGGCTACACAATTCTCTATGTGGGTCTTTCCTCTAGTTTAAGTGGGACACTACAAAGCGCCACCATTGCCAAGGAACTTCTCAACACGGAGCGCATTCACATTTTTGATTCCAAATCTGCGTCCATTGGGGAAACTCTCTTCCTGATTAAGGCAGGAGAAATGCTAGAGGCTGGTTATAGTCTTTCAGAAATCTGGAAGGTTCTAGAAAAAGATCGCGAGGAGTCCTTTGCCTATTTTATTCTGGATTCGCTCACCCACTTGGTTAAGGGTGGACGCTTAACTAAGACGCAGGGCCTTTTGGGATCAATGCTATCCATTAAGCCTATTTTAAGAATAACGCCCGAAGGAACTATAGAAGCAGAAGAAAAGGTTCGTTCCACAAAAAGAGCCCTGCAAACTATTGTTGCCAAGGCTCAAGGACGTAATGTTGATTTTTCTAAGAAGCGAGTAGCTATTGTTCACACCTATGGCGCAGAGACGGTTCCAGAACTTATGGAGTTGGTTCAGCAAGAGTTAGGTCCCAAGGAGATCGTGCAGGGTTTAATCGGACCTACCATTGGGACCCACGCCGGTCCGGGAGGGATTGCCCTCTTCTTTTAGGCTTTGTGCAATAGGAATATTCGCTTCGGCCAAGTCATATTCAGCAAGCCTCCCCACGTCTACCCACGCATAAGCGGAGTGGACCCGGAGGCTTATTTCGCCTCCAATATGGCGCGCCAAATAACCAATGAGTAGAAAGTCCCCATGATCGTAATGAGTGTGGACCGCTTGGTAAATGCTATCTACCTCAATGGCGATACCTAGCTCTTCTTCTATTTCACGCACCAGACATTCTTCTGGTGTTTCGCCGTTTTCAATCTTGCCACCGGGGAATTCCCACTTACCAGCTAGTGCCCCCTCTTTTCGTTGGCAAAGTAGTACTTGATCATCCTGCCTAATTATGGCTGCAATTACAGGCAATGGCATGTTGCCACCTCCAAGCCTTTCGTTTCGCTCAAAAAAAGACCGGCTCTAAAACCGGTCTTGTAGACAACATTTGGTTGCGGGGGCCGGATTT
>DGYW01000021.1:2532-3697 GCA_002396805.1 Firmicutes bacterium UBA4996 | reverse complement strand
CGGGTTATGAGCCCGACGAGCTACCAGACTGCTCCACCCCGCGTCACTGGTATCATTCTACCTCAAGCCAAACTATTTGTCAAGCAATCCACTTATCTAGACGCTGGGCAATCATTTCCTTCGGCATGACACCGACTAGGCGATCAACCTCTTTGCCGTCTTTAAAGATGATCATGGTAGGAATACTCATGACACCATATTGGCGAGCCGAGCTCTGGTTGTCATCTACATTGAGTTTGGCAATGCGCGCCTTACCCTCGTAATCCTTAGCAAGTTCTTCGACAATCGGCCCTAACATGCGGCATGGTCCACACCAAGGAGCCCAAAAGTCTATGAAAACTACGCCCTTATGATCCAAAACATTAGTTTGAAAGTTGCTATCTGACACCGTCATTGGCATTTGTATATCCTCCTTTGCCTTTCATTCAAACACATTATATACCCCTGAGGGGTATATGTCAACCCCCCCTAAACAACAAACTTTGCGGCGCAGGAAGGTTCCGTTTTACAGACCAATACTCGTTGGTTCCCTTCCCTTTCCACATACATGGCAGACTTACAGGTGGGGCAACCGTGGGTTACTAGAGGTGAATATAGTAGCTCCCCTCGTTCACTGGCCTGCAGATGACGGTACACCTCGACTAGGAGCAGAACATCATCTTTGGCGCGATGCGCGTTGGCGTGGGCCTTCTCTAGCCCAAAATGATACATGAGGTTGCTGAGACGATGGCTTCCTCCCCCCTCGGGGAAAATGGCTAGGCGCGGAAATAGTTCTCTACTAATGGCTAGGGTGTCTATACCTGCTCCGCTTAGTTCTAACAGCCCGTTACGCTGGAACATAGCATTCAGAAAGCGAAGATCAAACGGTAAATTGTGAGCAACTGGGGTATCCCAGCCAATAAATTCTCGGATTTTCTTGGCAACTTGCGATTCTGTGGGGGCATGGGCCACATCCACATCTGTAAGACCGGTCATTTCTGTAATCACTTCCGGAATAGGGCGTTCTGGATTGATTAAAGTCTCGTATTGCTCAACTTGCCCGTCTTTATGTACGGAGAGCAAAAAAACCTCGATGACCCGGTCTTTACTGCTATCTAGGCCCGTTGTTTCCACATCTAAAAACACTAATCTTTTTGGAATTTTTACCAACCCTTTCTAACCTATT
>DGYW01000021.1:0-2337 GCA_002396805.1 Firmicutes bacterium UBA4996 | reverse complement strand
TATTGTAAAGTTCTCGTTGAATAGGAAAATCCCTCCTACAATAGTCTAAGCTAAAGACGGAGGGAGCATTTTTCCTTAATTCGAGTAATCGTAGATGCGTTTTTCGCCCGTGATACCCTTAATTTCTGTAATGTTTTGGCTTACCTCAACGGTTCCCCGATAAGTCCCATCTTTATCCCTTACGGCGAAATAACGAATATAGATCTTCTGACCCTTCATATCGATCCAAAAGTCGGCACTATCTTTCTTCCCGCTTCGAAAGTCCTGGAGGATTTGTTCTACGATTCCCATACTGTTAGGCGGATGGCAGAATTGTACTTTACGGCCAATCACGGCTCTGGCACGTTCAAAAATCCGTTCCGGACCTGCAGAAAAGAAGCGAACTTCATCATTTTCGTCCACATAGGTTACATCTACTGGCAAATGGTTGAGTAGTAGGTTGATTTGCTCGGCAGTCAAGACTCCAATATCTAAATCAATACCAGCAGAATTAGCACTAGGCACGTTCTGCCCATCCCTGCTCTGATATACAGTTGCCAAGGGGTCTTTAAATTGAGCCTTAATTTCTTTCCATTCGTCTGCTGTGAGCGTGTCTTTGCACATGGGAAACAGGATATTTTCCTCTTTATAAATCATCTCAGCAATCTCGTTTAAAGTAGGTAACACCACATGGGCAATTTCCGCAGCTAGTTGCGGTGAGGCCATATTACCCTGAACGCTATTGATAACAACGACAATATCTTTAAGGGCTGCCCGAATTTCATCGTGAATTCCCCACATGACAGAAGGGGGGCCACTGATGCCATAGCGTTCCAAGTAGGGGAAAAGAATGTTTTCCTTCTTGGAGTAGTGCTGATCCACTTTTAGAAGCTCGTCGTGCCTTGTTTTCCACTCTCCTAGGGCAGTACCTAGATCTGAGCCTGACTCAGCTTTACCGATTTTTTCTACGAGATTTTGAATCTCCTGGACCAATATAGTGAACCTCCGGTTCTCTTCTTGCAGTCCCTGGAGCGGGTCTTGTTCATCTTGTTCCTGGGCGACTTCGGCTGCCTTCTGTTTGTCTAAAGACTCCTTGAAAACTGCCACGTGAATATCACATAGCTTTTGGATTTCTTCCACTGGTAAGCCTTCGTTAATCAAGCTTTGCTCTATGTCGGCAATCTCTGTGGGACCCACTTGATCCAAGAGTTCACCAAATCTAGCCTTGATTTCTTCAGTAGAAACTCCCGCATGGAGGTCCTTGATAATTCCCTTGAGGGTCTCTTGACGATGTTTGCGGTTATCAATCAATTCACTCATGTGACTCTCCTCCTCTACTCTATCAGGACTCAATAGAGTTCATCTATTTATAAGTGGTTTACTACGTTATTATACTACAAGAGCGAGATTCTCGCTAGTGGATTTTTGCTTTTTGTAGTTTATTTGTGGGAAAATAGGTTAGTCTATTAGCGAAACAATCTTCTAAAGGAGGTTCATCATGTATCACGACCAATATTCACGTCAGCAAAGAATGAGCCAGCCTCCCCGCATGCTCTCTACAAAAGATTGCGCCTACTTAACGGACGCCCTTTCTTGGGAGCTTTTGGCGGCGAAAAAGGCCTATAGTTATGCTAGCATGTGTGGTGATCAGCAGATCAAACATCAGCTAGAACAGATCGGTGAGTTACACCAAACACACTATGATCTCTTGCTCAACCATCTCAGTACCACCCAGCACGACCATAACCACCAGAGCTATCAAAACTATCAGCAATAGTAAGGAGGATTAGCATGAACAACCACAGTGGTTCTTATGGTAACTACCAGCAGCGTTATGGCGGGTCTACGCCGCCTACCGTGAAAAATCCCTCTACGAGCTTTAAGAAGGGACCGGAATTCAATGACCGGGATCGTCTCAATGATATGCTAGCAACGGAAAAGTGGCTTACTGATGGTTTTAACACTTTTGTTAGGGAAACCAGTCACCAGGATCTGTACAATGACATTCTTCATGTACTCAACGAAACCCACCACGCTGCTAGGGATGTGTTCAATCTAATGTTTGAGAAGGGTTGGTACACCCTCCACCCTGAGCAGCCAAGTCACATTGCAAAGCATCATCAGAAGTTTTCCCAGTATGAAAGCCAGTTTCCCAATCAGGGCCAAACTCAGACTCAGTTTGGCAGTAGCGTGTATCACCCTGTAGATTATTAAAGGCGTCTTCCCCATTAGGGAGTAAAAAAATGCTAGGTGTAGATGCCTAGCATTTTTCCGCGCTTTCCTGTGCAGTAGTAGTAAGTCGTTAATGATGCAAGTCACAATAGACCCCGCTTTCTTAGTTCACCTACGATGAAAAGG
>DGYW01000041.1 GCA_002396805.1 Firmicutes bacterium UBA4996 | reverse complement strand
GTGGAGATCCTGCCTGAAATTCATGAGCATTACACCATTCAGCTTGAATTGGCGAAAAGAGGTTATTGGGTCTATGACTTTAGTTTGCCAATGCTTCTATTGTACAGCCTTTATTCAGGAGACAATCAGCGCCTCCTTCACTGGCTACGGATTTGTCCTCACAAGCAGTTTACAACCCTCGATACCCATGACGGCATCGGTGTAGTGGATGTGAAAGACCTTCTAACCGAGGAAGAGATAGAACAGACCAAAGAATACCTTTTCTCCCGCGGAGCCAATGTGAAGCCAATCTACAATACCACAGCGTATAACAACCTCGATGTCTACCAGCTAAACTGCACGTATTATTCAGCTTTAGGCAACAATGATGATGCTTATCTTTTGGCTCGGGCGATCCAGTTCTTTACTCCTGGGATTCCACAGGTATACTATGTGGGGCTGTTAGCTGGTGAAAATGACATTCAGTTATTAGAAGAAACGAAAGTAGGAAGAAACATCAACCGCCATTATTATAGCTTGGAGGAAGCGGAAGAAAATATGGAAAGACCTGTAGTCCAGCAACTCTTTCAGTTAATGCGTTTCCGCAACTCTTACCCGGCCTTCGATGGTCAGTTCTCGGTTGAGCCCATTGGTGACCATGGCTTGAGACTCACTTGGCAGAATGAAGTTCACAGGGCAGTGCTGGAGTCTGATCTAAAATCTCATCACTTTAAAATCTCCTATTGGGACCCTGAAGTACAGCAAGAACAGCACTTGACTTTGAAATAATATTTTCCTGATTCATATGTGTTAACCGGTTGACATATGTTTTGGGATTGTGATACAATTTTATTTAAAGAAGGCGGATGTCAAATCTGCACTAAAAAGGAGGAAGTGTTGTGAGAAGAATTAAGTTAGGCCTATGCATGTTGGTTTTTGCTTTGGTTCTGTCCATGTCTAGTATGACTGTCCTTGCTCAAGATGTTCAGATCACTATTCTTAACTCCAAAGGTGAAATCCAGACTCAACTCGAAGAAATTGCTGCCTACTACAGCAGTATCACCGATGGTGTCAGAATTGAGGTTATATCGGCACCTGTTGGTCAGTCACCTTTTGAACGCGCAGTAGCCTTGTATGCATCTGGCAATGCCCCTGCGATCTTGATGTTAGACGCTGGAGATGTTCTGCTCTTCCAAGATCGTGCACTGGCCCTCAATGACGAAAAGTGGGTTGCCGATGCCATCGAGAATAGCTTGGATATGGCAACTGCTGAGGATGGAAGGATCTTGGCTTTCCCTGTAACGGTGGAAGGATTTGGTTTCATTTACAATAAGCCAGTCCTTGATAATGCTGTGGGAGGCGAATTTGATCCGGCAACTATCAATACATTTGACTCTCTGCGTCAGTTGTTCGCTACAATAGAGGACAGCGGGAAAGGCGCTTTGATCATCTCCCCAGAGGATTGGTCGTTAGGGGCTCACTTCTTTTCACTAGCATATTCCGCCCAATCGCCAAATTTCAACACCATTAATGAGTTCTTGGAAGGTCTTAAGAATGGAACTGTCAGCTTAGCAGATAATGGTGCTGCAAACGGCTTACTGGACACATTCGACCTAATGAAAGAGTATAACTATGACAGACTTGACCCCTTAGCCGGCACATATGATCGGGGTACCGAATTTATCGGTGAAGGAGAAGTAGGTATCTGGTTCATGGGGAACTGGGCTTGGCCCCAGATCGCTGATTTTGATACAACTGGCGGTCAGTTTGGATTTTTACCAGTGCCAATTAGTAACGATCCAGCAGACTTAGGCAATACACAAGTTCCGGTTGGTGTTACTAAGTACTTCATTCTGGATGGAGAGCAAAATTCTCCTGCCCAGCAACAAGCAGCCAAGGATTTCTTAAACTGGTTGGTTTATGATCCAGAGGGGCAGAAACGCGTTGTTTTGGATGCTAACATTATTCCCGCATTTAGCAACATTACCGTTGCTCCAGCTGATCCATTGTCAGCATCATTGCTAGACTACGTCAGAGAAGGCAAGACAATGAACTTTATTCTGAATCTGCCGCCAGACCACTGGGCTCAAGTTGGGGCTTCTATGCAAAAGTATCTGTCCAACTTCATTAATAGAGACGCCTTCTTCAAAGAAGTAGAGGCCTATTGGCAAGGTCTATAGAATAATTGGAACATTAAACAGCGAGGAATTGCTGTTTAATGTTCCCCCTTTTTCACTATTCGTTTCCGAAGTGAGGTGTAAAGTATGCTGGCAACTGAAAAGAGATTCATCGATAAACTCAAGACCTACTTGCTTTTTGCAGGACCTACAACTTTTGTTTTTCTAACCGTAATTATTCTACCATTTTTATTCGGAATCTATTTGACGTTTACCAACTGGGATGGTATTTCCAAAACGTATACATTTGTCAGCTTTAGTAACTACATAACTGTGTTTAAGGATCGGATGTTTTGGAGTTCTTTCATGCTAACTGTTAAGTATGTGTTTTACACTGTAGTGATCGTAAACACTTTGGGGTTTATCCTGGCTTACGCGCTTACTGGTAATAATGTGAGAGGGCAGAACTTTCTACGAACCGGTTTTTTTATCCCTAATTTGATCGGTGGAATTATTTTAGGACTTGTGTGGAGGTTTATTTTCTCTAATGTACTTGTGTTTATCGGTCGTAATTTAAATATAGGCTTCCTCTCGTACTCCTGGCTCGCTAATCCAGACAAAGCCTTTTGGACTTTAGTCATTGTTAGTGTCTGGCAGTACTCTGGGTATATGATGATCATTTTTATTGCTGGGTTGTCCAATATTCCCAGGGAGTTGATTGAGGCAGCGACAATAGA
>DGYW01000029.1:49183-110852 GCA_002396805.1 Firmicutes bacterium UBA4996 | reverse complement strand
TTGGCAAGACCCAGCCACCTGCTATAATCTTCTAAAACCTTCGCCTAAAACTTCATGGACGTCAGCAATGACTACAAAAGCGGATTCATCAAATTCCCGCACAATTTCTTTTACCTGGGAAATTTCTATCCGAGAAACAATAACCAGAAGCACATCCTTATCGTCCTTGGTATACATACCGCGCCCGTCTAGACTGGTTACACCCCGATCCATGCGTTCCATAATGCTGTGACCAATTTCTTCTGCATGATCTGAGATGATTAAGGTCGCCTTAGCATAGTTTTGTCCTTCTTGGACCAAATCAATGGTCTTAGTAGTAATAAACACTGCAATGAGGGCGTACATGGCCAACTCTAAACCAAAGGCTAGTCCAGCTAGAATAATCACAAAGCCATCAACAAAAAGCAGTGCTTGTCCCACACTCGTTGGGAAAAACCTAGCTACCAGTTGAGCCGCCATGTCGGTACCACCTGTGGAGCCCCCGGCGCGAAAGGCAATACCCAAGCCAATGCCAGAAATCACTCCACCATAAATGGCTCCTAATAAAAGATCGTTGGTCATGGGTACCGCGATTTGGTTAAATAGATCCACAAACAAAGAAATCGTAATCGTCCCAAAGAGGGTTTTCGCCCCAAACATCGGTCCAATCATCTTCCAACTTAAGAGGAATAAGGGAATATTAAAGAGGAGCATGGTTATCCCTGCGGGAAAACCAACTAGATGATAGACTACCGTAGCTAGACCACTAACACCGCCGGCAGCAATTTTCGCCGGAATGAGAAAAAAACTCACTCCGAAGGCTGTGATGATTACTCCAACTAAGACCCCGCCATAACCAAGAACAATCTTTTTCACTCGAACTACCTCCCCTTGCGAAGGCGAGTTAGCCACACTGTCCCCACAAACTTAGGCAAAACCGCCATCCGCTTGATTCTCCATGGTTGCTTTACTAAGCGATAAAACCACTCTAAATGAATTTTACGCATCCACAGGGGGGCTCTCTGATCCACCCCTGCCCACACATTAAAGCTTCCACCCACCCCAATGGCTACTGGCACTTTCAATGCGCCTAGATGAGCAGCCAACCATTTTTCCTGACGGGGCACCCCAAGGGCCACCAAGAGCAGATGGGGATTAGCCTGTTTGATTTGGTGGATTAATGCTTGCTCTTCTGAGCCAGTCTGGAAATACCCATGATAGGTACCGACAATTTGTAGTTGAGGCATAGTATCCTTGAGGGACTGGGCAGCTTGTTTTGCAACTCCCTCTGCTCCCCCAAGCAAAAATACGCGCCAACCTTGTTCATTCGCCCTACGCAGTAAACCTTCGGCAAGTTCGATTCCAGGTATTCGTTCTGGTACAGATTGACCTAGGATCCTACTGGCCCAGACTACTCCGATCCCATCGGCCACAACCAAATCCGCCCGCTCCATGATTTCCTCTAATAATTGATCGTCCTTCGCTAACATTACCATTTCAGGATTGGCGGTCACGATCAGATGGGGTTTATCCTGGATCATGTATGTACTGATTTCTTCTAGTGCATCTGCCATGGTGAGTCTATTGAAACCTACACCTAAGATTTTTGTCTCCTTCATCCCCATCACCCCTGTTTTAACACTTGAGCTAACATGGCGCGATTGCCTACAGCACGCGTTCGTAATTCCTCTAGGGCAGGCGTATACTGCAGCTCGTAATACTCTCTCTGGGCTATCACTGTTTCTACAGCCGTTCTTAAGCTCGCCAAATCCTCTAATTCCCAATAGGGAATGTGGAGTTGTTCACTTATGGCCTCCACCTTGGGATCATAGTTTAGACCAAGGGGCAAAACACCTTCCAAGGCAGCGAAAATGATACCATGGAGACGCATGGAAATACACAAAGTGGCTCCTTCATATACCTCTTTAACTCTATCCAAGGTCAAAGTGGGATGTACCTGTAGTTTTGGCAACCTTGTTTGTAACGCCAAGCCCAGATCCCGATCACCAGGTCCAAGGGGTATAAACTCCACCAGCTGTCCTTGTTCCTGCCAATACTGGATTAGTCCCACCCACAGTTCCTGCTGTTTAGGCCAAAGACTATAAGGCCGAAGATTGAGCAGTACCCTTGGGGCTCCTATGGAGACCGAGTTGCTTTGTGGAGTCTTTTGGAAAACCGGATCGGCACAAAGTGATCCCAAACGATCCGGTACCCCCAGATCGTCCAAAAGTTGGGCACTAACCTGATCCCGGACAGTATAAGCCACACTTTTGGTGAAGGCTCTCCTCACCCACCGACCATAACACTTAGACTGCACCGGACCAACACCTTGGCCGTACATGAGGACAGGTACTTTACGCAGTAATGCCAGCTCTACTATACCTAGATAATAGGGAATACTCCGCTTACTAGTTACATCCTGCAGCAAGGAACCTCCACCAGCTATTAAGCAACGGGCCGAACCTAAAGCTTGCCATAGCTGTACGAAATCAAACCGTCCAATGGCTTTCACGCCATGATCAGCTCTAGTTTGCTCTGGATTTCCTGATACTACTAAAATATTTTGGTGCGAAAAACCTAAGTCTAGTAGGTCGTGACAGAGAGTCTGTAAAATTGCTTCATCGCCTAAATTAGCGAATCCGTAATAACCTAAGACAACGATCATTTTGGTGTCACCCCTAAGTGCCAGTTCCGGTACCATCTCCTACTCATCAGCACCGCCTTAGCAATTAACCACCCCAAGAGATAGCCAAAGGCTAGGCCATAAAAAGTCCTAAGCAAACTCACCTGAAGGGGGGTATGGGTGTGTGTAAAGGTGTTGATCAAAGAGATCTGTCCCACCACAGCCACAGGCAATAACCAAGATTTCTTGGGTTCTCGATCTTTAAAGACAAGGTAAAGAGCGGGATGCCCAATGAGAAACTCCTTAGTACGTGGTCGTGCACCTAAAAAATTCTCCAAAAACTCACGGGCGCTCACTTCCCATTGGGGTACCGGAAGTCCAAAGTTTCCAGTCCTCAAAATATACAAGATCCCCACAAGAGTCGCAATACCTGCCCAGA
Source organism: Firmicutes bacterium UBA4996 (assembly GCA_002396805.1). GTDB lineage: Bacteria > Bacillota > Limnochordia > Darwinibacteriales > Darwinibacteriaceae > UBA4996. The sequence continues at coordinate 107,811 of DGYW01000029.1, read as the reverse complement.
TCAAATAGCGCACGGGCACATCCTTATTGAGCCATGACCTCAGAGGTCGCACCACTGCAAAGGCTACCAAAGCTACAGGAATTAGATGTGCTACCTTTACGCCCCTAAACTCTTGCACCTTGATCAAGTACTCTGTTCCCGACAAGCTGGCTACTGCAAATAAGGCCCCTAGTAGAGAAATTGCGGTCACTCGCCAATAACTCTCTCCTTCCTGTAAGGCCAAGGCCGGAAAAACTATCGCAGCTAGTAAGGCTAATCCTTGTTGGGCCAAGGTAGGCCGCATCAAAAGTATGCCAACCGTGCCTAACCAACCGAGGATTCCCCCTGCAGTAAAAAGCCAGCTAATCTTAGGAAAGAGTCCTTGTCCATAATAAATTGCCCCGGCCCAGATACCTGCCCCTACAATAGCTAACCACAGGATGGAAGGATGCCAAGTTACAAAGGGCTCTGCGGCCCCAAGGATGAAACCTTCGGCCACCAGGCGCTGCTGCAAGTTATCTACCAGGGCTAGAGAGCGTTCCCAGCTGTTTGCCCCTTCTACAAAGGGTCGAACATATAACACTCGAATATTTCGCTCCCGAACTGCACGGAGATAGCGATTCAAGATTCGCTGTTCCGTAAGGACCGCCATTTCCGGTGCGCTAATTCCATGGAGCCTCACTAAATCAGTCGTTCCTAAATGGGCAGTGTTCGGTGTAGAAAATTCTACTAAAGCAAGGCGACCACTATAACCCTGCAATTGATGGGCAGGAAATTCACCTTGACCACTCAAGATTAGAAAAGGAGGAGCACTATCCAACCACAGAGGATCCAGCTCCCAGGGCACAGCCGCTAACTTGGGTGCGGCTTGGAGACCAGCATCCTTTACAAGCTGGAAATCCTCCCCGTGAAAACTCACAGGTAAGGTAAGAAATCTGGCTAGATTTACACTTTGGGTGGGGAGTTGGCTCAGTACCTCTCGATCGACCAATTGATTAGTCAAAAAAAGATCTCCCAAGCTGGCCGGTTGAATGGCCATGGTCTTGATACCGGCCGCGTTTAGATCTGCCAGGAGCTCATCTAAAGGGATCCCCGTATTCACACTCAGTTCCTTAAGACCTGGTAGATCGTAGACAAGTTCAACGGTACGATTAGGAGACTCGACCTGCCAGCGGGTGGCAAAAATCCCCAGCGAGACAATTATGGAGACAATGATAGTGACTTGTAAGATGCGCTTCATTGTAACACCCCAATTTTGATCAGCATCTGTCCTTCCTCCATGAGGACTTCGGAAATCGTGATTGGATAGGGAAAGACGCTTAAGTCGAGGATAAAATCATAGTTCTCGTTAAAGACTTCGAGTAAAAAGGGCGGAACCCTTGTGGCCTGTACCTCTAAATTTTGGGGTACAAAGCGCAGGTTAGATTGCTGCCAAATCTCCACTAAACCGTGGAGAGTGAAGTCAAGTTCAGTATTCCAGAGAGCTAGTTTGCCAATGACGCTCATCCCTGAAGGATGGATTTCGAGTTGTAAATTCCGATTTGGATCCACTTCTTGCCAAAAAAATGTATTCAGATCTCCTTCGTTTACAGTGACTAGGCCTTCGAGGTTTTCGGCACTTTGGTAGTCCAAGGACCACTCCTGCCATAGAGTGCGGGGTTCGAATTTGATTCCTTCCCCCTGAATATCTACCTGAGATAGAACAAGGTTCTCTGCCATCACTTCGCGCATGTTAATCTCTAAGCCAGGCAGGTACCCAAAGAACAGCTCCCAGCCCCAGGGGGCAGAAAGTCTGACTTCCACTTGTGTTGTCTCAAACTCTTGTTGCAGTTCAGCCCTTATTTGCCTGGTAACACTTGGTAGGACAACTAATTTAGGTATGAGTGCAAACACCAAGACTAAGCTAAGGACCACTACTGCTACCCAACGTCTCTTCAAGTCTTCCCCTCCCAAAAATGGCCTTCTTCACTTGCTTGTGAAAAAGGCCATACTGTAACTCTAATGCTTCTGCTTCAAAAATCCCTCAATAAATGGGTCTAGGTAGCCATCCATAACCGCCTCCACATTACCCACTTCCACATTGGTACGATGGTCTTTGACCATAGTATAAGGGCAGAAAACATAAGAACGAATTTGATTGCCCCAAGCAATATCCTGTTGTTGTCCTTTTATGCTTTCTAATTTAGCCTTCTGCTCTTCCAGTTGCTTTTCCATGAGGCGACTTCTCAAAATCTTCATGGCCGCTTCTCGGTTCGAATGCTGGGATCGTTCGGATTGACACTGCACCACAATCCCTGATGGTATATGAGTAATACGAATCGCCGAGTCGGTCTTGTTTACATGTTGTCCCCCAGCTCCACTAGCTCGATAGGTATCAATCCGTAAGTCATCGGGATTAATCTCCACAGTTAGATCATCTTCGATTTCTGGTAACACTTCCACTGATGAAAAAGAAGTATGTCGTCTACCTGACGAATCGAAGGGCGAAATCCTGACCAAACGGTGAACGCCCTTTTCGGCCTTTAGATAACCATAACTGTTTAAACCCTTGATTAGCAGGGTCACATCCTTAAGACCCGCTTCTTCACCTGGCTGGTAATCAAGAATCTCCACCTCGTACCCTTGATCTTCGGCCCACCTGGTGTACATTCGCCATAACATGGAAGCCCAATCTTGCGATTCGGTTCCACCAGCCCCAGGATGGATCGTCAGAATGGCATTGTTACTATCATACTCGCCGCTTAATAAGGAGGCTAGCTCCAGTTCATCAACGGCTTTTTCTAATCTAGGAACGGTAGCAATCAGCTCGCTGTGCAAAGACTCATCACCAGATTCTTCCCACAGTTCGAGCAGGGTGACCGTATCCTCATAAAGCTCGTGGACAGCTTGCCACTCTTGAATTATTCGTCGTAAGACACTTATGTCCTTGGTAGTGCGCTGAGCCAATTCTTGGTTATCCCAGAAACCTGGTTCTACCATGCTGGCCTCTAGGGCCTTAAGTGCTTCCTGTTTAGCTTCTACTTCAAAGATAACCTCTCATTTCCCCAATCCGTGTACCAAGATCTTCAAGTAATTCTTGCATTACCCTACCTCCCACAACATCGTTTATACTTTTTACCACTGCCACAGGGACATGGATCATTGCGCCCCACCTTATCATCTACCCGCCGTGGTTCCCGTTCTAGCTCCTCACCACGATTCGTCTGGGCACCGGCAAGGCGATCCTTTGGCTGACTGACTTCAGAGGTGCCTAAGCGCACCCTGAACAACATACTTAAGCAGTCCTCCTGGATACTATTAACCATCTCTTGAAACATTTCATAAGCTTCAAAGCGGTATTCCAAGAGTGGATCCCGTTGACCATACGCCCTCAGTCCAATCCCTTCCCTCAAGTCATCCATGGCACTGAGGTGGTCCATCCATTTTTGGTCTGTAATCTGCAAAAGCACGATTTTTTCGATTTGCCTTTGGAGATCCACACCATATTCTGCGGTCCTTCGTTCATAGGCAGTCCAAGCCCGATCAGTGAGCAACTGGGCTATTTCCGCAGGTTTGAGCTGACTCAAATCAGGCGTAGCTTTGGATAGTGGTTGGCCCACGATCTCTTTATACTGGTGCTCAATGGCGTCGAGATCCCAGTCTTCTGGAATCATCTTTTCATCGGCAAAGCGTGTCACCAATCGTTCGAAGACTGATGTAAACATGTTTTGGATCTGCTCAGTGATGTTTTCATTGAGTAAGACCGCCCTCCGCTGCTCGTAGATGATTTCCCGTTGTTGGTTCATGACATCGTCATATTCCAACACTTGCTTTCTAATCTCGAAATGGCGAGTCTCGACCTTCTTTTGAGCATTCTCGATGGCCTTACTAATTTGAGGGTGATCGATAGCTTGATCTTCTTCCCAACCTAAGCGGTCCATCACTCCCATAATCCGCTCTGAACCGAAGAGTCGCATGAGATCATCTTCTAGAGAGACATAAAACTGAGAAGAGCCAGGATCCCCCTGGCGGCCTGCACGTCCCCGAAGCTGATTGTCAATACGTCTGGATTCATGACGTTCCGTGCCGATGATGTGCAAACCACCTAGTTCTACCACACCTTCACCTAGGACAATGTCTGTCCCACGTCCGGCCATATTGGTCGCAATGGTGACCATACCTTTTTGACCAGCTTCTTTTACAATTTCAGCCTCTCGGTCATGATATTTCGCATTTAGAACTTGGTGGGGTATCCCCTCTCGCTTCAACAAAGCACTATACATTTCTGAAGCCTCGATGCTAATGGTACCAACCAAAACAGGTTGTCCTAGTGCGTGTCTGCTGGCAATGTCAGCCACAATGGCCCTGGCCTTACCCTTGGCAGAACGATAGACCGCATCTGGGGCATCTTGTCTAATCATGGGCATATTTGTGGGAATAACCACTACATCAAGTCCATAGATCTTCCGGAATTCTTCTTCTTCTGTCTTTGCTGTACCAGTCATACCCGCCAGTTTTTCATACATCCTGAAGTAGTTTTGATAGGTTATAGACGCTAGGGTCTGGCTCTCTTTTAAGACGGCTACACCTTCCTTGGCTTCAATGGATTGGTGCAAACCATCGGAATAACGGCGCCCAGGCATCATCCGACCTGTAAATTCATCAACAATAATTACTTCATCATCTTTAACTACATAATCTCGATCACGCACAAAAAGAGCCTTGGCTTTCAGGGCTTGATTTAGATAGTGGTTAAGTTCGAAGTTCACCTCATCAAAAAGGTTCTCTACGCCTAAAATCTGCTCTACCCTAGCTACACCCTCTTCTGTAATGGCCACGGTCTTTGCCTTTTCGTCAACAGTATAGTCCCGCTCTGGCTTCAACTGAGGAACAATTTGGGCAAAGCGGATATAGTGGCGGGCAGAGTCCTCAGCTGCCCCTGAAATAATCAAAGGAGTTCTAGCTTCGTCAATTAAGATGGAGTCCACTTCGTCCACAATTGAATAGTGGAGTGGTCTTTGTACCATCTGCTCAGGCTGGACCACCATGTTATCCCGGAGATAGTCAAAGCCAAATTCATTATTTGTCCCATAAGTGATGTGGGCATTGTAAGCTTCTTTTCGTTCGTCAAAAGTTAAGCCATGGACCACAACGCCAACCGTTAAACCTAAGAACTCATAAATTTGACCCATCCATTGCGCATCACGGCTAGCCAAATAGTCATTTACAGTAACAACATGGACTCCTTTGTTCAAAAGGGCGTTCAGATAGACTGGTAAGGTGGCAACCAGGGTTTTTCCTTCACCAGTCTTCATCTCAGCGATCCGACCTTGATGGAGAATGATTCCTCCTAGGAGCTGCACGTCAAAATGTCGCATCTTTAAGGTGCGCCAAGAAGCCTCCCGCACTACTGCAAAGGCTTCGGGTAGCAGATCATCTAACGTAGCACCTTGATCCAATCTACCTCTAAACTCCTCAGTCTTATTTCGTAACTCCGCGTCACTAAGAGCTTGCATTTGTGGTTCTAGACTATTGATTAGATCCACTGTGGCGCCTAGACGCTTCAATTCTCGTTCTGTAGGATCGAAAAAGTTCTTCAGACTTTTTAGCACTCTTATTCCTCCCGACCAGGACTCATTTCACATTCTCTATTGTACTACGCCACAGATGGCATCGCAACTAGACCTACTGCCACTTCAAGACGAAGGTTCCTTGAGACCCGCGTCAATTAGAGCCCACAATCCTCCTGCGACTAAAGAATGGCCCCCGAGTAAAATGGGAATAGGGGCCTTTAAGGCAGCTTGGGTGAACTCGAACAATTGGGGGTGGGTAATTAATCTCAACTCCCCTAAATCAGAGGCAAACCGATCTGTGGGTGATAGCTTCCAATGAAAGTGTTCGAAGAGTACCCTAGTATCTAAGACCGCCCCTTGGGCTAATTCAGCTAGAAAGGCAAAAAAGTTCTCATAACCCAATTCCTCTACCAAGCGTCCCATGAGGGATTTAACCTCCCCACGCTCATCTCTTCCCAGCGCCTTCATGCCCCGTTCCTCCGAAAACAGGCGCAGTCTACAGCGGGTGTGACCATCGAGGTACTGGAAAAGATTGGAGCCAACCCGGCCGAAAATGATCAATTCGCCCATTGGGTTGCCCAACAGATCCTTGATAGCTTCCGAACGCCGAAAATCCCAATCCAATTGTTGCACTGCTCCTTGGGTGTGGGGTCCTAAGTTCGGATGGACAGACATGATTGAAACATCTGTAGGTGTATCTACATCAAAATTTAGACCTAGACTACGCTGAGTGGGAATCCACCGTAGGCCCGCCTCATTACTCAAAGCCAAGGCCAAGGTATTATCAATGGGGGGTAAAGTAATCTCACCTAAAGCCTGCCCCGGAGTGAAGCCCACAATGTCCGCAGAATAGTAATTGTTGGCCAAGAGAATACCTTCATTTTGCTCTAGAATCTCCCTCAGATACTGTAGTTCTGAGGAAGAAATCAGGGGAGCTGCTGCTCCCCCCATATACAGTACTTTGTCTAATTGGTAAAGCTGAACAACGTCCCACAGACGGCTACCAAAGTGAAAGGGCTCGTTCTGTGTTTCTTGGTCGAGAACCGCTTCTACCCCCATTTCCTCAAGTTGAGCATACAACTGGGGATAAGAAGTAACCACAATCATCTGCCTAAAGCCTGCTTGTTGCGCTCTAGTGATGAGGTCTAGAACCATGCCTTGCCTTACCATTTGCATTTGTTTCTCTAATTCACCACTAACTAGACCACCTTCAAAAACCACTAAGCTAACTTGCGTGCTCATTTTAGTGTTCCGACTCAATAAGCCCGTAATTGCCATCACGGCGTTTGTAAACCACACTGACCTCCGAACTTTCGGCATCTCTAAATACAAAGAAATCGTGCCCCAAGAGTTCCATCTGCATGACTGCCTCTTCCGCATCCATAGGCTTCAGTGCGAAGCGTTTAGTACGCACAATGCGAGGGGCATCCTCTTCTTGACTGTCCTGGACAGCCGATGGAGTAATTTCTCCGAGCTTACGGCCGTGGATTTTACGGCTAATCTTGGTCTTGTATTTGTTGAATTGCCTTTCAATACGATCAACCGCCGCATCAATGGAGGTATACATATCACCGGTTTTTCCTTCGCCGCGGAGCATAACCCCAGAGAGGTTTACAGTCACTTCGGCAATGTGCAGCCCACGCTCCACCCTTAGCATTACTTCTGCAAAGGCAGAAGTAGTCTGATTATCATTGAGGTATTTTTCAAGTTTTGCAACCTTCTTTTCTGCGTAAGACCGTAAAGCTTGTGTAACGTCGATGTTTTTACCAGTAACATTAACTCTAATTGTGGCCATCTTACTCACTCCTTCAATGACAAGTTTGGTGGTCTATGGTAATAATATTACCCATAATTTGTTGATAATCCTTCTAGCTAAGAAAAAAAGGACTGAGTTTACACCCAGTCCAACCAATTCTTAAACTTTTAATACGTTCGAAGCCTGCGGCCCTCGGTCACCCGAAACAATGTCAAATTCAACGCTTTCTCCTTCTTGAAGACTCTTGAAACCCTCTTCTTGAATCGCCGAAAAGTGAACAAAAACGTCTCCTTCGCCATCTTCCCGCTCAATAAATCCGTAACCCTTTTCAGCGTTAAACCACTTAACTTTGCCTAACATTATTGAACATTCCTCCTAAATTGTGAAACTCCGGCCGCTACTTCTCCGGTAACTTAACTTTAACATAATAGTGTACTTTTTGTCAAGGTCTGGAAGTTATGAGAATTACTGCTTACTGGGTTTATAAGCTCTCTGGGCGCGTTTTGCTTGCAGATGATCCGCACTATACCCCTTAACCTGTTCTAAATATTCGTTTAAAAGGGCCTCGTTATCCCTTTCCTGTTCCTCCAAGAGTTCTAACACAGGTACTAAGCGGGCTACTACCGCCTCAAGGGACGCTATATCCTGGTGATAACGATGGGATGCCAACTGCTTCAGCTGCGGAATGGAGAAACTGACTAGTTCAAAATGACGAGTCAAAAAATCCTGAGTGGATCTAATCTGCGTCTCCTCGGCGCCAGCCTCTTTCAAAAGAGCCTCTTTCTCCTGGAGTACCAAGAGAAGCTGATCTAAATGACCGTGCGCGATCAAGTCTCGTTCTTGGGCCCCCACGTCGCGGATCTGTTCATACAAATCTAGTTGTTTTTGGTAGCTTGAAATTAGCGCTGCGATCTTATCCCGAATTTCTTTCATTTAGTCGGATGCACCACCTGCTCCCACGTGTCCCGCAATTCGGTGAGCATACGGACCGCTTCATTCACTTTGTCAGATTCTTTCTTGATATTAGCCTGTACCAATAAATCATAGATATAGGTATATAATTGCTGCAAACTTTGGGCAATCTCCCCTACCTCTAAATTGAGGGAAAGAATTAGCTCATTCACAATATCCTGGGCGCGAATTAACTTGAAGTTTGCTTGCTCGATTTCGCCTTTTTCCATATGGTCTTGCCCTTGTTTGGAGAAGCGAATAGCTCCGTCAAACAACATAATTAACAGCTCGCCCTGCGATGCTGTGGACACCTGCGTTTGTCTATACGCTTGATAAGCATGAACACTCATTTTATGACCCCCTACCCCCTTAAGCCCGTTCGTCAATCAATAGTCCTATGGCTTCTCGGATGCGCGCAACAGTGTCTAAGACATCTTCTGGCGGAATTTCCTTAATCACCTCTTGACTGACTACATCCACTACTTTGACCATCATTTGTTGAGTATCTTCGTGGACAGAAAATCTCAAACTCCGATTAATGTGCTCGATCGCCCCGTTGATACTCTGGACAGCAGACTCAACAGTTGCCTTATCGACCACTTCCTGTTTATGAACCGGACCGTTCTGCCGAGCTGACTCCAGTTCCCCTTGTGGTGTTATGGTGGGCATAGGAGCACCTGTCCGATTTGTTTTTATCACTTCCATTTTCGTCACATCCACTGTCGACTGAATCCGTAGACTCATGGGTTACCCCTCCTCGCATCATCCTCACCTAAATTATCGGCAATTTCTGGATTAACTTGAGTTTTCACATCTAGCTTTGAGAATCACGAATAGCCCGTTCCAGAGCCCCTAGGTCAATTTGCTTTTTTAGCACGGCCCGTTGGTTTTCTGCCTGAATTTCCTGATACACCTCTTGCCGATGCACCATAATATCCCGGGGGGCATCAATCCCGATTTTCACTTGATCTCCCCGGACATCTACCACAACGATTCTAATTTGATCGCCGATCATGATACTTTGATCTACTTTACGTGTTAATACCAGCATAGTTGTCCCTCCCTGGACTTTATTCTTTCCGAATTAGTCCAGAATTAGACCGATTCTCGAACCTCTTCTGCCTTTTGCCCATCTACTTTTTGTTTTCCTAAAAAGAAGGCATTCTTCTGCATTTCAGCTAACACATTATGTTTCGTATGATACGCACTGTCCGTAATAACGATTTGTGCTCCCAGTCGCTTCTTAGAGTTAATAACAACTGGAGCTTGCAGATTTACTGTCATCTCTGCCACATTTTCTGGAACAGTTACGATGGCATAAACCTTGCCGTCCTCTGGTGAGTCAAACTGAAGTAGCTCGATTTGTTCTTCATTAAGTTTCACTGAGTACTCACAGCAGACTAACTCAGGTATCATGACCACGAAGGTTAAGGCAGGCTCGTCCACTGACTGTAAGAAACTGAAGAAACTCTCTTCTTGTTCGACTAATACATAACGATGGATATCTGCAAAACCTAAGATCCCTGTGGGAAATTGAATAATGTCTTCTTCTTGTATCTGTAAAGTACCAATTTTCGTCTGTAATTCCACCCGATCCACCTCATTTTCACCCACGATACTCCACTCTGACCTCACCTAAATACCAGGTAAATGTCGGTGGACGAATCTGGTGTGTAATAAAGGCCCCTCCTTGGTCCCAAGCGATCTCCTGTTCATAATTAAAACGAATATCCGGTCTAGTCTGGGGTGCAACAGCAATGTTTAACTCAGGGATTTTCTCGTCCATCCGCCGTTTGGTTATATCCGGAAAAATCATTTCTTCCCGAAAGTGACCGGCTCGATTCATCACCTCATCGCCCTCCTGAGCCATCTGGGCAATGCTGGCCAACACCTTGTGATAACTTTTTTCTCTAATTTGGCGACTCATATACTGGTAACCACCAATGCCTAGCTCATTGCGACTTTGCCTTTGGTCAATCTCCAGACTGGGCCCATGAGTCTCAATTTGAATCTGACTCACTCTCTGCTCAATCTGGGCCCTGGGTGCATAGGTCTCTAGCTCAAAGTAGGGATAGGTGGTGCTAATGCTTAACATGGCTTTTTACCTTAACGCAAAAAGTCAATTAGGGACGGCTGAATAATGCGAGCCCCTACTGAGAGGGCAGTGCGATAGGCAAATTCCTCCATTTTCAAATTCATAATGGCTTCAGAGTAGTCCAAGTCCTCCGCTTCAGAACGGATCTTTTTGAGATTGAGGTTCAAGTCCTTTAACCGCTCTTGGGCCAACTCCACGCGATTTTGCTTGCCCCCTAGTTCAGAAACATGTCTCAAGACGTTATCCAAGGCTTCGTCTAGCTTGCCCATGCTATCGTTATCAGACTGTACGCCAGTTAGCTGACCATGTAAGTTCCCCAAGGTGGTAAAAAGCTCGCTAAAGATCTCTTTTCCTTTCATGTTCACTGCCATCTTCACATTGACTCCGATTTCAAACTCCAGTTTCTCTTCGTCACCCTTAAACTCCATTATTGGAATTTCCCCATCTGGAGTATTTTGCTCAGGTTCAAATGGTTTGGTTTGGGTCTTCTGTCCGGCGAACAAATAGCGACCTCCGTGGGTGGAGTTGGCTAACTGCTGCAAATTATCGTGCAGCTGAAAAACCTCATCTGCTAAAGCTTGCCTAGAGGTATCATCCAAATGAGTAGAAGCACCTCGGTTAGCTAATTCCTTAGCCCGATGGATCACCGAAATTACATCCTGGAAGACAATATCAGAGGCATCGAGCCAAGAAACAGCTGAATCAGTGTTGCGAATGTATTGTTCTGTTTCCCGAACTGAGGTGTTCATCCGCAGAACAACACCGGCCTTTACTGGGTCATCGGAAGGCACCCTAATTTGTTTCTTAGATCCCAATTGGTTGTTTAAGCGATCCAAACGACCCATACTCCGATTCAGGTTAAGGAGCAGATTATTACTTATGGTTCTGTTGGTAATGCGCATAACTCATACCCTCCTAACGACCTACTATACCTAAACGATTAATAATCGTATCTAATGTCTCATCCACAGCGGTCATCATACGGGCCGCTGCTCCATAGGCATGTTGAAAACGAATCATATTTGCCATTTCTTCGTCCAAACTAACTCCCGAAACAGACTCTTTTAGATTTTGAAGGTGACCCGCCAAGGTCTCATCATTTTCAAACATCTTCTTTGCCTTTTGGGTATTGACACCCAACTTAGAAATAATGGCGTTAAAAGATTCACCTATAGTGGTTTTCGCATTTTTTGGGGGTCTAAATCTAAGGCGGGCTAACTCTAAAGCATTTTGACCATTACCCTCAGCACTCCCCACCTTGGAACTGGCTCGAATCAAGTTCACATCGTCAGCAATCTTCTCGTTCACCCTAATATTCAGCGCTGCAAACCTGTCATCATCTCCGGCATAGACAAAAAAGTCTGGTTCACCCGATGAGCCACCGTCTCCATTCAGATCATCACCACCACTGTGAATCTGGTTAAACTCCTTCGCAAACTCTAGTGTCCACTGATCCAGATCATTGATGGCCTGTTGGATTTCCTGATTCCGAAATTGCAAGAGCCCACCAACCTCGCCTAATCTGATCTGTACATCATTACCGGTCGCTGCCCACTTGATCTCGTTTTTCTCGTAGCCCTCGGCAGGACTAGCAACTCTAGTTGTAGTCAAAGCATAAGCCGTACCCCGGTGTACTAGGCTTGCTCCACCAATAGTCACACCCACCATGTTAACATGGTCTTGGACCACCTCAATGTCGACGAGTTGAGACAGCTCTTCTAAAAGGGCATCCCGGGTATCCAACAAATCGTTGGGAAGACTACCGGTAGCACTAATCTTACCGATTTGAACGTTAATGTCCGCTAGGCGGGTGGCTAAAGAGTTAATTTCATTGACCTTGATGGGAATGTTCGAGTTCACATTTTCCCGCAGACTCTGAAGCTGCCCCCGAGTGGTACCAATGGCTTCAACTAAAACCTGGGCTCTTTGCACCACTACTTCACGAACTGAAGCAAAGTCCGGTTCCCTACTCAGATCCTGCAAAGAATCCCAGAACTGATCTAGAGCGTGATGAATCCCATTTTCTGTAGGCTCGTTAAAAAACAATTCCACTTGGGTAAGACCATCCCGTAGGGTATCCCAGTAGTTTAAGTTGGTTAATTGCTGGCGCAAACGTAGATCAATAAAACTATCGCGCATACGGTTAATCTGGCTAATCTGCACACCTGTACCCAATTGGCCGTTGGATGGAGTATAACCCATCATAGGCGTAGGGTATGGTTTAGTGGCCGCATGTAGAGCGCTTTGGCGCGAATAATTGGGATTATTCACGTTAGCTACGTTATGTCCAGTCACATCTAAAGAAACCTGCTGGGCCTGAAGAGCCCGCAGAGCAATGGAAATTCCACTGAATGTTGTTCTCATAGTTCTACACCTTCCGGTCAAAGATTGACGTCCCCGAACTGCCCGTTCCTGGCCTGGCATAAGTCGGAGATTGATCATCTCCAGTTAGTAGATTGAGGGAGAATTGAACATAGCTCAAAGATTGGGCCAAAAGCTCTTGATTAAGATCATTAAGTGCCTGCAATGTCCCTAGATTCTGAGCCAAATCCAAAACGAGTGGACCTACTTCCTCCTGTTGTTCATCACCAAGTGTACTGAGCCAGCCCTCAAGTTTTTGTCCAGGTGCAACCACATCGAAAAGCAACGCCCGTTCTTGGTCCACCTTCTCCAGGCGAGTTAGAATACTTTGCTCTTCGCTAGCGAGGCGTGCCACTTCTTGGGCGTCATTTATGTGCTTTTGTTTGGCTGTACTTAGTTCAATTAACTCCTGCAACAACGCATTTTCAGTTTGCAAAATAGACAGGAAATCATTCCAGACACTCATGGTAATTAACTCCTATCCCAAGACTGCAAAATCCCCGCAGCAACCTGTCGTGGCGATACCTTATAAGTACCTTCCTGAACCGCCACCTTAATCTCTTCCGCTTGGGGTCTAATGGCTGGAGCTGCTTGCAGCTTTTGAAGCATGGCTTGCATTTCTTTCCCCTCTGAGGACAACCTAACCTCATCATTAAAAGACTGACTACCACCTTGCTTCTTTATCCGCCCCCCTTGCTTTTGCTCCTGATAAATCTGGGCGATGCGTTGCACAGCTACCTTGTTAGATACAATCATCTTGAAACCCCCTTTTTCCCTCACTACTATCTTCGGCAGAACCCTATAGAAACTTTAGCTAACGCCGATCTTTAATCTGATCCAAGTAGTGGACCCTCGAGGAACGACTCTGCGACTTGTTTTCTGGTTCAGGGGCAACATACGAACTTTTGCGGAACTCTGCACGGCACTTACTACACACACGACCTGTGCTTATGGTGTCCCCACAAATTTCACATTGAAATTCCACATCACTAGGGATAATGTGCAGACGTCCTTCCCGGATGAACTCATAAATTGTATCCAAGTCAACTTCCGTTGCCTTGGCCACCTCTGCAACTGAGGCTCCTGGGTTCTCTTGCAAATACTCCTTGACCGCAGTAAATTGCTCTTGTTCCTTCTGATAGCAATCCTCGCACAAACGACGACTAGGATGGGCGAAAACCCGATTACATTCTTCACAATTCCTGAGCACTATGTTCACTCTCCTCATAGATTTCTGTACGCGACGCAAAGACACCAAGAGGTTTCCCTCCATATTGTTCAATAACCCGGGCTACGGTACTAAATGTGTAGCCAGAAGTGATTACGTCATCCACAATCAAACACTGTTTACCTTGAAAATCAGCACCGGGCAACACTGCGAACGCTCCCTGGAGATTCTTCTTCCGAGTGGTGGCTGTGAGGCCACTTTGGGGTGCGGTCTGACGAATGCGCACCACATGTTCGTTAATTGGCCGCCTCAAGGCTCTACTAATCTTATCGGCAAGAACTCCCGCCTGGTTAAATCCCCGTTCCTGCATACGGCTAGGATGTAGAGGTACTGGAACCAGTAAGTCCACCTGAGCCAACCGGGGTTCTTCACGTGAGGCAAGACCCAAGAATTTTCCCAATGTACAAGCAATCTCATATCCACTTTGAAACTTCATTTTATGCACAAGATCCCTAGCAAAGCCTTGGTAGGGAAACAGAGAGAAATGCGGGTAACCGTAGGCTTCACCTTCCTTCCACCCAATCGCCAACGAATCTAAACAACTTTGACAGGCCCCCACTAATAAACTCGCGCGTTGCCCGCAGAGAGGACAAGGGGGATTGGGGGGAAAAATCAATTCATCTAAGGCGCGCCACCACTTAGCTAGTCCCATTGGTTAACAACCCCTTAGTGTTAGCTTCGTTATTTAGTTGTCTAACCAGGCGAAGTGCCTGGTTCATGTTTGGCGTTCTTCTTGCTCCCACAAAGACTACTTCACCTCTGGGAAATTCAGCAGTACGCCCGACCCGTCCAGCGATTTGCACTAAGGCACTAGTGGAAAAGACCCCATGATCCGCATACAGTACCATAACTCCCACCCGAGGGAAATTAACTCCCCTTTCCAAAACCGAAGTTGTCACCAGCACAGAAAGTTCACCATCTCGAAAACGTTGGATCGTCCGAATGCGCTGTGGCTCTTGGGAGTGGCACATCCCCACCTCACATCCGAGAGCCTCTGCCAAAACCTTCTGTAACTTGCCGCAAGAAGCAATGGTGGGAACGAAAACTAACCAAGGCTGTCCCCCTTTCCTTAGCACATCAGAAATAACATGGGGCAAATTCCGACAGTTAATGTCGTCCCAGGCAGGAAGTGTTTTTAAGATGAATTGTGGTTCTGGTAGGGGATAGCCATGGTAGCGGGCTGGAATAGTAATCACCCGGTCGTATGTTGTTAGGGATTGGGGGGTTGCAGTCATTTCCACCAATTTACCCCCTGGCACAAGGGAGCGGAGCAAACCATGGCGGAGGACTTCGTTACCCTGATAGGGAAAAGCATCTACTTCATCGAGAATTACCAACTCGAAACGGCGGTAAAAATGGAGTACCTGATGGGTTGTGGCCACCACCAAACTACCTGGCGCCAACCAAGGTTGTCCCCCATAATGGGCTGCCACCGTAACTTGAGGAAACGCACTGCTGAGACGCTCCACCATCTCACGTACGATATCCTGTCTGGGGATAGTAAATAATACTTGCTTGCCTTCACTCAAAGCCCTTTGGATAAGGGGAAAGGTGACTTCCGTCTTTCCTGCTCCACAAGCCGCCCAAACAAGGGCTCGCTCCTCGGGCCCTTGCCAAAACTCCATTAGTTCTGTGGTCGCATCTGCTTGGGCTTTAGTCAAGGCGAAGGTTAGTCTTAAGTCCACCGGATTGCTGGTTCTAGATTGGTGCGGGGCTGCCATAGCCAACAAAGTGCTACAACCGCGATTTTCGCCCATGCTTTCACAATCCAAACAATAAAAACAATCCTGACTACCACAATTAACACAGGGACGGAGCACCGGACCCTCGCTTTGACAACGATTACAGACCACGCTACCCCACGCTCCCCGGGTAAAACCTGGGTATTGTAGTAACAAGCCCTGATGCACCCCAAGATCAAGGGCTCGACTCAGATCGCTGGGCCAAAATCCTTCTTGCCTTAGAGCTTTGAGCACCTGCCCTTCCCACAAGATTCTTCCCCTGAGAACAGCGGAGATAGCCTCAAGAATCTCCTCTAAATCAGCATACCCTAACCTGGGGACCAGCTCTAGCTCCACTCGAGGCTTGAACCAGGTCAAATACCACCACCATACCGAAGCTAAGTTACCTTGCAGTCGAATTTTCCACTGTTCCAGTTGGTCGTACGCCTGCGAACTAGGTAGTGGTTTGGTCAAAATTAAGCTATTGTGTAGATCCTCTCCCACCAAATCCTGTAGATAGTGGGGATTACGAGTCAGGCCGAGTAGCCTTTGTCCATTTGTATGAGCAACGAACACCTGCAATTTTTGCATAAGTTCCTCCTCGACCCTGGGCAAGAAACTACTTCTTCCCGCAGCTGCTCAAGTCCTGCAAAAAAAGAAACGACACCTATCAATGATAAATGTCGTCTCAGCCACTTTACTCCGTATTGACCAACTTTTCCCCAACGGCTAACAGAGCCACCCTGGTTCGATCGTTTTCGCCAAGCTTACGATAGATGCTACTCACATGGTTTTTCACTGTATGGCGACTAATAAATAATACTGTGGCGATTTCCCCATTGGAAAGCCCTTGAGCCATTAACTTTAATACCTCGCACTCCCGTGGGGTAAGGAGAGAAAGGTTCTGACCTTTCATGCGATCGCCCCCTACCCGAAAAGGGTCATCTTTAGTGGTTAGTCTAGTATATTCGCTAGTTCGGTTAGGGGTCCCCAAAAGAAGACAAAGAAAAGACAGTAGCCGGGGGTCGGGTTGGGGGTGGCTACTGTCTCTTCTTGCAATAAATTCATTAAATATAGATTATCACGTAAACGACTTCCCTAACACTGACCAAAGGTCCCAATTTCTCTAGGACCCTCGTGTCCAAAAATAAATGAAGGTAGTGGCCGGGGTCGGGGTTGGGGTGGCCACTACCTTATTTAACAAAATCAGGTTCGCTTACTGTGTTTATCTTAACACCCAATCCAGCGAATTGCTATCGGACCATGGTCCCAAATACAAGGGGACCTTCGGGCTTTTGATCCGCTTGTCTCCATTTCAACATTGTGATATAACTAAATCAATACCTATTAGGAGGTGAATAAAATGATTACCCTCAAAGACATTCAGCAAAACCATACTTTTCGAACGCTCATCGAAAATTCCAACGCCTACCTGCGAGCAAGGGGCTATACTGACCATGGTCTGCGCCATGTTTCCTACGTCTCTACGAAAACTGCCCAAATTCTGTCTGAATTAGAGTTTGATGAACGAACTGTAGAACTAGGCGCAATTGCCGGTTATCTCCACGATGTAGGAAACATGCTGAACCGCAAACACCATAGTATTTCCGGCGCCAATTTAGTATACTACGAGCTCCGTAATTTGGGCATGGATCTTGATGAAATCTGTACCATCACTACCGCCATAGCAAACCATGAAGAAGAAATTGGCCAAGCAGTGACCCCTGTGGCTGCAGCACTCATTCTGGCGGATAAGAGTGACGCCCATAGAACAAGGGCCAATCGTGTGGAAAACCATCGGCGACCTGGCATTCACGACCGGGTCAACCTAGCGATCACTAATACAAAACTCTACGTAGACCGTGCCTTACGCACGATCACTTTAGACATAGACTTCGATCAGCGAATGTGTCAAATCATGGACTTTTTCGAGATCTACCTAACCAGAATGGAAATGTGCAAAGAAGCATCCATCCTCCTTGGGTGCCGTTTTCGTCTGGTCATTAACGACCTGGAGTTCTTAGGTAATCTGGAAGATTATTAATCGGGAGAGAACATTCCCTTACTGACCGCGAATACTGCTGCTTGGGTCCTGTCGTCCACCTCGAGCTTCCGGAGCAGACTGGTAATGTGATTCTTCACCGTCTTTTCGCTGATAAACAGGGCGCTGGCAATCTCTTTGTTACTCATGCCCTCCACAATCAAACCAAGAATTTCCGCTTCCCTAGTAGTAAGGGCCAACTCGCTCATGCTTGCCGCGTTTTGTAGACGACCGTATTGAACCTCAATATGGTGGTAATGCTCCATCACACGCTCCATTAGATAAGCGGGAAAAACAGTCTCTCCCGCATGCACCTTTTCAATGGCTTCCACCACCTGGCTAGGTTCTGCATCTTTTAATAAATAGCCACGGGCGCCCATCCGGATCATCTCGTTCACGTAGGATTCATCGTCGTGAATTGTCAATACCAAGAGACGAATTTCAGGATGTCGTTCACGGAGAATCTTGGCCACCTCTACCCCGTTCATCCCCGGCATATTAATATCGAGCAAGATTACATCAGGTAACAACTCCTCCGCTAAACGCAAGGCTTCAAGCCCATTACTGGCTTGACCAACCACTTTAGTCTTACCCTCCAACTCCAAAAGCCGGCTTAACCCTTGTCTTAATAAAGGGTGATCATCTACGATCAAAACATCAATTGCACTCACTTGATTAAGCCCTCCCGTTCTTCACCGTTTAAGGGTATCTGCACCAGCACCTTTGTACCTAGTCCTGAGCTACTCTGGATGCTTAGCTTACCGTTAAGCAAATGTACACGGTTTTGCATGCTGACCAGACCGTAATGCCCACCACACCTGAGCTTCTCCTCCACCTTCTTCAGATCAAAACCCACCCCATCGTCACTGATTTCTGCATTAATTTGGTGTGGTAAGAACTCCACGGTTACTTCAATTTTCCTAGGACTAGCATGTTTACGACTATTATTCACGGATTCCTGAATAATCCTAAAAAGGCCAACCTCAATTTGAGAGTCCTGGCGGGCCTCTTTACCGAGGAGACGAAACCTAGTTTCTATACCTGTTTGTGTAGTCAAATCATCTAAGACATTCTTCACTGTAGGCACTAAGCCTAGATCATCTAACGTCATGGGATTCAAGTCGTAAATAATTCGACGCATCTCCCCCATGCAACCACGGGCAATAGTTTTGAGGGACGCAAAATTCGCTTGAGCCTCAGGGAGACCCTCCTCTAGATAGAGGCGCTCGTGCAATTCGAGTTGCACCACCAGATTAGCCAAATCCTGGACTGGTCCATCGTGCAGAGCCCCAGCCATACGCTTACGCTCTATTTCCTGGACACGGAGGATTTCTTGTCCCATATGCTCTCGTACTTGCATCTGTTCAATTTGATCGTTGACCTCATGAACACTGTTTGATAAGTAATTGAGAGCTACCCCCACCTGAGAAACAAGACGCTCCGCCTTCAGGGCAATTTCCTGCAATCTAACGAAGGTCTGTTCCAAGTTGTCACGGCGCTCCCGCAATATCTTCTCCCGTTCCTTAGCCACCGTTAGTTCTTCTCGTAAATGAACGGCCTCTTCGTAAATTTCCTTCTTGGTTTCTTCCCCATAATCCTGAAAATCCTTATTGACGGTGTAGAGACGAAAACGAATTTGCGCATATTCTTTTTCAACTTGTTCCACAGTAAGAATGGCCTGCTGTGTTTGCAAACGCACCTCTTTAAGAATTGCTTCGGTGCGATTACACTCTTCTCTGGCCGCTTCTGCAACTTCAAATATCTGGCTGCGCCCATCCTCCAGTGCAGATATGGTTTCTTTTAAGATATCCTCTAGAACCTTTGTAGACAAAATCCTATTAGTCACGCTTGTTCCCTCCTGCGCAAGATCGGCACAACTTAGCTTGATTATAGCATTGTTTTCCATTCTAAGCTAGGGTAGGTGCTACTTTGGCCGTTCTTTGTCCAGCAAGTTTTTCCTAGTTGACAAAGTGACAAGCCACCCGTATACTAAAGCTAATATAATTTTGAGTTGCTACTCTTATCTAGAGCGGTGGAGGGACTGGCCCTATGAAACCCGGCAACCAGTGGAGCCACAAGATGGTGTTCACAAGGTGCCAATTCCTGCTGGATGTATCCAGAAAGATGAGGGGAGAGCGTTTTCTTTAGTGAGGTATCTAGAAAACTCTTCCTTCGTGAAGAGTTTTTTCTTTGTTGAGGAGGCAGACTGTGATTCGATTAAGGAATGTGGAAAAAGTTTTCTCAGGGAAAACTACAGTCCACGCCCTACGGGGAGTTGACTTGGAGATTGTCTCGGGAGAAATCTTCGGAATTATTGGCCAAAGTGGAGCAGGCAAATCCACTCTCATTCGTTGTATAAATATGTTGGAAAAGCCCGATCGAGGTGAGGTTTGGGTTGATGGGGTACTCATGAATGGGCTAAGTGATAAAGACTTGCGGGCAGCGCGTAAAGGCATAGGTATGATCTTCCAGCACTTTAATCTCTTAAGCTCCCGCACCGTGGCGGAAAACATCGCCTTCCCCTTGGAATTAGCCCATGTGCCGAAACAACAGATTCAAAAGAAGGTAGAAAGCCTAGCGGATTTGGTGGGACTTGCAGATAAGCTCCAGGCCTACCCTGGCCAGCTCAGTGGCGGGCAGAAACAGCGGGTAGGTATAGCCCGGGCCTTAGCCACAGAACCGCAGATCTTGCTGTGCGACGAGGCCACCTCTGCCCTAGATCCAGAGACAACCTCCTCAGTCTTACAATTGTTACAACAGATCAACCAAGAACTAAACCTAACCATTGTTTTGATCACTCACGAAATGGCAGTAATTCAAGAAGTATGTGACCGGGTAGCTGTATTAGAAGATGGCCTTGTGCAAGAAATTGGTGCTGTAGTGGATGTCTTTACTCGGCCCCAAACCCAGGCAACTCAGCGGATGCTACAAGGATTTGTGACACCGAAGATGCCTAGTCAGCTAGCCACCGCAGAGAATACCTTGCTACACCTCACCTTTGCTGATCAACAGGTCCATCAACCCATTATTTCGCAGATGATTCGGCGCTATGGAGTTGACGCCAATATTCTTTTTGGAAAAATTGATCAGATGAAGAATGCGTCCTTTGGAACACTCTTCGTTGAACTATCTGGTCCTCAGCCCCAAATTGAGGAAGCTGTCGATTTTTTACGTAAAAACCAAGTAGAAGTGGAGGTGTTAAGCTGATGCTGTGGCAAGCCACCCTCGAAACCCTGACCATGGTCAGTGCCGCGACCATCATGGCTACCCTAGTGGGACTACCCTTGGGTATTTTATTGGCCACTACAGAGCGGGGCCATATTCTAGAACAAGCCTTAATCAATAGAGTCTTGGGGGCCGTTGTGAACATTGGACGTTCTATTCCCTTTATTATCTTGATGGTCGCCATCATTCCTTTTACCCGCAAGATCGCCGGTACATCAATTGGAACCACAGCTGCCATTGTGCCCTTAACTGTGGCGGCGATCCCCTTTGTGGCTCGCCTGACCGAAGGGGCACTGAAAGAAGTGGATGCTGGAGTGATTGAGGCGGCGGAAAGTATGGGGGCCTCGCCCCCGGAGATTATTACAAAAGTACTGATTCCTGAAGCGTTACCCGCCCTCATCCTGGCCATAACCTTAACCGCGGTCAATCTCATAGGCTATTCGGCCATGGCTGGGGCAATTGGTGGCGGTGGACTCGGAGATTTAGCCATCCGTTTTGGTTACCAACGCTTTCGGGGAGATATCATGTTGCAGACCGTTATTATACTCGTAGTTCTAGTCCAAGGTATTCAGATGCTAGGAGATAAACTAGCCCAAAGACTTTATCATCGCTCATAGGAGGAAGAACATGAAAAAACATAGATTGATCATTGCTGTCTTAAGTTTGGTCCTGTTGGTTAGTAGCGTTGGTGTAGCCAATACTGTCCTGAAAATCGGCGCAACCTCTGTACCCCATGCGGAAATTTTGGAGATCGTGGCTCCCCTCTTAGCCAAAGAGGGAATTACACTACAGATTATTGAGTTTACTGATTACGTGCAGCCCAATCTAGCTCTGCAGGAAAAAGACCTGGATGCGAACTTTTTCCAACACATTCCCTATCTAGAGTCCTTTAATCAGGGTCATGGAACCAATCTAGTTTCCCTGGTGGGTGTCCACATCGAGCCTCTAGGAGTGTACAGCCAGAAGATTAGTGCCTTAAGTGAACTATCGACGAGAGCCCAAATCGCGATTCCGAACGATGCCACCAATGGTGGTCGGGCCCTCCTGTTATTACAAGAAGCGGGTCTAATTACGCTTGACCCCAAGGCAGGAATAGAACCTACGGTATTTGATATTACCGAAAACAAGTTACAGATTAGATTTCACGAGTTAGAAGCTGCTCAACTTAGCCGTAGCCTGCCAGATGTACAAGCGGCTGTGATAAATGGTAACTACGCATTACAGGCTAACTTCAATCCAGCGCAAGATGCCATCTTCTTAGAGGGTGCTGAGTCACCCTATGTGAACGTTATTGCAGTAAGGGCCCAGGATGTGGATAACCCTCTTCTAGCCAAGTTAGTGGAAGCGGTACTCAGTGCCGAAGTTCGAGAGTTCATAACCCAAAAGTATGAAGGTAGTGTTATTCCGGTTTTCTAAGCAATAATAAAAGGAGGGTTTGCCAGGATAATGCCTGGGAAAGCCCTCCTTCTTTTTATCCTAAGATTCTTATTCCATAGGGTGGTAACACTACAGGTTGGCCTAATTCAACCTGTTCTTGACCTAACAGGTCTTGCACCTGCTTTGGTGTAGCCTGAGGCCAATGAATCCCCCTCAAATCTACCGACTGTTTTGTGGGAGAATTGTTGAGTAGCACCAAGACCTGTTCCTTTCCTAAATAGCGCACAAAACCAAAAACATTGGTGGCACTATCAGCTACTACGGTTCGGCACCGCCCTAAACGTAAGGGGAGATATTCCCTGCGTAGGGCAATGAGTCGTCGATACCACTCAAGTAGCTCCAAATCCTGCTTCTCAGGATCCCAAATCATGCCCCGACGGCAATCGGGATCGTTCAGACCCACCATACCGACTTCGTCCCCATAATAAATCATGGGGGCTCCTTCATAAGTGAGCTGGAATGCTACGGCCAAAGCCAACTTGTGCACATTTCCTTGACAAGTAGTCAAGAACCTTTCCGTATCATGACTACCTAGTAAGTTGAACATGGCCAGATTGACCCCATGGGTATGGTTCACTTGAACCTTGGCTAGGCGGTTAGCAAAGGACTCCGCTCGAATCACACCCTTAGCAAAAAAGTCGAGACACGCATACTGAATGGAATAGTTCATCACACAATCAAACTGGTCTCCCCGTACCCACTCACTAGCCTCATGCCAGATTTCCCCTACAATTAGGGCATCCGGGTTTTCCGCTTTAATGGCCCTTCGAAACTCCCGCCAAAACTCATGGTCAATCTCATTAGCCACATCTAAACGCCAACCGTCAATGCCAAACTCCCGAATCCAATAGGTACCAACTTCAATGAAATAATCCTTCACATCGGGTTGATTGGTCATGAGTTTAGGCATGGTGGCGATTTGATTTGCAAAGGTCTCGTAATTAGGCGGATCTGTTTGCACCGGAAAACTCTCAATATTGAACCAATGGGCAAAGGGCGAATCCTCACCATGTTCTAGAACATCTTGGAAGGCAAAAAAGCCAGTTCCGCTATGATTAAACACAGCATCAAAGACGACCTTAATTCCATAGCTATGACATCTTTCTATGAGGTTGCGCACTGTTTCTTCGTCACCGAAATGGGGATCGATTTTGTAATAATCCACCGTATCGTATTTGTGGTTACTAGGGGCCTGAAAAATGGGAGTAAGATAAATTACATCCACCCCTAAGTCAACTAGGTACGGCAAGTTATCGATCACACCTTGCAAATCCCCGCCTTTTTGACTAGTTACTGTGGGGAGAGCTTCCCAAGGTTCCACATTAGGGGGATCATTGGTAGGATCTCCGTTGGCAAAACGCTCGGGAAAAATCTGATAAATCACGGCCCCTTGCGCCCAGAGAGGTGGTTCCCATAAATCCTGCAAGGCTATGTAAGGGTATTGAAATTGACTATTGGGAGGGATATGATCAAAAAAGCCTTTTTCCGTGTAAAACAATCGTCGATGACCATCGTCCAGTAAAAAGACGTAGGCAAAGCGTTTAGTGTCTAACTGTAGATCGACTTGGTAATAAGAGAACAGTTCGTCCTGGGCCACCACGTCCATGGTGGCGTGCATAGGTTCAGAACCCTGATAGCGATCTTGAAAAAGCACCGTAACTTTTGCCAAGTCTCCTAATGCTGCCCGTAAGGTGATGCGCAAAGTGTCCTCTGACACAGGATAGGCAAAACTACCGTGGGCTACATGATAGACTGCTTCTTTTAACAATTGGCTCACACTCCTTTAGTTCAAACGTTAGCACAATACTCTTATTCGGAACGCGACTCCTTATTCCTGCCAACAAACGGCACTACGACCCCACCTCGAAACTGCCAACCGCTGCTCTTGTTCCAGCTCAAGTCTGTGATTATCTGTGGTAATGGCTGGTACACTAAGCCCACACCATAATCCAAACTCCAGCTCTGGCCGGAGTGAGCCAAAGATGAGTTGCTGCGAAGCGAGCCCAGAACATAGACTGTGCATTGGGGCGACAGCACATAACCCACTCGCTGCTCCAGCTCCCCCAAAACCAATCCATTTTTCATCTGCCCACTAGCTAGGGTTAAAAAGCGCCATGGACCATGAGCCCCAGGGATCTTGAGGCGGGCGCCCCAACCATCTGGACGTACATACGCCTCCCACCACTCATCCTGAACTTCTGCTTGCCAACTAGTTACAGACTTAAAATGGAGCCCATAGCTTGGTCCCAACCCTGGCTTAAAGCCTAGGCTCAGCTCCGAGGATTTCATTTCTAACCGCACTTGTCCAGAGAAGAGCTCTAGCCACAGGGATTTGGTACCCCAGCGAAACCCCCAAGTGAAGTGGGGTTCGCGGTAACTCAAGCTTAAATCTCGAGGTTCAAGAGAGAAGCGCCAAGTGTCATCCACATACCTCACTTTCAAAAAGGGAGTGGGCTCCGTGCCACGGGGTATTTCTACAGTGGCGGACCAGTTACCTTGCTGCCAGGTACCCCTCCTAGTGGCGTTGTCTTGAAACCACAACCAGGAACCATCGTGATCTAGGCTGTGCTCGCCTCTCAATAAATCGATTCTACCCTCCTGACACATAAACTTGACTGAACCAATTTGCCCACGAATAATCTTCCTATGTTTGTTGGCGTCCAAAAACCACGGCCCGCTCTTGGTAACTAGGCGCCACTTCAGGCCTCCATCCCACAAGAAAATAGGAAGAAAGAACTCGTCCGGAACATCTGTAGCGTCCGGTAGTTCCCACAGCTCACTTTCTGTCAAAGGAGTACCGATCCAGTGGGGCGTCTGTGGTTGATTTAGAGGAATGATCAGATCTAGACCCTCAGCCTTGACCCCAATTGTCGTATTAGGCCCCACATACCGCGACGACCCATCGGGCAATAACAGACTACCCTTTTCTGCAGGTCTCTCCCTCCCCAGTTGAATAACTTGTACCCGATCGAAATCAAACCACGTTCTAGTTATGGGTAGTTGTAACGTAGATTGTAGCTGGTCATAGAAGGCAGTCACCTGCGCATTCTGAGCCACCGTGGGCAACAAAGCCAAAAGAGAACCGTTTAGTTGGTATTCCCCTTGCCCTAGAGCTGGAAGCTCGATGACTAAGTCATCACCCAGGTAGTAAGTTGGGAGTCTAGTTCCGGCAGGTTCTAAGACCCACTCATCCGAAAGCGCGACTTTAGGAGAGGCTTGTAACATTAATTTACCACTAGGAAGTGGCCCCCTGAGGTTCAGACTAACTCCACTTCTCTCCCCCGCTTCCACAGGCAAAACTGGTTCCCACCACATTTCGGTAGAGGAGAGAACCGAAGGCAAAGCTAAGGGAGTGAAAACTGCAGTACCTAGATACACCCTTTCTTGATCGAGATAAATTCGATCCTCTGGTTCCGTTAAGAACCATTGCCCACTTCCTAAGGGGATGATTTGGTCTTCTCGCTTTACGACTACCCCGTCACTATTCAAGGCCAAAATCCAATAGCGTTCTCGAAGGGGAAGGCCCAAGATTCCTTGGGCCCCCTCTAACGCTATCTCTAGCGTATACTGCTGACTATCTTGGCCATAGACAGTTAAATCAAAACACAAATCTAGACTAAGCTCCTTGCAGCCGCCTCCCGAGCCCTGCCAGAACTGAGAATTCATTGGCTTAGAACTCTCCTGGGTCACAAATCCTAGGCCAGCAGAAGCCTCTATACGTAGCTGCCATTCTGTCTGGGAGTTAGTCCAGAGCTCCAATGCTTGCTGTGTAGAAAAGTGGGTGGCAAAACCTTCGTGACTAATTTTGATGTGAGGCACCTGGGCCTGACAAGATGCGGCTACAAAAAGGACAAGGACGAGTATGTAAACTCTCACCTGTCCGCTCCTTGTCTAGGAGTAGTCAGTTCAACATGCTGCACCCAAGCAGGCAGACTAATTCCCCACTCCCGACTACGCCCGGCCAGAACAACTCCACTTTGTACCTCTCTTTTCTCGTTTAGGTTTCCACTAGAGTCATAAAGTAGCAACTCCCCTCGCCATAAACCGTGGCGGGTGCCACTATTAACTATAGTTAGCTCTAGACTCTCCGCCTTTTGTTCCCAAGTGGATACAGTCACCTCTTCGCGTAACCCACTAGACGAAAGCAGAAACAGCACCGCGAAACGAGTGGGAATACCTGGTTGATCTGGTTTAACAAACAAGACAGCGTAAAAGCTAGTGAAGTCATCTTCTAGGACCTCAATCTCCACACCATGCTGTTCTTGAGGCCCTATAGAAAATTGCTCCTGCTCTAGTCTTAAGACCCGATGGGCTAAGTGGACAGATTCCGGATCTTCGAGAAAGAAGACGTTACCATCTCCATCCTGATCAAAGAGGGCTAGGGATAACTGCACATTTAAAGGTTCACTACCCTCCTGTGCACACCACACCTGAAAGACATCGCCTTTCTTGACCTCCGTGGCTTCAATGATTACTGGAGAGACCGAAACCTTAGCCCAACCTTGTCCTACACCTAAACAGAGCACAAGGAGGACTGAGACTAAGATTCTCATAGGGCTGGCACCACCGTGAACTCCACAGCAAAGGAATACACACCAGGAGTGTCCTTATAATTCCCTTCAAAACGAAAAGGAATATTGAGCTCTTTCCCAGCTATTCCCGTAGGTGCTTGGGAAGAGCGCAAAGTGCGGTTTCCTCCAAAGAAACCGTACCAGACTCCATCTTCGCCCTGTGCCTTTATCGATCCAAACAAGCTACCTTCCACTTCTTCACCGGTGGCCCGGATGGACAAGTTCCACTGCACGTTAGACCACACTCTAAGCGTCAGTTCTTGCTGACTGATTTGGTCTGGTGCTACGGGTGGAAAAAGAAGACTATCGGGGGCAGAAATCGTGAATCCCGGAATCACTTCAACTTGAAAGGTTATCACGCCTGAAGCGTGAGTGATCCCACCCCAAACTGAAAGCACGAAAAGACAGAAAGCTAATGAACAATGTGTACGCTTAACCAACAAACATCCTCCCTCATAAGATAGACCCTGCTATGATTATACTCTCCTCTAACTGTTTTGTCAAATCAATCATTTTCTGAATATTATGCTTAGAAAAAAGGGGCCCCTAGGACCCCAAAAACTAACGCTTTAAGTGGTCAACCCTGTCCAGCTTTTCCCAAGGTAGATCCAAGTCGGTGCGACCAAAATGGCCATAGGCAGCCACCTGACGATACAAGGGTCGCTGCAAACCTAATTCCCGAATGATGGCCGCGGGACGCAGATCGAAGGTCTTACGCACTAAGTTTTCAATTTCCTCTTCTGGAATTACTCCTGTACCAAAGGTATTCACATAGAGCGAAATAGGTTTAGCCACGCCGATGGCGTAGGCCACCTGAACCTCCACACGCTTGGCTAGACCAGCAGCCACAATGTTTTTGGCCACATAACGAGCGGCATAAGAACCTGAGCGATCAACCTTGGATGGATCCTTACCAGAAAAGGCACCCCCACCATGACGCCCGAAACCGCCATAGCTATCCACTATAATCTTCCGCCCTGTCAAACCTGCATCACCAAGGGGCCCTCCCACTACAAACCGACCGGTAGGATTGACTAAGACCTTGGTTTGATCCTGCCAAAGTTCCACTGGAATAATAGGCTTAATCACCTGCTCTAGCATGTCTTTATAAATAGTGTCTTGATCTACCTCTGGATGATGTTGGGTCGAAAGGACCACAGTGTCTACTGCCACTGGCCGATCCTCTTCATCATACAAGATGGAGACTTGCGTTTTACCGTCGGGCCTTAGGTAGGGAAATTCGCCATTTTTGCGCACGTCCGCCAGGCGCTTGGCCAGCTTATGGGCTAGGGCAATAGGCATAGGCATGAGCTCTGGGGTCTCATCGGTGGCATAGCCAAACATAAGTCCCTGATCTCCAGCTCCCATTTGCGAATCTAGATCACTATCTCCAGAGCGCTGCTCTAGTGCGGTATTGACCCCTAAGGCAATATCAGGGGATTGCTCTTCAATAGCTGTGAGAACCGCACAGGTGTCCGCGTCAAAGCCATATTTTGCCCGATCATAACCAATTTCCCTAATCACTTCTCGGACAATATGAGGTATTTCCACATAACAATCAGTGCTAATTTCGCCTAGAATAAGGGCTAGGCCTGTGGAGATAGCAGTCTCACATGCTACCCGAGCTTGCGGATCCTGTTCTAGTATCGCATCTAAAATTGCATCGGAAATTTGGTCACAAACCTTATCGGGATGTCCCTCTGTCACCGATTCTGAGGTAAATAAATATCTTCTGCGTGCCATAATGATCACCTTTTTTCTGCAATATAAAACCTCTCCCTAATGGGAGAGGATCAGTGCATGAGAGAAGTCGGATCTCTCATCTCTCAAAACCTCCCCCGAGGGTTAACCCTCTCGCGGGGTCTTGCGGGAATTAGCACCTGGCATTTCTGCTGGTTGCCGGGTTTCATTGGGCCAGTCCCTCCACCACTCTTGATGAGAATATGCATTCTTTTGATAGTCTATCATTTTCCCTTTATGCTGTCAAACTATTGCTCCACTTTGCGCCAAACATAAGTAGGTAATAACTCAGCGGTAAATTGATCAACCGCTTCCCGCAACGCACTTTGACGGGCACTGGACACATCTATACTACTTGGCCGTGGAATAGACCAAAGACTAGGTTTTTTCCCTTCAGGGAACCATTCTAGGGAATCCTTCCGGTCACGACTAGCTTCGCCCTCCACCCGCTCTCTGTAGATAATGTTACCGCCACGTGTGCTCATGACGCGACCTGTGAAGCTCACCATAACATTGGTGGTTTGAGCAATTTCCCACTTATTTTCTCTCTGACCCTTTTCGTTATCCCTGCTGCCTACGATGTAAGGTGAAGTCTGGGTAATGGGAGCAAAGTAACCTGCCACTTCCCCAAACAAAACCGCATCTACACCTAGCAATTGCCCCAGGCGTACTACCTCATCAGGTGAAGGTGCTTGACCCCGTCGCAGACCTAGGCGGACTAAAGCCCATTCTGCTTCGATGGGTTCAATTACCCGATAATACGCAGAAAGTTGTCGACTTAGTTGTTGCTCAACCTCATGAGACAGGGCATAATCATCGGTTAAATTGTCGAAGAATAAAATGGCAATAGTGTTGGATCCACCTACATTTACTTTCGGCGGCACCATCACACGTTCATGGGTGGAACAACCTGCTAGTAATAGAACAACCAGCACTAACAATCCCAATTTTCGTTTCACTGTGCATTTCCTCCATTCCCTTGGCACTCCAAACTCCCGGAAGATAATCTGAACACTCTCGCTTGCAAAAGTCCAGCGATTTCTTCGTTATGGGTAGCAACCACTAGACTAAAACCCAATTCATGTTGCAATTTCCGGAACAAGTTAGCTATTTCTTCTCCTTGCTGCCGCTGCAAATTGCCTGTAGGTTCATCAGCCAATACTATTTTCGGTTGACCGATTAAGGCCCTGGCAATTGCTACTCTTTGACTTTCTCCACCACTTACTTCGCTAGGAAAAGACTTTCTCCTACCAGCTAAACCAACTTGTGCCAAAAGTTCCTTAGCCAACCCTGCCTGGGACTTTATACCAGCGATACGCAGGGGTAGTTCAACATTTTCTTCCAAGGTCAATTCCGGGATTAGGCCAAAATCCTGGAACACATACCCCAGATTAGACCTGCGCCAACTGGCCCGCTTGTGCTCCGACCACACTTGAGCATCCGCACCATCCATTAAGACCTGCCCTTCATCGGCCTTGAGTAGGAGCCCAAGGAGGTGTAATAAAGTTGTTTTTCCTGAACCGGAGGCTCCCAAAATCACGAGACGTTCGCCTGGCGTAATCTGGAGATTAACCCCGGCTAAAACTGGAGTGGGGACTTGGCTATACACCTTCTGAACTTTTCGTAGTTCCACCAAGCTACTCACCGCGCACCACCTCCCCCGGTTCTATCTTAGTCATGCGCCAAGCAGGCCACACTACCGCCAATAAGCCTGTACTGAGGGCTAAGAGTAACACCCACCATAAGTCACCAGAAGCCCAACTAATCGGTAGGCGTTCCAGATAAAACACCTGGGGCAAGCTAATTTGCACAAACCCCAAACCGAAGACGGCAATCCAAGCCAATAGCACACCTAGCAACCCACCAAGTGCACCACAATAGATACCTTGGGCTAAAAAAAGAGCACCGATTTGCTTGGGAGTAGCACCAAGAGTCCGAAAAACCCCCACATTACGCCGCTGTTGCCAGCTTCTGAGTAAGAAAATGTTCATGATTCCAAGGGCACTCACTAACATGGAAAAGAGCATAATCCAGATTAAGACAATTTTTTGTACAGACATAGAAATGAACAGAGTCTGCTCTCGCTCGTACCAAGGTCGAACCCATAAATCCGTCAGCTCCTGGAGCGGCAAAATATACCTTTCCACATGAGGAAAGTCGGCGACTTTTAGGCCGTAGCCACTGACTCCCTCAACGTTAAGAATCTCTTGACTTACATCTAAAGGTAGCAACACCAAGCCTCCATCAAGGGGATAATAACCGGTGTAAAATAGCCCAGACACGGGAATAATTTGACCACCGTTAGTGGTGAGCACAGTAACTGGTGTACCCACATCTACACCGAGTTTTCTCCCTAGCTCAGCTCCTAAGACTAGCCCCATACCGCCCCTAATTTGGGCCCACTGACCCTTTTCCAAGAGCTGTTCCAAATCAAAAAGTTCATTTTCTAGATCCCAATCAACGCCCTTAAATAAGACCGCTTCACTCACTAGGCCTCTCTGCAAAAGACCGGGAAATAAGAGATAGGGCGAACTCCCTACGATACCTGGTGTCTGTTCTAAGACATGCTGCCAATCTGTCCTAACGAAATCGTTAGACCCTGCCTCTAGTGTCAAGTGCGGGGTTAACAAAAGAATCCTTTCAGTAAGAAAATCCTCGATACCTTGACCGAAGGATAAAATAACCATGAGCACCACAACCGTGGCGGCGATTCCACCAACACAAATGGCTGTCTGTTTACGATAATAGCGGGTTTGTTTCCAACCCATATACCAGTACCACTTTGTCATTTTAATCACCTAATCTAATCATATGTTGGAGAAAGAAGGAAAACAAGAGTAAATACTAGAAATAGGATGTACCAAACGGAGTTTTGGCCTTAGGAGGTTCTACCTATGCAAAACGAAATTTATCTGGACAACAGCGCCACTACGGCGGTTGCCGACGAAGTGCTTCAAGCCATGGAACCCTATTGGTCAGTCCAATTCGGCAATCCTTCTTCACCCCATCTACGGGGTATAGCTGCGGAAAAGACCATGTCCGCTTGTCGCTCTCAAATTGCCAGCATTTTGCAAGTTCACCCAGGTGAATTATTCTTTACCGCCAGTGGCACGGAAGCTAACAATCTAGCCATCCAAGGGGTAGCTAACGCACCTTATCTACTGCGCAATCCTGGACATCTGATCACCACTCCCATTGAACACCCATCAGTTCTCAATGTAGTTAAGCACCTAGAAAGCCGTGGGTGGGAAGTAACCTACTTCCCCGTGGATAGCCACGGTCGCATCGATCCACTTAAACTGTATGGACTTATACAGCCAAATACCAGATTAATCAGCGT
The DNA here is from genome assembly GCA_002396805.1 of Firmicutes bacterium UBA4996. Taxonomy (GTDB): domain Bacteria; phylum Bacillota; class Limnochordia; order Darwinibacteriales; family Darwinibacteriaceae; genus UBA4996. Next base: position 75,814 of record DGYW01000029.1, on the reverse strand, counting down.
GATGGCGGTAAACAATGAGTTGGGAACCATAACCCCACTTAACCAAGTGGGCAAACTAATTGAACGGGAAAACCAAACTCGTCAACAGAAGATCATCTTTCATGTAGATGCAGTACAAGCACTAGGGCACATCCCGCTGAGCATTACTGCTTCAAAGGCCCATCTTATGACCTTCAGTGGCCACAAAATATTCGGGCCTAAGGGTATTGGCCTTTTATACGCCCAGCGCCAGGCTCATCTGAGACCAATCATGTTTGGAGGCAACCAAGAAGGGGGACTACGGCCAGGTACTGAAAACATCCCTGGTATTGTAGGAATAACGAAAGCTATCCAGTTAGTCACGGATAAATTCCAAGAGAACACTGCACAGATGGCTACTTTACGGAAAACTCTCCTAGCAGGGGTTAGCAGTATTCCCAATTCGCGCATCAATAGTCCGGAAGATGGAGCGCCTCATCTACTCAATGTAAGTTTTCTGGGGATTCGTGGTGAAGTGCTAGTCCATTTTCTAGAGCAAAAAAGGATCTTCGTGTCCATGGGAGCTGCCTGTTCCTCCAAACGAAAAGGTGCGTCCCACGTGCTAGAGGCGATCGGCCTGCCCCAGGAGGAAATCCTTGGCGCCATTCGCCTCAGCCTAGGGCCCCAACTAACCCTTGACCAAATTAAGTACGTGGTTTATAGTCTAAAAGAAACTGTTGAAGAAATTCGCAGTATTTATATGTGAGGTGCTGCAGTGTATCCTTTGCTTTTAATCCGCTATGGTGAACTCAGTCTAAAAGGACGTAATCGCAAGATCTTTGAGGATATTCTCTTAGGAAATATCCGTTCTAGCATAAACGATCTCCCCCACGGGCGCATAACAAAAACCTTCGGAAGAATCTATCTAGAGACGTCTGATAATTGGGAAGAACTGGCCCAACGCCTGCAAGGAGTTTTTGGGATCGTCTCCGTGTCCCCCGTTCTCAAGCGAGAACTTGATCTAGAACAGATCAAAGAAGGGGCCACCTTGGTGATCCAAGATACGCCGGGGCGCACCTTTAAAGTGGAGACCCGACGGCCCAACAAGAGATTTCCCTTAACCAGCCCAGAGCTGAGTAATGCCTTAGGGGGACATGTTCTGCATAACTTTTCCCATTTGACGGTAGATGTGCATAATCCCGATTTCATTCTTCATGTGGAAGTGCGCCAAGAAGGAGCCTTTTTATACTCCCAAGTTATACCCTGTTTGGGCGGGTTACCTGCGGGCTCTTCTGGAAAGGGCATATTATTGCTTTCCGGTGGAATTGACAGTCCCGTAGCTGGCTTTTTGTCTATGAAACGGGGTGTAAATGTTGAAGGGTTGCATTTTTACTCCTACCCCTTCACATCGGAACGTTCTAAAGAAAAGGTAATAGAATTAGGTCGCCAACTCAGTCACTACAACGCTCAGGGCTCTCTTAAGCTATGGATTGCGTACTTTACTGAAATCCAAAAAGCTCTGCAACAGAGTTCGTATCCATCTTTGAGCATCACGCTCATGCGCAGGTTTATGCTGCGAATTGCAACCGAGCTAGCCGAGCGAGAGCGAGCGTATGCTATCATAACTGGGGATAGCCTCGGTCAAGTGGCCAGCCAGACTATGGAGAGCATTCATACGATTAACGCTGTTACCTCTACCCCAATCTATCGTCCTCTAATTGGCCTTGATAAGCAGGAGATTGTGGATCTAGCGGTACAGATCGGGACTTACGAAACCTCCATTTTGCCCTATGAAGATTGCTGTACAGTATTTGTTCCGAAGAACCCTGCCACCAGGCCAACTATTGAACAAGTGCTAAGGGCTGAACATGAGCTAGATGTGGCCGGGTTGATTGAGGAAGCTCTAGAGAAAACAGAATGCCTAATGTTAAATTCGAAAAAGTTGTTTTAGATTTCTGGCATTTTGCAGGGAAACCTAGTTTTTTGCCGAATCGAATGGTAGAATCCCTTAAGGAGCGTTTGCTGTGCCCATTTGCCAAAAAGAATTAGATGCGTTACTAGCTGAGATTGAGCGTTTAAAACTGGAAAATGCCCTGTTACGTGAGGCTGCCGGCATCAAAATTAAGTCTGAAACCGATGAAGAGCCTGTACATGTCAGTGCCGATGAAAGACAGGCACTCCTCAGAAAGACCGTTTAAAAGCCCCTATTGCATACAATAGGGGCTTTTTCCTTTAACGATAACGACCAATTTTTAGCATTTTTCCGAGATTAGCATTAGGGTCTAGACGAACACCCAAGCTACCATCTATGGCAGTAAATAGGGTCGTAACCCCAGGACCATGCCCTGCCAATAAGCAATCAGAATGAACGATAATACCAACTGTGAGTGCGCCTCGGCGATAGCTACGACCGAAACGATTATCGGAATCTTCCAAGGCTACCAAGTCTCCAAACTTCAGCTGGTCGATGCCTAAAGCTTTGATTTCTTCTTGGTCTGTTGTAGTAATATCGTAGTCTCCAGAAGCGGTAGAAGCACTACCAATCCCTGAACCCATTAACTTGGCAGGAATCTTACCCACTACAGGCACAATTAATTGACCATCCTGCTCTTCGATCCCCAGCTTATCCAAAAGCCCTGGGTCCAAATTTCTCACGGTGATACCCGGATAATCTGAGAGCTCCAAACCTTGGCCAAAGGCTCTAATCAAGATTTTGTCCTCAATGACCATCTTGTCCAGATCCTCATCGGCAAAATCAATGATCACATGCTCAATACCACCGTGGGTTCCAGTAACAACACCCTTGGCGCCCTTAGCATCTCCAGAAATCACTACTGCCTCATTACCCACACAAGATAGGGTATTATACGCCTGGTTTTTAGCACTACCCCGATCATCGATGGTGGCAGCCGATGATACGCACGGTTCAACATGATCTCCGGCCCAACCAAAAGCCGAATCACCAACCTTCACATTGTAGCTGATTCCACCTGTACCAGGTAAAACGAAAGGAACCCCCTCCCGATCCACCCGATAAGCACCCCGTTGCAAGGGCGGTGTGATCTGTCCCTGTACCGAGAGCTTGACTAGCTTATCAAGATTTGTCTTCAACATCCTCCATGACCTCCACATATTGCTTATTTTTCATCCTAGTTCCTACCAAAATACTGATGGCCACCAAGCCGATCCCAAGACCATCAATGGCAACATCGAGCCAAGAACCTGTCCGATGAGGCATTCGTCTTTGGTAGCGTTCGTCTAAAAAAGCTACTAAAAAGGCAAATCCAACGGCAAAAAGTAGGGCGCCTTTTCGAGACTTACTGGTCTTCAGGGCCGCGTAATACACCATCAGAGTTAATAAACCATAAGCTACCACATGGCCAGTCTTGCGAACCACTACCACATAACTTCTAATCTGGGCACTCGTTAGCTGCGGTAACCACTTAGCTAATAACTGACTCGTAAAACCAGCACTAGAGGCCTCTTGACCTGCGAAAACAAAGAGGGCGCCTACGTAAACCAGAACAATCAACCATTGGACCAACTCAATTATTCCCCTTCCACTGTGGGGATCTACCCTACATGCGCTTGTATTCGGAACAGGATTTACATCTTTCGAGGAAATCCAGATCCATGCGCCAACTAAATCTGGAGCAATAAAACTCCAATTTGCCACAACCATCCTGTTTCGTGTGGGCGTATCGACAGATGACCACTACTTCACCCCCTGGTCTTAATATACGAAGAACCAGGTTGGCCTATTCGGTAGAAGGTCTTTTGCCGGTTTTTTTTAAAAGAAGAGAAAACGCTTGCGCTTTCGATATTCTTGTGGCTTAGCTGTTGCTTGAAAAGTACCCTTGAGGATTAAATCGGGGTTTGTCTCCGTTAAATGCCGTGCTACAGTTGAGCCCACAATATTTTTGAGTGCATCTCTAGCTTCAGGTAAGTTAAGCCGACGACGCTCAAACCCATGGGCATCACTACCCACCAAGTGTACCATTTGATGCGTGAGCATAATCTCGGCTGTCTCCAGAATCTTACTCCCAAATCTGCCCAGAATACTACCGGCATTCATCTGAATTAAACATCCTTGGCGAATCCATTCCAAAGCTAGGTTGGGGTCCTCCACTACTGCAGCATACCGCTCAGGGTGAGCAATAATAGGGGTAATCCCCCGCGTTTGCAGATTAAAAATAACTTCCTCGGTGTACATAGGAATCTGCTGCAAAGGAAGCTCAATCAGACAAAACTTTCCCCCATCGCCGTAAGTGGGAATCTCCATGGTATCCAGCTCCAGAAGATCCAAATCGATCATTAGTTCGGCCCCAGGAACAAGTTTCAGTGGAATTTCAGCCTGGTCAAATTCTTGTTGTAGCTCTGCAACCTTCTTTTTCACTAGATTCCAGTCGGGAATCTGGTAAAAATGTGGTGTGGCCGCCACCACATTTAGACCACCCTCTGCCCCATAACGTCCCATGGATAACGACACTTCTAAATCTACCGCCCCATCGTCAACCCCCGGCAAGATGTGAGTGTGTAGATCAATCATATGGCCTCGTCCGACTCGTCGTAGTAGTAGTAATAGTGGTAGTTCTTCTGATCTTGCGGGCGTACACCATTTAATACCACACCTAAGAGGCGAGCGTTAGCTTGATCCAATAAGGTCTTAGCATGCAAAGCCACATCTTTGGGCACCTCGTGGGCCCTAATTACCAAGACAGTACCATCCACTTGACTAGCCATAACCGCGGCATCGGTAACCGCGATGACAGGAGCACCGTCAAAAATGATAATATCATATAGCTCCCGTAACCTCGCTACGGTAGTGCTCATAGCCCTAGACTGCAATAGTTCAGCCGGGTTAGGTGGCACTGGACCAGCGGGTATAATGTCTAATCCCTGAATCTTACTAGGCTTAATCGCCTCTTCTAAACTAGCTTGTCCTGTCAAATGACCTGTCAATCCAGGTGCATTACTAACAGAAAAGATGTGGTGTACGACGGGTTTGCGTAAATCGCAGCCCACCAAAACCGTCCGACTTCCCGATTGGGCCCAAGCCACGGCTAAATTCGCCGAGACCGTGGACTTGCCATCACCAGGCCCTACGCTAGTAATCAGAATGCTCTTCAACTCTTGATCGGGACTAGTAAACTGAAGATTGGTTCGCAAAGTCCTAAAAGCCTCTGAACCAATTGCCTTAGGATCATCGTGCACAATCAAGGAGCGTTCGTTATAATTAGCTTTACTTGCTTTTCTACTCACTACTCTCACGTCCTTCACTAACCAAAAAAGCGTCGTCTTTGCTTATTGTCTATCAGGTCAAAATCAGGAATTTGGCCAAGAACAGGGATGCCCAGTAGCTTCTCCGCATCTTCTTTCGTCTTCAATGTGGTATCCATAAACTCCACTAGAAAGGCCACGCCAACTCCCAAAAACATTCCTAAGACTGCCCCAATAGCAATATTTAGCTTGACCCGTGGCTTCACAGGATTCTCAGGCAAAAGAGCACTATCAATTACTTGGACGTCAGCGGTCTGCATTGCTTCAGCAATTCTGGTTTCCTCATTGCGGGTTCTGAGCATGATGTAGAGTTCCTCGAGGACTTTCGCATCTCGCATCAGTCGTGCCAATTCTAGTTCCTTGGCCGGTAAGGAGCTCAACCTTTCTTCACTTTCTTGAACCAGATTAGTTAAGGCTGCCTCCCTTGCCTGTAACGCCATCAATTCAACTTCTAGGCTGATAACACTAGCGTAGAGTTCCCTATGAATCGGATTAAGGCTTCTAGTCTCGGTGCCAATCACTCGCTCCACTTGTTCTGTGAGCTTCTCTTTCACATCAGCGATTTCAGCCTGCAATGCTAGTACGGAAGGATGCCGTTCGGTGTATTTCTCTTTTGCACCTGAGAGGGCAATTTCTAAGTCAGCCAAACGCGCTCTATATTCCGTCACAAAGCGATTCTCACCAATGGTGGTAGAGGAAATTAGAGTCTCCTCTTGTTCAACCAATTTAGTGCGAATCTGTTCTATTCTTTCCGTAGTTTCACTCTTAGCGATCTGTACCTGGGACAGGCTAGCCTCGAGTGAGGCGAGTTGATTAATTCCGGCAATGGTCTCTTGAGAAGGAGATAAGGCCTTTTCCTGCTCTTTGAAGATGCGCAATTCCTCTTCGGCCATCTCCAGACTTTCTGATACTGACTCTAATTGAGACTCAATAAAGAGGCGAGCCGTTCGGCGATCCTCCTGACGATAGAGACGGTTCCATTCAATAAAGATGTCAGCTAAGGTGTCCACAAAGAGTTGGGCCTCTGTTGGATCAGGTGATTGCATGCTAATTTTTAGTACGTCGCTCCCTTGTACCGGCTGAATAGTCAGACGTTTCTCTAAGGAGGCTATACTCATATCATCTAAACCAGCTGTGGAACGCACCTGTTCTAGTATTGTGCGACTCTTCATGATCTGAATGTAATTCTGAGTGGAGTTTTTACCCATTCCACCAGTGGGATCAAAAAGCATCATGGCTGAACTCCCACTTTGGTCTCGCACAATTACAGTTGTAGTAGCCTCATAAATGGGCGTTGCCAAAAGACTGTAGACAGTAACGCTCAGGACGGTCACAAAGAAAACTAGAGCAATAAGTAGCCGCTTCTTGACGATAATCTCCCAATATTCTCGTAAGTCCATTTCTTCCATTTCCATGTGAATCCCCCCCTACCAAGTAAAGCCCATTAAATCTTTAAACGTTTTTAAGCCGCCAATGAAGCCGAAAATCTTTGTCCAATCGGGCTTTTTAGTTTCAGGTACATAGATAATGTCTCCCGCTTCAAGTAGAGGATTTTCCTTGGCGTCGCCGCTAAATAACACCTTATCTCTACCCATGACTACAAGCTCCGAACCATCGAGGGACCCATCTCTATAAATACCCACATTTTCTAAGGCAGCACGTTCTAAAGGACCACCAGCTAGGGCCAGAGCATCTAAGACTCGAGCGCCCAAGGGTAAGTTATACACGCCTGGATTCTTTACTTGACCTAAGACTAGGATCTGGTTCTTGGAAGCGGGCACATAGACTACATCGCCGCCCACTAAGGACAAGTTGTGTTCGCCTTGGGCAGACATCAACTGCTCAAATCCTACCTGCCAGATCTGTTCTCCAGAGTTGGACTGACGGGTAAGCACAACCTCTTGCCCCGACAAATTAGATTGTAAGCCTCCGGCCAGGGCCAAGACATCCAATAGACGCCCTTGCGGTGGCAAAGTATAGGCACCGGCCCGGACTACTTCGCCAAAGACCAAAACCATGCGATTGGCCTTGGGTACCGAAATAATCTCTCCCCCCTGTAGCACAATATTGCCGTTAGTACTTTCTAGGTGATTTAGGTTGAGAATTTCAGTGTCAACTCCATCATTGGTTTGTCTAGTCATTACCACTTGTTCGGGCTGAGCTTCTTCGGTGAATCCACCAGCTCGCGCCACAATATCCAACAGACGTTGACCTTTGGAGAATACATAATAACCTGGGGAGCGGATCTCACCTAGAACTAATACGCTACGGTCGCTCTTAGGAACCATGATCACGTCGCCACCCTGCAAGGCTAAATCTGTTTCCAGATATTTCTGTTCCATAAGCCTGCTAAAGTCGATTATAGTAACCTCGGTACCCTTTTCCGTCTGACGGCTCAAAGAGACCTGCTCTTCATGGGCACTTTCCAAAAATCCTCCTGCCAGCATGATGGCATCTAAGAGACCATCACCGGACTCGAAGCGATAATAGCCTGGTCTTTCTACTTCACCTAACACGGTCACACCTCGATCGCCTTTAGGAACAATAATCACATCTCCACTTTGGAGAAGAACATTGTCTTGTAAAAAGCGATTCTTCGTCAACTCCCCGAAGTCGATCATGCTAATTTCAGTGTCAGCATTTGTTCGGCGGCTTAGAGAAATTTGCCCCTCGTCGGCTTGCGGTGTTAGTCCCCCTGCCATGCCAATGGCGTCAAGAAAACGATCACCTGAACGGATTTGGAAATACCCGGGATTCCGTACTTCTCCCAAAACTAGAACTTGTTTGCGACCCTCTGGTATGTACAATACGTCGCCAGGGAGCACTTGCTCGTTTTGCAACCCCAAACGCTCTAAAGGCCCTAACTCGATTTCTTTGGCCACACCGGCCCTTGTCAATACGAGTTTTTCGCCTGCAAGCTCCTGGGTACCACCGGCCTGTGCCAGTAAATCTAGTAGTCTAGTCTGCTCATTTACTAGATATGAGCCAGGTGTACGGACCTGTCCTAAGACCAAGGCATTTTGATACCCTTCTGGTACAAAAATCAGATCATCTGGTTGGAGACGCGGATTTTCGCCACCTGTCTTGCCGGTCAAACTAGGAAGAGCATTGACTAACACCATTTCTTGATCTGCTCCGTACTTTCTGGTGATAGAAACGCTACTAGCATCTCCACTGGGCAACACTCCACCGGCTTGAGCAAGAATGTCAACCAGATGTGTCTCCTTGTTTAGAACATATAACCCAGGTGCCCTAACGGCACCTAACACTATTACTTGTTGTTTCTTCGGCACAAACACTACATCATCGGGATTAATCTGGATTGCCTTACCTCGGCCAGACAAGAGTTCTTGAACATTGAGGGTTATTTCTCGAGGTCCATCATCTGTTTGGCTGGTGACAACCACCCGCTCTAGGTCCGCCGAATCCAAAGCACCACCAGCTAAGGCCAGAAGGTCTAATATATCCAGACCACCTTGGAGATCATAGCTAGTTGGTTGCCTTACTTCACCAAAAATTGTGGCACGCCCAGAAGTGGGCACAAAAATCATATCACCACTAGAAATTAGAGGGTTTGCATCTAAGGAACCATTACTTATAAAATCATTCACATTGATCTGGAGAACTTCGGTGCGGTCCTGACCCAAAGAGTTTGGGACATAGCGTGTTATTGAAATTCGATCTAAATCCGCTGTCTTTGTGGGACCCCCAGCAAGCGCCAGAACATCCAACAGACGGGAACCAGATTTTAGCTGATAGTAACCAGTGCTGCGCACCTCACCTAGGACCTGCACTTGGAGTGTACGGAATTGGCTTACAATGACAGTTACCTGTGGATTAATGACAAATTCTGCCAAGATATCCTGGAGTTCTCTACTCAACTGGCGAGTAGTTTTATCTACCGCCCAATGATCACCAACTAAGGGAAAGGTAAGATAACCGTCGGGGCGAATAGCCACCTCTGTTGTTAGTTCGGCATGACCCCATACGGAAATCCGCAAAACGTCACCTACACCGAGCAAATACTCAGTGGCCTCACTGGGAATTGCCACAAGAAAAACGAAGACTAAGAGTAGTATCAATGACAGGCTTGTCCGTGCATTCTTCATCTGACCCAAACACCTCATATCACAAATTAATCCCTAAACAACTTCACTCCAGAACAGAAATGAGAACCGAGGAACCTTTCGGACCGCGGTTCTCAAAACACATTTCAATCGGCCACCAACTAATTTTGTGCTGGTCGAAAATAAAAACCAGATAAGGGAATAGCACGCTCGGTCTCGACGTAAAAGTGGGTGTTAGCCTCTATTTTCACATCTTTACCTTTCACAAAATAGCCACCAACAAGACCTACAGGTCCTAACAACACGATTCCAGCCATACTTGCACCTGCTGCCAACTCTAAGGATTTGTTTTCCTGAGTCGCTCTTTCATCGACTCTTAACCGCACCGAGGTGCCATCTAGAGAACTAATCCTACCAAAGTCAACTACAATACGGCCATCCTTGCCTAGGCGCCCGGCTGAACTGACCTCTGTTACTTTCGCTTGACTAATCACACCTGCAGGAATTACCACGCGGCCGTCCACCATCACATCTTCAACGACCCGATAATCCACCACATCACCGACTTGGGCTTTACCCGAGTCCACTGGTTTTAACAAGGTGATTTTTACTAAGCTTTGGGCCGGAAGAGTCACCTTTTTAGTGTCTAAACGAGTTGTCCCCCAAATGTCCATCATGAGAGTCTCAGCTCTTCGGGCAATGTCTCCAGTTTGGGGAGCCCCATACAGGACAGTCTCTAGGTTCTCAAGTCGATGAATTAAAGGTTCTCCCGAAGAGAAGCTATAGGCGAATCCCCACTCTGCCAAGTTCAAGCGTAATTGGAGACCCCCCTCGCCTTCTGAACTTTGCAAAAATCCTTGTACCTGATCGATACGCATTAATACTGCGCCTTGTTGCTTTTCACCATAGATATCCATTTCAATCGTTTCGATTCGCTCTAAAAGAGAGCCTTCTTGTGCTTCTCCATACAGCAGAACTTCAACATTTACTAACGAACCTAATGGGGTAACGTTAGCCCAAGCCATTTGCGGAATGATTGTAAATACCAAAAGCACCGACAAAAGAATTGAGATAGGTTTTTTCAAGATTGAACCCCTCCAAGATCTAGAATTTTATGGAAAACTCCGCACTAGCCCCATGGCCTTGTTCCACATTACTGAAGTCAATAAACTTGTAATTAAAACGCAAGGAGCTGTCGTTCTCAAACTCGTAACTTAAACCAAGCTCAGCAATATTTTTCGCTTTACCTAATTCATCATCAAGGTCCCCGTTTCCTTCCTCTACAGTAAATTTTGGCCATTCTTGGGTTACACCTAAGTGTACTGTACCTCTAGTTATAGGCACTTCAACCCCTAAAGAGGTAACTAATGGGGGTACATCTTCCCACCCGGAAAGATTTCGCGGTACCTCCAGCTGCCTGTATCCTGCACTAAGCGTAAATAGGTCTGACCAATCCAAGTTAAGATCAACCGAAGTTCCCGTGATTTTGGTTACCTGTGAGGAGTCTGTAACCAAATGATCCACCGCTGTTTTCAAAGCCAAATCACCTAGCTTTACGGAAATCCCGTAGGCCGCTCCTCCCTCAGTGGGAGGCGCTTTTTCGCTGGGCTGAGTGCCACTGGGTACTGGCCGAATACCACCACTTACCTCAATTCCGCCAATGTGAATGGAGGTGTTAGGCTCCGGCTCGGGAGCTTGAACCAACAAACTACTAGAGGGCGGGAGATTACGGACCTGTGAAGAGACGTGTCCTGTCCAGAGGCTCCTTGGTTCCAGAGTGGGAATAGACAATTCTGCAATAGCCTCCTCTTCGTGGGCAGTCTGCGGCGCAAAACTGAAGAGCTGACTAGATGCTCGCCGCTCTTCTTCCAGCTTGCGTGCTGCTGATACTGCCTGCTCTGAATAGAGAAGTGGACGTTTAGCAAAAAGACCATCGGTAGCTTGCTGCCAAGCCTGGTCATAAAGGAAATTAAAATCTTGAATAGCATAGCCCAAGATCTCTAGTTCTGGACGAAACTCCAACACTAAACGATACAGTAATTCTACTTGGGTTGCTGTAAATTGTTGTTCTGGAGTTACACGCTGATTGTAAGTAAAAATCATGCTGTCTAGATAGACGTTTTTGCTTACGCCAAAGCGGCGTGATTCCAGATGATCATCGCCACTCAAGTGTTGTAAGAGACGAGCCACCAAAAGGGCCCCTTGATTACGGTTCATTTCGGTGGGAACAGCTAAGCCGGCAATCTGACGACCGCTCCCTAAATCTTCAATGGCCTTATAGGCCCAATCCTGGGTCACAACACTCACACCAGAGGGAGAGCTTGCCACAGCCAGGCCGCCCTGAAGTCCAAGACACAAAATAACGACTAAGACTACCCCAATTCGTAGACGTGACATACTCTCCCCCCTCTCCAAAATATATACTTACAGGTCTTGGTTTATTTCTCCAAAGACCCCTAAAAACCTGCTTTTTTCACACAATTCCAAGAGTTTCCTACGCCTTGCCGGCTATAAAACGCTCCGCCAAAATCACCGCCACATAATCATCATAAGGCTCAGGTGGAACCTGCATACTCGTGGGAAGCAAACGACGCCAACCAGTGGGCCGATGTTCTAACCAATATCTGCTCCGTGCCTCCTCGGTGGAAAACTTCTCATCGACTACGGTTACTTCTAAGTCAGGAAACGATTGCTTAGTCTCACGCAGAAAGTCACTTGATCGCGTCCCATCACCAATGACAACGTGGTCAATATCATACTTCTTAGTAACGTTCTGCAAAAAGGCAGCATACCCCTGCCTTTCTAGTACCTCCTGGAGCGATACTGAACCACCAGCCACAATAGCCACACCACATTTTTCGTTCCCTGGATCTATGGCTAACACTACCATTTCATCACCCACCCTAGACATAAGTTTCGAATTGTTAAGCAGCCTTCTGAGGGTAAAAAAAGACCCTCCGTGAGGAGGGTCTTAATCCTTCGTTCATTACCTAGAACTTCACAGATAGACCTGCATTGTAAGAAACAAGGTTGTCGATTGGTTCAGATAGAGTCTGTGTTATGACACTACCCAGGGTCAGCTTCACGTCTTTAGTGAAGTCATAACCTAAGTCGACTTTGTGCTTCAGAGTCTTTTCTTTCGCAGACTCAACAGGCATGGTGTAAGTTGCGCCATAGCCTAAGCCGATCACAGCACCACGTAGGTCAAATTTATAACCTAGGTTAGCTGCTACGATGTTCTCAGCTTCACCGGTGTAATTGCCGGCAACTTTCCATTTATCATCTTTAATCTTGTTCTTAATCATAGTAAAGCTTGCGCCATAATTAAAGCCAAGTTCGGGAGCCTTTTCTGGGCCAACAGCCAACTTGATTTCGCTGGCATTCTTGTCTTCTTCAGCAGCCTTGTCATTTACTGCATAAGTGGCAGCTACACGAACAGGTACAACTAAATCGAAACCTGCAGAAGCACCGAGTTTGTAAGCCTTGGCGGTCTCAGTTGCTTCTTTGGCTTCACGGTAGAAAGTCCCATCAAGATCGATACCGAGGAACTCAACACCTGCACCAAGTTCTAAAAGATTAGCACTGTCTTCAACAAACGGTCTCTTAACTAAACTACCAGTTGCACCGTAGTTGTCTTGAGCTTGAACGTACTTGCCACTCAAGCTAACAGGACCAAGCTTGGTACTTAAAGAACCACCAAAGAGCATGTTATCAGCAGTTGCATTTCTGTCGTAAGAAAACTCTCCGTCGTATTTGACCTTGGCGATTTCACCGAAGATGCCAGCACCAAGTGCTTTAGCAGTTGGTACAGCTTTGTCAAAAGGCTTAAGACCAGTGACTGCGGTTTTAACACCAAAGGCTGGGCTTAGTTTATACTTTAGTCCTAAACCAACGATAATGTCCTCTTCAACACCAGCCTTAGGAGAAGCAAGCAAGATGTTTCCAGTCAAACCCTCAACAACATCTAGATCTGCTAAACCGGCAAACTGGTACCGATAGGAACCACCGAGCGGAGCCAATACATAGGAACCGAAGCGAGAATTAACTTCAGGACCAGTCACAACACGTTTACCTACAAGCAAGCGCTTAGCTAAGCCCTCGGAAGTTACATCTACTCCGTAAGTGCTCATAGAAAAAGGAGCAGCTTCATTTGGCTTAATGCTTCCGCTAGCAATTGCCTTAACATTTACTGTGTCAGAAACCTTGATGTTAAGGTTCAGATTAGCGGTTTGGGCGTACTCATACCTGTGCTGGTCTTCGTCTTCATCGTAACTGTCAGCCTTTAACTCGAGAGTTCCACCTAATTTGATCTTCTCAAGAGCCTTAACAGCGGTCTTGACTTCAGCCAATTCTTCCTTGGTAGCGAGTTCTGCTTGAGCAGCTTCTAAAGCTTCGATGCGTTCGGTTTGCTCAGCATTTTCACGGAGAGCACGGACAATCAAGAGTTCGTACTGTTGAAGTTGTTGAGCGATCATAGCTTGAGCGATGAGCTCTACATCTTCTTCAGTTAGCTCAGGAGTAGTAGAAACAACCTTTTCTACAACGGTGGTTTCTTTTACTACTTCTTTAGCACTTAGAGCAGCTTCTAAAATACCTTCTTGTACTTTAGCAGCGATTAGTGCTTCGATTTCTTCCATGGATGGTTGCTCAACTGCTGGAGCATCCACCTGTTCTTGGAGTTTGTTCACGTCATAGCGAATGCCATCGATTAGGCCAAGTACTCTGGCTTCAACGTAAGCAATGTCACCTTCTAAACCTTCAGCAGCGATTTCAGCGGCGCGAACGCGAGCGAGAGTCTCCTCATCAACTACGCCAACCTTTTCAACTACCTTGGTCTCTACCACTGGCTTATCCATAGCAGCCATTTGAGCCTTGATTTCGGCCATCAATTCAGCCTTAATCTTGTCAAGCTCAGGTAGAACGTTGGTGTCTGCAATTTGATTTTCTAAACGAGTTAGAGCTCGAGCGAAAACCATGGCAGCTTCGTAACGAGTCATCATTCTGGAACCACCATAAGTTCCATCTGGATATCCTTCGATTAAGCCGGCAGCAGCTAATTCAACAATAGAATCATATGCCCAGTGATCGGCAGGAACATCAGCGAAAGGACTCTTAGCAAATACAGGTGCTAATGTACTAGCCATTAGAACAACGACTAATACTAGAGCGAGTTTCTTAAATTTCATATTCATTTTACCCCCTTGGTTTCGGTTTGTTTACTTGTAGTTATATGTTGACGAAAACGCTCTTGAACATCTTCCCACGAGTCTCCTTGTTCCCTCATGTTCGTACGTTTCAAGAGTGCATTCATCCTTCAGCATCCCCAGTTGGCGGAAACCTCGGGCACCTCCTTTCCCACCGACCTAACTTGTAAGATACTGAAAATTGGACACTGCATTAAGATGTAATTCGCTACGCCTTTCCCAAATCCTTCCCTGTTTTTATCTTTTTCAAGCTAAAAGGGTGGATTTGGAGCGTTTACATCTCTGGAAGATAATGACTTCCCAATTAATATTGTAACATAGAACAAGGATTTTGGCGATTACTAATTTCCACAAACGACCGAAAATCCCTGCTTTAGGTAAAGTGGCATTTTTTGGACTTTTAGGGGATTAACTCCAAATAGACATGCACAGGAGTGGTGGAGCGCCAAGTGTCCTTTGATACAACCAAACGTACCTGTACTGGCTTGTGGATATCTTTGGAGGCGAAAATAGCATCCAAAAAATCATCTCCAGGGAGTAGCACCGACACGCCCCTCTCCTCGCTCAAGGCCATACCCGCATCTAAAGCCGTACCGTTGGCCTCCTTGAGGATCTGAAGAATTACTTGGTCCATCTCAATTCCACTCTTGGGATCCCAAGTGCCACTTGCTAGAACAGTGCCTTTAGAAAAGACCATTTGATCAGGGTAATTCTCTAAATAAACTACTACAGGCACACCTGGAATAGTGTTACTTTCACTAACAGCGCGCACAATTACATCTCCACGAGCTAGCAACAGATGCTCTACAGCAAGATCAACTACCCCAGGCTGTAAAAAAATCGCCCGGTAATTCTCAGGTTGTTTCTGCGTTTCTTGCACCCGAGCACTCCGCCGGTAGGCCACGTCATCCACTTCGAGCATAAACTGCTCTAGACGTGTCTTAATTTCATCCCTGGACAGGCCTTTTTTCACCACTGTGGTCAAAATCACTTCGCTGGCGTTAAAAGCAATATTCGCTTCCCGAATTTGACCAAAAGCAGTATAAACAAGATCGTAACTCTGGCGCAACTCTTCCGTCTTCACCTCTAGTTCGGCCACTTCCGCTAGTAAAGCAGTGGCTTCCGCTTGAAGACTGGCAATGTGGGTTTCCATTTCAGCGATCGTCTGCTCATTTTCTTCCATCGAAAGCTTCTGTAGTTGTACCTCCGCTTCCGCTTCTTTTAAAGCTAAGATCACCTGTTCATAACTGGCCAAGGCTTCGCTCACATGCTCTTCGGCCTCTCGAAGTTCGCGTTGGGCCGTGTCCCTCTGCAGTTCCATATCTACATAGTGCCTTTGCATAACAGCCAAGTCACTTTGGATCTCTTTCATCCTGAACAACGCTGTGCGCACATCTTGAGAGGCAATGGTTAACACTCCGATGGACGCAGAGGCAATTAAAACCCCCGTCACAATCGTGACTAAAATACTAGTATGTTTCGGGCGCAGACCAAATAGCGTCAGCTTTTTTCGGCCGACGTTCATCCCCAGTCGATCACCTATGTAGGCAATGGCACCACCTACTATGGCTAACGTTAAGATAAGGGTAAAACCATACATGGTCCGTCACCTCCCTATAGAGAGAAATTCGCACCCAAATAATATTCTCTGGCCAAGGCGTTTTGGGCCAGCTCCTCTGTGGAACCAGAAACCAAGACTTTACCTAGATGCAAAATATAAGCTCGATCAGTGATCCGTAAAGTCTCCCGCACATTATGATCAGTAATAATGATCCCTAGATTACGGCTACGTAACTGAGCCACAATTTCCTGAATCTCCCCCACCGCAATTGGATCCACCCCTGCAAAGGGCTCATCGAGAAACAAAAAAGCAGGATCCAGGGCTACTGCCCGAGCAATTTCAGTCCGCCTCCGCTCCCCACCAGAAAGTTGGTTACCTCTTTGATATCGCACCTCGCCAAGATTAAATTCTTGGAGTAAGCTAACTAGCAAATCTTCCCTTTCCCCCTTGGAAATTTGGCGTAATTGCAGCACCCCCTGGAGGTTTTCTTCTACAGTTAGTTTGCGAAACACAGAGGGTTCTTGGGGCAAATAACCCAGACCCAGGCGGGTTCTTTTGTACATGGGTAGATCAGTAATGTCTTGATCATCTAAAAAGATGCGACCTCCCTGTGGTTTTCCCAAACCCACAATCAAGGAAAAGGTAGTGGTCTTGCCAGCACCATTGGGTCCGAGCAAACCCACGATTTCTCCCCGTTGGGCCTGAAAATCCACCTCATGCACTACTGTGCGTTTACCATAGCTTTTCACAAGTTTTTCAGCTCTGAGCTCCATTTTCTTCACATCCAGCCATTTCTAAAACTAGGTCTGCAGCCCGTTCCACAGAACCGGGTGCTCCTAATTCATGTTCTAACTGTTCAAACTCTTTAAGCATGGCCGCTCTCGCCTCTTGATCAAAGAGAAGTCGCTCGATTGCTTCCACAATTTTGGCGTGACCAAAGTCACTCTGAATATACTCTGGTATTACAGTCTTTCGCAGAATATTATTGGTTATGGTCATATAAGGCTTACGATCCAATAATTTATCTACAAAATACGTAGTACACGGCACGCGGTAAACTGCTAAAGAGGGAACACCTAACAAAGAGGCCTCTAATGAACTGGTACCAATAGAAGTAATAGCTAAATCTGCGGCCCGCAGCACACTATAAGTATCCCGTTCGAGCCTGATTCGCTCACTTTGATTGTCTTTCAACAAACGATCCATAAACACATTGCGAATGGTAGGAGCTAGAGACACAATTATTTGCACATCGGGATGGTGCGCAGTAACCTGGTCCAAACACTTTAGAACTGTAGGGAGTACGTTTTTCACTTCAATCTCCCGGGCTCCAGGCAATACAGCGATCACAGAAGTATCCTCTGATTCTATGCCAAGTCTTCCTCGGGCTGCTGCTGGAGTAAGGGAAAAGTCCAGAAGGTCAGTGAGAGGATGACCGACAAACTCCACATCGATCCCCGCTTCTTGACACAAAGCTGTTTCATGACGACTGATCCCTGCCACCTTATTCACTACAGTGGGAAAATGACTCAATTTGACATTGGCCAGTCCACGACTGAGAGGGGTGTAATAATACAAAACAGGAATATTCTTGGCTCGGGCAATCTCTAAGAGGCGAAAACCAAAAACAGGTAGTCCAATTTGCAAAACTAAATCTGGCTGTTCCTGATCCATTGTCTCAACAACTCGCCTAATTAGCCGTTTCACGACTTGAGATCCCTTAATAGACTGAAAAACTCCTAGGCTAACCATCTCCGAAATGTCATAAAGTAAACGGACCCCCGCATCATTCATGAGTGGCCCACCTACTCCAAACAGTGAGGCTTGAGGACATTTTTCTAACATTTTGCGCGCTAAGGCGGAGCCAAAACGATCACTAGTGTTGTCTCCACCAATAATCATAATCTTAGGATTCATTTAGCTCTCCTCCCTCGGAATCAAAGTAAAGGTCAGTTCGCCCTCGGCCACTACCTTAGCATCCACTTCTGCACTGGCTGCTATTTTTACCACCCTAGATCGGGAATTAATCACTGTAGCGGTGATGATCAGTTGATCTCCAGGCTTAACCACCTGACGAAAGCGGACCTTTTCAATAGCCGCCAATAAAGGCAAGACATCAGCGGTGGAGGCACCTCCCACAGCTAGCCCCCCCACTTGGGCCATGGCCTCAACGATCAAAACACCTGGCATTACCGGTGTTGTAGGATAATGACCTTGAAAAAAGGGTTCGTTGATTGTAACGTTTTTGAGACCCACAATTCGCTTGCCTGCTTCGCGCTCTAACACTCGGTCCACTAATAGAAAGGGATAGCGATGAGGCAAGAGTTCACGAATTTGGTCAATGGATAACACCTCTGACACGTAACTTTTCCTCCTTCATGCCAAGCAAGCCGAGTTGAACTCGGCTTCTATTATTTTTCGGCATTGATTCGACTTTTCCTCTTTTCCCTCTCTAGCTTGCTAAGAGCTTCTTGTACAATTGGGCAATTTCAGACTGGGGATTCTCCAAGACTTTCTGGGGTGACCCTTCCTCCACAATACGTCCCTGATCCATGAAAACAACCCGCTGGGCCACTCTCAAGGCAAAAGAGACTTCATGCGTGACAATCACCATGGTTGTCCCAGTATTTTTCACCAAATCCTCCATCACCTCTAAAACTTCCCCGACCAAAATCGGGTCTAAAGAAGCGGTAGGTTCATCCCAGAGCATTAACTCCGGGTTAGTGACAAGGGCTCGGGCGATGCCCACCCGCTGTTGTTGACCACCACTTAACTCATGTGGCCTACGCTCCCACGTTGATTCCAAACCCACCTTGGCTAAAGCCTCTTTAGCTAGTACGATGGCCTCATCCCGATCCATACCACCAAGGACCAAATGAAACATGACATTTTCTAAGATGGTCAGCCGAGCAATCAAATTAAATTGCTGAAAGACAAACCCCATATTGCGACGCAAACCCTGAAGCTCTACGCTATTTAAACCTAACACATTTTGGCCATTAAAGTAGATCGCACCTCCGTCAGGTTCTGTCAGTCGATTAACACAGCGAATTAGGGTGGACTTGCCACAACCAGATGGTCCCATGATCACCACTGTCTCACCCTTGTGCACCTGCAAATCCACCTCATCGAGGGCAATAACTTTACCATAGTGCTTGTGTAGTCCTTTTATATCTAACATAGCTTTCACCACCTTAAAATTGCTGTTTCCAACGATTGAGCAAATTCATCAGACCAGGACGGCTAGGAGGAATAACAACTTCTCGCATTATCTGCACATTAGATAAACCAAGTGACTGCCCTGCCATTACCTCCATGCTGTGAACAGGACTAAAACGCTCCGCAAAGACAACTACTAGAACTCCCAAACCGAAACCCAGCAGTAGCACAACCGGTAGTGTAACTAAGGGAATCTGCGCACGACTCAAATAATATACACTGGTCAAAATGATACTACCCACTACTCCCCCTAAAAGGAAAAGGGGGTCAAAGATTCGCAAGAAGCGCCTTTTGATAGGTTTCTCACAGGAACGGAGAAACTTCAAAGTGCTAAAGATGGTAGCATGGTCTAGAACTAAAACAACGAGGGTAAAAATGATTGACAGCATACCTGCTACAATAGAGCGCACTTCCTTGAGGATCCGGAAGATTTCACCTCGGGCATCGGGATTTACCATGCCCACGGAAGTTGAATAGGTATGCAAATAGGGATTATCAAGTTCGCTCCTAAACAACGTCTCTAATTCTTTTTCATCTAAGTGGCTGCCCCTAACTAAAATCTGAATCCGTTCTCCTGGAATCACCTGGCCGCCTAAATAGGTGTTAATCAGACGAATTGATTGGCCAATTTCTTCATCTCGTAAATCTGGTAGGGTATCTCGCACAAAACCAATCTGTTGAATGATCGCAGCCACATCAATAGCTTGAACATTAGCGATTTGCTCACTGATGCCAAGAAGACTTTGGCGCATTTCTTCAATATCTAGATTCTGTAAGGAATCTAAGGAGCCTTCACCCGTTTTGATGGCGGCTTGAGCTAAAGTTTGAAAGAGCCCATTCAGCAACAAAGAGACCAAGAATTGCTCTCCTGAGGCTTTACTGTCACCCTGGGCAATTCCCTCATTAAGCTGATGCATTTGCACTTGTAATACTTCAAGTTGCATCAATGCTTCCTGGAAAGTGGTGAGAACCGCCTCCCCGTTTGCAACTGCTTCACTGGCTTGTACAGCCAGTTCCTCTAATTCTTCCAAAAGCCTTAGACTCTCATCAATGGCATAAGCCAAGCGATAGCGTTCGTTTTCAATCGTTACTTCCCCAACATATTCGCCTAAGCTTCCATCACCTAGGTAGCGATAACCCGATTGCACTAGCTTATCAGTAGATTGAACAGGTTGTCCCTGCACAATCATGCCTTCAATTAGCTCACCAAAGACTCCCGTCACTTCCACAATAATCTCCTCTTTCGAATCGGAAGGCTCTGCAAACAAGATACGTTCTCCCACCGCGAGACGCACCTGGGGATCTGGAGTTATCAGTACCTTAGATGCGTAGGAAGTGAGAAAATCCCGCATTTCTACGAGGGTTTTTAAAAAAGCATCTAAATCTTCTCCGTACTCCGCGGAAGTGACATTTTCGTAACG
Organism: Firmicutes bacterium UBA4996; assembly: GCA_002396805.1. Lineage (GTDB taxonomy): Bacteria > Bacillota > Limnochordia > Darwinibacteriales > Darwinibacteriaceae > UBA4996. Next base: position 55,104 of record DGYW01000029.1, on the reverse strand, counting down.
ATTCTTGGCACCTAGCTGGTTCGCTAAGATAGCTAAAGCCTGATCACCCACGAGCTGAGTATCCACTTCAAAGCCCATGGGAAAACGTAATTCTAAGATTTGATATTGCTTCAATAGGGACTGAACCTGTTTAGTGACTTGTGGAACCGAATCTTCGCTATCCAGAACAATCACCAGATTAGCCCCATCCCGCACAGTAAATTTTACCCCAGGTAAGTCCTCCAACTGTTCCCGCAGTTCCTGACGCACACTGGGATGGACCCCACGAATGAGCACACTTGGTTCCACCATTAAAGTATACCCATTAAGACCCGGAACCGCGCCAAAATAGGAGGTGATGCTCTCCAAAACCTCTTTGGTTCTAAACTCTGCTGGGAGGCCAAAAAAGAAATTGGCTTGTCCCGCGATAGTTAAGGTCTGGTTCAGTTTGTAACCGGGAAAGGACTGATCACCAATGCGCTCCAATTCTCGCAAGGCGGCTTCTTTAGCCTCATCCCGAATATGCAAAACCAGATCATATTCTCCATACTCACCGATCATGCCATCTAGGGTATCACCAAAATAGGTGTCGATGGCCCAGGCAATTCCTTGGGAAAATACGGCACCTACAATAATGGTTACAATCAATAAAATCAGCAGGTCCTGATAAAAACCATCCCGAAAAAAAGAGAGCATTACCCTTCCTCCTCACCTAGTGCCCTAATTATAACATGGGTTCTAGCTGGGGTTTAAGTGGTAATGCCCGCTAATATTGTCATTAATTACTATCTGTCTTAAATTCCCCTTGAAAGGCACCAAAAAACCGGAGCTCACCTTTTTCAACAAGCATCAAGAACTTCTCCCCTGCTAAGGTGCCATCTGTAAAGGTAACCCTAACCTGACCTGTGAACAACGCTTCATCACTTTTTTCCTCATAGACTAAGTGATCTGCATGAACTGTGGCATCTTCTGTGACCACAACCACGTTACCTGCGGCCTCCAGCCTTTCCTCGTCACCAAAATACTCAATCACATCCGCGGTTAGGTTAAAGTCATCCTTGTGAAGCTTGGCGGCGGTACTGAAGATTAGATAGTTATCCTTGGTCCGCCATTCCATCTGTTGACCTGACAACTGAAGATCCTCGAATTTAACATTAATTAAAGCCTCAGGAAACTCCCGCACATCTGCCTGAAAAACCCCGCCCTGAGGATCATAATTCCCAGTACTTGTTTCTTCAGAAACCCCCGTAATTTCTAAGGTACCCATTTTTGTGGCCGCCCAGGCTCCCCTGACCCCAACCACACAGCAAAATACTACTAGCAATAAAACAGACATCCTAGTTTTGTTCATGCTCCTCACTTACCTCCGTTTCTAGTGCTAATGGCCCGTAAAACTCCATTCTTTCCGCCCCTAAATCATACACAGCCTGCTGGAGTCGGAACACAAACTGACCTTCGCGGATCTCCACATTACGGTGTAAACGCAACAAGTCTGTTTCTGTTTCCAGTATCATCTCCTCGGCTCTAAGTTCCATTTCTTGCCAATTGATGAGAACTGGACCCGGTGAAGTGAGGGTTGCTTGCTTGCCTTCCCAGATCAGGTGCTCACTTTCTAGCCTAAAGTGGTCCTCCCCTTCTACTACCACTGGCCCGAATAACTCCAGAATATCTTGTTTACGCCGCCAGGTTGCTCGCTGAGCGGAAACAGAAAGATAGGGCTGTTCATCCTGGAAAATGCTAATCTCTCCCAGATCACTGAGGGTAATTACTTCATCTGCTTGTAGCACAGATTTGGTCAAAATCTCCCATTGTCTAACTCCATCTTTCCTCCCAATTAAACGCGACTCTACCAGTTCTACACTTGGTGGAATGCTCTCTTGGGGTGGAGGTGGCTTAACCCACCAGCGAAATGTAAGAACGAGAATAATCATAAGGGCAGTTAGGCCTAGTCCTACTCTTGTTTTCGTCATGGCTCCATCCCCCCAATGATCTCCGACACTTGGTCTAGATCGAAGAGGCCTAATCCCCCCTGGGAGTCCCAACCAATGGGTAAAGTGGGAAAGGCGTTGATTGTGTATTGTAGCGCCACCCTCTTGCCCACGTGATCGTAAGAAGCACTGATCTTTCGGCAATGCAAATCTTTAGTCAAAGTGATCTTTCCTTGGCTAAAAGAGCCCTTTGGTGGTTCATAGATACTCTCATAGCTCACCAGCCAGGTTTCCCCAACAGGCAAAGTAAAGCGAGCATCGACCCGTTCCAAGACTTGCTGTTCAACCAAGTAACGGCCACCTAGTTTGAGATCCACTTCCCCTGAATTATATTCTACCATGGGTACTACTCGCTGGAGTTTTTGTCGATTGAGATCATAATTAGCATATAAGTCCCAACCCCACGCTTCATTAGGTTGCCAGTGACTTTGCAGGACCAAAAAACCAAAAGTCTTGGCTTTCAAATTGTAACTACTATTTAAGCTGGCTCGCCACTTGGAATCGGTATAGCTTAACCGAAAACTCAGATCCTGCAGGGGTTTTTGCCGATCAAATAAAAATGGTGTCAGCCCCCACACTTCCCTCTGACTATAAGTGCTGGAAAAGGTGAGTTCATCTGTGAGCTTCTGATTTAACGTCACTCGACCGTAGACCCAGGTTTGCTGTCCACCACTGCCATAAAGGGTAGTAGCCAAATCTCCTTGATAGTTCAAATTGAGAGTCGAAGTTGGTGACCACGCCTGTGGTTTCAAGCTAAGTTGGCCAAGTACCCTCGTATCCCGATTCATAGAGGGCCTCTCTTCGTACCGTCCCACAACAACCTGAGAGCGGAGGGGAACCTTGTCCACACCAAGATCACTCACATCCCACTTCAACTCAGGAATGCGTTGCACACTCCGCCAAGGCTGGGTGGTGGTCTTTAACAGGTCCGGGTTGTATTGTTGTTGCACAACTAAGCTGAGATTATGCTTACCCTGCCGATAATTGCCTTCGGCCAAGTAATCCAGAAGACGGAGAGTCTCTGTAGTTTCCCGCTCGGTCCGATTCGCCCGTAGATTCACACTTAGCTGGTCTGTCACTTGGTGAGACAACCGACCCCCATATTCCTGATATTTCTTCACTGTAGTCTTAGGGTTATCCCGATAATTGTACCAACTTTCCAGGGACGACTTCGGCAAAGTGAGGGTAAAACGGTTCTCCGAACTTGACTCTCGCTTTTCCCATGAGTTCTCGTGTGAGGTATTTGTGCGTAATATCCAAGTATTTCCCCGTATTTCATGATTAAAGGCACCCTTAATGACGCGGTTTTCAGTCTCCGCTTGACTGGGGATACCGTACAGATAGAGAGAGCCTTTACCCAATTTGTCTAAATCGTAATTATGACGAGCGCCAACTCCCACACCTAATCGACTGAATAGATCTAGATATAGATGTCCGTACGATTTGGAATTAAGATAATAATTGAAGGTGTTTTTCATGTAATAACCTTCCCGCTCCCCATAACCAAGAACGGGCAAATTGAAGCGATCCCGATCAGATGAATCTAGAGGAATAACTAAATAGGGCCAATAAAACAGGGGGATCTTCCCTTCATAGTAGGTGACACCCCTAATGATTACTTTCTCGCCCAGGATCACCTCTAACTCCCTGGTGGCTAGGTGAAAGTGACTTGTAGGTAAATCACAAGTTGTGAAACGAGCGTTAGTGACGCCATAGCTTTGGTCCGTTAACCTAACCTCGTCCCCTCGCAAATAAATGGTGCCTGTGTTTTCAGGCAAGGGGATCTCTGCCTGGGTCTCACTGAGAGTGCCCTTCCCCGTCTGCAGATTGTATGTGAGGAGTTCTCCTACAATTTCTTGACCATCTTGATTAAGGCTTACGGCACCCTGCAACTGCAGTTCGCCTGTGAGCAAATCAACATAGAGCTCTTGCCCTTTCAAGAGTAACTCCCCATAACTGATTTCCACATCTCCTGAGCCCACAAAGACCTGATTTTCGAGATCATAAGAACCGGTTTTGGACGCGAGAATGCGCACCCCCTCTTGCGAGGGCGTATCTTCAGCCCTAGCAACTCTAGGTAAGCCTTGAAGCAGGAGAATAAACCCTAGCAAAGCCAGGAACACCACTATAGTTTTGTTTCTGGGCACACACATACTATCTCCCCAATCCTAGCGCTAGCGCAGCCCGTCGGCCTTAATCAACAGGACAAAACCCGCCAAGGCAAACAATACATTAACAAGCCAGGCTGCCACAACAGGAGTGAACACCTCATTAATCCCCAAAGACCGCGAAACAGAAATGGTTACATAATAGAAGAGTAGGATAATCAGGCTCACCACAATTCCAAAGGAACGACCGCCTCTTCCCCTTAAGGCTAGAGGGGCGCCAAAAAGAGCAAAAACAAAGGAAGCCATAGGCAAAGAAAGCTTCAGGTGGTAGTCCACCACATAGGAACGAACCTTCAGTCCACCGCGCTGAAAGCGTTCGATATATTCTCCCAATTCTTTGCGGCTCATTTCATCTACGGTGCGTTGATTGCCTAAAAAAATCTCACCCTCTTGTTCAGTAACTATTTCCATCCGTTGAAACCGACTCTCAAATTGCACAAAACCATCATCATCTAACTCCTGAGTAACTCCATCAAAGAGCACCCACACATTCTTTTGAAACATGCCTGTCTTAGCACTGACGATGCTAGGAAACTGACTTGTACCTAATTGATAGATTAAGATGTTTCTGAGCTCGTTGGTTTTGGTCTCTACTTCTCCAATATAGAAATATCGATCATCACCACCATGAAAGAAAACATTTTCTTCCACAACAGGAATCCCTTCGGAAAAAATAAGTTGACGCAAAATGTTTTCAAACTTGTGATTAGCCTGGGGCACCACATACTCCGAGGCCCAAAAGGCAAGCAAACTAATGACGAGTCCCAAGACCAAAATGGGTACAATTAACCGGGGAAAAGAGACACCGCTTCCCCGCATCACCGTGATTTCACTGTCTTGAACCAAGCGCCCCACAGCTAATAAGGTAGCAAACAAAGTGGCAATTGGTAAGGTCATGACGGCCGTCCCAGGTATGCGATAGAGCAGCATCTTAGCCACTGTAAAGACGGCCACCTCGTTTACGAAAATTAGGTCGGTTAGTTGAAAAAGGAGTCCACTTAGTAAGACCACAGTGAAACCAAAGACACAAAATAAGAAGGGCCCAAAAAACTCACGTGCAATATAGCGATCGAAAATCCTCATCTATAGCCCCCTCCCTGTTGCTAGAACATTAGAACTCCACTTTATAGTTAAGCCCAAAGCCCACTCCCTGACCAAATGAAGTGGAGAGGTAGCCTTGGAATTCGGGGTTAAATTGGGCCACTAGACCACCGTTTAAACCCCGTCCATCATACTCAAAAACCAAGGAAGTGGTTGGTAAGACCCAGCCTTGCGTTGTCTTGACTTGTACAGGATTGAGCACTAAGCCTATGCCTCCCATTCCCCTGGAATAACGTCCGCTACCCCAAGCTAGATGGCCGCGTAAACCAGGGGCACCTAACTGCTTGCTCAAGGCCACATAGAAATTTTGTTCACCCAGGCCAATTTCGCCGCCAAGGGCCACACCTGGTCTGTCTTTTCCTTCGGTCAAGATTCCTATTTTGGCAGTACCTACTAAGGATCCCCCGAAATATTGACGGACACCTAAATTTGCCTGAGGATGGAGCCCAAGATTTACTTCTAGAGAACCTCGCTCGCGCTGATAATTAAAATCTAGCTCGCCTAAGCCAACACCTAGTAGATCCGCTGTGGGCGCAGTTAAGATCCGCGAAGCCATACTTGTAGTGGAAACACTAAGTAAAATGGTAACAAGCAGAATGATTCCAAATGATTTTTTCATGAGATATGCCCCCTTCTATTTTCCTATCCTCTGACTATTCTCTGCAACTAATAGAATTACCTGCCA
>DGYW01000029.1:32539-48953 GCA_002396805.1 Firmicutes bacterium UBA4996 | reverse complement strand
GTCGGATGTGGTACCTCCTTTAAGAGGTTGTGTGGATTGACAAAAGGGAGATGCGGTGGCATCTCCCCCTATTTCAAACGTTTAATTACTTCGTCAGTTAGGTCTGTTCCCCCATACCGAACCACATCGTCGTCCACTACTACCGTGGCCCTTTTATCTTTCGCCACTTCCCGGACCGCCCTATCCACTTCTTCTTGGAACTTTTGCTCCAACTCTTGGCGATACGCCAGGTATTGAGAGTAGGCCAAACGCTCCCTTTCCGCCCGGTCCACATCTTCTTCGGTTGGTTCTGTTCCTAAGTTAAACTGAGTAATTAGTTCATTGTAGCGTTTACTCAAGAGCTCACTTAACTCCTGGGCCCGGGGACTTTCGTCAACAATCCGAGCCAAGTTAACAGTCCCTATTGTCGTTTGCATGGGTCGAGCCATAAAACCCCATACTAACAAACCGGCCAAGAGCGCTACTAAAACCCAAGGCAAATATTTCACCTGTAGTCACCACCTTATTTCGCTCTTCCTTAGTATGCACGATCTAAGGAAAGACTACGCGATGGAGGGGTTAAAAGTGCCAATTCCCGCTTTAATTCTAACTCATGGTCTAGTTGGAGCTGGGCTAAGCGATTCTCAAACTCCAATTGTGCTTCTTCTTCCCACTCTTGAAGTTCTCCTTGAAGTTGATTAATGCGCTGTAAGATCTCTAGTTGTTGTTCTTTCTCCAAGGAAACCAAGACCAATTGCAGTTGTAAATGCAAGACTTCTTTACCTAACTTGCTCTGCAACGCCTGACCCTCTTGCTCGATCTCTGCCCGCAGGGCTTTAGATGCATCAAAGAGTTTCTGCGCTTGAGCCCTCCTTAGTTGACCTATTTGCTGCACCAGCTCTTCATAGTTGGAGAAGTCATCTTCAACTCCTACTTCCACCTCTGCCTCTTCGTTTAAGTGCACAACTTGCTGACCCGGATAAGTTGAGTGAATGATCACAGAGCCGGATAAGAACAGGGCCAAACAGATTAAAACTAACAATTGCCATTTCCTAAGCATATTCTTCACCCAAGCCCATTATAACAAGGCTAGAGACGGCGAACAAACGTAAAAAAAACCAGTACACCCAAAAGTGCACTGGTCTTTATGCTTATAATATTTAGAACGTTTGGCCAATACCAAAATAGAATTGACCCTTACGTGCTAGATTCTCGTCCTTACCCAAGCCATAGTCTAAACGGAGCAGACCGAGGGGTGTATCTAGACGCACACCTAAACCAAAGCTGTTATTCAAGTCACTTAGGGTGAATCCTTCTCCCTGATCCCAAGTTTTACCCCAGTCCGTAAAGAGTACACCGGTCACTTTGTCCACAATGGGGAAGCGGAATTCCGCATTCATGACTAGCATGTGATCCCCTTCTAGGTCAATGGCACCATTGCCACCTGGGCTATAGCCACGAAGTGTTTCAGCACCACCGATCACAAACTTCTCATTTTCCTGAAGCTCACCGGCCAATAGACGCCCGCCAAGACCACGGAGAGCTAGAACATAGCCCCCATCCTTCACTTCAAAATACTTGCTGTATTCTGCCCGCAGCTTAGCATACTGACTATTACCACCAAAGAGACTGGTACCAAGCTCGAGATAGGCATCGCTCTTTTGACCTTCTGTAGGGAAGAAGGGGTGATCTGAAGTGTTGGTTCCGAAACCAAAACCGATGGTACGGTTGTTGTAATCCTTGTACCAATCAGCACCAGAACCGGACTCTAAGTCGTATTTGTTATTCTCCATTTTCAAGACTAAGCGTCCTCGACTAAAATCACCAAAGGGTCGTCCTAACGTAAGATCTCCCCCATTGGTAATGCGTTTACCTTTATTATCTTCCTTTTCCACATCCTTACCACGACGGTAGAGATTCAGACCTAGAGAGGTACCACTCTTATCAATATAAGGTTCGTAAAAGCCAAGCTCATAGGCGTGAACTTTTTTTCCTAGTTGAACTGTGGCGTTCACTCGTTGACCACGTCCAAAAAAGTTGTCGTCAGCAGCCTCTACAAAACCTACAAGACCATCATTAGAACTATAGGCTACCCCAAAGGTGGCAGAACCGGTCTTACGCTCGTTAAGATTAATAGTTAAAACCGTCTCATCAGGATTATCTTCTTCCGAGAAATCTCGACTTATTTCATCAAAAAAGCCGAGCATCAAAACTTTGCGCAAGCTCTGATCGATTTCGCGAACATTAACAGGATCACCGGGCTTGAAGGTGAATTCTCGCTCAATGACGAAATCTTTAGTCTTGTTGTTACCCTCAATCACAATATCCTTTAACGTAGTCTGAGCTAATTCAATATGGATACGGCCATCAGTATCTGCTTGGAGATCTGCAACCCGAACTACAAAACCGTACTCTGAACCAATCCATTCCCGTAGTTCCTTCAGATCTTCCCACAAGTCATGGACATTCAGGATATAGCCAGCTTGGGTCTTCATCTTTTTCTTGTATTCCCCGAGGGGTACCTGAGTAAGACCACTGAAGCTGACGTCTTGAACTAGCGGATTTTCCACCACATGAAAAACAACCTGAACCCCTCCTCCTAAGGCGGGATCGAAGCTCGCGGAAGCATCTTGGAAATAACCCAAATCATAGATGGAACGCAAGTCATCTAAAATCTTCTGTTCCACCGCTGGTTCATTAAGTTTAGTCTTTAAGATGGCTCCTTTAATCGTTTCCGTATCAATAATGCTATTGCCCTTAACCACAATGGCTCTGACTAGATTTTTCTCCTCAGCGGATACTCCTGCACTGGCCATAGAAAAAACCAAGACCATAGCCATGAGTGCCATCACGATTCTGGCTGAACTTCGCCTCATTGTCTTGCCTCCCACGAACGTTAGATTTTTTTCCTCTAGTGTTAGTTCTACTATCTTATTCGCATTCCTCTTGCCAACTCTGGGGACTCTTAGTAAGAAATCCCAGATAACCACTTACTCTAGTAAATATTCAAATCGAAAGTGGCCATGCCATCCATGACAAACTGGGTAGATAGGCGCACTCTATTTACCTCGGGAGAACCATCAGCCCAACCGTAAAGATTAATGGGTTCACCAAGGTCTTCATCTCCGTCATCTAAATGGCTATCCTCTTCATAGTTTTCCAAGAAGGGGTAAAATTCTGCCACAATTTCATTATTTCTTTCTCGATCCATATACTCTGTAACCAAGGCATCTAGGGTCTCTGCTCCCGAAACTACAGCCCTAATCGGTTCATCGTCATCCTCGCTCTGGGTGAGAATACTTGTGTGTACTGGAGGTTTCACCACATAGTACCCAGCACCACCTCCCCGGACTGTCACCGTGAGTAAGCCGGGCGTAGTCTCTTGAGGTATTTGGAGACGCAAGATTCTCGTTTCGGCCGGAGACCGATACGGACGAATACTAACTTCCACATCCACGTATTCACCTGGCCGCACATTAAACTTATTCGGTGTAGCCTTTTCGATAGTGGCAGTCTTGCGAGTTTGGGCCACTTCTACATCCACCTTAATCTGCTGTAAATCCACTTCTTGCACACTATTATTCATCAACAATTCCAAGCCAGCAAGCAGATCTGTCAAGGACCAGACGGCAATATCAGTATCACTATAGAACAAGTTTTCCCGAATCATTCGTTGAGAAAGATTGCCAGTGGTAAACTCCAACCGCACAAAAGAGGTTCCTTCACCCACCCGATCTAAAGTGGCGTCCACACTCTGATAAGCGCTGGAAATCACTAAAGGGATCATAATATCTCCCTGTTTTACAACCTCTACATAGTAATCTTGGTGATGACCGGAGTCCTGATCATGGACCACAATAGTGATTGGTATGTAGGTCGGCTCAAGGCCTAAACTACCACCGAGACCAGCTGTGCGATCTTGTCTAACACTACCTACGGTCGAACCTAGAGAGGTTATCTTATAAGGCATCTCCAAATTGGCCAGTGTATAGTGAACATACGCCGTGGATGCAAAAAAGTCTACCTCACCTCGGTGGGTAAAGGGATGCCCAAAGGCAATAAAACGACCATCCTCTTGTACATGGGTTACTGTCCCAAAGGAGGCCACTTGGAAATCACCCCTTAAGAGCTGCACACCGACCATACTACCAGGCTGTAATGGGGCCTGGAACGTAGGCGTATTAGCTGCCAAAGCAGGCAGCACTTGTACTTCATAAGGAGACAAAGTCTTGGTCAAAGCACCAGTTAGATACTCCGTATTTCTTCGATTCAAGCCTTGAATAAGAAGGGGTGAACTTACAGGGGCTGCATCTTCAGGGAGCTCCGGTTCTGGAAGAGCTTCAACAGGTGCTAACTGATCGTACAACTTAAACATGTCTCCGGCCGGAGTGACTAAACCGAGACGATGATCCGTATACGCGAAGGTGTAGCCAAGGGCGCCTAAAAGCTTGCCTTGCACATAAACTGGGCTACCACTCATCCCCTGGGCGATCCCTCCCGCTTTATCTATCACACCGCCACTAACCTTGATTAGGATTAGATTACTTAAAGGGGGGCTCTGGGGCACTAAGCCTAAAACTTCCACATCGAAATCTTCAATGGTGTTACCAGCAATGACCGTTTTTCCTATGCCCCTTAATCCGGGACGAATGCCTTCAAGGGGAAAAATCTCCACTGCCAAACCCAGTGTTGACCACGATAAAACAGAAACAAGCAAAACAACTCCTAAAAATAAACCCCTACGCAATTTACGCATCGAGCCACCCCTTATCATCAACTTTTCTATCACTTCTGTGGAGGTAGGATTACGATGGCGTTACTAACAGGTCGTTCCTTGCCATCAGAGGGTAGGTTCAGAACTAAATTGCGAATCACCATAGTGGTGGACCCGCCTCCATCTAAGTTCATGGCCTGCACTGCACCTAGTTCCCTTAACAGGTTGCCTAATTCAGCCAAAGTCATACCAACACTAATATTGGGCTGGCGCCCGTTCACTGTCACCAAGAGGAGTCTACCATCGGAGGTGATTCCTAATGCTGTCCGGGGTGCTCGACCCTGCGTTACATCCGCGCGAAACTTTTCCTCTTCTCCTGTGATCCATAAATTCCCGTCCCGTACCAGGCGAGGTCCACCCCCAATAATCTGCTCAACACCCTCCTCCATCCAAGCAGGAGTGAGCTGGAGGTTCACCTGAAGGGCGTCGCCTACCTGCAGCGAACTCAATTTGGTTTTATTAAGACCATGCCCAGAAACGACAACTCCATTCGAAGGTATGGGACTATTACCGGCTAGAATAGCAGTAACCACCCCATCCACTACCGTAACTTCAAGTCCGAAACTGTTGGTTCTAGTTTGACTTCCATAGTGGGGAGTGTAAATGATTATCTCATCTTGCAGGCGGGGACGGTTCAAGCCAGTTACCATAGCTAAGATGGAACCATCTTCCTGAATCAGTGCCCCCTCGAAACTGACAGCATCCATCACAAGGCAATTCGCTCCTAAACCCAAAGCGGTGCGATTTGCATAGGGTTCGCTAATCAGCTCTCCATCGATCATAAACACGCCCAAAGGACGCCCATCACCTGCGAAAAAGGCACCATTCACTGCGGCAATGGCCCCTAAGCGCTCACCCATAGCACTCACATGCTCAGAACCAAACACGCGGTTTTGGGCCAAAGCTAACTTCATTTCGATGCCCGTATCCCGAGTATCTACCACCAAATAATTTACTATGTTAGGTCCAAAGCTGTCGGCCCTTCTCTGATGTCCATAGATCACCCCAGGTATGACCATGCGCTCAGTGGTATTTGCGTAGGTTTTGGAAATTTCTAGCTGTAGAAAGTCGTGGCCTTCAACGAGAACCGGTTCAGGCACTTGATAATGAAATTCCAGAACGAGGCGGGAGCTACCATCTTGCCATTGAGAATAGCGGAGCTCTTTGAGAACCACGTCGTTGATGTGCGAACTAGGGGCAAAACCCTGCAAGGGTTGGTTAGAATCCACAATAATTTTCATGGGCTTGGGGGTAGAACTAATAGCATACTCCTGACCGGATGCTTTAGGAAGTGTAATTACGATGCTATCCGGTGTCAGCGACACCTCAGCCCACGCTGGATATGCCGCTACAAGTAAGAAAAAGACAAACAATAGAGCTCCAGATCTAAGCTGCACAAACATGCCCCCCATCATCCTAAACAGTTCGGGATCAAAAGAATTTTTCCTGCCCAAAAAATAAACTCTACAAGGGCAATCTGTAGAGTTTAATCACGTTTCTAGTCGTCGTCAGACACATACCGAGACATCTGCTCATAAATCATTTTGGCCAACCCTACACCCTGAGATTTCGCAGAATGGGTGGCCATCTCCTGATCCAACATAGACTGGAACAACTTTTCCGCTTGCCTATTACCAAGAAGATCCGTATCCGGTACAGTGCGCCTCATTTCTGACATAAGCTGATAGAGGAACAAGGCTTCAAACTGCTCAGCTGCATCTAGGAGAGCCTCTTGCGATTGTGATTTGCGTTTACCCAACTGTTCCGCTTGCTTAGTAACATTAGCATTAGGATCCCAATTAACTCGCACCATCAGCCCTCCCTTAAATAATTATCAGTTCACCAAACAATGCTCCAGCGGCCTTTACCGCTTGTAATATGGCGATAATGTCTCGTGGCGTGGCCCCCACTGCGTTAAGGGCGTCCACTAAATCTTGCACATTCGTGGTGCCACCAATCACAGTAAATTGGCTAGGTTCTTCTTCCACATCAAGGGTAAATTCTCTGGCAACAACCGTATCTCCTCCTGAGAAGGAAGGTGGTTGAGAAATAATCGTATTACTTTGCACCTGAACCTTGAGATTACCGTGGGCAACAGCCACAGTGGCCACCCGCACAGACGATCCCATTACAACAGTACCTGTACGTTCGTTAATAACTACCCTGGCATTCACATCGGGTCTAATGGGCAATTCCTCAAGCTCAGCAATAAAACCCACAACATTTCGGAGATACTGAGTGGGAATTTCTATGTCTACCGTCCCTTGATCCCGAGCCCAGGCAATATTGCTTTGGTAAACCTCGTTGACCACTTGGGCCAAACGGGCCGCTGTTGTGAAATCAGGTTCTAGCAAGACCATAGAAACTAGGCCCTCTTCTGCAAAGTCGTAGGGCTCTAATTCCCGTTCCACAATGGCTCCATTAGGCACCACACCCACTGTGGTATGATTGACCTGGGCACCACCGCCCCCGCCCTTTACAACAAACCCACCAATAGAAACTGGGCCTTGAGCTACTGCGAAGACTTGACCATTAGCAGCTTGGAGCGGAGTTTGGAGTAAGAAGCCCCCCTGCAAACTGCGGGCATCACCGATGGATGAAATGGTTACATCCAAGCGATCACCTGTCCGTAAAGAGGTAGGTAAGTCCGCGGTGACCATGACAGCTGCAATATTACGTAGGCGCAGATCATTAGCAGAGACGGTAATCCCAAAACTCTCTAACATATTAGCGATCATCTGGATATTAGCCCTAGAACCAGACCCGTCACCCGTTCCTTGCAAACCTACCACTAATCCCAAACCGTAGATCTGGTTGTCCCGGACACCCTGCACCCTAGCCACGTCTTTCAAACGTACAACCGGGGCGTCATAGCGAATAGGATCCACAGTTTGGGCTGATGCTACCGTACTAATTAGGAGAACGATTACCAAGAGTAAACAGTTAGCTTTTCTGGACATGAGCGTTCCTCCTTCTCTTAGAACAGCCAATTAAAAATCCGAGTAATAATCCCAGGATTATTCTTATCAGCCACTATACCCGTACCTAAGAAGGCAATTTCAGCATCAGCCACAAAGGTAGAGAGCACTGTATTGTCAGGGGCAACATCCCGATTGCGGATGATTCCAGAAATGACAATTTCCTGCTCTTCTCCGTTAATCACAATCTTTTGCCGCCCTTCGATGCGCATAGTATCATTAGGCATCTTTTCCACCACCCTGGTGGTGAGTCTAGCGGTCAAACTGCCGCCTCGAGCCGTAGAACCATCGGCCTTAAAGCTGTCGCCTCCCCCCACTTTTAAAAGGGGTATTAAATCGGCTAAAACACCTACACCTGGACCTACCGAAACCTCTGAATCCTTACCAGTAGAGGTGCCGGCTGTCTGCCTAGCTTGAGCTTGTTCCATGATGATTACCGTAACCAAATCCCCTTCCCGTTTGGCTTTCCGATCCTCATACATAGAGGGCTTGTCCGTAGGATAGAGGGAGCTTGCAGAAACCTGAACCACTCCCATTACTAACAGCGTGACCAAGCCGAGAATTATTTTTTGACTCATTCTACTTATCTTCATAGAGTACCTGACCCCCTTATGTTCACTTGGACGGTCTCAGCATCAACGATCTCCCCATAAACAACCTGCTTCGACAGGGTGTTTTCCACGGCGATAACCTCACCAACCCCGCCTGTTCCTCGGGCTACACCTGGCGCAGTCACGACTAAAGACGGGGTTCTTACCACGATGGTTACCAAAGCGCCCCGTTCAATAGTGGGAACAACCTCCACATTCAAAGCAGTGAGAACTGTTCCGGAGCTCAGAAATCTAGTGGCCCGCAGACCCACAAACTCTTTCAGGCCACGGCCATCAACTTGAGTACCTCGGATTTCCCGCTCTTCCACAGCCAGGTCTGTTTTTTGCAGAACCTCGCCTCGGTGTACATCCCTCACCACCACAACGACCTCATAGGTGTTGGTTCCGGTTAATGTTGGAGGACTGCTCGTTGTCTCCCGCATAGCCCCATGAACCATCACTATTTCAGAGCCACGAAACTCTACTTTACTCAAATCGATCCCTGCTTGGCGTAGACGCACTTCGATTTGGCCCTTGGTCAAACGCCGCGAACTCCCAGCTACCGGTGCTGTTCCTGCATTCACCGCGGCAACTTGCTCCACCAGATCTGCAGGGCCAGTCAATTCTCCGATTTCTCCTAGGAAAATGCTACTGCCCTGGATCTGAGCCTGTTCAGGTAAAGTGAGAACAACGATTTCCAAATCCACAGCTTGAACTAGGGGTGTATTAAAAAGTAAAATGCTTAACGCAAGCACCACTGTGCCGAAAACCCCTCGCAATTTCATCTCAGCTCACTACCTACGCAGATTATTGGCAGTTTGGAGCATATCATCGGCTGCCTGAATTGCTTTGGAGTTGGTCTCGTAGGCGCGTTGCGACACGATCATATTCACCATTTCTTCTACAACCTGCACATTAGACATTTCTAAGAAGTTTTGGCTCAAAGTACCAAAACCATCTAAACCTGGGGTCCCAATCATAGGACTACCACTGGCAGCTGTAGCAGTATAGAGGTTGCGACCTTCGCTTTTTAGGCCTGCAGGATTAATAAAGCGTACGATTTGCAATTCGCCGATGCGATCTGGCTCACTATCACCAGGGCGCATGATGCTTACTGTACCATCAGAGCCAATACTTAATTCTAGGGCATCGTCGGGAATGACAATCTCTGGTTCAATGGGAAAACCGTCCGAAGTGGTCAAACGGCCGTCTGCATCCTTCTTAAAGGCCCCATCTCTAGTGTAACGAATTCCGCCATCGGGCAACAACACCTGGAAGAAACCGTCACCTTCAATGACCACATCTAAAGGATTATCAGTCTGCTGATACATACCCTGAGAAAAGATACGTTGAGTAGCAACGGGTCTGGCACCATGACCTATTTGAATGCCCGTGGGTACTTGGGCACCAGCAGTAGAAGGGGTACCAGCATACTTAATCGTTTGATACAAGAGATCCTGAAAGTCCACTCGACTCTTCTTAAATCCAGCGGTGTTCACGTTGGCTAAGTTGTTAGAAATAGTGTCGATCTTGGTCTGTTGAGCCACCATACCGGAGGCGGCTGTCCATAAAGAACGCATCATAACAAAAAACCCTCCTTGTAGTTTGAACTAAAAACAACTCAAGAAAGGGGTGAGAAACTATCTCAGTCGGTCGATAGTTCCAAGGCTTCTGAATACCAGTCCAGCCTGTCCCCTTGAAAATCTTATTTAAATTTCATTGACTAATTTTCCTAAAGTCTCATCATAGGATTGTACTACTTTTTGGTTAGCCTCATAGGAGCGCTGAATCGTAATGAGATTCACCATCTCGGTCACCACGTTAACGTTAGCCAGCTCCAAAGCACCTGGTACTAAGGTGGCTCGATAGCGGAAGGGATCACCAGCCATCTCTAGAGCTTCGAAGAGATTAGACCCTCGCCGAACAAGACCATTGCGATCGTTAAACTCTACGATCAGGAGCTTGTTTACAAGTTCACCATTAACGGTAATCTCGCCTTGTTCATTGAGCAGCACTTCACCTTCGCCCACGTAAATGGCGCCTTGCTCACCCCGGACTAGATTACCATCTAGAGTAGTCAACAAACCACTAGAATTCACGGTAAAACGTCCATCCCGCGTATAGCGAGTGCCTTCTGGTGTTTGGATGGCGAAAAAGCCCGCCCCAACAATGGCCACATCTAAGGGATTCTGAGTTGTCCTAACAGTACCTGGTGCGAACGAAGTGGCACTACCATCCACAAAAGCCCCAGTACCCAAGGTTCCTAATACTCGCCTTTCACCTTGATGAACTCTAGCAACTGCTCGTTCTGGAAAGGGGTAAATATGGGCCGTCTGCCTTTGAAATCCGGCGGTGTCTACGTTGGCTAAATTATTACTGGCCACATCCATACGCATTGATTCAACTAGCATGCCAGAAGTAGCTGTATAAATACCACGGAGCATCCTCATCACCTCCCTAATCTAGTCTTAATTACTTTATCGGCAAGATCTCGTACCAACTTTAGTTTTTTCTCTTTTAGCGTGCCTTTGTGTAACTGGCGACCAAACTAGAGGGAGACACTTTATCTAGCTGGTCTAAAATCTCTCCAGTACCACGCGCTACACAACTGAGGGGATCTTCTGCTAGAGTAACGGGCACTCCTGTCTGGTCTTGAATCAAGCGAGCCATTCCCTCTAACAGGGCTCCCCCGCCCGTCAAGCTCATACCCTTATTCACAATGTCTGCGGCCAATTCTGGAGGCGTCACTTCTAAAACAGCTCGAATAGCATCAACAATGCTGTTGATAGGCTCCTCTAGAGCGGGGTAAATATCAACGGAAGAAATCTCGAGGGTAGCTGGTAAACCAGTAACCAGATCCCTTCCTCGAATTGTCACAGTTTGATCAGGACTAGGAAAAGCACTAGCAATGGAGGTCTTAATATCTTCTGCGGTCCGATCCCCAATAGCCAGGTTGTACACTCTTTTCACATAACGAACAATACCTTCTTCAAAATGGGATCCACCAATACGTAGCGACTCAGAGACAACTTCACCGCCTAGAGAAATCACGGCAATATCAGTTGTACCTCCCCCAATATCCACCACCATGTTACCACTAGGGGCAGCAATATCTAATCCACAACCAATAGCCGCGGCTATTGGCTCGGTGATGAGGTAAACCTCCTTCGCCCCAGCTAGACTCGCGGCTTCTAACACAGCTCTTTTTTCAACTGTAGTAATGCCTGAGGGTACACAGATCATGACCCGGGGACGAAAAACTCCCCTACCGGCCACTTTTTTAATAAAAAACTTCAAAATTTCCTCAGTGATCTGGAAATCGGCAATAACCCCTTCATTCAAGGGTCTAATGGCCCGAATATTTCCTGGTGTGCGTCCAATCATATCACGTGCAGCTTCACCTATGGCACAGATTTTCTGGGTATTCACATCCACAGCCACTACTGCTGGCTCGTGAATTACTATACCTTTACCCCGCACATAAACTAAAATATTCGCTGTACCCAGATCAATTCCAATATCTCTGCCAAACATTTAACTGCCCCCTCGCAAACAATTACCACTATCCCGGGTAATGTTCGCCACAGGGAAAGAAAACCCTTTTTTGGGTTTAAGATCTAGGAAGCCCTGATTCCCTTCGAACCATACTTGCGTTTCGTGGCCTCCCCACCACGAATATGTCGTTCGGACTTGTTCAGTTCCAGTACCTGTTTTACCTGTTCGGCCAAATCCTTATTGATGCGCGGTAAGCGCTCAGTCACATCCTTATGGATGGTGCTCTTACTCACCCCAAAAACGGTGGCAGCTTGACGGACAGTGGCATTGGTTTTCACAATATATAAACTAACATCCACTACTCGCTTGCGGATATAGTCTCTCATCTGCGCTTCCCCCTAGCACTTTTTATACATTTATATGCCGCGGGGTTGTGAATATGCGTAGCATTAGCGAAGAAAGGCCTGGGGGTTCACAGGTTCATTGTTGTGAGTGAGCCCAAAAAAGACAAGGCCAGTGTTTTCAGGAAGCGCAATAGTTTGATTTTGTGTGACTTTATCACCGGGGACCACAGTGATACCACGGATGGAGCGATAAATACTAGACCAGCCACTACCATGATCGATTACTAGTTCAGTCTCTACATCATTGGAGGTCACCGAAGCTACTGTTCCAGCAAGGACGGTCCGCACCTGCTCACTACTGACTTCAAATTCTAAACCTGCATTAAATCTCCAATCACCATAGACCGGATGGCGATACCAGCCGAAGGGTGTGCTTACCTCACCTTGGACTGGCCAGATTAGATGTTCAAAAGACACTACAGGTTCCACCTCAGGCCGGGGTTCGGTTGGATTAGGCAGAGGGTTAGAAGGTGGTTCTACGGTTACAAGTTGAACAGGACCATCTAACACCCAAGGATACAAATCCGCAATCACAGATTGCACCTGCGTCACAACAGCCGCCTCTAGTTCTTCCCTACTCACGGGATTAACCGTAGACACCTGTTCTTCCACTGGCCAATTACGATATACGCCCAGTCCAATTCCAATAATTAATGACAACCCCGCCACAATGCCTAGCAATAACATACGCCTTTCCCAATTGTGCCAGCTCTGGTTAATTTTAATTTTCAGTGCTCGCCATCGTTGCATACTATCACCGCCTTAAGGCTAGTATGCACCCAAATAATGGCCATTATGCAAAACTTCCCTTTCTCGGGGAGTTAACCCGAAAAAGGGAAGACTATGCTAATCTAATTCAGCTACTTTGAGACGAACCAAGGCCTTTTGTAGGGCTAATTGGGCCCTAGTAAAATCTAAATCAGAACGCCGATCAGAAAGTCTCCGTTCAGCCCGTTCCTTGGCTTGCCTGGCCCTGAGAACATCAATTTCTTCCGCCAACTCGGCGGTGTTGGCCATGACAACTAGACGGTCATCATGCATTTCCATAAAACCGCCACCGAGGGCAATTTTCCTCCGTTTACCCTGGAGCGGGCCAAATTCAATAACACCCAAGCTTAATGCGGCCATCATGGGTACATGGCCTTTCAAAACACCAAACTTACCATCTTCACCAGGTAGAGAAACATATTCCACTTCAGTTAAAACCACAGTGCGCTCCTGGGTCACCACTTCAAACTGAAAAGTAGACACTAAGCATTCTCCTCTGCTAATGCTTGCCCCTTTGCCACCGCCTCGTCAATGGTTCCCACCATGAAGAAGGCCGCTTCGGGCAGATGATCGTGTTTGCCTTCTAGGATTTCTTTGAAGCCACGAATTGTTTCTTTTACTGGTACGTATTTTCCAGGGATCCCCGTGAAGGTCTCTGCCACAAACATAGGTTGTGACATAAAGCGCTCTAACCGACGGGCCCTAGCTACAGTGACTTGGTCTTCTTCGGATAACTCATCCATACCTAAGATGGCAATAATGTCTTGTAATTCAACATAGCGCTGCAGCACTTGTTGTACGCCCCGGGCTACGTCATAATGTTCCTTACCCACAATCTCCGGAGCCAAAATCCGTGAAGTAGAAGCTAAAGGGTCTACTGCGGGATAAATTCCTTTTTCGGAGATGCGCCGTTCTAGGTTAGTCGTGGCATCTAAGTGGGTAAAAGTAGTGGCAGGAGCTGGGTCAGTATAGTCGTCTGCCGGTACATAAATCGCTTGAATCGAAGTGATGGACCCTTGTGTAGTAGTGGTGATCCGCTCCTGTAATTGACCCATCTCAGTCGCTAAAGTCGGTTGATACCCAGCTGCAGAAGGCATACGTCCCAACAGAGCCGAAACCTCAGAACCAGCTTGGGTAAAACGGAAAATATTATCAATAAATAATAAAACATCTTGTCGTTCTTCATCCCGGAAGTACTCTGCGATGGTTAAGCCTGTTAAGCCAACCCGCAAACGGGCACCAGGAGGCTCGTTCATCTGACCGAAGACCATGGCTGTCTTATCAATAACTCCCGATTCTTGCATCTCAAAATACAGATCGTTACCTTCCCGGGTCCGTTCTCCTACCCCCGCAAACACTGAGTAGCCACCATGTTCGTGGGCAATATTACGGATTAATTCCATGATCAAAATCGTTTTTCCTACACCAGCACCGCCAAAGAGACCAATTTTTCCGCCCCTAGCGTAAGGAGCCAAAAGGTCCACTACCTTAATTCCAGTTTCCAGCATGGTGGTGGAAGGTTCAACTTCATCTACACTTGGTGCGGGGCGGTGAATAGGACGTTTTTTTGTAGTTTTGATGGGCTCACCACCATCAATAGGCTCACCCAAAACATTAAATAGTCTTCCTAAGGTTTCTGAGCCCACCGGTACCGAGATAGGGCCACCAAGATCTATGGCTTCCATCCCACGTTGCAAACCATCGGTGGATGCCATGGCAATACACCGGACCACATTATTACCTAGGTGTTGAGCAGCCTCGAGAGTGAGATTAATCTTGCCTCCCTCGTTTTCACCTTCAATTCTAATTGCGGTGAGTAGATCAGGTAACCGCTCTGGTGCAAATTCAATGTCAACTACTGGTCCAATTACTTGGACGACTTTTCCTTTATTAACACTCATCTGTAAACCCCCTCGATTACGATTGCAAGGCATCAGCGCCACCCACGATTTCCGCAATTTCCTTGGTAATCTGGGCCTGGCGAGCTCTATTATAAGTGAGATTCAGCTCTTCAATTAACTCTCCAGCATTGTCTGTGGCATTACGCATAGCGTTCATTCTAGCTCCCAATTCGCTTGCTTTAGCCTCCACTAGGGAACGATAAACAGCCGCCTGCAAGTAGAGAGGAATCAACGTTTCTAAGACAGCATTAACTGACGGTTCAAACAGATATAGAGGGGTGGGCCCAGTGCTGAGGTTATCTTCAGGCAATTCCTCAGGGACAATGGGTAAAACATCCCTCAATACCACCTGATGGGTGACGGTATTAATAAATTCCGTATACAAAATAGTCACCTTATCAAAGAGCCCATGCTCATAGAAATCAAAAATCACTCGGCTAATGTCTTGGGCTTGGGCCAAGGTGGGATCATCACCGAGGTGCACGAACTCCGCCAAAAAAGTTTGGTTACGGCGCCTAAAGTGGTCCCGGGCCTTTCTACCTACAATGACCATATCAGTGTCAGGATGCTCTCTCAAAAAAGCTTCTGCTTGGCGGATCATGGAAGAATTGTAACCTCCCGCCAAACCTCGATCCGAGGTAAAAACCAAGAGACAATGCCTATTGCCAGAACGAGTTTGGGCTATTTCTGGTAAGGTCTCCCCCGACTTTTCTGCAGCATCTAAGACTATAGCCAGAGAATTAGATAAACGGTCGAAGTAGGGGCGTGTGCTGACCACAGTTTCCTGGGCTTTGCGGAGTTTAGCCGCGGCGACCATTTCCATGGCTTTCGTAATTTGCTGGGTGCTAGTGATGCTAGCAATCCTCCGTTTGATCTCCCGGCTTGATTGTCCCATCGTAACCCCCCCCTAACTAACGAAATCTTTCTTGAACTCAACTATAATCTTCTTCAGCTGGGTCTCACTCTCCGCAGTAAG
Organism: Firmicutes bacterium UBA4996; assembly: GCA_002396805.1. Taxonomy (GTDB): domain Bacteria; phylum Bacillota; class Limnochordia; order Darwinibacteriales; family Darwinibacteriaceae; genus UBA4996. The sequence continues at coordinate 33,088 of DGYW01000029.1, read as the reverse complement.
TTTCTTCTCTTCCCGCAGTGTAGCCAGAAGCTCTGGATGTTGCTTACGGGCAAAATCTAAAAACTCTCGTTCGAAGCGGACCACATCACCGACTTGAATACTATCAAGATAACCATGAACCGCCAGATACAAAGATAGTGCTTGCTCTTCTACTGGCATCGGTTTGTATTGCTCTTGCTTGAGAACCTCATACATACGCTCACCCCGAGCTAAACGTGCTTGGGTGGTGCGATCCAAATCAGAACCAAACTGGGCAAAGGCGGCTAATTCACGATATTGAGAAAGATCTAAACGTAACGAACCAGCCACTTGTCTCATCATTCTTACCTGAGCCGAACCCCCTACCCGCGATACAGACCTACCAACACTAATGGCAGGCCGAATACCTGAATAGAACAGATCCGATTCTAAGAAGATCTGTCCGTCCGTAATCGAAATCACGTTAGTGGGAATATAGGCGGAGATATCACCAGCCTGAGTCTCAATAATCGGCAAAGCGGTAATAGAACCACCGCCTAACTCAGCATTAAGCTTAGCAGCCCGCTCTAA
>DGYW01000029.1:14388-32275 GCA_002396805.1 Firmicutes bacterium UBA4996 | reverse complement strand
AGACATCTCGCGATAAGCGGTCGCGTGCTTGGACAAGTCGTCATACACGATTAAGACATCACGCCCAGCGTACATAAACTCTTCCGCCATGGCCACACCGGCGTAAGGCGCAATAAAGAGTAGGGGCGAAGGATCACTGGCAGTAGCGGAGACGACAATAGTGTAATCTAGCGCACCATGTTTGGCTAAAGTGTCCACAACCCCAGCAACAGTAGAAGCCTTTTGCCCAATGGCCACATAAATACAAATGACATCTTGGTCTTTTTGATTCAAGATAGTATCAACGGCAATAGCTGTCTTTCCAGTCTGGCGATCCCCAATAATTAGTTCACGTTGACCGCGACCAATGGGAACCAAGGAATCGATGGCTTTAAGACCGGTCTGTAAAGGTTCATGAACACTGACGCGATCCACCACACCTGGAGCCTGAGCCTCAATGGGTCTGCTCTTAGTTGAGTTGATAGGCCCCTTACCATCAATAGGCTGACCTAGGGGGTTAACTAATCTACCAATGAGGGCATCCCCTACCGGTACCTGTACTACTCTACCGGTCCTTTTCACTGGATCCCCTTCTTTAATGTGCTCGTAGGGTCCTAGAATAACTACCCCTATATTATCTTGTTCTAGGTTTAGGGCCATCCCAAAAACCCCGCCAGGAAACTCCAAGAGTTCACCAGCTAGGGCTTGTTCTAAACCATACACCCGAGCGATTCCGTCACCTACCATGAGCACGGAGCCTAAATCTTCCACCTGCAATTCCGCTTCGAATTCTTCAATTTGGCGTCGTAGAATGGCTACGATTTCATCTGGTCTTATAGACATAGCTATTCCCCCGTTACTTATATTTCTGTTCTAAAATTTCACGAATTCTCTCTGCAGCCCGCCCATCACCATAGGGATTGGGTGCCTGAGACATTTTTTGGTAAAGTTCTACATCCTCCAAGAGTTTAGTTACTTCAGTAACAATTTCCTGCTGATCATGGCCTACTAACTTTAGGGTGCCAGCCTCCACCCCTTCAGGTCGTTCGGTCACTTCGCGCAAAACTAAGACCGGTTTATGTAAGGCAGGAGCCTCTTCTTGTAAGCCGCCAGAATCGGTCAAAAGTAGAGTGGAGCGAGCCAAGAGATTCGCAAACTCACGATAATCCGGGGCTTCAATCAGCCTAATTTGGGGATCATGGCCTAATAAATCCACCATTACTTGTTGTAAGGCAGGATTACGGTGCATGGAGACAACAATCTCACAGCTATGCTTCGCACTAATCTCTAATAAGGCTGCACAAATATTCTTTAGTGGTGCGCCCCAATTTTCCCGGCGATGAGCTGTAACTACCAGCAGGGGCCTGGCGAAATTTAGTGCTCGCAAACCAGGGTGTGTGAACTCATAATCCTCTTCAACCACAGATAAGAGAGCATCAATGACCGTATTACCGGTAACGAAAACTCGCTCTGGATTGACCCCCTCGGCATAGAGATTATTAGCCGCCTGCTGAGTAGGGGCAAAATACCAACTTGTCAACACATCTGTCAAGCGACGATTAGCCTCTTCCGGGAAGGGATTAGCAATTGACTCGGTGCGCAGACCTGCCTCCACATGACCCACGGGAATTTGCCAATAGAAACTGGCTAAAGCCGCGGCAAAAGCGGTTGACGTATCACCATGAACTAAGACAAGATCCGGTTTCCACTTTTGAAAAACCTGCTCCATCCCTCGTAAAACCCTGTGAGTAATGTCTGTTAAGCTCTGACCATGAGTCATAATATTTAGGTCGTAATTAGGAGTAATCTGAAAAATATCTAAAACCTGGTCCAACATTTCCCGATGTTGACCAGTGACGATCACCTTAGTCTCCCACTGTGGTACCCTGTAACATTCCTGCACGAGGGGTGCCATCTTAATCGCTTCCGGCCGAGTCCCAAAAACTAGAGCTAATTTAAACATCACGCCCGCCCCCTCTAGATACACGATTGAAGGGTTTGACCATACCAACCCTAATAGAACCATACCAGAAAAGAGCCCCTAAGGCTAGAGCTACTAGCCAAGTGGCTTTTGCACGATGGGCAGTGACGACGGCCATGGTGGCCGAAAAACCAGTGATTAAATAAGCCACATACACCACTTGTCGTTGGGTAAAGCCCAAATCTAAGAGTCGGTGATGAAAATGGGAACGATCCGCCTGATAAATCGGTACACCAAGCTGCAAACGGCGCACGATGGCACAGAATAGATCTGTAACGGGTACCGCCAAAATCAAGATCGGCACAGAAAGACCAATGGTGGCAGCGCCCTTGAGAGCCCCTTCTGTAGAGACCGCTGCCAAGAGGAAGCCGAGGAGCATGGCGCCACCATCGCCTAAATAGACTCGGGCAGGATTAAAATTGTAAGGGAGAAACCCGAGACTAACCCCCACTACGATCACCGCTAGTAATGCTGCATCATAGCGCCCTAAGGTCCAGGCCAAAGTAGTAAGGGCAACGGCAGAAATTAAAGTGATTCCAACTGTTAAACCATCTAGACCATCAATGAAATTCATGATATTGATCAACGTCAGAATCCAAAGCATAGTCAAGGGAATGGAGAGCTTACCTAAATACAGCATCTCGCCGAAGGGGTTACTAACAAACTCGATCCGAGGTCCCCACAGCACATAAAGGAGGACCGCTAAGATTTGACCCAAAAACTTAGTTCCTGCACTAAGTTCAAAGCGATCATCCACCAATCCTAACAAGAGAATAAGTGAGGCCGCCACGATCGTTATGCCAAAATGCGGAATCTCCCCCACTAACGATGCGGCTAAGAACCCAGCAAAAATAGCCATGCCACCACCTGTTGGCATGGGCACAGTGTTAATCCTGCGCGGATTCGGTGCATCAACCAGACCCACTCTCAAGGCTAAACGCCTCGCGAAGGGGGTCAGGGCTGCAGTAACACTAATCGCGATCATCAAGGCTAATAAAAACTGGGTCAAATTGGCCATTTTTATTCCTCTTTCTTGTCCCACTGCACGATTTCTAGACCGGCTTCGGTCATTAGTTCGAGGGCTAATCCATCGGGATAGGCTCCTTGGAAAATCACCTTTTGTACTCCTGCGTTAATTAACATTTTAGCACATAAAATACAAGGTTGGTGAGTGCAATATAAAGTGGAGTCTAAAGTACTGACTCCGTGGAGGGCCGCTTGGATAATGGCGTTTTGCTCTGCGTGGGTACCACGGCAAATTTCATGCCGCTCCCCTGAGGGAATCCCTAGCTGCTCTCTGAGGCAACCCGTCTCTAGGCAATGGGTTACACCCCGGGGAGCCCCGTTGTAGCCAGTGGCAATAATATGCTTATCCCTCACCAAAACCGCCCCCACCTGCCTACGCAGACAGGTGGAGCGACTACTGACTAAAGTGGCTATATCCATGAAATATTGTTCCCAGGATGGTCTAGCCATTATTTCGTACCAAAAAGGCGATCTCCAGCGTCACCTAGCCCAGGAATAATGTAACCGTGGGAATTTAGTTTCTCATCAATGGCTGCAGTATAGATTTCCACATCAGGATGTTCTCTTTGCACCAGCTCAATTCCTTCTGGGGCTGCCAAGAGGCACATGAGTTTGATGGAATTCACACCCCGCCGTTTTAGATACGCAATAGCTGCTGCTGCAGAGCCACCAGTAGCTAACATGGGATCTAAGATAATAATTTGCCGGTCTTCAACATCAACAGGTAGCTTGCAATAGTACTCCACAGGTAAGAGAGTGTCTGGATCACGATACAAGCCAATATGTCCAACCTTAGCAGTGGGAATCAGCCTCAAAACACCGTTAACCATACCTAAGCCAGCCCTGAGAATAGGCACAACGCCTACCTTTTTTCCGGCAATAACGTGGCTTTTCATCTTACAAATCGGTGTTTCCACTTCAACCTCTTCTAAAGGCATGTCCCTTGTAACTTCGTAGGCCATTAAGACCGAGACCTCTTCAACTAAGTCTCGAAAATCCTTTGGTCCCGTATCTTTATCCCTAATCATGGTTAGCTTGTGCTGAACTAAGGGGTGGGTAATAACATGTACTGTGCTCACTTGATCCTCTCCTTACTACTTTTCAACTCGTTCGATTTTTTCTACCCGTAGAGCATGACGACCACCAGCAAAACTACCTTGTACATAAGTATCAACTATATCGAGCATTAACCCAAGACCAGTAACTCGCGCCCCTAAACAGAGAACATTACTGTCATTATGGGCCCTGGCCATACGGGCCGAATAGGTATCCTGACAAAGGGCAGCCCGAATGCCAGCAACTTTGTTAGCTGCTAGAGACATGCCGATTCCGGTACCACAGATTAAGATCCCTAAATTAAACTCGCCATCGGCCACCGCTTTACTCACCTTATGGGCCACATCAGGGTAGTCACAGGATTCTTCTGAAAACGTCCCATAATCTTCTACCTGAAAACCTTGGCCGGTCAGATATTCCAGCACTGCCTCCTTGGCTTGATAACCTCCGTGATCGGCACCAATCACAATTTTCATCACAACTTACTCCTTCCCTACAGTCCAGTAGTTCACCAAAGCCTGGATTACTTCGTCAATTTCTTCTCGGGAGCGACGATACACCTCTAAAGATTGTCCAAAGGGATCCAAAATCTCATAATCCTTCTCTATCCACTCCCCTGGCTCCTGCCCTAAAGCAGCGTTTCTTGCAACAAACTCCTTAAGCAAGAAAATCTTTTCAGAAAGCTCTGGAGCTAACTCAATTAGCCCCTGTTTGTGTGTTGTGGTCATGGCCAGAATCAAGTCAAACTCCTCCAACAAGCGGGGATGAATCTTTCTAGAACGATGACCACTAGCATCTACACCCTTTTCGTCCAGCACAGTTACGGTAAACTCCGAAGCCTCATCACCTGGATAAGCGTAAAGTCCAGCAGAAGCGGTCTGTAAGTCTAAACCAGCCTCCCTAGCGTAATGGCGTAACAGATGCTCTGCCATTACACTGCGGCAAGTGTTCCCAGTACAAACAAATAAGACAGATTTAACCATTGATCCTCCTTTGACTGGCTAGGTTTGAATTACTTGTTCATTGGCCGCTTTACGCAAGCGGTTCATGATGGCCAAGCCCAAATGTTCTTCACTAACACCCTCAATAAATAAAACCTCTAAACCTAGACGATCTGACTCCCTCAAAAGATGATATAACTTATTGGCCAAGGCAACTAAATCACCACTCGAACCCATGGATAAACAAGTTAGCCGGGGATAGAGCTGACAGCGCTCAGACCAAGTCATGACTCCAACTTTTTTGCCTGCTTTTAGATAGTCTTCGCTTAGTTGAACTATTTTAGCTGGGGTATCCTGGCCCAACACCAGGAAAACCTCGGCCCGAGGCGCGTAATGCTGATACTTCATACCTGGCGAAGCTGGCGCCTCCACTGTAGAACCATAAATGGCCTTGTCCACTTGAATAGGCGTAATTTCCTGCAATTGCTCTAAGGTAACCCCACCAGGCCTTAAGAGGCGGAAGGGTTGCACTGTGCAGTCCAAAACCGTGGACTCCAAGCCCCAACCAGTTTCACCACCATCTACAATTGCGGGAATCTTGCCCCCTAAGTCCGTAATAACATGGTGGGCCCTAGTGGGGCTAGGACGCCCAGACAGATTAGCACTGGGAGCAGCTAAAGGAAAGCCTGTTCTTTTAATTAGCTCTAGAGCTAAAAGATGATCTGGGATCCGAATACCTACAGTAGCTAAACCGGCACTAACCACCTCAGGGACGATCTTACTCTTGGGCAAGACCAAAGTAAGGGGCCCGGGCCAGAACCTATCCATAAGTAGTTGAGCTTGGGCAGGAATTTCGGTCACCAAATCAGCAATTTGAGCCTGTTCAAAGCAGTGCACAATTAGGGGATTATCCTGGGGCCGACCCTTAGCCTGAAAAATTTTAGCCACCGCCGCGGGGTCCAGGGCGTTAGCCCCTAAACCATAGACTGTCTCAGTGGGAAAGGCCACTACTTCTCCCGCCCTTAAGAGCTCAGCTGCTTGATCCAATTCTGTTGCAGTGAGAATCTTAGTATCTAGGACCATTGAAAAACCACCACCCGATCTTGCCCACCATAATCAACTACCGTTTCGAGCCAGCGAAAGCCTGCCTGCTCACCCAAGGTTCGCACAGCAGCAGCTTGATCCCAGCCGATTTCTAACACTACAAAACCAGGTTCTTCCATAAAGGAAGCGGCCTGGTTTAAAATGCGACGATAAAATTCTAGTCCATCTGATCCCCCATCGAGGGCCATGGCCGGCTCTATACCTAATTCTGGAGCAAGACCAGCTAACTCAGACTGGGGAATGTAAGGAGGATTAGAGCAAATCACCCCGTACTTCCCCTGAACATTTTGAAAGAGATCACTGTGCACAAAACTCACTTGGTTGTCCACCTCTAACCGGAGGGCATTCTGTTTAGCCACGGACAAGGCATCAAGGGAGAGATCTGTAGCGGTCACCAAAATATTAGGATCCTGGCAAGCCAAAGCTAGGGCAATGGCGCCACTTCCAGTCCCCAGATCTAGGATCTGCACAGGGGTTTCCGGTTCAATCAATTCTAAGACCTTATCCACCACAAGCTCGGTTTCGGGCCGGGGAATCAATACAGCTGGGGTCACTTGTAAGGGGAGGGAATAAAACTCCCGTTCCCCAGTGAGATAGGCTACTGGTGTTCGCCTACCCCGTCTGCCAATCAGGTTGCGGTATTGCTCCACTTCTTGCGCACTAAGGGGTTTATCAAAATTAAGATACAAAGCTAGGCGATCTAGCCCCAAAACATGGCCCAGTAAAACCTCCGCATCTAGCCTCGGTGAACTGCACCCCTTTTCCTCGAGGTAGCCCGCACTTAGATTGATTAATTCTCCGATAGTATGCTGCTTAGTCATGGTGAACGTTCGCGGTCTCCTTTAACTGTTCCACTTGATTAGCTGTAATCAAAGCTTCAATAATTTCATCTAAATCTCCATCAACAATCAAATCAATCTTGTAGAGGGTTAGGCCAATCCGATGATCGGTAACACGGCCTTGAGGGAAATTATAAGTGCGAATTCGCTCGCTCCGTTCCCCGGTACCAACTTGACTTCGGCGATTGGCGGCTTGTTCACGCTCCGCCTCCTCTTGGAGTTGTTCGTAGAGCCTAGCTCTGAGAATTTTCAAGGCCTTATCTTTGTTTTTGTGTTGAGACTTTTCATCTTGGCAAGCCACCACTATCCCCGTGGGTAAGTGGGTTACCCGAACCGCAGAGTCAGTGGTATTTACACTCTGACCTCCAGGGCCAGATGAGCGATACACATCGAATTTAAGCTCGTTTGGTTCAATATGCACTTCTACCTCTTCAGCCTCGGGCAAAACCGCGACAGTAGCAGTAGAAGTATGAATCCTTCCCCCCGCTTCAGTAGTGGGTATTCTCTGTACTCGGTGCACACCACTTTCAAACTTAAGGCGTGAATAGGCACCTTGACCTTCAATCATAAAGATGACTTCTTTAAAGCCACCCAATTCGGTAGCATTACTACTTAGAATCTCCACATTCCAGCGTTGCACCTCGGCATAACGGGAATACATACGAAACAGAGTGCCCGCAAAGAGAGCTGCCTCGTCTCCACCTGTACCGGCCCGTACTTCCACAATGACATTTTTGTCATCGTTAGGATCCTTGGGCAAAAGTAGTACCTGTAGCTCATCTTCTAACTGTTCTTGACTAGCTGTAAGAGTGGCAATCTCTTCTTTTAGCATCTCGGCAAAATCCGCCTCTTGGGGCTCCTGGAGCATCGTATCTGCATCTTCTAGTTGCTCTAAGACTTGGCGATACTCGCGATACTTATGGACAACTGGCTCTAGTTCCCCATGGGCTTTAGCCAATTTTTTGTAGGTGTTCTGATCAGCTAAGATGGCGGGATCACTCATCTCGCGATTTAACTCCTCATACCTTTTTTCTAAACTCTCTAGTTTTGCTAACATTAATGTGCCTCCTAGGCAATGGTGTTCGTGGTCGGAAACTGGACCACTTTTTGAGCTTCCTTATGGATCCCATCTCTTTCCACAACAGAAGTCAGGGCCCTAATAGCCACCTCAATTTGCTCGTGATCTGGTTCCTGAGTAGTGAGATTTTGCAGAAGCATTCCGGGCTTCGCTAACCAACGAAAAACGGGATGACAGTCTTCTTGACCCGCCTTACGAATTAGTTCATAGGATAACCCCGCCACCAAGGGCATAATAGCTAAGTGGATTAAAATCCTTTGGAAAAAGGGTGGTCGACCAAAAAACGAAAACACAAAGATACTCGTGATCAACACGATGAGCAGGAAATTAGTACCACAACGGGCATGAATCCTACTGTGTTTGGCCACATTTTCTACAGTGAGTTCCTGACCAGCTTCGTAGCAGTTAATACTCTTATGCTCTGCACCATGATAGGCAAAGACCCGCTTAATGTCTTCCATCCAGGAAATGCCTAAGATGTACAAAACAAAGAAACTAATCTTAATCAAGCCTTCCACCAAGTTTAGGGCAATGTTGGAAGAAATATGGGCCTGAATAAAACGGAGCAAAAAGGCCGGTAGAACAATAAAGAGGGCCACAGTTAGAACCACCGCAAAACCCATGGTCAAAACCAATTCTTTGGTCGTGAGTTGCTCCTCTTCTTCTCCGTACTCCACTGCGGAATAATTAAGGCTCTTGATCCCCATAATCATAGTCTCTACTAAAGCTACCGCCCCTCTAATGACCGGTTTCTTTAGGATAGGATAGCGATCGGACCAGAGCTTAACATCTTCTTCTAAGACCGAGATAGATTGATCGACCTTGCGAACAGCAATAGCCGAATGATATTGCCCTCGCATCATGACGCCTTCGATTACGGCCTGACCGCCGTAGTTAAATTTAGCCACCTAACACGCGTCCTTTCGTTAGTTCAATTATGGTCTTGGCCTGATCAGATGGCAAGACCATCACTAGTTGATCCAATGGTAAAAGTATATCAGCACCCCGAGGTGAAACCACTTCTTCTGGTGAACGAACAATGGATAACACCTGGACACCTAAGTCTCGCCCGAGTCCCACTTCTGCTAGACTCTTGTAAGCCAAGGGAGACTCCTCACTCAGTTCGATTTGCAGCAGTACCTTACCATCGTCTAAATGGACAACATCTCTAAACGAACGCATCCACAGCGGTTGGCTATAGGCAGTGCTTTTTAATGAGCGGTAGCCCCGGGGCAAAAACAGGCGAGTAATACTGCCTACAACAATCCCCACAAGCCAGCCTAAGAAAAGAGACAAAAAGGTTCCGTAGACCAGGCGACCTGCTGGACCCGCCAAATCCTGTATCCAAAGATCGCTGAAGTAATCGAGTCGGCTGATTTGATCAAACATTTCAATCCCTGCGATCATGCCCACATAATTGGAGATGTTTCCCTTCACCTCCGCGGAAACGCTGTAGGAGAGACCTAGAGTAAAAATAGCACCCACTAATACCGGTAGGCCGAATTTGGTAAAGGTGGCGAAGACTATCCCTAAGAGTAAACCTGCTCCCAGACTAAGGGCAGTGGCGCTAATGCGGGGCAAGAGCAAGACCAATAGTTCGCCCCAGTGGCGTAAGCGCAAAGAAAATTTAGGCATTGCCACAATCAGATCAAAGGCCAGAAAACCAACGAAAATAGAGACAAAAGAAGATGTCAGACCTGGTAATCCCCGCACCAAGTAATACGCGGTGCCCACCACAATGGAACGCATGATTAAGATAAAGAGGACATAGGGCTGCCGCTTTTTCTTACGTGCCATTGTTAAGACTCCCCAGGTCGGCCCGGGACTTCGTGACAGATGTTACAACGGGCCTCATAATTTTCGGTAGCCCCGATTAAAATAATGGGATCGTCATAATTAGCCGGCGCACCATTGATCAGCCTTTGGGTGCGACTTGCAGGTCTACCGCAAGAAACGCAAATAGCGTTTAGTTTCGTAACCTCTTCCGCCAGGGCCAGTAAAACAGGCACCACTCCAAAGGGTTCACCGCGGAAATCCTGATCGAGACCTGCTACTATCACCCGCTTGCCCTGCCGAACTAAGGTCTGGCAAACGGAAATAATAGAAGGAGAAAAAAACTGTACTTCATCTATGGCCACTACAGCCGTATCTTCTTGAACATGATCAAGAATATCTTCAGGCTCGGCCACTGGCGAGCAACTTACCGACATTCCGTTATGGGCAGCCACCCTCTCCACCCCATAGCGATGGTCCAAAGCTGGCTTAAACACTAGGACATTCTGCTTAGCAATGGAAGCCCGCTTCACTCGACGAATTAACTCTTCGGACTTACCAGAAAACATAGAACCGACAATTACTTCTAACCATGAACCTTGATGTGTTGTCACAACCTCACCTCTGTACCCTACTCTTAACGCAAGTAATTTCTCTAATACCTTCGGGAAATCCTGCCTTAATTTTGCTTCTCAAAAAAACGGAGTAGAGACGCGGTTTTCTGATCGACTTCAGCCCTGATGACTACACCTTCGGGGGTAAATTCTTCCCTGAGAATATGGGCTGCTTCCCGTAGCTGGCTAGCCTCACCTAGGTTTGTAAAGGGGAAAAAATAGTCTCGCTGAGTATAGCTGGCGGCAAAAAACTCATAGACGGCCTCCGTCAATTGTTCAAGGTTTTGTCCGGTCTGGGCTGATACTCCTTGATCAGGTGAGCGCACTTCAATAGAGTGAGGGATTAAATCAATCTTATTATACACGGAAATAATGGGCTGGGTTGCACCAATTTCTTTCAATACATCCTTTACTGCTTCGGCCTGTTCTAAAGCTTGGGGATGATTGGCGTCAATAACATGAAGTAATAAGTCTGCATATACCACTTCTTCTAGGGTGGCCTGAAAGGCTGCCACTAAAGTGTGGGGCAACTTGCGAATAAAGCCGACAGTATCACTAAGGTAAACCCACCGTCCATCTTTCAATTCCCAACGCCTAATGGTGGGATCTAAAGTGGCAAACAGCTGGTCGGCAACATAAACCTCTGAGCCTGTTAAGGCCCTTAGCAAAGTGGATTTACCGGCATTGGTATAGCCCACTAAGGCCACTACCGGAACAGCGGTGCTAGCACGGCCCTCCCGTTGTAAGCCCCTGGTTTGGCGGACCTTATCTAGATCCGCTTCTAAATCGGAAATGCGCTTGCGAATTCTTCGCCGATCTGTTTCAAGTTTGGTCTCACCAGGACCCCTAGTTCCTATCCCACCACCAAGACGTGATAAAGCCTTACCCTTACCGGTTAAGCGAGGTAACAAATAATTTAGTTGGGCTAATTCCACCTGAATCTTACCCTCATTACTCTGAGCCCTTTGGGCGAAAATATCTAAAATCAACTGGGTACGATCAATTACAGGGGCGTCAATTAGATCAGACAAATTCCCCTGTTGAGCAGGTGTGAGTTCATCATCGAAGATCACTAGATCATCTGCCTCCACGATCTCCCCTAATTCTAGGGCTTTACCCTTACCTATAAAGGTACCCGGCTCCGGATAACTCCGTTTTTGTACAAAAGTATCTACTACATTTAAGCCTGCATCAGTAGCTAACTCGGCCAGCTCGGCCAGGTTATCTTCCACTTCCCAATCCCGCTGAAAGCTTTGTTGGAGTGCTACTAGATAGGCATTTTGCTTTAACTCAGGATCTCTCATTTTAACACCTCTTTCGCAGGAGACTGAAGACAAAGTACAGAAAGCAATAAGGAGGGGGTGCACCTTATGAGAACAATCATGCATGTGGATATGGACGCCTTTTTTGCTGCTGTTGAAGTATTAGATCATCCGGAATATGCGGGCCAACCCTTAATCATCGGGGGCCGAAAAGATTCTTCCCGGGGAGTAGTCTCCACCGCTTCCTATGAAGCGCGCAAATTCGGAGTACACAGCGCCATGCCAATTGCTAAGGCAGTTGTCCTGTGCCCTCATGGCATCTTTGTTCCTGGTCGCATGGAACGCTACCAAGAAGTATCCAGACAGGTGCAGGCCATCTTTCCACAGTTCTCACCGATTGTGGAGCCCCTTTCCATTGATGAAGCTTTCTTAGATATGACCGGCTGTGAACACTTTTACTCTAGTCTTGAACATATGGGTCAGAGCCTAAAGCGGAAAATACGGGCGGAGACTGGGCTCACAGCTTCGGTGGGGATCGCCCCTAACAAGTTTTTGGCCAAACTAGCCTCCGATTGGCAAAAACCAGATGGTTTATTTGTTCTGAGGCCACAGGAGGTTGCAGGCTTTCTGCGTGACTTGCCCGTAGGTAAGCTCTGGGGTGTGGGCAAAAAGTCCCAAGCGCTACTCCATGGGCTGAACCTCCATTATGTGCGGGACATTCTCCCCCACTCTGAAGCTTGGCTACAGGCAAAAGTGGGATCTGCACTCGGTTCTCAGATCTATCATTTAGCCCGAGGCATTGATGAGCGCCCTGTAGTACCTGAACAACAGGCCCAATCCATTGGTCACGAACTTACTTTTTCCGAAGATGTTGACAGTTTCCCCTTCTTGCGTCGCCAATTGGCCGAGCTCAGCGAAAAGGTGGGCTGGCGGCTGAGGGAGCAAGATTTCTACGCTAAGACTGTGTCCATCAAGGTCCGCTTTCATGACTTTCGCACCATTACCCGATCCCACACCTTACCCCATACCTTTAATGATGATGATACCATTTTTCAGCAAGCATTACATCTGCTCGAGGGGGTAAAATTAGAACCGGTACGGCTGATTGGAGTGACGGTGAGCAATTTTTCCCAGGGCACCCAGCTATCCTTATTTTCCACCCTAGATCAATCCTCTAGTCAAGTTAATGAGGTCATGGATGGAATTAATCGCCGTTTTGCACCGGGGACCATTACTAAGGGTCGTACTCTACCCTCCAAATCAGACTAAAAGGACCCATGTAAGCTATGTACACAGGCCCTAAACGCTCTGAAGTTTTCTACTATTTAGTGTTGGGGTACCACTGTTTTTCAAATTCTTTACGAATCTCTGGATTCAGGATGCGCAAATAGGTACCCTTCATGCCAAGAGAGCGTGATTCGATCACATTAGCAGAAGCCAGTTTGCGGAGGGCGTTGACAATTACCGAACGGGTAATCTCGGCCTCATCTGCAATGCGACTAGCAACTAGCAAACCTTCGTCGCCATCTAACTCCTCGAAAATTCTTTGCATTGCTACAATCTCAGAATATGATAGACTATTAATGGCTGACCGAGCTGCTCGTGATTCGGCTGCTTTGTCTTCTTGGCGTTCGTGAATTACTCGAGAAATAATCATGCCTAAAGTGACACCAGCAATGTTAGCAACATCCATGTCTTGAGAATCGTACTCCCCTTGACGCCGGACAAAAAGAATCGAACCCACCCGTTCATCGCCGCCAATAATGGGCGTGACCATAATGGATTCGCCATTAGGACCTTCCAACACACTAATGTCCGCGACCCGGTTGGCCATGCTTTGAATGTTGTCCGAAGCAACACCACTGAATAGCCATTCGGAATCAAAGGGGGTACTATCGAATCCTTCTTCCAAAGCGTAACCTAGTACTTTACCCCGGCGACCTAAGACATAGATACTACTATCCTCTACGCTTGAGTGCAAACCTTGACATAACTCGTCAAAATCCACATCCGAAGTCATTTGTTGAAGTGACTGCAAATATTGTTTCATTCTCTCTAGCATAATTTGTCCACCTCTCTGTCTTAACAGAAAAATCCTTCTGTATCATATCAATTATATATATTCGCACAATTAATGTCAATCAGAGGGTAGCGTAATCTTTAAAAGCATAAATCTCTACCGATGCCCTCACAACAACAGGGATCACCCCGTGGGAGCGAAGGTTTTCTGTCAAGTGTCCAATCAAAAGAAGACGCCGGCGATAAGCGTCGGTTTCATTGCTCAGTCTTTCGTAAGTCATGGATACACCACCCCAAGCTAAGGGGCGTAGATCATCTTCTTCGTCATACCACCGTCTATGATCAGATTTGTCCCATTGATGAAATTATTCTGGGGATCAGTTAAAAACAGACAGGCATCAGCAATATCCTTAGGAGTCCCGACTCGCCCGGACCAATGTTGCCTATGATCAACTGGACGTAAGTTGGCCACATCTCCAGTCTCAATCCAACCAGGACTAATAGAGTTTACTTGGATCTGATCGGAGGCAAAAGACGCGGCCAAAGCATGAGTGAGAGCAATAACTCCCCCTTTAGAAGCCGCATAGGCCTCGGAGTTTTCTTCGGACATGAAGGCCCTCGTGGACGCGATATTCACAATCGAACCTCCACCAGTCAGACGCATGATCTGGGCCGCGGCCCGACTACACAAAAACACACTGCGTAAGTTGGTGTTAATGATCTGATCCCAGGCCTCTACCGTAAGCTGGTAGGGTGCTTCAAATCGGGAGATACCCGCATTATTGATCAAGATGTGGACAGCACCAAAGGTAGCTTGCACCTGCTCGAACAGCTCAGTAATATCCTGGGGATTACTTACATCGGTGAGGATCAAATGGCCCCGTTGATCTTGACTATTTATTACGCGCTCCACCTCTAGGCCGGAGTCTTGATCCTTTTCTGCCAGGACAACCTGGGCCCCCTGGTAGGCGTAGGCTTCTGCGATATACCGGCCTATGCCTCTACCGGCACCGGTGACAATGACGATCCGATCCTTATAAGGGTTCTGTCTCATGATTTTGCTCAAACCTCCAGGCATCTTTGCACATTTCGACGATACCCCGTTTGGCCACCCAACCTAGCTCCTTGTGAGCCTTACTAACATCCGCATAACACTCGGCAATATCTCCCGCCCTTCGCTCTACTATCTCGTAGGGAATGGTGAGTTGATTTGCTTCTTGGAAGGCGTTAACTAACTGGAGAACCGAGGTCCCTTGACCCGTTCCTAAATTATAAATGTGCACACCAGGGGTGATCTGGTCAATGGCTGCCATATGTCCTTCTGCCAGATCCACTACATGAATATAATCCCTAACCCCAGTACCATCCACAGTGGGGTAATCATTGCCAAAGACCTGAAGCTGTTTTAATGTGCCCTTAGCTACTTGAGTTATATAAGGCATGAGATTGTTAGGAATTCCTTGAGGGGCTTCACCAATCAAACCGCTAGCATGGGCACCAACGGGGTTAAAGTAGCGGAGTAAAGCCACAGACAATTGTGGATTAACCTTCGCTGTATCCGTTAGGATCCGCTCACACATCACTTTGGTCTCACCATAAGGATTAGTAGTTGGTAATAAGTCCATTGTTTCTACAAAAGGTACCTGGTTTTCTCCATAAACGGTAGCCGAGGAGCTGAAAACAAAACGATGTACTCCATATTTCAAGCAGGTTTTTAGCAAAACCATCGTGCTTAGGAGATTGTTTTGATAATAAGCGAGGGGTTGTTCCACCGACTCACCCACTGCTTTAAGGCCGGCAAAGTGAATTACACCATCGATCCTGTGTGTTGAAAACACCAGATCCATGAGCTGTTCATCAGTAACATCAGCTTCATAGAAAAGTGGCCTTTTGCCTGTAATCTTTTCAATCCGATCTACTGTCTCTCGCTTACTGTTCACCAAATTATCCACAATAATCACTTCATGATTACTGTTCAACAGCTCAACACAAGTGTGGCTACCAATATACCCAGTTCCACCTGTAACCAAGATCACCATGTGGATCCCTCCCAAGAGTCTTTACTGTCCTATTTTGCTAAACTTACTGAGATTCCTTCCTAACGCACGCATTGTGATGCACACAAAGCCTTTGCTATAATATGACTACGCATGAGAGGTGCTGTCGTTAAGAGGCACTGTATTACACCTAGCTATTCAGGCGCCGAGCCAAGTCCTTGATCTTCTCCTCTATGGAATTGATCACCAAGCGAAACTCTTCATCCCCCTTGCCAGTAGGATCGTCAAGACCCCAATCCTCCCGATGTTTACACGGTAGAGTTGGACAATCCACATTACACCCCATCGTGATCACCACATCTAACGGGGGAATGTCTCCAAGGAGTTTGGAATGCTGCGTTTGCTCCATGTCAATTCCATAGATTTCCTTCAGCAACCTTACGGCATCTTGGTTAATCTCAGGCTTGATCTTGGTGCCAGCAGAATGACTCTCGAAAACATCTGCGGCATAGTGTTTTCCCAGAGCCTCAGCAATTTGGCTACGACATGAGTTGTGGACACAGATAAAACCAACCTGAGGCTTTTGAACCACGATGCATTCCTCCTATTGTCGTGCGGTCTGATTGAACCAATCCCTGGTACCATTGGCTATTCGTACCAGTGTCAGCATAACTGGCACTTCCACCAGTACTCCAACGACCGTCGCGATAGTTGCTCCCGATTTAAGACCGAACAACGATATAGCTACCGCCACTGCAAGTTCAAAAAAATTAGAGGCACCAATCATTCCGGCTGGGGCAGCCACCTCATGGGGAAGTCGCCATAATTTTGCCCACAGGTAGGCTATAAAAAAGATCAAGATTGTCTGAAGTACAAGTGGTACCGCGATCAAGACTATGTTCAGTGGATTGGCTACGATTGTTTGGCCCTGGAACGAGAAAATGATGATCAAAGTGAGCAGTAATCCAGCCACGGTTACACTACTGAACTTTGGAATGAATTCATTTTCAAAATAATCCAAGCCCTTGTTCTTAGTAATCACTACCCGGGAAAGCCACCCCGCGCTTAGGGGAATAACAACAAACAATACCACAGATAAGAACAGAGTCATCCAAGGGATAGAGATGTCACTGATTCCCAACAATAGCGCTACAATAGGTGCAAAAGCGACCAGAATGAGCAGATCATTAGTTGCCACCTGTACCAATGTATAAGCGGCGTTGCCTTTAACGAGGTGGCTCCAGACAAAAACCATAGCGGTACACGGCGCCGCACCCAGTAACACTGAACCAGCAAGATATTCCTTGGCTAACTCTGCCGGAATAAGCTCTTTGAACACTACAAAGAAGAAAAACGCCGCTAGGCCGTACATGGTAAATGGCTTGATCAACCAGTTAGAAACCCAGGTTACTACTAATCCTTTGGGGTTTTGCCCCACTTGCTTAACACTATTGAAATCAACCTTAAGCATCATTGGATAGATCATTAGCCAGATGAGCATGGCTACTGGAATGGATACACTAGCGTATTCAAACCTACTCAAGAGTTCAGGTATACGAGGCAAATAGACCCCAATTAAGATACCAACCATCATACAAACAAATACCCAGATAGTTAGATACCTCTCAAAAAAGTTGATACCTTGCGCCCTGCCTTTGCTCATAACTCCCCTCCTTTCTCCAAACCACGAAAAAACCGTTCAAGGTTATCTGGTAGTTGATAATGGACGTGTTTGGAGACTTCACTTTCTTGTCCCCGGTAGACTGTCTTGAGAATGGCATCAACAACCATGGCACGAGGTGGTTCTGTGTACTCGACACCCTGATACACCCAGACTCTACAGTCAATGTCATCGCCGCAAAGCTCCCCACATTCCTTACAACAGGACTCTTGAACACTCAATTGGATATCAACGCCGTTGACCCGAATAGTTGGTGAACTATCAAAGTGGTATTTCATCGCAAGTTCTCTAGAAGAAATGTTCACCTTGTTAACCACAATCTCATAACCTGCACTCTCTAGTACCCCCGACACCTCTTGCACGGCCTGATCAACGCTGCTCTCTGCACCTTGGCACCTCTGGCATACACTTAGATCTAAATATAGAAAATCGACCACTAATGACCTTCGATCTGCCCCAGGTGAACAGCAGGTGCTGGCAGCAGAACAACAACCGTACCCATCAGCCATCCTGTCACCTCTTCTGCTCTAGTATTTT
>DGYW01000029.1:13105-14137 GCA_002396805.1 Firmicutes bacterium UBA4996 | reverse complement strand
CGCCGGAGTTGACATTACCCCATAGCTCATGATTTCTGCTAAATCTGTGACCTTGTTCACCTTTGCTTGTAACCCTAACTCTTTAAGAGCCTGGTCGGTGTTATTGGCCAGAGTAACACAATTTCTGCAACCAGAACCAAGGATTTTGACGTTAAGATCCTCGCAACATCCGTTCCCGCACTCACAATCTCTCTTCATGATCCCACTCCTCTATAGTTATTTAGAATAGCAAATGACCAAAGGCGTTAAACGCGTAGCCAATAACTACGATACCAGCTGTCACAATCCCTAAGAAGGTGAACAGAAGACGGGGTTTGACTACCTTATTCAGCATAATTAGGGATGGCAAAGACAAGGCCGTTACCCCCATCATAAACGACAACGCTGTACCCACACCCACCCCTTTACCTACTAAAGCCTCAGCAATTGGTAAGGTGCCAAAAATGTCTGCATACATAGGAATTCCCACGAATGACGCTAATAAAACAGAATACCACTTGTCTTGACCGAGCAAGGCGGAAATCAGTTCCTCTGGAATATAATTGTGAATAGCCGCTCCAATTCCTACACCGAGCAAGACATAGAGCCACACCTTTTTAATGATATCTAAAACCTGGTCTTTAGCGAAATCCATACGTTCTCTCGTTGTAAGTTCCTCTTGGGGCATCTCCATTAGCTTATTACTATAGACAAAGGGCTCCACATACTCCTCTAGTTTAAGTCTGCTAATGACGGTTCCGCCTACAACAGCCAATACCAACCCCACAACCACATAAGCAATGGCCAGTCTCCAATTAAAAATGCTAGCGAGTAGGATTATGGACGCCAAATCTACTAGCGGTGAAGAAATCAAGAACGAAAAGGTCACCCCAATGGGTAGTCCCGCATTAGTAAATCCAATGAATAACGGAATAGAAGAACATGAACAAAACGGCGTTACGGTGCCTAAAAGAGCAGCCAAAGTATTGGCTGTGACTCCCTGATATTTCCCGAGAATATTGCGGGTACGTTCCGGTGGAAAGAAACTTTGAA
>DGYW01000029.1:1170-12842 GCA_002396805.1 Firmicutes bacterium UBA4996 | reverse complement strand
TCCATTGATAGTCCTAGACCTTTTTCCACCACTAATTCTACCAAATACCATAACCATTCCATTTTCAGCAGTTGACTGTTCAACCATTGAAACACAACCACACCATCATCCCCTTAACATTTCTCGCATCCGCTGCGCTCTCCAGTACTGTCTCCATGGATTCCGTCAAAAAAATCCCTAAGGAGCAGTAAGTTCTCTTCATTGATGGAATACTTCATCCAAACTCCATCTCGTCTGCTGTGTACTAGACCGCTCTCACTCATAATTTTCATATGATAAGACAGCGTCGGTTGGGTAATCGTAAACTCATCTAAAATGTCACAGGCACACAGTTCACCTTCGTTTAACATGTGAAATATTCTCAGTCGGGTATCATCAGCCAATGCCTTCAACAACACCACATGTTTCGCAAAATCTGTCTCCACGCATATCACCCCCTTAGCCTAAGTAAAAAGATATAGAGATTTGTCTATGTTTAATATATGCCAACACATAGACGATTGTCAATATCTTCTGCAAAAAAAATCCCACCATGGGTGGGATCAAATCTTGAGAAAAGTACCGGCCCGTAGCTCATCAAAGGCAAGCTGAAGTTCTGCTCTAGTGTTCATTACAATGGGTCCTCCCCAGGCGACCGGTTCTCTAAGTGGTGCAGCCTGGAAAAACATGAACCGACTCTCACCTTGGTCTTTTGCCCGAACTTTGATGTGATCTCCCGAGCCGAACAAAATGGCCGATTTTTCTTGATAGTGATCGCCGAGGATCTCAACATCTCCTTCCAAGAGAAAGACGAAGACGGTTTCGTCAGGCTTGGTGGGTATTTCGATTTCCGCACCTGGGTTCAGGCTAACATCAAACACCCACGCCTGGATGTGATGGGGCTTCACCCCTTCCCTTCCGTCAAACTCTCCAGATACGATACGGACGGTATAATCTTCCTTTGCCACCACTCCCACATCTTTGCTTGGAATATCAAAGTATTTTGGCTCCGTCATCTTCTCATTCTGAGGAAGATTGAGCCAGACTTGTAGACCTAGCATGCGCTGAGCGGGTTGAGGCATCTCTTCGTGTAAAATCCCTGAACCAGCTGTCATCCACTGTGTGCCGCCATCCTCAATAGTGCCACTATTACCCAAGCTATCTGTGTGAATAATCCTACCACTGGCCAGGTAAGTAATGGTTTCAATTCCCCGATGGGGATGCATGGGAAATCCCTTGATGTAATCATCTGGATTGGTGCTGTCAAACGAGTCTAACATTAAGAAAGGATCAAAATCCACTACGGTGCTACCTCCCAATACCCTAACTAAGTGTACACCGGCACCATCTACAGCATTTTGACCCTGTATCACCTTTACTACCCGTCTCTCTTGCACGTTTATCCTCCCGCCTTTTTACTCGTTTAGTCTACTTGTAAAGATCACTTGCCCGATCTGATGTCCCTAATAGGTGTTCTGGAAAAGTCGAGATTGGCGAATTTCACTTCGCACCCATCTCCTGTTGGTGACTGTGCCACAACGCCAATCTTGATCGGCCCATTACTTGGTAGTCTAAAGTAACGGACCATCTCCCACCACTTGGCATCGTAAGAATAATGGAAGGCGAAGCAATCATCAAAACGGGTGACTCTCAGATAAATTCCTGACTCCGGAACAGCCAAAGAGTTGCAGTCATCAGACACACCTTGGGTAACTACGCTAACAATCATAGGTTTCTTGTAAGTGTACTCGTAGCAGAGCTTTGCCCAATTTTCCTCATCTACCATGACCATCATGACCGCGGCGTCGTAATCATCGACCATATCTACCTGAACCTTAGTCATTAAGGTGAAATCACCCTCTTGCTCCGTGTACAAAAAGTGGGCTGATCCCTTAACGGCGGTTCCAGCTGGATCTCTAAAGAAATCCGTCTGAGGTTCCGCTTGTACCACTAGACCCTCTTCTGAAAAACTCCACTTGGCGGGTTCATTCAGCCAGTGAAAACCTGCAGGCAAAGTCTGCCCTTTCAATGCAGCAAAAATGTTAATCATGAGTATAGACCTCCGTTCTTTTTGACACTATTTATCTAGAATAATGTCTCCCCGTTCTTGTAGATCCGCAAGGATCTGCTTATACATGGTGCTATCAATCTTGTATTTGTACCTATAGATCAAATAACTGGCCAAGATAAAGAGCAAAGGTAGGATCAGCATGGCGAACTTCATGATCAAAAGACCACCAGAACTAACATCAGCTGCAGAGGTAGCGTCGTTAATCCCTGAGATAATAACCGTAGCACCAACAATTCCGCTAGAGACGGCTCCCCCCATCTTATTGATCAAGGGCTGCAGTGAAAAAGTGACACTTTCATTCCGTTTCCCCAGCTTCCACTGGCCATATTCCACCGTATCAGCTAAAAACATGAGCATGAGAATCTGGATAAAGGCCTGACCTAAGAACATTAAGATCCCAGCTAAACCAATAAAGAGCATATTCATGGGTGAAAAGAAGAAGATTAAGTAACCAGCAATGACCAAGACAGTCGCAGCTGTGTAGAGCGTCCTGCGATTAAAAGCTTTGCTAAAGAGGGGAAAGACTATAAGTGCGCCAATTTGGCTGATGCCAAGAATAATCGCAAAAATAGAGTACATTCCCTCATCACCATAGGCGTATTTAAAGAAGTACAAACCGAAACTAGTTGTTGTAACGTAGCCAATCATAAATAGTGACATGGCAATAGCAGTATAAAGAAGCTGATCGTTTTCAATGATGGCCCTAAACATACCCTTTAGTGTAGTTCGCTCCTCACGCTTGAATAGATCTCTTTTCTCTCTGACTCCAAAAAGGGTTATGGATTGTCCTACCCACATGATTAAAACCAAAATGATCGTAAAAGCGGTATAAGCTTGTTCCATGCTTCCCAAGCGTTCCCCCAAGAGCGATGTAAGGGGAACTAGACCCGCAACTACGGTGAAAAGTCCAATATTGGCACAAATTTTAGCGAAAGAACCAATCTTCTCTCGCTCCTTTTGATCCATGCTTAAGGCAGGTAGCATGGACCAATAAGAAATGTCATTTGTCGTAAAGGCAATTCCCCACAGCAGGTACAGCAAGCCGAATAGGAACACAAAACTGGTTCCCTCGAGACCAAAATCGGTAAACAGCAGAATAGTTACAAGGCCAGAAGCAAGAGCACCCACAGCAATCCACGGTTTGAACTTCCCGTATTTTGTGTCGGTGTTGTCAACTATGACCCCCATGATGGGATCATTTAGGGCATCAAAAATGCGGGACACCAAAATGATCCCATTAATCCACCACAGACTGGCACTAGAAACCCTTAGAATATCAGTGAGATAGAAAATCAAGTACATACTAACCATGGTATAAACCATATCTCTTCCTACCGTTCCCAGACCAAAGGCGTAGATGTTTCTGTTTTTCGTTGCTTCCATGGATATCCCCCTAACTGATCTTTTCAAAATAATACAGATTGGAACCAAAATCTCCTAACAGCCTGGTGTGTTGGTTGTAGTAAGTGCCAACAAACTGATTGTTCAACTTGATCCCTGCCAGCAAGGCGTCACCAAAAGCTTCATAGCTTTCGACACAATCCGTTAGGGCGAAATATTTGTTAGCAGTGCGCAAAATCAAGCCCTCAGGGTTGAGAGTAAAGGGCATAATGTGCTTTACTAGTCCTCCGAACCTCTTGATAAAAAGACTTTGGGGCCGGGTAGTGAGGCGATAGAAAGCTTTGGGCTCCAGGCCCTTTAAAGGAAGATAATCTGATCCTTCACTGGCAGTAGCCAGAGTCTGATAAAAACCAGCTATTCCCGGACTACCATCTTTAGATAGCACTTGCCAGTGGACCTTATTCGTCTTCTCGGCCTGATGACGGTAAAAGCGCCCGTACTGGAAGATTTGGCGATGTTCTTTGTAGAATTGGATTTGCTGTTTAACTTCACGTTTTTCTATGTAGGACAGATACTTTAAATCCAGCTCGTAACCTAAGCACCCAAAGGCAGCAACATTAAAGCGTGAGGTTAAAGGAGTATCCCGTAAAGTTTGTTGATGAGGTGCCTCTGAAACATGGGCACCAATAGTAGACAAAGGGTAGAAATAGGATAGACCTTCCTGGATCTTCAGACGCTCAACAGGGTCTGTGTTATCGGAGGCCCAGATTTGCGGTGAATAGCAGAGCATCCCCAAATCAAAGCGGTTGCCCCCCGAAGAACAACTTTCTAATAATATGTGGGGCCTAGGCCGGAAGATGCGCTCCAAGATCTCATACAACCCTAAGATATAACGATGGAAGAATTGGCCCTGTTCTTGCAGGCAAGGAGAATAGGCATCAGCTATATGCCGGTTCATATCCCATTTCACATAGGTAATTTCTGATTCATCTAGGATTTGGCCCACCGAAGCAACAATATAATCCCGTACTTGTGGGTTACAGAGATCTAAAACCAGCTGATTGCGTCCTAGAACAGGTTCCTTCCCCGGTGTTTGCACCGCATATTCAGGATGGGCACGAAAAAGATCACTATCGGGATTAACCATTTCAGGTTCAAACCAGAGACCAAAGTCGAGGCCTAGCTTGCGGATGCGTTGGGCAAAGTACGCAAGACCTGAAGGGAACTTCTTGCGATTAACAGAGTAATCGCCCAGCGCAGCATCATCATTGTTGCGCTCTCCAAACCAACCGTCATCGAGAACTAACATCTCGACACCCAGTTTTCTTGCTCTTTTGGCTAACCGAAAGAGCTTTCTTTGGGTAAACTTGAAAAAATAGGCCTCCCAGCTATTAATCAACACCGGTCTCTCCCGATTCTTCCACTCTCCCCGCACAATGTGATTATTGATAAAATCATGAAAGTTGTGGCTCATCCCATTAAAACCGCTTGAACTGAAAGTTATGATCGCCTCGGGCGCTTCAAAGACTTCCCCCTTTTGCAGTTCCCACTCAAAGCAATGGGGATTGATCCCCAGTTGAGCTCTGACTAGATCGTGGTTGCTCAACTCCACGGCTCCATAGTGATTGCCACTATACACTAGATTGAATCCATAAACCCACCCATATTCTTGGGTAGCCCCATTTTGAGCTAAGATAAATCCAGGGTTATGCCTATTGCTACTAGCCCCAGTGGTGGAGGAATTGATATACAGTCCAGGACTCAAGGGACGTTCGTGAAGATGCGTTTCCTTGATCCAACCCCCAGCGAGGGTCAGAAACTGGAAGTTCCGATTAGGTAGATCCAACATCATACTCATGATTCGTCGGATCGTTAAAGGCTTTTCATTCTGATTCGTTAGCACCGCACGACGAGTAATCACATTGGTCTTTTCATACACAGTATAATAGAGGGTAAGTTCTACCCCATTAGAAAGATCCTTCATCATTATTTCTAAGGTCTGACACTCAGCGTCGTCCCCATAGCTTGATGGAAGGCTTTCCATGGGGACAAAGCCAGGGATAATGCGATGACTGTGGTAGACAAAATCACACACAAAGCTACCATCAGGCATCTTGATCTCCACAGGCGAATGGCGAAAATCGCCCCTGCCAATACCTGACCATTCTAGACACAGATTGTCGAGACAGTAATGGGGATCCGAATTGTCATAGGCGATACTGGAGCCAAGCATGGCAGTGCGTTTATGCGCTAAGGCCTCCACCGGCTGTAACTCCAGTCTAGGGCCGTAATGAATGTGCTCCAAATGGCCAAAGTCGGTGATCCGAAACCAGTAGCTAGTGTTCTCCGTAGTCAACCTAAAGACTTGGTCTTTGTACTCAATCATAGACTATGCCTCCTGCCTCAGGATAATCGCCTCATAGGGCCTGAGCATCCCATCATAGGTTGTTCTGTCATAATTCGACAACACCACACATCCTTTATAGACAGCCTTTCTTTCCCTTTGGGAAAAGTTTAGAAGAATAAGTAACGACTCACCATTAAGACTGCGTCGATACACAAAGAGATGTTTACTGATGTGCACAGCTTCGAAGCTACCGCGTTTTAAAATAGGACTGCTGGCCCTGAGGGCAATCATGGTCTTATACATGCTACGAATGGAATTGGGATCCTGCAATTGGGATTCCACGTTAATGCGAGTATAGTTCTGATTGATGCCTAGCCAAGGCGTTCCTGAGCTGAACCCAGCGTTGGGTCCACTGTTCCACTGCATTGGAGTGCGGGCATTATCCCGGGAAGTGGCCTTAATGATTTTCCAACGGAGAGCAGGAGGAAAACCAAGTTTCCTAGCAATGGCATAAATGTTGTGGGATTCCACATCTTTTAGATCACCCATGTTAGTAAAGTCGAAATTGGTCATCCCAATCTCCTGACCTTGATAGATAAAGGGAGTTCCTCGTAATGTGAGCAGCATGACACAAAGGAGTTTGGCCGATTTCTCCCAATAGGTGCCATCATCTCCCAGGCGCGATACAGACCTGGGCTGATCATGATTTTCAAAATAATTGGCATTCCAAGGAAGAGCTATTTGCCATTTGGTAATGGTCTTGGCAAAACGTCCAGCATGGAACTTGCGTTTGAACCATTTCACCAGATATTGATCGGTTTCCATATGCTCAAAGGAAAAAATCATATCTAGTTCACCGCGCGTGGGATCAACGAGATCTAAAGCGGTCTTAGGAGTGACGAAAACTGTTTCGCCAACTGTAAAACAATCATAATTCGACAGGACCTCTCGGCGGAGAGTCCTCAAAATTTCATGGGTGCCTTCTTGGGAGAGGTAATGTTCACTCCCTCTGAGAATGAGGCTTGGTTTGCCATCCTCTAGACTGGTCTTATAAAGAATATTGATCACATCACAGCGAAACCCAGCTATGCCTTTATCCAACCAAAATCGCATGATGGCCTTCACTTCTTCCAAGACCTTGGGGTTGTAATAATTGAGGTCTGGCTGGTTCTTGGCAAAAAGATGGAGGTAATATTCGCCGCTCCGCTCATCGTACTGCCAGGTCCCGCCACCAAAGAAGCCACTCCAGTTATTCGGAGGCTTAGTGCCTTTGCCTGGTCTCCAAATGTAATAATCTCGATAGGGGCTGTTTTTGTCTCTACTTTGCTGAAACCAAGGATGCTGATCAGAAGTGTGATTGATCACCAGATCCATCACTATTTTGATATCTCGTTTTTCCGCCTCGGCGATGAGCTGTTCCATATCGGCCATGGTGCCAAATTCAGGATGAATGCCTCGATAATCGCTAATATCATAGCCGTAATCAATATTTGGCGAAGGATAAACGGGACTTAACCAGATAATGCCGATGCCTAGATCCTGCAGTTCGTCCAAATGAGCAATAATACCCTGGAGATCCCCAATACCGTCTCCATTTGTGTCTTGAAAACTGCGGGGGTAGATTTGATAGACTACACGTTCCTGCCACCACTTTAACATTGTATAGACCTCCTATACAATTTTATAATGTCTTTCTTTGTTTCGCTAAGCTTGCTGGTAATCCTGCCCAACTCACCAAGCTAGCAGTATCTTGTCCACGTCTTGACATACCCCCTAGGGGTATGGTAGATTAGTACCATATTATTATTCCTCTTCGAAAGGAGAATTGCTGTGATGAAAAAAAGCTATTGGACGTGGTGGCAAGGGGGAATTGGTTTAGGTTTAGTGAGCGTGTTTGCTTTTCTCACCTATAAAGGTCTCGGTGCTTCCACATCTTATCCCAGGGCTGTCGCACTCTTACTCAATCCGCTGTTTCCCGACTTTGTGGCAAACAACGCTTATTTCCAAAAGGTTCCACCTGTAATTGATTGGCAGATGATGCTGGTTCTTGGTGTAGTTGTTGGTGGCTTTTTAGCTGCACGATTCATGGGCCTCAGCTTCAAAAGCGATCCCAAGCCCAGCACTAAGCGGAAATTGAGCCTCTTCTTTGGCGGCTTCTTGATTCTCTTCGGTGCCCGTTTGGCCGATGGTTGCACTAGCGGACACGTAATCACAGGTTTTACCCAACTGTCGGTGGGAAGTATGATCTTCGGTGCAATGGTATTCCTAGTTGGAATTCCAGCGGCTCGCTACTTTACCAGAAAGGGGATGTACTAGAATGAATGTATTGTTATTAGGTTTGCTTACTGGCATAGGGTTTGGCTATGTATTGCAGCGGGCTGGGGTATCAGAATGCGCTTGCTTGGTTAATGCCCTCAACTTGCGTAATACGAAGGCAATTAAATTGATGGCTACTGCTGTAGCCGTAGGAGTTTTTATTCTCTATCCCCTAGTGGCGCTGACGGGTCTAGAGTTAGGAGCAAAAAACCTAAATGTTCTGGCCCTTGGAGTTGGAGGGGCCATCTTTGGGGTGGGATTTGCCCTTAGTGGACTCTGCCCAGGTACAGCCCTAGCTGCCCTAGGGGCAGGCAAGAAAGATGTATTGTATCTTGTAGCTGGCGGTTTGGTGGGTTCCTTCGTCTACGCCCTAGCTTATGAACCGCTAAAACCGATTTTGATCGACCCCTTAAGTTTCGGTAAGGTGACCTTACCCGGTCTTTTGAATCTTCCACCCCTCTTGGTGGGTTATGTCTTTGCCCTAATCATTCTTGGGGTAGTCCTTCTCCTTGATCGCCTAGATCAAAAAGCGGGAGCGCATGACTCAGCCGCCTCCCAATTTATCACTGATTCTACCCAAGCAAAACGTTCACCTAGTGCATAAGACAAAGGGCCGTATGATGTGATGCTTTCCCATCATACGGCCTCTCTGATCCCTTTCAGCACTTATTCAAACATAAACAAATCCTTGAGCCACCCGATACATAAACCCATCCAGGTAGCCACATGCCTATCTGTACCCCGGCCGTCATCAGTCTCGTAGGTGGCCAAGGATAGTCCATGGGGACCGTTAGGGTAAATGTGTAACTCAAAAGGAATACCTTGCTCGCGCAAGGCTGTTGCAAACATTAAACTGTTCTCTACAGGTACAATAGGATCCGCAACTGTATGCCATAGAAAAGTTGGTGGAGTGCTTGTGTTAACCTGTTTTTCTAGAGACATTTCGTGTAGTTGCTCTGACTTAGGGTTCGGTCCAAGCAAGTTTAGGATAGACCCAGCATGCTTGTGCTCGCCCGATGTAATGACAGGATAAGAGAGAATCAGGGCGTTGGGCTTGTTCTGCGGTGCGTCTGGGAGTTTCGGCCAATGGACCGCTAGACTAGCGGCCAAGTGTCCGCCTGCAGAAAAGCCGCACACCGCTATTTTTTCTGAATCTAGGTTCCATTCGTCAGCACGACTTCGAATTGCACAGACTGCTCGAGACAGTTCTAGCATTGGTTGGCGGTAATCCTCCGGCTTGACCGTATAATACAAGACAAAGGCATGAAAGCCTGTTGCAGCAAACTGAAGTGCAATTGCTTCCGCTTCCCTAGGAGATAAAAAGTGATATCCCCCGCCAGGACAAATCAGCACGGCTGGGCGTGTGCGCTTACCATCAAGAATATAGGTGTGTAATTCTGCTTGGGATTCGATCTTAAGTACGGTTGTAATCAACTAAGGGTCCTCCTCCGGTCGGTTATTTTGTCATTCGGTTCGATATCCCCCACCAATAGGGGCGAAGATGGATTGTGCAGAGCGCTCTGCTTTTTCACGGTCTTCTCATTATAATTTGCGTAACAGTACATACAGCCATGGAGGCAAGTATTGTAAGCTCCTAGATCCACGCTCCTCGCACAGCCACAAGCTTGCCGTTGGTTAGGATCTTTGGGCACATCTAACCGTTGTCCCGTAATCTCGGAGATCAACTCAGGATCAATGCACTTCCCATGCCTGATTCCCAAACTATCAAGGTCTATTTCCTCACTACAAGTTTCTAGGGATAACCCGTAATGATTGGCCTCTTTGACAAGATGCCCAGCTACTTCCTCCATCGCGCTTTTACTTATGGTGGAGGTGCCGAACTTTTTCATCTTGTGCGCGGTCTTTTTGTAAAGGTCCAGAAAGCTAATGACGCATCTATCGCTACTGCCCCCTAAAGCCGCAGCTAAGCTCGTAAAGTTGGCCATGTGAAAGTTAATGTCCAAATCACGAGTAAGAATGATGGGGTCATAGCGCCAGATAACGCGTTTCGTCCCGATTTTCTCTGCTAATCTCTTAAAAGAATCAACAATCTCCTCTGTAGGCGGTAGATTGGGCTCGATAATCTGCTCATAACCAGTAATGGTGATCTGAAAATAGTAGTGATAGTCTGCCAACAATTCAAGATTCGCCAATAACTTACTTGGATCTTTAGTCCAAAAGACGATACAGTCGATTACAGAAGGGTCCAATGAAACTCTGCTCACTTGACGAAAATTCATGGGATTGCGGACCAAGGCAAAACCTTCTTTTAGACGGTTAAAAAACCACTCAGAATAGAAAGACGGGATATCGGTTCTGCGGCTAACACTGAGGATCACTTGGTCCGATCCCCTTCGGTCTTTTTGTACTTGATGAATTTCAACATATCGTTAATGTGATCCGGATCATACTCTTTGAATCTCTGACCCTTGGCCCACGTCCGAACGTCTGCATAATCTGGATGATCAGGATCGTGATATATCTCTAAAAACTCATAAAACCCTGGGAGACCCCCCACATCCTCAGGAGGGGCAGTCTCGGCACCATCCAGCAGAGTTGGATAACCATAGCGATAGTCCCCCACTATATCTTCAAGTGTGATCAGGATTCTCCAGTCATCACCAAAGTCGTAAATGTAGCGAAGCTCCCCATATTTTTCGAGATATTGATCAATCTTAAGTCCGGTAGGCTTGCGGATTACAGTTCGAAGGTTTTTTAGTTGTTGTTCCGCAAAGGTCGAATTTAAGGCCTTCAGTCTTGATTCTAGTTCTCTCCTATTCTTTTTGAATTCCTGATATACCTGATAAGCTTCTTCGTCGTTGGTTACTCTCAGTTCTTCAACTGTAAGGTCAAATTCAAACAGATGGCAGTCGTCACTCGGGTAGCCGCTTCTAAAATTGAATACGTTTTGAATCACGTCGTGCAATCTATTAAATGTAGCATCGGCAGGCATGATAACGCGCCGCCAAATTCGAGGCTCCGAGTATTCTATCTCGATTCTAACTTGGTATGCTTTCATGCTTTTCTCCTCACTGTTCTTCGTATTTCCTTATGATTCGGCGCCCATGACACAACTCCCTGCCCATGCCGAGCTGACCATCTTCAAACCCATCGACTTTTTCCGCTATCCCAGACTTTAAAGAACTCATCTTCACTTAGGATGGCCTCATATATTGGTCTTAGAAACGTATTAATGCCACCAACTACCACGGTAAAAGGTAGATTGTCGAGCCCTGTACGAATAACAAAAGCGTCCCACTGAGCCACCCTAGTTCTATTCTTAGCAAAGTGAAAATGTCATAGAAATCCTTCATCCGACTATTGATGACTGATAACCTAATCATTGCCTCAAATTTCTCGGCAATTACAGACTCCAGCGAATAAACCCATATGTTGGGAGCCACCATACCCAGTAAAACAGGATAATCCATTGTGTACGCCTTTGGTCTGACTACGTCCCCAAAACCGATGTCTAGCTGGAGCTGTTGCCTGATATTACCAAGAAAGCCGGTCACCTTAATGCGAACACCTACATGGTCAGCGTGTGCAACAATGGATACTGCTTCTAGTGTGTCGGTATCAAACAAAACACCGTCATCGGGACAAGGGGTCTCACAG
>DGYW01000029.1:0-983 GCA_002396805.1 Firmicutes bacterium UBA4996 | reverse complement strand
AGCATCGTTGGGAATGTTCTGCGCCAAGAAGTCGATGTCTTTCGTAGGCCTAGACTTCAACCGGGCCTGAATTGATGGAACCAAACCAACACGTTTTTTATCAGTCATGGCAGAACCTCCATGTATTGAGAGATTATCGAAAACACTCCTGTTTTCCGAGCATAATCCATTAGCTTCTCCACATTGACATTGGGCTGATCGAAGTACTCCTTAAGACTTTCCCGAACAATATCCTGTCCAATCTTGTTGCGGTAACGTACAACATCACAGAGGGTTTTTTCAGCATCATAGATTTTCACCTGATGGCCGCTTAGCGTAGTCTCCGTAATTCCGACCCTGTATTGCGAATCCGAAAAATAAAACAAGCGAATAGGCGGATAGTCAGGTAGGGTGTGTCTTGTTGCATCGCGATGGATTGCCACATAATTCTCGCGAGGCTGATGGGTGGTAAGGCCATGATACGATAGGGCGGACAAAAGACAAATCACTCCATTTGGCACAATCTTTGACACCTCTACGAGCTCTTGATTACTTTCTATGACATAGTCAGACCACTGGTACAGACCGCGTTTTATTTTATAAATGTATCCTTCGTCCTGGAGCTCTCTTATCTGCGAGGTGTGGACGCCACCTGCAGTGAGTTCTCTTGTGCGGGCATATCCGTTTCCGTCCTCGAAAATTTTGTGAGCTCGGTCATAAGCGGCTTTCATTACTCTCCCCCCTTCCGGCTAAATCATCCGCAGATACAGCTAGATGCGGATGATTTAAACAAATATTTGATCATAATTACATGAAAATTCTACATCGAAGTCAAGATGAGGGAGGGGGTTTCCACGCCTTGAAGCCGGACGCACTTAAACAGAATTGCACCTCAATATCCGCACTGCAATTTCACTGCGGGTATTGAGGTGCAATTTCAGAAAAATCAAAAACGTCGAAGTGAGCCTAATCCGCCATTAGCACAGTCCCAATCCGTTCTAGGG
>DGYW01000073.1:7692-7923 GCA_002396805.1 Firmicutes bacterium UBA4996 | reverse complement strand
TCTCTGAGCTCCAAATAATCACTTGGGCTCATAACGCGCTGACCGACTTCGTCAGTGCCGAAACATGCTAAACACCCATCCAGCTCGGGGACGTAGGCAATCCAGCCACTTCCGTCTTCCTCAGAAAGCTGACCTAACCGAACGGAATAGCAGAAAAAGTTGGTTTTATCCAACATAATGACTCCCTTCCCTCACCTTAGAAATCCAAAAAGGTAGTAACCTCACTCCACG
>DGYW01000073.1:6097-7681 GCA_002396805.1 Firmicutes bacterium UBA4996 | reverse complement strand
GCGCATATCAGCAGACATGTTTCGCTAAGAAACGGAGGGTACTACGCTACGCTCTATTGGTGGTCGTCGGAGGGAAGGGCATGGAAAGCTCGCATAAAACCGAAAGGAGTCGTTTCTCGCCTCAGCAGTTGCTACTTAGGTACATGAGTGACTAATCCAGAAAGGTGGTAACCTCACTCCACGCCTTCCGGGGACGCGGTAACGGAGACTCAGCAGGTAGACCTATGGAGACGGCTGCCACCAATTCATCGTTGGTATCAACATATGAACAGATCTCCTGTGTAGCATAGAGCACATCGCAAATCCATAGTGTACCTAGTCCCATACTCTGGGCTGCAAGTAGCATTGTCTGAATAGCCGCACCAAGCGACTGGGTATCTACTAAAAACTTTGCGTATTCGAACCTTTCTGATAGACCACTACGGCTAACGCTATTGAAGACAAGAATAAGTACCGGTGCCTGTCTCATAGCTTGCAGACTTCCGCGTAAGCTACCCGTTGGCCAGTTGTTTGCTATGGCGTTCTGTAAAACCCCGTCTACTCGTTCCAAGAGCTCCTCCTTGGCCATACCTTCCACAACCACAAATCGCCACGGCTGTTCATTTTTTGCAGATGGTGCTAACGTAGTAATCTCCAGCAATTTTTCAATGACCGTTCTTTCAATAGGATCTGGTTTGAACCGCCGAATACTGCGCCTCGTTTCGATTGCTTCAATCACATTCATGGCTATCCCTCCCACTGTTTATCAAATTAAAGTTCGCCCTTTCGTTCTTTAGTTCCTTTTTTGAACGACTTCTTCTTCTGGTTTTCATTACAAGGATTTTATGTTTTCACATAGAATATGATATTGTGTTACAATTTTCACCACTGTACTTAAGGGGTGCAAGGAGTGAGGGGAAAAATGAGTAATGTTACTCTAGAGCAGAAGTCTGATGTTATCGCGCAATTAGAAGAACAGCTCCGCTGGAGTCGTCTCCTGTTAAGGGCCGTAGTGGATAATCTGCCTAGCGCAGTCTATGCCAAAGATGTAGATGGGCGAAAAATTCTCGCTAATCAAATAGATTGCCGCAATGCGGGGGTTAAAAAAGAGGAAGACCTCCTCGGAAAAACCGATTTCGATCTCTTTCCCCGGCACATCGCCGAGCAGTTTTACCAAGATGACCGCACAGTACTAAAAGATGGTAAGTCTATTGTGGATCGTGAAGAGCGAATCATGACTGAAAATGGTGAAGAAGGTTGGTTGCGGACATCAAAAATCCCCATTCGAGACGAACAGGGCAATATTTTGGGACTCGTAGGTTTTGGACATGATATCACAGTTGAAAAACAACTAGAAATCCAAAACGCTAAGGTGCAAGAGAAGATCCGTGAACAGCAAGCCATGGTCGAACAGATGATGCATGATCTGGCAGGCATCCCTCAAAAAATCGGAGAACTGGTCAACGGAATCACCTACATCGCGAAACAGACCAAAATGGTCTCAATTAATGCCGCCATTGAATCTGCCCGCGTTGGAGAACAAGGCCGCGGATTTCAGATCGTTGCTGAAGAGGTAGGTCGCCTCTCTGATCAATCTAGCACCGC
>DGYW01000073.1:1317-5781 GCA_002396805.1 Firmicutes bacterium UBA4996 | reverse complement strand
TTGATAATGAGAATCACTTGCATTTGATTGCTCCTTGTGTTAAACTGTAATCACAAAGTCACAAGGAGTTGATTTACGTGTTTAAACAAGACCAATTGTCCTATGATTTTAAGGCCCTTGAGCCACATATCGATGAACAAACCATGCAAATTCACTACGGCAAGCACCATGCTGCTTATACTAATAACCTAAATGGAGCCTTAGAGAAACTACCGGAATTAGCTAACAAGAGTATTGAAGAGATTCTTCAAAATCTTGGAGCAATCGCCGATCCCGCCCTGCAAACTGCTGTCCGCAACAACGGAGGCGGTTACTACAACCACAACCTCTTCTTTGGTATTCTTGGTCCCACTGGCGGTGGAGAACCGACGGGAGATCTCGCTGAGCAGATTAAGCAGGATTTTGGTAGCTTCGCAGAGCTCAAAGAACAGCTAACCAAAGCTGCCACCACCGTCTTCGGATCTGGTTGGGCATGGCTCTCTACAGATAAAACTGGGAAACTAAAGGTAACTAGCACCCCCAACCAAGATAACCCCTTGATGGTAGCAGAAAGTAACCTCACCCCAATCTTAGGTATCGACGTGTGGGAGCACGCCTATTATCTAAAATATAAGAACGTGCGCCCTGAGTATGTGCAAGCAATCTTCAACGTAATTGATTGGACTAAAGTTGCTAGCCTGTACTCAGAAGCTAAGAAATAGGCGCTCTACGAATAAAAGCCTAGCCAGTGTGAAATTCACACTGGACTAGGCTTCTTTTCTTCTTATCTAGATTCCCTTATTTATCTCTCTTAATCAGTATAGACTCCACTCGCTCTCCCGCCTTCACTTCAATAGGTCCAGCAGAAAGATCGAGTGTCAGCAAATCAACAAGCGTAACCGAAGCTTCTAAGTAGTACTCCCCTGGGGGCAAGAAGCTAATCTTCACTTCCAACTCATCATCTTCTAGTTGCGTAATCCAAACTGGTTCGTCTTGTCCGTCCTTAAAGAGACTAAGTTGAATGGAGAGAAGCTCACCAATCACTTCTGGTAGCTCAATGCGCACATCTAATTCCCCGAACTCTGCTTTTATCTCTTTCACAAACCTCAGACTTTGACGGGGATTAGCGTTGTAACCTCCATCCTTTCCGCGTTCTGCAAAGTATTTCGGATTCACATCAAAAACCAGTTCAGTTATGGTCCCAGCAGGAATGATCAGCTTGCCAATATCTGGCTTCAGCTCCCCACTAGGAATGTTCAGGTCAGCAGTTCGACTCCCTTCGAAGACAATGTAGTTGCCTTCTTTGGCAATCTGGAAACGGATCTCCGTGTAAGTACCTGCAGGTATCTTAGCTTGCCCCAACAACATCTGGTCAAACTGCAGCTCCATCAGATTGATCTGGTCCTGCTGCTCCACTGTAATTGTTTCCCATTTGCCATCTCGCTTCACCTGTACTCCAGTGATAGTAACCCAAACCTCTTTGATCTTCTCATCCGTTTGGCCTGCCTCTAAGCCCAGAGTAGCCAAGGAGCTAACAGACACCCCGTCCTCTAATCCCCCGGAATTGATCATATATACCCCCACATCAGCACGTTGGCCGAATCCCCCTATACAACCGGTAAGTAGAATGCCTAGCATTACAACTGCGACTAATCTAAATTTCATTACTACTCCTCCTCGTAGAGCTTTTTTCGAATGCTCCCTATAGTATACGACAGGAAGAATTGAAGCCGGGGGGACAGCAGGAAAATTTTCTCTTTATCCCTGCTTTCGATACCACGGTAACCTCGCTAGTGGTGCCCTCACCTCTAAACTCACAGGACCTTCCACCACGCTCCCATCATCACCTACCCAGCGTCCTTCGGGGAAGCGGATATTTTTGGTGGTGACCCCTTGCTTGACTACTGGTGCAACCAGGAGATCATTACCTAACATAAACTGATCATTAATATCCTCGAATCCTTGCTGTGGAAATACATAAGCCATGTGCCGGATCACCGGTTCTCCAGTAAGGGCAGAATGCTGAGCCAATTCAAGGATTTCTTGCCCCAATTTGTAATGGAGTCTAGCCGCATTTAAGCAATAACTGAAGTGCTTCTCGTCCAAGACCCGCCAAGGGGCAGCAGAAAACTGCATCATGGGAAACAAAGCTGAACATTGAGCATAGCGGACGATCAATTCTTGGTCAAGATTCTTGCTATGAGCAGTGAAGTTCTGATACTCACCGCCTCCGATCATGTCAGGACAAGTAAAAGCATAACCCATCAACCCTTGAGCTAATCCATTAGGAATCAAGGACCCTAAGCCATCAGTTCCCCAACTATGGGCCTTATCTGCTAGGACCTTTCGGCTCTCCCTGCCCACCAGAAGAAAAAACGCACCTTCCCAGAACGAAAGTGCGCTTTGAGTAATTGACTACAATTATCTTAAAAAGCCACCAAAGATTAGATGTCCAAAGAAAGCGGGGCTCAAAAATGATCCATACGTTGTAGCCCATCCAGTATGTTGACCCGTAGAAATGTCATTGCGATTAACATTGAACCCCCACACTTCACCCATACGAGGAGCTCCCGTTAAGCCCATTTCCGCGAAAGGAATAGCGATTTCACTAATCCAGCGATCATCCAGCACCTGGGTTGCCACTTCCCACTCGGGGGACCAGCTCCAATCTCTTACAATAACATCACTCTTGGTACCAATGACGTTGTTAATGATATGGTGGAAAGAGGTGTGCTCGTGTGTGGTATCCCAAAAGACCTCTACACTATCATCTTTGTGCACATCGGTATCGTGCACCCTAGCGTTAGCCACTAAGCGATTCATGTCGGATTTAAAAGCTACAATGGCAACATAAAAGTTTTCATCATCGTAGGCCACATAGGCAATGGTGTCCTGTTTAGCCAGAGCTGTCCCCGTATGGTTGACAAAGCCACCGAGTTTACTACCGTAAATCGCGGCATCTAGCCAGACTTGATCATCTAGATTGCCATCAATGATAGGTTCCTGTGTAGTTTTCATGGCCACCACTTCAGGAACGAGGGCACGATAGTCCTCAGCAGTCTCCGTTGTTTGCTGCTCTTTGGGGATATAAATCCGCAAATGACTCGCGGTCTCTTCCACAATCTCACTCACGTCAGTCTTGCTACCCGCAAGGGAGAGGTTAAAAGCACGGTACTCATAGTTGCCCCACCAATCTTCGGTAACGACAATACGGGGAGTCGCAACTACAGCTTCTCTAGTATCGTGTTGTTCTAGAGTGACCCAGCCCTCTGGACGATAGGTATAACCTTCATCAACTTCAATCACGGTACCAAGGGGCAAATCTTCTCGAGTAAACATTCGGCCTGAACCCACAAAATAGTTCAAGTTGCTAGCAGTGCTGTTGTCCTTGGAAATTAAGGTAGTAGCTAACCCCGCCGCATTTCTAGAGTTCCAATAGGCGCTACCTACAGGCTCCCAATCAAGCAGGGTGTAGTCCGCATAATCGAATTCTTCAACTACAATTTGTGGTTTCTCGACGTAGCTTGAGGAAGTGATCACAAAGGGATTCTCCACCGCGGCATTGACTGCTTCCTTAATAAGCGGCAACAGCTCACGTGGGACCTCTAGCGGATTAGGAACCCAGTCAACCTCATCGATAGACAAACCAGTTAGAACAGGCACCCACACCATACCGGCGATATAGCGGCCTAGGTTAAGGCTCAAGTGGTAGCCATCCCTCGTGAGCGTATCTCCAACATGACTGGTGCGTACATTTTGAATGGCAGTACCTGAGGGAATGATAAAATCAAAGGCCTCGTTAGTCACAATTGTGCTTTGGGTTGCATCCACAATAGCTTGATACATTTCCAATTGATTAGAGTTATACCTAGGAAAGTTCTGATGAGTACTGTCTTCTTGGTATGCCCAAGTCATATGCCAGGCCAACTTGGCATCGGGGTTAGTCTTGTGTTCGTTCACGTAGTCAATTAGATTCTGCAGGCGGTCATGCTCTGTAAAGGTAGTAGCAATTCCGCTATAGCCACTAACCTGTTGGAGGGTAATCACATCCCACTCTTCATCGAGCAAACCATAAAGAATGCTCTTGTTAGGTTGAGATCTCCACTGACCGTCCACATTCTTATCATAGCGATATCTTGGCAAATTATGTTTGGCGTTACTCCAGTGAACCTCCAGGCTACTACCGCCAATATAAAGATTAGCAACTACGACGTCTTCTAGTCCTGCGGCACTAGCAATCTGATAGAGATGCTGCATGGCATCTTGGCTAAAACTGTTGCCAATAGCTAGCACCTTCAAGGACTTTTTTGCTGGGCTTGCTAGTACGCTGCCCACAACCGAGCTGCTGAATAGCGGTAAAACAAACACCAATAGTAAAAGTAGTCCCCAACGATCTCGAGTTCTTCGCATCTGCATCTGCATTTTCATTATCTTTTTCCCCTTTCTCACCATATACTAATCCACATTTATTACCTAGACCGTCTT
>DGYW01000073.1:0-1050 GCA_002396805.1 Firmicutes bacterium UBA4996 | reverse complement strand
ACTACTTTATTAAGCTATATTATAAACCGTGTTGATTATATCCCCGATTCACAACGAAGTCAAGCCCATTTGTTTACCAATTGATCATTTATGTAACACGGTATTTGCCCACGGCAACAAAAAAACGCACCTTCTCAGAACGAAAGTGCGCTTCAGTCCGTCACTGATTATTCCTTGATCGACCCAATCAAAGTGCCTTGGACAAAATACTTCTGTACGAAGGGGTAAATAAGCAATAGCGGTAAGGATGATACAATAATAACCGCATATTTTATTTGCGCTGCTGTTTTCACCTGTTCCATTAGGGATTCAACAACACCGCGAGCAAAAACCCCCTCTTGGGGGTTTTGAGTTAAGATATACCATGTTCATCTAAAGCCTTCACAAACCGCTTCGTAATCTCCATTGGACGTGTGATGGCTGTTCCTGCAACCACCGCCCAAGCGCCGAGTTCAAAAGCCCTTACCACTTGCTCTGGATACCAAAACCCACCTTCAGCAATGACGGGCAATCCTAAGCCGATCATCTCATTAAGGAGTTTAAAATCCGGCTCAATACCAATACTATTTTCTTGAAAGCCAAACGTTGGAGCTAAGACGTCTACCCCAATTTCCTTAGCTAACTTAGCATCTTCTAGACTGCCACAATCAGCCATGACCAAGACCCCTAACTCTTGGCTAATGCGAGGTAGTAATTCTTGGAGTGGCTCTCCAAAAGGGCGTTCGTGCCTAACATCCACCGCTATAATGTCCGCACCAGCTTCAACTAGGGCCTTGGCGTGGGCAAACGTAGGGGTGATGCACATTCGACCTTCTTGGTCAGTCACCTTTTTAATCCCGATCACCGGTAAACCAGTGATTTTTTTAATCACTTCTACCTCTTGCACTCCGTTAGTTCTAATGCCAACTGCACCACCTAAAGCGGCTGAACGGGCCATAGCAGCCATAAACATGGGTCCGTGGAGCGGCTCCTCTTCCAAAGCTTGGCATGAAACAATAAGTCCTTTTTTCACTTGTTCTAATGCATTCACAGTGTTCGTTCCTTCCTAAT
>DGYW01000057.1:1899-2935 GCA_002396805.1 Firmicutes bacterium UBA4996 | reverse complement strand
TTGCCTGGCGAGTGCTTGATGCTCAATACTGGGGAGTTCCCCAACGAAGAAAACGCATCTTCCTTGTCGCAGATTTTGCAGGTGGGGGTGCCGGAGAAATACTATTTAAGTCAGAAGGCTTGTCTGGGTATTCTAAAAAGAGCATCCGCTCGTGGCAAGGAACTGCCAGCAACTTTGCAGACAGCACTGGAGAGACAGGCACAATCTGCTTAAATGACCAAGGCGGAGAACGCATGGATGTGACAACCGATATCACTTGCACTTTAAGAGCGAAATCAAATCATCCTCCTTGCATCATGGACTCTGCAGTTTTTGATAATCACGGAAAGGATACACGTTTTACTGGACCGATAGATGTTGCTCCTACGATTTCAGCGACCTATGGAACAGGCGGCAACAATCAACCATTTGTTGTGGAGAATTCTAAGACTTATGATGTGCGATTTACCTCGGAAGGAACTGTAAATGCCCGTTCCAATGTTTACGAAAGTGATACGGCAAGAACGATTGATACGTCGGGTAATGCACCGGACAGCAATCAAGGTGGTATTGCAGTGGTGGAATCTTATGGTTTACAAGGTTCTATGATAGGACGGGCAGACAAGAATGGACCTCAAGGTGATGGTGTGAATGAGGAGCTTAGCTTTACTCTAAATACTGTAGATAAACACGCTGTGGTCTATGCCATTGATAGGGAGTCATTTAACTGCGGTCAAAACTATGCTAGAAACCTTGGAATTACTGAAGATGGAATTAATTCAACACTGAAGGCACAAGGTCCCAGTGCTGTTGCAACTCATACCTACTCATCCAGTAAGGCATCGTTTTTTACAGATGCCAAAGAGGAACTGGCCAATACACTAGTTGCTACCGACTACAAGGATCCACCACTTATCAATGATAATGACGGGATAGATTATACGGTGAGAAGACTAACTCCAACTGAGTGTGCAAGACTGCAAGGTTTTCCAGATTGGTGGTGCAGTGATTTAGGCATAGAGACCCCAACGATGGATGACCTTCGGATTTGGTATGA
>DGYW01000057.1:0-1656 GCA_002396805.1 Firmicutes bacterium UBA4996 | reverse complement strand
AAGCAAATCACGAAGTGGCTTAAAAACCCTCATTCAGATTCTGCAGAATATAAGATGTGGGGTAATGGAGTAGCCCTGGCCAATGTATGTTTTGTCCTATCGGGCATTGTTTGGTTTACACAATTAGAGGTGAAATATTAAGTCTCATTTCTACACCTAAAAAGCGAGAAATAGCTTGCTATAGTAGTGGTTTAGAGTGATATATGTACATACCAAAACAAAGGAGGTTTTGTACATGGTCATTAACTATAACGTAACAGGAGCAGAAAGAAAAAGGCTGGTCGCAGCTCTTAGTAATCTCACAGGAGTTAAAGCCAAGTACCTTGGAATGCCTAGCATGGCTTATGAGGTAGGTGGCTTTATCATCGACAAGAATGGAAACCTTGAACTCATTGACAAGGTAAACAGCGAAGAATTCGAACGTGTGGCTGGGTATTTAGCCGGCGAGGGTTTTATTGCTGAGGAAGAGACGAGCGCCACAGAGGGCAAACAAACGGCAGACAGCGAGGACATTGGCCTTACAGTTTCCATGCCAAGGAGCAATTTTACGGAGAAGGCACTTGAAAACCTAAAAGCCATTATTGAAGCAAAAGGAAAATTAATCCGCCATGCACTTGATGTAGAGGATTTACCGATTGAAGTTTCTGAAGACCAAGTCTCATTTCCTTGGTTTGAAGAGATGCCTTCACCAGAAGAGGTACAAGCGTATACCCACTTTATTTCAGCACTTTGTGAGATGGCAAGGAATCAAAAACGCATCACAGTAAAAGAAAAGGAAACTCCGAATGAGAAATACGCATTCCGATGCTTTTTACTGCGCCTTGGATTTATCGGAAAAGAATATAAGGAAGAACGGAAAATACTGCTTAGAAACTTGAGCGGCTCGTCGGCATTTAAAGGAGGAGCTAAAAATGAGGATAATCAGTAAAGAAAGACTACATCATCTTCGTGAAAAGTATCCTGTAGGAAGCCGTGTAGAACTATTAAGGATGGATGACATTCAAGCACCAGTGATTGGAACAAAAGGAACAGTAATAGGCGTTGATGATATCGGCTCAATCATGGTGTCTTGGGACACAGGGTCTAGTTTATCCGTTGTTTTTGGAGAAGACCTTTGCAGGAGGATTGACGATGACAAGTAAGATAAAAGAGCAGATTATTGCCATTCGAGATACAGGTCTTACCAATATGTTTGATGTGAACACAGTCCAAAGAATCGCACATGAGATGGAATTTTATGAGTTGGTCATTTTTCTTGAAGAAGAAAAAATCAAGTATGTAAACTTCATTTTGACTGGTAAGGGAGAATGAAGCATGTGGAAAAAGGGTAGCATCAAAGTTCGGGACAATATCATCCGCTATTGGATAAAATGCTATGAAAGAGGTTCAAAATTTGGAATTGACGAAGGACGCATCTCTAAGCTCATGCTTAAGCGAGACGGTGAGATTGTCGCAAATTATGACCGAGGCTGGGATATGAAGCCCGCTGATGAAGAGACAGAGTTTGCACTTAGCATACTACTAAAAGAATACAATTAACGATTACTAGAGGACAGTGCCAACATTGGCTCTGTTTCTCGTATAGAAAGAGCAATAAGGCTTGCTTGATGCGGGCCTATTTTTATGCTCATTTTGAAGGGAGGTGACCGCAATTAG
>DGYW01000061.1 GCA_002396805.1 Firmicutes bacterium UBA4996 | reverse complement strand
CCTTCCAACGAAAGGTGAGCCTGATTTTAATAATACGTCACACAACGTACTCTAGAAAAGAAAGGCTTGCAGAAGGCTATTGGAGATGTTCCAATAGCCTATCCATTAAAAAACTGTGACCTAGACTGAAAGCTCTAGACTCCTAGTCACTTTGTTGTTGTCTGTTTCAGATTGGGTTGTTTTAACTTAGGAAAACAGACTGTAAATCAGTACTTCTAGAACAAATCTACAACAGCACTTTTGCCACCCATTGGGGGCATTTGCACGTCAGTACCGGCAAAACCAATACGCAAGCTATCAATCTCTCCAAAGAGATCAAGGCTAATAGCCGTCAAAAAGGCAGTCTTACCATCTTCTGTGTCAAACCTGATGTGAGGGACTGTAGTGACCTCATCCCAACTCCAGTCGCGACCGGTGCTTACTTTGAAGTCAGCATCGGTGACCCGGAAATCGCCACCCATGTCTGTCCATTGATAACCATGGTAGCCAGTTTCTGCGTTCAAATCGGTATCGAAGAAAATATTGTTATAGGGATCAGGTAACTTCCCTTCAGCCAAGATATAGAGAGTATCGCTTGTTACGGCAACATAGAATCTACTCTCTCCGCTGGCGCTTTGGGCAATCATGTCAAAACCCCAGACGTTATTGAAGAGATCCTCAGCAGTCACTGTAGGAACATCAATCACAAGTTCAGAAGCAGAACCAATTACGGCCAAAGACAGCACTAGCACGACGAGAACTAGGTGAAACAAGAAATTTCTCTTCATCAATATTTCTCTCCTTTTTTATTAATTTACTACACCAACACCCAAATCCGAAACACGACTTGTAATGACATCATATCATTATATCTCGTCTTCTGCGCCACAGAAGAAAACCCTCCCGCGAAACGCCACT
Organism: Firmicutes bacterium UBA4996; assembly: GCA_002396805.1. Lineage (GTDB taxonomy): Bacteria > Bacillota > Limnochordia > Darwinibacteriales > Darwinibacteriaceae > UBA4996. The sequence goes on along the minus strand of DGYW01000061.1, from coordinate 31,424 downwards.
TTCGTTAAATACTTTACCGTTTGATCGAATTTGCGACGAATATGTGATACTTTGCAGGAGTTAAGGAAAAGTAGTAGAAAACTAGGTTGACAATGCTAACTGTCGAGCTGCTTCTGTCTTTAGGCGGTACGTTGGACCGCCTCTCTTTTCACCTACTTTTGTTATAATGATATAACCTAACCAGAATAATTTAATGCCACAAAGAACGAGAAAGGAGGCTATGTTGAGAAACCTTATCCCCGCTTTTGCCAACGAACTTAAATCGAAACGAGGTGGTTCTTGATGAAACAGGCTATGCGCCTGGCAATCTGGAGTGTGTTTCTCATTATGATCATGACGACATTGACAAATGCCCAAGTGGCAACTGATTACTTCTTCGGCGAACTAGCCCAGTGGCCCTTCGTGAAGGCTGATACTGTGGGAGCACAAAATGGAACGATCCAATCCCTTAAAGCGACACAAACTGAACAGGCCCTTTATCTACATCTCAAAATGCCCGAACCTGCGGCTAAAGGAACATTTTATTTGGAGATTGAAAGTAACTCTCCAAGTTATGGGGGCCGAGGACTCTGGGGAGATCAGACAGCTATAAGCCATAAGGTGGAGAATGGCACCCTCTACAAGTACAAAGGGACCGGTACAGACGAAGCGTGGCAAAAGGTCGGCCCAGCTGAAACCAAGCTTTTACCTGCGGGTTTAGTTGTGCGTATTGACTTTGGTCTGCTAGGCTTTAGTGCGCCACAACCGCTTAAAGTCGCTTACTACTTAAATGGTCTGGATTATCTACCTATGGGTGGCAGCACGATGCTCCAGGTATCGAGACGGATCTTTACAGACGAAACAGGAGTCTATGAGCAAGAGTTTTGGGATTCACGCTCTACAGCCGCCCACACATCTGAAATGAGGATAGAACTACAAGCGATCCGCGATCATCAGAAACTTTTTGTCTTGGTAAAGGGTAAAAATCTTAATACCAGAAACACGTATTGGATCAAAACAGCGGATGTTGAAGGTTACACCCATCCCTTGTGGCCTGATTCGACCATCAACTACAAAGTGGATGCGGGCATCCTCTATGAATATAATAAGACGGATGAACAAGAAACTTGGGCTCAAGTAGCCCCAGTCTATACCTACATTACAGACGAAGCTTTAGTGATGTCTGTTGACTTAGCACTGCTTGGGGCCGATAGCACTAGTCAACTTAGCTTAGCCTACACTAATAGCAAAGAACAGTACCTACCTTTAGGTCATTCGAGCCTTTTTGCAGTTAATGCTTTGATCGAGCAACCCCTTAAGCCCAACACATTTTATCCCCTTGAGTACCATGGAACCATGAATAATCCGTTTAAGGGGTGGGCACCCGATTCACTTGGAGGCCCATATAAGCAGCCGCACCGCTTGGTACGCACTCAAATGATCTGGAGTGAGATTGAGCCTCTACGGGGCCAGTATGATTGGGAAACATTCGAACGCAAAAACAAGTTTGAGTATTGGGACAGTCTCGGTGTATCGTATGTGATTCGTTTTCGGATGGACGTGCCTTCCAAACGTACCGCCGACCACATGGAAATTCCTAGATGGCTTTATGAAATGATTGATGGCGATGGCACATTGTATAGCAATAGTGAGATTGGATCTGGTTTTAGTCCCAACTACGAAAACCCGATTCTTATTGCTGAACACGAACGACTAATCAAAGCCATTGGGGAACGTTATAATAACGACCCTAGAGTTGCCTTCATTCAACTAGGCAGTATCGGTCACTGGGGTGAATGGCACACCTGGCCAGAAGGTTCTGGCGTATTTCCTGTTGAGGAAGTGGCAAACCAATATATGAAGCACTATGTCGAATACCTCGATCAAAAAATGCTGGGTATCAGGCGCCCCTTTGCCTTTGCAAGGGAAAACAACTTTGGATTCTTCAACGATAGAATTGGCTATGCGCAAACAACGGAGGATTGGCTGTTTTGGATCAATAACGGAATGGACTACAACGATTGGTACAACAAACAAGTCTACCCCGATGCCGCTGTCCCAGACTTTTGGCAAACAGCATATTCTGCGGGGGAGTTTGGTAGTGGTAATGCCTTGCTCTGGCTCACAGATGAGACCATCGTTGAGACGCTTCGCCAAGTGAGGCTTAGTCATACAAGCTGGATTGGACCTTGTAGTCCTGCTGGCCTCACTGATATCCCCGAGGTCACTAACCTTAACGCGCTTCTTCAAACAATTGGCTATCGTTATGTAATCGAGAGCGTAACACATGACAGACTAGTTGTTAGTGGTCGGCCTTTGGTCATCGAAATGGTTTGGCACAACAAAGGTGTTGCTCCCATATACTTTTCTTGGCCTTTAAAGCTAGGCCTGGTTGATTTAGCTGGCAATTTGGTACTGGAGGTCACGACAGACGTGGATATTCGCACCTGGTTGCCTGGCAGAAGCAACGTAAAAGTGATGTTAGATATTCCTCAATCGCTACCTGCAGGTAGTTATACGCTTGTTGCTTCGATTCATGATCCCTCCACAAGTAACCCAGGCATTGACCTGGCCATATCGGGGCGGCGCAGTGATGGGAGATATACCCTATCGACAATAGAAATTAGTGAATAAGCGGAGACTTAAAAATGTAGCCCCTAGGCGTTGACCTAAGGGCTACTTACCGTGATGAGAGCTCCGTTGCCGGACCAATCTCGCTGAGGCCATATTACCACGCTTTACCAGCACTACCCAGCAATTGGAGACGCTCTTGCACCAATTTGAACATAGTTGACCGAGCATAGCCAAGTACTTTTCGTGGTTCATGTTCTTTGGGATTTTCCTCCAGAAATTCTCGAATGGAGTTTACATACATCGCCTTCAAATCCGTACCAATATTGACCTTGCTGGCACCGCTAGCTAAGGCTTGATGTAAAACTTCGTTGGATAACCCCGAGGAACCATGGAGTGCAATAGGGACATCAACGAGTGAGTAAATGTTCTTTAGACGAGTGAAGTCTAGCTTTGGTTCTTGCTTATAAAATCCGTGGGCAGTACCTATTGCTGGGGCCAACACATCGATCCCGGTTTCCGCCACAAATTTGACGGCCTGTTGGGGATCGGTCAGAAGGGCATCCTTTTGATCTACAATCAAATCGTCTTCTTTACCTCCAAGAACACCTAGTTCGCCCTCTACTGAAACGCCAAAGATTTTTGCTACCTCAACTACCTTTTTAGTTAAAGCAACATTTTCCTCGAAGGGCAGATGGGAACCATCGAACATTACCCCTGAAAATCCGTGACGCATGCAATCTACTGCCAGTTCAAAGCTTTGCCCATGATCAAGCTGCACGGCAACTGGTACCTTCACCATTTCCGCCGCTGTGCGAGCGATCCGGCTAATATAGGCCACACCAGCATAATTGATGGCACTTTGGCTGACCAATAAAATTACGGGGGAATCCACCTGTTGGGCCCCTTCCACAACCGCTCTAGCATCATCCAAATTGTGAATGTTAAAAGCAGCCACGCCCCAACCTGGTTCCACTTTCCCTAAAATATCTTTTACTGTAACTAAAGCCACAACATTCCCACTTTCCATCATGTGTATAAACCCTACCCAAGCCAAGGCCTGGGTAGGGTCAAATAATTGTTCAAACTAATTGTTGAACATTGCATCCAAAAGGTTCTGCACTGCAGGTCTGATTTCGCCTGCGGCAACTGCAGGAGTTTTTTCACCATTCTTAGAAGAAGCCATCGCAGGTTCTACTAAGCCGCGCATTTCATTAGAGCGGACCAAGAAGGTTTCTCCAGCCCAGCTAGAGTTAGCTTCAAGTAATACTCTGGCAGAGTTGCGATCTCTAACCATGCTGTCTACATACTCATCTTCATCAGTGTCAGATTCGCGATAGAGGAAGTTAGAAAGGGCAACTAAGGCTTCAGGTTCTTCACTGTTAGCAGGTAGCACCAAAGTTGCCATGGCAAACTTCGGATATGTGTGTTCATCCATACGTGGTCCCCGTGGGTTGGGTACTAAACCATAACGATCTTCCATTTGCTGACTAAGGGGAATAAGCATGTGAACGGATTGGAGCAACTGCATACCAACTTTGCCGGCAATAAAGTCTTGTTCGCTACCACCCATAACACCGTGCACGAGATCCCATTCGTGGATCTGTTGCAAAGCTTCTAAAGCCGGGCGCTCATCCATAGCATAAACCATGTCTCCGTTATCGGCCATGCGCATTACGTTACCACCATTAGAAATCATGAGACTAGGTGCTGCGTGTGGCCAAATACCGGTCATACCGAATTGGTCGATAACCCCATCGTTATCCGTATCCTTGGTAAGCTTTTTGGCCAACTCAGTAACGGTATCCCAGGTCCATTCACCAGCTAGATAGAGCTCGTAGGGATCATCTAATCCTTCGCGTTCAAACATGTCCTTGTTGTAAATAGAAAGAACAATGGACGGAGAATACAAAGCACTGTGGGTGCTAGGTCCGATACCGTAGATTTCACCTCGGTAGGCCATCATTTCTAGTTCTGTTCTAAGTTCATTAGAGATAGTATCATAGTATTCTTTCGGCACAATATTGGTCATTGGCAACAATGCCCCTTCTTTAACTAGGTCAAAGAGACCAATACCTTGAGAAACACCCCAAACATCTAATTTAGAGTCACCTGCAAGCAAGCGTGCCATGTAGGATTCGGTAACTGCGTTCCAGCCGACAGTTTCAAACTGGATCTTAACGTTGAATAGCTTTTCTGCTTCTTCAACACGACCTTGGCCTACTTCACCTTCCCGGAAACGACCGGCAAGCTCATCCATGCTCCAATGGTAGAAAGTAACGGTTTTTCCATTGAAATCGTAATCTGTGCCAAAAAAGTCACTCGCTAAAACACCGGTACTCAACACCAAACAAAACAGACTAGCTAATACAAGAACTAACTTAGCGTTTCTTTTCATTTGTGTTTCCTCCTTTGAATAATCATTGGTTTTAAGGGTTGTCCGATCGAATTGGGTCGTCGCCCTCCCACCTCCTTTCAAAACTCTATTTTCTTAGCCTCATCAACTACCCAACCAGGCCTGTACGTTGGATACTTTCGATAAAGTAACGTTGCATGAAGGCGTAAAGAATCAGTAAAGGAGCCATAAACATGAGCATTCCTGTATTATTAACTAGGGATGCGTATTGCCCCGTCAACATGTTGTTACCACCCACCATATAGCCGCTAGCACTGAAAAGTAACCCATCGAGCGTTAGGGGAAGCATAGTTTTTCCGCCTAAAAAGATGTTAGTTAAGAAAAAGTCATTCCATTGCCACACAAAGGCAAACAAGAAGACTATAACCATTGCTGGTACTGCTCCAGGCAACATGATTTGCACAAACGTCCTTAAGGGACCGGCACCATCCACATAGGCAGCATCCTCTAGGTCTCTAGGCATGGCCCTGAAGAACTGCCGGAGGATGTAAATGAAGATGCCATTTCTCAGGCCCGTAGCAGTGACAGAAGTTAAGATAAAAGGCCAGTAGGTTCCCAGTAAGTTTACTCCCCCGTTAGGAAGCAAACCAAACAGGTCAAAGTACCTAAAATTTAGATATAAAGGAATCATAATCATTTGAGGTGGCACAATCAGGATAAAAACCACCAAGCCAAATAATAACTTGCTACCCTTGAATGGAAAACGGGCGAAGCCGTAGCCCACAACTGTACAGGAAACCAACTGCAAAAGGCTTACCGTAAGGGCAAGAACTAAAGAATTCTTAAAAGCCTCAGGATACTTCATATACTTCCAGACCAATTTGTAGTTATCTAAAGTAGGATTTCTAGGAATCCACTTCACAGTTTGGTCATACAGATCGCGCTCCATCATAAAGGATGATGAAATCTTAGTCAGTAGGGGCATGAGGATGATATAACAGATACCTAAAATTACAATAGCCCTGATTAAGCGTGACAAGAACCTTCCAACTTTCTTCATTGTCCTCCCCTTCCTACTCGTGATAAAAGATGTTTTTCGAGATAATCCTAATAGTGACGGCTAGTACCGCCAGAATGGACATAAAATAGACCCAGGACATGGCCAAGCTTACCCCATATCCCGCCCCACCAAAGGCGGTTGTGCGAATCAAGACCACTAACTCATTATGGGGAGCCGTAAATGAGTCAATAATGGAGTAGACAACATTGGTCAGGATCAAAGGTCCCATCATGGGAAAGGTGATCATCCAAAAGCTCTCCCACTTTGTAGCGCCCTCCACATCAGCCGCCTCAAATAGTACGGGAGAAATTGATTGCAGACCGGCTAAGAAAATGAGGATTTGGATCCCAGATGCCCGAATAATCATGGGGATCCGTTCCACCGCACCCACAACATAGTTGAGTACCTGTTCTGGCAAGCGCATTTGAAAGAGGAAATCCCGTAATGCCTCACCACTAATTGCGGTAGGATCCGCAACTGGACCGCTTTGCAGCAACATCATATAGTCCGTTTGCTCCATGGTCAAAATAATTCCCGCGCCCATGATTACAGGTAGAAAGAAGATAACCCTTGCAGCCCAACGCCCCTTAAACTCTTGGTTTAACAGTAAAGCCGAAAAGAAGCTGAAAACTAAGATAAGAGGCACATCCGCAACCATACGGAAAATTGTTTCCACAAAAACACGCACGAAAGTTGGATGTACAGTCAAAGCATGAAGATAATTTTTTAAGCCAACAAAGGTTAGTTCAAACCCTTGCTGGGTAATTCTCAGTTCACTAACACTAAACAAAATGGACTGAAAGAATGGGTACAAGAAGAACAACAAGAATCCAAGGGTAAAGGGTAGGGTAAATAAAACACCTAAGGCACTCCTTTGTTGAGTAAGACTTAGTCGCTTTTTCGCTCTACTTTTCACCTAAATCCCTCCCTTGAAGAGAATGAAATCCAAACCTGGTACTTCAACACCATCTAACCAAACAGCTTCGTCTTGGTAGTTGACCACCACCACATCGCCACTTTCATACTTTGTCCCATAAACTTGCGGAGCTAATACGATATGATCCACAATCACCTGCCCTTGAACTTCCCGAAGAACTTCGTTTGAACGCCGATAAAATTCCGACGCTTCATCCAACCAGTGGCGGTAATTAGTGGAGTAAAGGTAAGTAAAGTTCGAGTCCTTCAATACCGATGGATCTACAAAAGTCCATAGATAATAGGGACTAGCACCAGCCTCGATAGTTCGTAGTAAATTGGTCCGATAATCTTGGGCCAAGTTCACCGGCTCACCCGCGTAATTAATGTAGCCATGAAGCACAATGGGTAAGAACGGCACCGTTCCATCGGTAATGCTAAACAAACTGCTTTCTAAAGGTAAATTGACGATACTATCAGCATAGGGCAAAGCATAAGCGTTACCGCCATCTACCAAGATCTTTAATTCTTCGCTCGATATGAAATCAAGCTGGTTGCTGAGAATAGCTAGGGACTGTTCCCGATCCACGAGTTTTTCCTTAGCTTCGCGAAAATCTGAGCTTACCTGCATTCCAAGACCCCGTAATGAAATTCCGTCCACTGGAAGAGCGGTAAAATCATGCATAAAGCCTTGGACCAAACCTTCCAATTTACCGGGAGATAGCACATAACTCGGTCTCTTGGGGTCTAATTTATAGGTACCCAAATCATAATCAAACGTTCTAGCTACTTGCCGATTAAGATATCTAGAAGCACTTGTCAACGGGATAAATCCATCAAATGTACCATGTTTTTGAATGTTGATGAAGTTGACATCCAAGAAAAGGTCAATCCCTTGAGCTGCTAGATAACTACCAAAAGTCTCTAAATCCTCTTTCGTACCAACGTGTTTTTCTAAACTTAGGCTGCCAGGGTATTTGTGCTTCAATCCCCCTTCGAGCCATCCAGAATAGCGGACCTTAAGATTGCCTACATTTTTAGTCAAGAGCTCATCGATGATCTCAGCACCTTGCTCATAAGTTGTTAGTGGTTTAATAACTGTACGCGGTATACCTAAAACGGGCTCGGTAGCATGAACTGCCCCCACCAATTCTAAGTAGAAGGGAAGATCATCTTTTGGCTGCAAGCGCCTTAAACTATGCTGTTTAATAAGCTGGTCTTGATAAGTCCTAGCCATGCCAACATAGCTTGCTTGCTCTTCTCCCAAAAAGGCATAGCGGACAATTACATCTCCGGAGTTTTTCCTTTTTTGATACACGTTGATTTCATTGCGGAAGACTTGACCCTCTACCACAATTTCTACGCTACCTTGGAGCTGAGTCTTAGCCACCGGTAAAACTACAATTTCGGGATAGGCAGTGTTATACGAACTAGCACGGCCAGCCACATCGGCCTTAATTCTAACGTAAGTTTCTCCTTTATCAATCATTCCAAACAGGGCCCTATCCTCATGCTTTAGTCCAAATACCGGGAGATGAACTTGGTTTTGATAACTAGTTCTTTCCTTTCTGGGGTTAAGAGCCGGATCGATCCCGTACACTTGCTGCATATAGGGGGGGCTGTTCACTTTCCCATTATTGAAATTAATAATTGCTCCAGAACCATCTGGTACAAAAATATATCCTTGATCTGCGGGCCCACCGGCACCGAAATACTCCAATAAGCTGATCGAATAAAGTGGTAAAGTAACCTTTACATTACTGTCATCCAGAACATTTTCAGGGTAAACCACATCATCTAAAGGAACCCTGACCACAAAGTTGTCGTCTTCGATTGTGTACTCAATAGCCACCTGAAAGGTCCTGTAATTCTCTCTGGGAGGATCAAGATGATTTTCCCCGTGATCCACGATCACATCTTCTGGTGTGTAGCCAATTCTTTTGAGAATCTCGATCATGTCTTCCCGATCCCAGTTCCGGATTTTGTTTTTCAAGACATAAGTCTCATTTTGTTTAAATTGACTAAAATCATCTGCAGTCAATCCTCGCCGATCTGCTAAATCGCTGCGATTAGCCACAATTTGATCAGCTACCAATTCAATGACAGCCTTATGATCATTAGGCTTTAGTTTCTTCATGGGGTTAACCAAAGTGTATTCCCCAAAAAGTGCTTCCTTGTCAAGGCGATAGATTTCTAGCTTCTCATAATCAGAGGCAGCAATCTCTAGCTTAACCAACTCATAGCTACTTTCAAAAAGCCTTTGTTCTTGTTTATCAATATTTGCTAAGATGAGTTCTTCAAAGCGCGCCCTGCTAATCATCACAGGAAGATAATTGTCATCCTCCCACCGTCTCCCCAAAGTAAACTCTAGGCGTACCCCATTTTCGATAGGAATCAGCTCAAATTGGCCAAACTCAACACTATCTGCCCGATTGTTCATATAACGAAGGTTATCGCCTGGGGTAAAATAAGCGATGGAAAATTGAGAGCCCAACTGCTGCAAACCGGTCCCTCTGGCAACCTTTTCTTCAGTCTTCCGATTAGGAGGATTAGAATACCAAAGGACGTCAGTTCTTTTGTCTTTGATTACGAATTCTCCATTATCTGGATTTACATAAAGAGCCAGATGGAGATTTTCAGCGTACACCTGGAAATCTTTAATCTGCGCCGAGGTTGAAGCCCCCATCAGCGCAAAGACGATACATAAAATTGGAACCAAGGTGATGGTTTTGAATTTCATGGTTTCTACCCTCCCAGCATTATAATCTAAACACAATCTCCGAATAAATGTCTCGTACAAAGCCAGTTAGCTTGTCAATCAGAGTGAAAAACAGTAGTCCCAAGAATAACACGATGACAATGCCCACCAACATGAACAAAGTTGTCCAGGTGGTCTTTTTAGTATCATAATCGTGGGTGACCATAGTCCCGATGAATAAAAGGCTTGCCGCCCATAAAATGCCTACCACTACCAAGAAATAATAAAACGCGCCTTCCTGTACAGTGATAAAATGACTCAAAATGGTTGCTGGCACATTGACTAGCACTAAAGGTGTTAGGGCATACGCGCTAGCAATGTACACATCTGTAGGTGTACCTTTCCCTTCCATCAAGGTTGTTAAGGCCCAGTTTACAGAGGTCCACAGGGCAAAAGGCACCAATACACTCGCAGTTTCGATCAAGATGTTCAATTGCTTAAGGTTACGGGCGTTAAAAATGAATCCCGTATATTGCCGTACAAAGATGTAGGTTACGGTGACAAGGGCTAAAATTACCGTTGCCGCTGGTACATTGCCGCGCTTCTCATGCTTGAGATCCCAAAAACCATCAAAGGGATGAAAAACGAGATACAGAGCATATTTTAGTCCGCCACCGGTTTCTTTTAAAATCCTTAAAAAACGATTTTTTTCCGTGGAATAATCCGGAGTGATAGCCACAGCTACTTCCTGATATTGACCCGCTTGGAGATCCTTTCGTTTCAACAAAAACGTGGTAGCAACAACGAACAAAGCAATTGCCAGGACGAACAGCCCAAAATGTTCTGCCAACACTTCTCGCCTGTATAAGCCTAAGGCTTCTGAATAATCAAGACGATTATTACCTAAACGAAAGGCTTCCATAGCTTCTTTATAGCGATCCTGGCGTAATAAAGAACTGCCAATTCCCGTATAAGCTAAATCAAAGTTTGAGTTAAGCGAAGCAACCTCTGCCCATCGCTCAGACGATTCTTCATAAAATCCTGTGTTATGCAATTTTATGGCTTCTAAAATTGCGTGGCTATAAATGGTGGGCCGAAAAACTGTGAACGAACCCGCTAGGCTATCAAGGACAAGGAAATGATCATCAAGCATGTCTACGGCCACCGCGTTTTTAAATAGACCTAGTTGATCACCTCGGCCTCCAAAGGTGTAAAGCAAATTCCCTTCCGCATCATAGGTAAATACTCTACCTCGTCTGCGATCCAGAACACTGTATACCCCATAAGGCTGAGCTACGACACCCGATAATACGGATGGTCCAGTAATGGACACATCCTCCCAACTTTGGGGAAACTCAATATCACCAACCGGTGGATGAAACCCCTTCCGTCGTAGCACATCGGTACCTGTGGGGTTGAGGCGACGGACGAATTCTCTCTTTTTCACATCTCCATCTGTCACAGTAGCGTAGATGAACCCATACTGGTCCAAGGCAATATTACTGTACTCCGTCGGTAAGAAGATTTTCATGCTTTCCCGTTGGGCGTCAGTGGCAATCTTGCGCCAGAAATAGTCAATCATGTTCGGTGCGATGCGAGGTGCACCAATGAATCCGCGAAATTGACCGTCAACCCCGAATTCGAGGATTCCGTCATAAACGTTTTCTACGATTACGTACATCCGTTCAGCCTGATCTACTACGATTTTATAAGGTTGATAATCGAAATCATCGGGAATAACCCCCTTGACATTCGAGACCGGCGGTCCGATTTCCCGGATGAAGTCCCCGTTTTCTGTTAACACCACAACCCGGCGGTTGTTAGTATCTGCGATATAGATTTCTTTGTGTTCCGTTACAAATAAGCCGCGGGGATTTTTCAAACCATCTTTTTCACCCGCTCTGTCGAAGGAGTCGATGATTCTAACAAGGGCCCAATTCCGATCCAAAACAACAATCCGATCGTTACCACTATCTGCAATATAAATACTGCCATCTTCACTGACAAATAGATCCTGCGGATCCCTTAGATTGCCAACACCGAGGCGCTTCCCATCCACCACTTCAGTAGGCAAATAGGCCTGGGGGGCATCAACGGGCCTTTTCCAGAAATCATAAGTATAACCGCGGTAGGCTACTGCCAAAACCTTTGGAGTCGCTACCACTAGTAGAAGTAAGACAAGTGCTAAAAGATATCCACAATTTCGTCTCACGTTTTTCCCCCCACTATTCTTTAAGTCCTGAAGCTCCCATGGTTTCTACTACTTTGCTTTGGTTAAACACAAACACCGTAATTGGCACAATCATCATCACGACACCAATAGCTGCAGAAACTCCCGCTCGAGAAATCCCGCCTGCGATAATTTGTTGCAAAGCGTAGGACAGGGGCTTCAATTGCTCACTGTAGATGAAGTTGCCCCCAGTAACACCCCATAACTGTTGGAAAGATAAGATGATTAAGGTTAACCAAGCCGGGCGCACAATGGGCATGACGATTTGCCAAAAGATCCGAATTTCCCGTGCCCCATCAATCCGAGCGGCCTCGATTAGAGAATCCGGTACCTGTTCCATGAATTGCTTCATGAGATAAAGCCCTAAGCTCATACCCCAAGCCGGGATCACCAGCGATTTATAGCTATCAATCCACTTGAGCTTAGCCATGACCAAATAATTTGGAATGGCTGTAACCTGGGGAGCAAACATTAATGACAAAACGATGAGACTAAAGACAAAATTGTTTCCAGGAAATTTGTGTTTAGCTAAGGAATAGGCCGCCAGCGAAGCAATCAAAACATGACCCGCAGTGCCCACCAAGGCAATAACAAGAGTATTGTAGATATAACGTGAAAAGGGAATCCAAGAACTCCCCATCAAAATGACCAAGTCCTGAAAGTTTGCCAGGGTTGGATTACGCACAAAGAACTGTGGTGGAAACAAAAATAGTTCATTTAAAGGTTTAAAGGCATTACTTATGGCGTAAACCAAGGGGAGGGCCATGAACGCGGCGGAAATACCCAAGACTAGAATAATTCCCATATCTCCACCTAAGGAACGATTGATTCTTTTAGGTTGCACTTTGGATTTCATTACCACACCCCCTACTGTCCAATTTTACTTAATAAGCGCTGCACTATCCGTTGAGTGAACATCATGGTTAAAAACAGAATAGTGGCAATAGCAGTGGCATAGCCCATTTCAAAACGGATGTTTCCGTAGTCAATCAAGTGAGTAACAATGGTGTGGGCCGCATAGTCCGTACTAGGAAAGCCAGTCAGCGCAATAGCTTGATAACTTACTGCAAAAGACTGGGTAATGGACATGACCGCACCAAACATTAACTGTGGACGCATGGCTGGCAAGGTGATGTACCACAATTCTTGCCAGCGGTTTCTTAGCCCATCAATTGCTCCCGCCTCATAAAGACTGCGATCGATGCCTTGCAACCCAGCAATGAATACGAGGAAGCTTGTTCCAAGGCTTAACCAAAGTACTACCAAAATCACTACTGGCATCATAAAGCGTGGATCGGAAAGCCACTGAATCGGCTCTGGAATTAGACCCCATTTTAGCAAGAACCCATTAACATAGCCGTAGGAGTCGCCGCTGAAAATAATGGTCCAAATTAGAAACACATTGCCCGAAATTGAAGGTGCGTAGAAAACCAACGTCAAAAACGCACGCATCTTGGGCCGCAACTCGTTAATCATCCAAGCAAAAAGTAAACAGGCAATATAACTTAGGGGCCCGGTAATAGCGGCGAAAAGGAAAGTATTCTTTACCGCGATTAAAAACACATCATCAACTAAGAACAAACGAATATAGTTTTGCCAACCAACCCAAGTGGGTGGTTCGAGCATGTTGTAATAGGTAAAGCTTAAGGCAATAGACATCAGAACAGGGATGATCGTAAAAGTTGTAAAGATGAGCATAAACGGTGCCAAGAATAGATAGGCGGTTTTATGGCGTTTGATTTCACTCAATGTAGATTGTAAGCGTCCCATTTTTACCCCCCTCCAATCACTGGCTGGCGGAATCTAAACCAAATTCCGCGCGTTTTAGTTTGATTTCTTCATTAATGACTCGCACATAATCTAACAATGTTTTCCGAGGGTCCTGTTGCTGGTAAACCACCTTTCTAAAGGCGTTATCTAGATGTCTACCTATCATGTAACCACCTGGTACCTCAGGTACCCCCCGTACCGCTTTCCATTGAGCGTAGAGTTTTTCATATTCGTCTACTGACCAAGGGAGTTGTCGCAGTGCTTCCACGTTAGCAGTTGGATAGCGAGCGGACGCACCAAGTAAACTTTCGAGTTCACGACCATAGCGCACTTGCGTTTCGGTACTTGTCCACCAACTAATAAATTCCCAAGCCGCCTCTGGATCGTGAGCGTCTTTCATAATGATGGAGGCTGCACCATAGTCCACACTACCACCAGGTACGGTCCGATCAATGGTACCATCAGCTTGTAAAGTACCTGGAACTAAAGTGAAGTCCCAACGCCCTCTGATCTCGGGTGCAGAAACAGACAGTAGGTTATACAAGGGATACCCAGCCACCAAAATAGGGATTTCACCGATTCTAAATCTGTTAGCCGCATTATACGATAAGGGCAACTTATAAAGTTCATAAAGTTCAGTCCAGCGCCTAAAGGAGGCTACTGCCAATTCCGAATCCAAATCAGTCGCCACACCATCTTCTAGGTAGACATTACCGCCTTGTTGATAGAGGAATGTCAAGAAAGGAATGACACCTTGGTGTGCAGATAGACTACCTGCTCCTGCGGCGGCGGTTCCCACATCACCGGCACCAGCTGACGATTGGGTTTCTGAGATAGGAAGTCCGAAGTTCATATGTTCCTTTTGTAACTCAGGAATAATCTTGATTACATCATCCCAGGTTTGGGGAATCTCTAAATTGAGCTCATTGAGAATGTCCGTCCGATAAAAAAGCATCGGAAAGGGCTGTTGTTCTGGTAAAGCGTAGACTTTATCCCTAAAGGTAAAAGGCACGATGGCACTTGGCATAAAGCGTTTAGCCACTTCCGGGAAATCCGAAAATTGAGTTAAATCTAAAACCGAATTACGAATCGCAAAATTGATAGGATCCGATGCAGGTACTCCTAGAGCCACATCTGGACCTAGCCCAGCTAAGGTAGCTGGAAGTAATACCCCCATATTAACCAACTGCAAATTAACCCTAATCCCGGTTTGGGGCGTAAAAGTATCTTCGATCATGTCCTTTAAAAATTGAGCTTGATCCCTCCCTGTTGAAACCCAGACAGTCAAGGGCTCGCGCCCGTCATCTGAGCCGTCGAAAACGTCACCAACCAAATTGTAATCAACTACAAAGGAGGCTCCAAAGGCTTTAACCTCATGTGTTAAGACTTCCAACTTTGAAGGCGCCGCCTTTGGTAACTTCGCATCCAAGGAAGCAATGATTAAGCTATCTAGCTGTAAAGGTTGCTCTCTGGTTTCTAAAATCCAAGTACCCAGACCGGATATGTTATCCCTATAGGCACCTAGGCGTTTAGGTATAGTATCGGGCCTTTTAGCCATATCAGCTAGCTGACGAGAAAGATCGTCTAGTAACGCCACGTGGCTTCCCTTTTCGCCAGTATAGCTTTCTAGTTCCTTGGAGAGTTGGGCCAACACTTCACTCTGCACCTGAAGATTCTCAATTACTTGGGGAATCCGTTTGTGCAACTCATAATCCCTTAATAGATCTGGTGTAGAAGAAGTAATCATCAGAATCTGGCGATACATGTTGTTTAACTCATAAAGGGAGGATTCGGCAGTACGAATAAGCTCGGCTAAATCACCTAAAACCACCTCTAACTGAATGGTGTTTTTGCCCTCTTTTAGATAAAATAAATAGGGTTCGCCTAAATCTTGTTCTCCTAAGACGTGCATCTCATAGCGGTTATGATAACGAAAACGAACTGCCTCTAGTTCTTGAAATGGCACCTCACCATTGATGAGTACCCGTCGATTCACATAAGAGCCGCGGAGCATGTTTTGTTTGCTTTTTAAGGCGATCTTATAAAGACCCGTTTCTGGAACGTCAAATTCCCAGCGTAGCCATTGACCAGCACTTTGCCAGCGATGACCACCAATGGAATTTAAGCGAATTAAAGCAGGATCATAAGGTTCTACAGTTGGGTCTCCTTGATCTTGAATCGCATACAAAGTTGGATCGGATTTCAAAGTAGCCGACTCCGCTTGAATTGTGATCAATCTGTCCTTCACTAAAGGATAGTTCTTTATTTCATAGGATTGAGCTACTTCAGCATAACTTGGAGCAGGGCTTTGCTGATAAAGACGAATTTCTCCAATTGCCAAAGGCTCTTTGCGGGCAACTAAACGAATTGTATTTACACCCTCATTAAAGTAAAAGGAATAGGGCTCCGTGTAATAACCCATATCATCACGGAAGGTAACAGTAAGCCAAACAGGGTTCTCGATTTGACTAGGACGTAATTCATTCCCCCGATTGTCTCGTCTGATTGGTTCCGCATCCGCCCACGCCCGATGAAAAGTCAGAAACTTGGCACCCATGAAAGGAACCTCTCCATTAATTTGTAGTTCCCTTTGAATCGCGGAATTCTTACCCTTGATTGGAAAGTAGGTAAGCTCAATATTATACAGCCCCGCCTCTTCCACATAGATGTCCCATTCAACATAGCCGCTCTCGTCAGTCAAAATAGTTGCACCGGGACGTCCTTGAAAGGATTCCTCCAAGACGATATCGGGACTATTGGAACGAAAATCGTATAGATTTATCCTTATTTCTTCTTGAGGATGTTGACTCGCTCCCCATCGCCCCAAATATTCTTGGTACTCCATTTCCACACTAAAGCCAAAAGCAAGGGAGCTGATTGTTAATAGCATAAGGCTAGCTAGAAATAGTCCCCAAAGATAAGTTTTGGATGTATGGCGTTTGTGTGAATACTGCATGACACTCAACTCCCTTCTGCTTTCGTGTGATCATAGACTCATAACACGTTGAGCATTCTTAAAATATACTTTCTCTAAAACTTCATCCTCGAGACCAATACCATAGATTTTCCAGCGTCCTTGACCAGGTACTTCTGCCTCCGAATAATCAAAATACTCATTCCAGGTTTCTAAAAACTCGAAGTAAAGGTAATGCTGATCATCACCTGGACCAAAATCAGTGCCAAATAGGATCCGGTCTTGATGTTCGATGAAAAATTTACGAGCGGTGTAGGGTTGTCGCCCGAACTCGGCCAAACGGGCTGCCATGTCTACAAACATATTGGGGTAGCGCCGTAGCCACTGACTAACCTTACCAAGGTTTTCCGAATAAGAGCCACCATGGGCCACAATAAAGGTTGTCTTGGGATTTTGGGCGATCAAGTTTTCTTGTTGCTCCATTAGCTCTTCAAAGGTGAAGAAACCTTGTTCGTGAAAAGACCATTCGGGAAATCTTTGAAGGTTTTCATAGCGTTCATTATACTGATCGATGGGTCTAAAAAAGGCTATCGGGTCCGCCACATGGATTAGAATAGGTAAACCAAACTCCGCAGCCCCTTGCCAAATGGGACTTAAGCGGGGATCATCAATGGGGATATGCTTACCGCTACTATCCTTCATGCCAAGGCTGATGTTTTTCCACATTTTTAGTCCCTTAATCCCCATGTTTGTGGAATCACGCAGGGTTTTATAGACATAACTGTCAAAGCTAGGATCTTCAAACTTACTTACATCAAGGGATCCGTAAGTTACAATAACATCTTGATAAGGTTCAATCTTAGCCAAAACCCGTTCTAAGGCTTCGCCCCACACTAAATCGTGCTGGACGACCTTTGCAATACCCAAACTTTGGAGCCTTTCGATTTCGGCCTTTGTGTCGTATCTCTCGGCGAAATCATCACCATTAGTTAGTGGTCCATAATGTGTGTGGGCATCGATAACAGTAAACTTAGGTTTCTTTACAGATTGTCTTTCTACTACCAGCTCACTTCTTGGCTTGAAATCCCTTAATAGTAAACCTTTTTCCACTCATCCCACTCCCAACTATAGCTTTAGAAGTTTGACTGCATTTTTATTGTAAACTTTTTCTAACACCTCGTCGTCTAGACCAATCCCATAAATTTTCCAACGGCCTTGGGGGGGAACCTTAGAACTAGAATAATCAAAGTACTCATTCCAGGTCTCTAAGAATTCATAGTAGATCGGATGGTTGTACCAACTGGGACCAGAATCTGTTCCAAAAAGAATGCGATCCTGATATCTTGTAAAGAACTTCCTAGAGGTATACGGTTGACGTCCAAACTCCGAAATTCGAGCCGCGATGTCGATATACATGTTGCTATACTTATCCAGGCATTCTGCCACGTAGCCTAGATTCTCTGAGTAAGAACCTCCGTGGGCAATTATAAAGGTGGTTTCCGGATTTTGTGCTAACATGTTTTCTTGCTGTGCCATTAATTCCTCAAAGCTGAAAAATTGGGGCCCGTAAAAGGACCAATCGGGGTTACCCTGCAGTTCTTCCCAGCGTTCGTTGTTTTGATCAATTGGTCTAAAAAAAGCCACTGGATCGGCGATATGAATTAAAATCGGTAAATCCAATTTAGCACTGAATTTAAAGATGACTTGCAACCTAGGATCATCAATTGGCACATGTTGCCCGTTTTTGTCTTTCATCCCAAGGCTGATGTTTTTCCACAGTTTGATACCCTTAATTCCCATGTTCTTAGACTCAGTTAAGGTTCGCTCTACATAATCCCCAAAATCCGGCTCATCAAGGCGAGTCAGATCAACTGCACCGAAGGTAATAATAAAATCTCCCGCTGGAGCAACTTTATCTAAAAGTTGCTTAAGCTCATCTCCCCATAAGACCTCAAGGTTGGTGATGTTGCGAACTCCTAGTTTTTTGAGCTTGTCTACTTCTTTTAAGGTATCGTAGCGATTGGCATAATCTGGACCAAGGACCAAGGGTCCAAAGTGTCCGTGAATATCGATTACAGGAAATTTAGGTCCAGTTAAAGTAGTGCGCTCAACTATTAGTTCACTTTTCGGCTTGTATTCTGACAGAAGCAAGGGATCGGACTTAACCATTAGATGTCACCTCATTTGCTCAATTGTGTAGCCCAATCATACTTAGCATAAATCTCCGCAATACGATCTTTGATTAAAGCATGTGGTTTGGCAATAAGCTCGCCAGTTCTTACTTTGGCATATTGATTTGGCATATACTGACCCAAAACTCCGTAGGGAATTTCCACCTCTTCTAAGTTGGTAAGTAAGGTTTGAAGGGCTGCGGTCACGTTTTCTTGAGGCCAGTAATATCTAATGCGATCAGACAAGCTATACTTGCGTGCAATTGCTAACTCCCAATGTTCACCCTCGTAATACGGAGCCCAGTTCTCAGGAGCGTTAAGCATCGCTTCTTCTAATACGCTACGTATATTCGAAAGGGGTATATTTTGATCGGAAAGTAGCTCCTCTTCAATATGATTCAAAAGAAAAACCGCTTCTCTAAAGGCAAACGTCAACTCCGGACCAACTTTTAAAATGCCTACTCCGTCCTCCACCATTTGTTTTAACGCTTGTGGTTGCTGATAGTCAGTGGAATGGCCTTCGAACACTAACCCCTGGTACTTGGTTAACTCAGCAGTTAAGCTAGTGGCCGCCTCCCGATTGTATTCATGAATCGAATGATCCCCAAATTCCACTCCAGGCTGGACAACTACGCCAACAACCCTTTCCCAGGTCTTGGCTAACCCATATCTGTCAAAGGCATCTTTAGTAACTTGCACAGTTTGATGAAAATCCTCGGGAGTAGTCACAGAAACGTGTTCCTCATCACCTTGGGTTCCACCGGGCACTGGGACTTCGGTTCCAATTACATAAACTGGAGCAATTGCTTGAGGGTTAGTGTTGAGCAGCTGGGCGTAAGCCTCTTCTGCAACTTGGCACAATTGGGCTGTCCGTTCCGCTATGACCTTTGGGTCTAAAGCAGTTTCACCGCGCCCCAAGTCATCGCCCAGATGCATACTAGCGTCAATATGAATTTTTGTGAATCCAGCTAAAACATAGTCCCGAATTAACTCGGAAGCTTCTTGCATAGCTCTTTCTTCCTCTTCGTTCTTCCAAGGGTTAGGACCGAGGTGATCGCCACCGAGAATGATGCTTTCTAGGGGAAAATCTAATTTTTCCGCCATTTCTTCTACGAAGTGAATAAAGTCCAGTGGGCGCATCCCCGTATAGCCACCGTATTGGTTGACCTGATTAGAGGTTGCCTCAATTAGAATAGGGGTGCCCTGCTTCTTACCAAATTCTAGAGCAGCTTCAATAACGAAGGCATTAGCGCTACAGATGGAATAAATCCCTTTCGGGTTACCCCGTTTCTGTTCCCGAACAATGTCTAGTAAAAAGTGCGAATGATTCAATTAAGAGCCTCCTTAAACTGGGCACCGACACCGATGTCGGTGCCCAAACTTGCTATTTCAACTCGGCGATATAATCAATTTCCGCTTCGTAAAGTTCATCAAACATGGCTTTGATCTCATCGAGGGAGCAAACTGCAGCTGTTAATGGATCAACCATCAAGGCTCTCATGGCCATGTCCCGATCCTTTTGGAGGAAGGCCTCTACTGCCAATTCAAAGAAGGACATATTGCTTTTATTTAAAGCGGCCAAATGTTCTGGTAGACGCCCGTAATAGGTTGGATTGACTCCGTTGCGATCAATTAAGCATGCGACCTCCACAATGCCGTCTTGGGGCAAGTTTTCGATAAGTCCCGTATTTAATACGTTACCATAGATTACTTTCGGAGTGTCTTTGAGCATTGCTTCGATGATAATGGCGGCATATTCATTACTGTGCCAGATTTCTAGTTTTCGTTCACCGGAAATTAGTTCTTCAATTTCCCTATCTGTATTGGCCCGCCAAGTTGGCCATTCATTAGCATAGAACCCTGTTCCTCCGTTATAACCAACACTGCAATGTTCATCAATTAAATCTTGCCGTTTTCGATAATACGGAATGTACTCAGAGAAGTGACCGCTAGACTCGGTTACAAACGCTCCTAAGTATTTCATGGCATCAATCCGTACAGGATCCTTGGCCACAAACTCTGGATCTCTAGCCTTTTCCAGCAATACTGGATACATGTCTTGACCATTATGCTCTAACTTAGTAAACCACGACATATGATTTATACCGGCACATTGCCACTTTAGGTCTTTATAGGGCACTTCGAGATAATCGGCTAACTGGCGACTTGTACCTTGCACTGAGTGGCATAATCCCACGATGGGAATGGAAGTAATGCGAGTGGTTGCTAAGGTAATGGCCGACATGGGGTTAGTGTAGTTTAGAATTATAGAATTCGGGGCTAACTCTTCAATATCTCTGACGATGTCAACCCATGCGGGTAGGGTTCGTAAGGTCTTAAACAAACCGCCTGGTCCCATCGTATCGCCAATGCACTGTTTCACACCATACTTCAAGGGAATTTCATACTCTAACTTTACTGTGGTCAAACCGTGAACTTCGATTTGGTTAATAATAAAGTCTGAATCCCCAATAACTTCACGGCGATCTGTGGAAGAAATGACTTTCCAGTTTTTATCCAGTTTTTTAATCACCATTTCCACTAACTTGTGGGCTAACTCCAAGCGTCTAGCATCGATATCCACCAAAGCTATGATACCTGCATCTAAATCTGGAATACTGAGAATATCTGCCGCAAGATGCCTTGTAAAAGCACTACCAGCACCAATTATTGAAATCTTAGTCACTTTTGTAGCCTCCCCAGTTACAAATTGATGAATTTTACTTGTCAGAACAACATAACAACCTGTGGTTTATTTACTTCGTTCCAACTTAACTAATTCCTTTATTGAGAATGAATTTAACACTAAAATTTACAGTAACATCGCCGATTACTTGGCGGTGTCAAGGCTAATCATAGGTGACAAGCCAGCTGGTAAATCTGGGTTTAAACCCCGCTCTAAAGCTTTATAAAAAGCTATTGCCTGCGGAACAAAAATAAAAGGGATTCCCATAACAGCGAAGTTTTGGAAAGACTCGGTATAAACTTCCCAGTTTGCACCCCAGGTTTCAGGAACGGGACCAGAAATAGTGACCACTTTAGCCCCCCGCTCTTGAATATCCCGGACTAAGCCTTTTTGATGTTCAAGATCTGTAGGAGAACAAGCCATAACTACTAGGGTTTTCTCGTTGACCAGAACCATGGGTCCGTGACGTACATCTAGAACATGATAATAGTTCGCTGGGGTTTGGGGGATTTCCACAAAGGCAATGGCCGCTTCACTTGCGATTCCATCTAGCTCAGAATCACCTAGTACAACCACATTTTCCCACTCACCCTTAGCCACTTCTTGAGTTAGTGGTGTGTATTTGGCCATAAAATCCTCACCAGCATCGATCCACTGATCGATTTCGGCTAAAAGTGCATCATCCTTCGCAATGATAGCAATAAGAATTAGATTTGCAGCATAAAGATTGGTTACTGTGCGTGTTTGGCAAACACTATTATCAAAGGCCCAAGGAATCTCTAGGGTTAATTCGGCTATCGCACCAAGAGGCGCATCTTTCTTGGCTGCAATACCTAGAGTTGGAACACCTATTTTTTGCGCCTTTTCTGCTGCAAGTACAACCTCACTTGTTCCACCAGATCTAGATGGAGCGATGATGAGAGTACCATCTAGCATTTTTTTATAGTGGCTGAAATTTAACAATAAGTCTCCAGCTGCTAATGCATTAGCAGGGAGGCCTAGCCTAATCTTAGTTGAGGTTTCTCCAGAGCGGCAAAGGCAATAGCCTGATCCTGCACCAATAAAAGTAAGACTCTTCGGTTGCAACCGCTCTACCAAGTCTAGAATCTCATCCGACCTTGAAAGTAAGTAATCGTAGGTCTTTCTTAACGCTTTGTACTGATCGTAGATTTCCTGTTCGGTCAAGTACATGTAACCACTCCTTTATTTGTTATGTTGTTATAACCTTAGCTGGGTAAGAGAAAGGAAAACTGACTACACGTTTTCCTTTTTTAGAGACATGAGATTAGTCGAGTTTTCAAACTTGACTTAGTCAAGTTTGACATAGAATCTGAACTTGTCACCACGCATCACGCCAGTGGTATATTCCACACAGGTAGACCCGCTATAAGCAAATCTTTCTAGATCTAGGGCAGGATATCCTTCTGGTAATCCAAAATGAGCTGCATCGTCTTTGTTAATTGCTACGGCCCCGAACGATTCCTTAGCGGAGCTAGTGATAACCCCAAAGCGATTCCGCATGATGTCATAAAGGGGAGTAGTATCTAACTCTTCCTTCGTTAAACCGGCAAAGGTAACCAAGGGTAGGTAAGTGTATTCGATGGCCATGAGCGTGTCATCGGCAAAGCGCAACCGCTTAATGTAATAGACCGGTTGCCCTTCACCAAGCTCCAAGGCTTTAGCAATCTTTTTCGGAGGCAATTCTTTGCTAAATTCTACGACTTCGGTTCGAGGTGTTAGCCCCCGTTTGCGAAATTCTTCGGACATACTGTAAAAACTGGTAAGGCTTTGTTCAATTCTAGGAGTAGCTACAAAGGTACCAACTCCCTGTTTACGATAAATAAGCCCATCCTGTTCCAGCTCATTTAGAGCTTGACGAACCGTAATCCTACTTACTCCATACTGCTCACATAACTCAAATTCTGTTGGTAAACGTTCTCCAACAACTAATTCATTTTGTACGATTTTTTGCGTTAAGATCTCCTTGAGTTGGTAATATAGGGCTACGGGCGAATTCTCATTCAATATATTCATGGGCGCTCTCCAGTACAGTGTTATAATAACATGATATCTCAAATTCCCAAAAATGCAAGGGCAAGTTTACAAATTCGCCTTTCGCGTACGCTTTATCTGAAGTAAAGCGTCTAGAAGGATTTCACCCCATTTGTTTCGATTCGCCAAAAATTTGTTATAACATCTAGGAGGAAAATCGTTTTTTAAGCTGAAACATTATAACAACATCAAAGACTTTTCTAGTTTACAAAGGGGGCTCTATTTTTGACAGTACTCAAAAGAATCGATTCGCCATTCGGCCATCGTTTCGAATTGCATCACAACAGTGAGCGGGTTAGTTCTTTGATTCTTTTTGATTATACACTTACTTTTAATTCCAGCGAGCTAAAAATGGGGGGAATCGCTGGAGTTCAAACACATCGAGAACATCGTAACAAGGGTTATGCTAGTGAACTAATGGAAGCGACTATCGCCTGGATGAAAGAGGAAGAATATCCTTGTTCGTTTTTATACGGGATTCCCAATTTCTATTGGCGGTATGGCTATGCCACGCTTTTAACCCACGCTTCGACCAAAGTACTTGTTAGAGACCTAGAATCTTCAAAGATCCAAACAGATTTTGCGATCCGCCCTTACAAAGAAAGTGATTTGGATGCAGTCCGTGATCTTTTTAATGAAAATAACAGCGGACGAATGTGTAGTATTGTGCGAGGGCCTAGTTGGCGAGGAATCCCCCGGGGGTCTGACTGGCCTATCGAACCAATTTGCCTAGTTGCAGAATCGGCTAGTGGGGAATTTTCCGGCTATGTGGTTTACGATGCCAAAAGACCTGAAGTTGTGGTGAGCGAAGTAGAGACTTCCCACCCTGCGGCCCAGTATGCTATTCTAGATGCTTTGGCTCAAGTCGCGATTGAACAACGAGAAAAGGAAATTGAATATGTAGGACCAACAAGCCATCCCTTCGCCATATTTTTAAGGCGCTTCGGAGCTAAGCACATGGATCTAGTAGAGAGGCATGGCTTCGGTATGGGTCGTTTAATCCATCTAGAAGCGTTTTTTAGTCAGATTGTAACAGAATTGTCCCGACGCTCCTGGATGCTAACGGGGCAGGCAAGATACCACTTACACTTTCAGACAGATATAGGTGAGTGTGGTTTAGATGTTATCAAAGGTTCTGTTCAGGTAACGAATGGTCAACCTATCAGCCCTGAGACAACCCGGATTCAAGTAATTTGCTCGCAATTAGAGTTAACTAGACTTGTTTTTGGGGTTGTTGATCACGGTACATTTTCCGTTAGCCCCGAAACTACCGTGAGCGGACCTGGCGCTGAAGTTTTACCCATTCTCTTCCCTACTCAGTTAAGTACCATTCCACCAACGAGTTGGTTTTAAAAAGAAAGGAGTTTTGCAGATGCAATCAACACGAACCCAACTTCTCCCCTTGTTTTTGTTAGTTGTTGTTATGATGACATTACCATCCCTGGCCTTCGGACAAACCTACTTTTATGGTGAGTTAGGGCAATGGGATGGAATCGCTACAGATGTGGCCCATAGTAGGGGTGGTGAATTACGTAGCTTGAAGTCTGTACTCACCTCCGATGCTGTCTACATTCATGTAACCCAGAATGATCCTTCGAGGCAGGGAACCATCTATCTCACAACCGGACAAGATCCCTTCGGTTACCTAGGGCGGGGACTTTGGTCTGGTGATCCGAAGATCGACTATAAGGTAGAGGATTCCATTTTATATCAATACGATGGTACTGGCTTTGACGAAGCCTGGCGCAAAGTTGATGGGGTAGAAACGACGCTTGTAGATGATGGATTCATTGTTAAGGTCGATTTGGCCCAGATGAAATTAACGCCCTCACAATCGGTGCAAATTGCCTATTATTTGACCGGTCTTGATTATCTACCAAATCACGGCCGCCCCTTATTGAAACCCTCTAGTATCGAAACCAATGCACAACCACCAGAACTTGAATTGCGTGCTGTACGCGATCACGAGAAACTTTTCATCTTGGTCAAGGGTTCCGAGTTAAACCCCAAAAATACTTATTACTTTAATTTGGGATCAAACACTGGGTTTGACAAACTTCCATGGGCTAAGGCAAGTGCAGAATATAAAGTGGAAAATGGAACTCTTTATGCCTTTAGCGGCACCCCAGACAAGCCTGTGTGGACAAAGTCTGAAGTGGTTCACACCTATATTACAGCTGATGCAGTTGTCATGAGTGTGCACTTAAACTTATTAGGTGCAGATGCGACCACTCCTATCGCAGTGGGTTACATCAATAATAAAGAACACTTCTTGCCCAACGCGCAAGAACCTATGTTTAATGTGAGTGCTTCAGTTGAACAACCCCTACAAGCGGACACCTTCTACCCTACCGAGTATTATGGGGTACTAAATAATCCTTACAAAGGTTGGGCACCTTCGGCCCTTTATGGTCCATACAACCAACCCCATCGCTTGGTCCACGCCTATATTTCTTGGCGAGAGCTAGAGCCTGAACGTGGTGTCTTTGCGTGGGACGAGTTAGAAGCAAAGAACTTCTTCGATCATTGGTCTAGTAAGGGTGTACAAATTGTTACCCGCATCATGCTCGATTACCCTACGGACAATCCTAATTTAATTGAAATTCCCGACTGGCTCTATGAAATGATCGATGGTGACGGTACGTGGTATCAAACCAGCGAAATTGGTTCTGGCTTTAGTCCCAACTATTCTAATCCCATTCTAATTGCAGAACACGAACGAATGATTAAAGCCTTTGGAGAGCGCTACAATAACGATCCGCGAATCGCCTTTATACAACTGGGGAGTATTGGGCACTGGGGTGAATGGCACACTTGGCCTAACGGATCAGGGGAGTTTCCCGAAGAATATGTTGCTAACCAATATATGCAGCATTATGTGGAGGCTCTAGACCAAAAGATGCTTGGGATCCGTCGTCCCTTAGAGTACGCAGCGAGCCATGGATTTGGATTTTTTAACGACCGCATTGGGCACGCAGAAACAACAGAACAATGGATGTTTTGGATGAATAATGGTATGGATTATGATGATTGGTATAATCGCAAGACCTATCCAGAATTGGCTGTACCTGACTTTTGGAAAACTGCCTACTCAGCCGGCGAATTCGGTAGTGGCAATGCCCTAATGTGGCTCAGAGATAATACTGTTAGTGACACCCTGAGACAGGTGAGAATCAGTCATACTAGCTGGATTGGTCCTTGTTCGCCTGCAGGTTATGGCAATATTCCCGAATTGGCTAATCTCAACACAGTACTAAACACTATTGGTTATCACTTTGTAGTGGAGACCGTCACCCACGAACCCACAATTATTGCTGGTGGCAACTTGGAAATTAATATGATGTGGAACAACAAAGGTGTAGCCCCCTTCTACTTCCCCTGGTCTTTAGAAATTGGGCTAATCAATTCTAACGGTGAATTAGTCCATAGGGAAACGACAACAGAGGATATTACTAAGTGGCTGCCCGGTAGGCATGTGGTAGACTTTGAGCTTACCATTCCTCAAGACTTACCTGCCGGTTCTTATCAACTAGTCACAGCAATTGTAAATCCAGACACCGGAAAACCCGGTATTGATCTCGGCATAACAGGGCGGAGGAATGATGGGAGGTATACCTTAAGCACCTTAGAGATTTTATAATATATGAGGAGATGACAGCATGAAAAACGTTCAAGTGATTTTCTTTACTCTCTTAGCCGTCCTAGTGGTTTCTTCCACTATCAGTGCTAATGCGCCAACGATCACCATTGACGGTTTAGACGATGATTGGGCCAGCTTTCAACCTGTAGCAAAGTCCCAGACAGGTGAAACCAAGCTTTTCGCTTTCACGGCCAATAACAATCTGTATGTCATGGTAAAAGGTCCCATGGGTGACTGGAATGACATTCAGATTAACAGCGATGGTAAGGCCGAAACTGGTCACCAAAGCTGGATCTGGCCTAACATGGGTTCGGATTTCCTCCTAGAAGACGGGTCTTTGTTCAAAAGTACCGGCCCAGAATGGGAATGGGAAGAGATCACCGAGATCGCCTACGCAAGCGCGGGTGAAGGTGCAGAACGCGTTATCGAAATGATGCTACCTCTGGAGCTCATCGGCCTAACTGATGATGCTACAATCTTTATCGGTTTTGCTGGTGGAGGTATCCATGCTCCCAAACAAGGCGACAAGCCCGTAAAAATTAGTAAAATAGCAAATTAGCAGTTTTTGACCGAGGAGCTTGAGAAGTGAAACCGAAATTAACCGTCCTGTTACTATGCCTTACCTTGAGCCTACCCGCCGCTTCTTTGGCGGGTGGGGCCTTGAAAGGAGAACGAGAAATGTCCTTAGGTCTATTTCATCCTGAAGAAATTCAGGATGTTCTAAATAATCCTTTTATGGGTTGGGTACCTTGGGCAACAGCACAGCAAGTACCCCAGCCCCATCGCTTAGTCTATGCAGGTATTAGCTGGCGTGAATTAGAACCAAAGCGAGGAGAATTCGACTGGGAAGGAATCGAGAGGAAATACCGATTTGAGTACTGGGATAGCAAAGGAGTTAAGATTATTCTACGCCTAGTTCTTGATTTGCCTCGAAGAGGTACGGCGACTCTGGATATTCCCGATTGGCTCTACGAACGAACTGGGGAAAAAGGTACTTGGTACACTACCACGGAAATTGGCAATGGGTTTAGTCCAGATTATAATAATCCAGTATTCATTCAAGAACACGAAAGACTAATAAAGGCCCTGGCTAATCGATATAACGAAGATTCGCGGATCGCCTTTATTCAACTGGGCAGCCTAGGTCACTGGGGTGAATGGCATACCTGGCCAAACGGGTCCGGTGTATTTCCGGAGATCCCGACTTCCGATCTATACGTAACCCATTATCTAGACCACTTTACAAACAAGATGATCGGTTTACGCAGGCCTTTTGGCATTGCCAAAGAACATAAACTTGGCTTGTTTAATGACATGTTTGGCCATCAACCATCGACAGATGAATGGATCGGCTGGTTTATTAATGGTAGAAGTGTGCTAGAACCGCCCATGCCCGACTTTTGGCAATTCGCCTATTCAGGTGGTGAGTTTTCGAGTGGTAATGCTTTGTTGCACCTCACGGATGACAAAATAGAAGATACTCTACGACAAGCCAGAGAAAGTCACACTAGCTGGTTAGGACCCTGTAGTCCAGCGGAACTGCCCAGGGAAATTCCGGAGCAAAAAAACCTAGATGCCCTTCTAAAAACCATTGGGTACCGTTTTGTACTGCGATCCGTCCAGCATTTAGGAGTAGCAACCGCTGGAGGTAGTCTAAAAATAACCATGGCTTGGGAAAACAAAGGGGTTGCTCCCTTCTACTTCCCATGGCCATTAAGTTTATCCCTACTTGATGAACAAGGGCAAATGACTGCTGTGCATAGAACCGATGCGGATCTTCGCCACTGGTTGCCTGGAGCCACAACAATCACTACTGAACTACCCCTCCCCGCAAATTTGAAGGCGGGCGAGTATACCTTACTTGTGGCAATCTTAGATCCAGACACCAACAAACCGGGGGTAGATTTAGCCATAACAGGTCGCCGTGAGGATGGTTGGTACGCCCTCAATAATATAATTGTGGACAATTAAAGAAAGGAAGATCTCATGTTTTTTCTAGGAGTTGATGGGGGAGGAACTAAAACCGCCTTCGCCATCACTAATCGAGACGGCGAGCTCCTTGCCCACACAGAGCAAGGTACTTCATATATTGACCAAGTTGGAATTGCAGAAGTAGAACGGGTTCTTAAAGAGGGTACCCAGGATGTTTGTAGCTCAATTGGAATAAAACCGGAAGATCTCGCCTTTAGTTTTTGGGGCTTGCCTGGTTTCGGTGAAAACCTTGATTACATTCCCCACTTGGAGCGAATGGTCAATTCAACCTTAGGCACTGATCGTTTCAAGTGTGGCAATGATGTGGAAGTCGGCTGGGCCGGTTCACTGGCCTGTCGCCCGGGCATTCATTTGGTGGCCGGTACTGGAGCCATCGGCTATGGAGTCGACCAAGGTGGAAATTCTGCACGAAGTAGTGGCTGGAGTGAAGTCTTCGGAGATGAAGGCTCGGCCTATTGGATTGGAAATAAAGCGTTAGGGATTTTTTCTAAGCAAGCGGATCAACGCCTTCCTCGGACCCCTCTATATAGTCTAGTCAAGGAAAAATTGGGCTTAGAGCGAGATTTGGACCTAATTCCTTGGGCCAGTGGTCAAGGACGTAACCAGATTGCCACCCTTTCCACCGCAGTTTTTGAAGCTGCACAACAAAGGGATACTTTTGCAATTGAGCTGTTTAGAGAAGCGGCCTACGAACACGCCCTCACAGTTAAAGCCATTATTGCGCAGTTGGATTTCTCTAAAGACTCGCCTATTCAAGTCTCGTATAGTGGTGGGGTATTCAAATCAGGGGAGTTAGTTTTAGCACCTCTGCGAGAGTTTTTGAAGGACGAAAATGTCTTCCTCCAGGAACCCAGACTCTCACCCATTACTGGAGCTTGCCTCTACGCTCTTGTTCAAAGTGGTGAGACGGTCACGGAAGGTCTCATAGAAAATCTCATACGTACCGAACAAGCACTTGGTCTATAAGACAAGCGGTCTGGGAGTAGATTTCCTAGACCGCTTGTTTGTATTAGCGCCGCTTTGTTTTTGATGTCCATAAAACGAGCAATGCCCCGAGTAAGGCTATCATAAATGAAACTAAAAAGGTCATTCGCAGTCCCATTAATGAAGCGATAAGCCCTGCAAGTAAAGGCGCTAAAAATCTTGCGAAATTCACCACCGTAACTTGCCAGCCCATTACCGTTCCAAGGTGCTCTGGAGGGGTAATTTTAGCGATTACGGCCACTACGACTACCTCAGTGACCGTCATACCGGTAGCGTGGAGTGGTTGAATAAAATATAAGTGAGATGTACTTTGCACAATGGACATGAACAGCCAGCGTAAACTACTTAGCCCCATGCCCAAAACAAGTAGGATAGCGCTAGGTATCTTGTCTGTCATAATCCCTAAGAGAAGCATTAGGGGGATCTCTGGCCAGGACTGAATTGATGTTAACAGCCCAAACTGTCTATTGGTTACTACCATTTCTTCTTTCAAGAAGATGTAATTGAAATTCATCCCCATAGTCTGAGCTAACGTGAAGACACCTAAGGCTAAAAGAAGTAATTTGAGTTCCATGGACCACTGGAAAGGTTTCTGTATTACATCTTGGGTATGATTTTCCGTAGGTCTGTCTGGATGCATTAGTTGGCTTTTTTCTGTGGTTCCGATGATCGCCAGAGTTAAGGCTGCGATGAAAAAGGTACTAGCTACATAGAAAAGTCGGACAAAGCCCAAAGAATCAAGTATGAAGCCCATGAACATCGTGGCTATAATCCAACCCACCGAGAAAGATATTCTAAAAAACCCATGTAATCTACCAAGTTGCCCTGGTATTCCAAATCTGGTCACCCAGTTGGCCGAGATAGCATTAAATAGTCCCGCCACCATCTGATTGATAGCTAGAAGAACAAAAAACATCCACCCGCTTTTAGCGTGGGGAAAGAGAATGGCTATAGGGATCATTATGAGAATGGCTCCCACAAACATAGGTTTACGCTTGCCCAAGCGGTCAGAAAGTTTGCCAATATATACTTGCGTACTAATGGAAAATAGTGTTGCCAACCCTTGAATTATCCCGAAGTCACGTAAGGAAATGCCTTGCTCAATGATCCGAATGGAATACTGTGGTGAGGTAAGGCCCATGCCCATGTAAACAAGCATGCCAACTGTCCACAAAATCGCGAATTGGCGTAGATAGTGGCTTTGTACTCCTGTTACTTCAGATTTTTTTGCGGTTGCGGTTGTAGCCATACGTCCTCCTTGTACAATGACGTTGTCATGTTGTCATAACATAATGTCATAAAAACAGCACTTGTGCAATTATCCAGCTCTATACTCTCAACAATATAACAATTTCGCTTACCAGGCAAGACGATCCCATGGATGGACTGTGTCAAGTAGTATCGGG
>DGYW01000071.1:490-56783 GCA_002396805.1 Firmicutes bacterium UBA4996 | reverse complement strand
GTGTGAGTTGGCAAGCAAGCGTTAGGTAAGAAAACGGCTAACCATTAGGCTAGCCGTCCGTTTCTGAGAATTTATTTTTTGATGTTATAAAACGCAGTGCGACCAGGATAGTCAGCGGTGAAGTCCAGTTCTTCTTCAATACGCAGCAACTGGTTGTACTTGGCTACTCTGTCGGTTCTGCTAGGCGCACCAGTCTTGATTTGACCGGCGTTGGTAGCTACCACAAGGTCTGCGATAGTGGTATCTTCGCTTTCACCAGAACGGTGAGAAATCACTGCGGTGTAACCGGCACGCTTAGCCATTTCAATGGCGTTGAGGGTTTCGGTTAGGGTACCGATCTGATTTACCTTAATTAGGATCGAATTGGCGATTTCACGTTCAATACCGGTCTTCAAACGCTCTGTGTTAGTAACAAAGAGGTCATCACCAACTAGTTGCACCTTATCACCTAAAACTTCAGTGAGTTTTTTCCATCCGTCCCACTCATCTTCACTGAGAGCGTCTTCAATGGAGATGATAGGATATTTATTCACAAGCTCTTCATAGTAGGCAATCATTTCATCCGTGCCAAGGACTTTGCCTTCACCAGTGAGATGGTACTTGCCATCTTTAAACATTTCGGTAGCGGCTACGTCTAGGGCGATAAATACATCTTCACCAGGTTTGTAACCGGCCTTTTCGATGGCTTCAATAATGACCTGAATAGCCTCTTCGTTAGATTGAAGATTAGGGGCAAAGCCACCCTCGTCACCAACAGCGGTGTTTAAGCCTTTGCCTTGCAATACTGCTCTGAGGCTGTGGAAGATTTCCGCACCCATTCTTAGAGCTTCTTTCCAGCTCTTGGCACCAACTGGCATAACCATGAACTCTTGAATGTCTACATTATTATCCGCGTGCTCTCCACCATTGAGAATATTCATCATAGGTACTGGTAGCTGATAACCACCAACGCCACCAATGTAACGGTACAAAGGTAGACCAAGAGAATTAGCAGCGGCACGAGCCACAGCCAAGGATACTCCTAGGATGGCGTTAGCGCCGAGTTTGCCCTTATTGGGAGTACCATCGAGGTCAATCATGATTTGGTCAATGGCAATCTGGTCACTTGCATCGAGACCAATAATCTCAGGAGCAATGATTTCTTCTACGTTCTTGACGGCTTGTTGAACACCTTTTCCGAGGTAGCGACTCTTGTCACCATCACGTAACTCTACTGCTTCAAAGGCACCGGTAGAAGCGCCGGAAGGAACAATTGCCCGACCACTAGCACCATCAACTAAGAATACTTCTACCTCTACTGTGGGATTACCACGGGAGTCCAGGACTTCCCGTGCTATTACACCATTAATAATCATCTAAACTTCCTCCTTCACAATTATGCTTTCCCCAGTCATTTCTGCTGGTTGGGGAAGATTCATCAACTCTAGCAACGAAGGTGCCATATCCGCCAAGATGCCTGGCTTAACCCCATATCCGGTCGGAGCATTAAAGAGCCATACTGGAACTAAATTGGTAGTATGGGCGGTGTGGGCCTCTCCTGTGTCTGGATCGACCATCTGCTCTGCATTGCCATGATCGGCAACGATCAGAGCCATACCCTCTTGTTCCTTAAGCGCTGCGAGCACCTTATCTAAACCTGTATCGACTGCTTCAACAGCCTGAACGGCCGCTTCGAATACGCCCGTATGACCAACCATGTCACAGTTGGCGTAGTTAAGCACAATTAGATCATATACCCCACGCTTGATGGCCAGAACTACCTGCTCCGTTACCTCGGGCGCACTCATCTCTGGTTGCAAGTCATAAGTGGGCACCTTGGGAGAAGGAACTAAGATGCGTTCTTCACCAGGATTGGGTTCTTCCACACCTCCATTGAAGAAGAAGGTTACGTGGGCGTATTTCTCTGTTTCTGCGATCCGCAATTGAGTTTTGCCTAAGCCAGCCACATATTCACCCAAGGTGTTTTTGAGGTCTTGGGGACTAAAGGCAAAAGGTACATCCAATAGGGCATCATACTGAGTCATGGTAGTAAATAACACATCTAGTTGTTTTCCGCGATCGAAGCCGTCAAAATCCTCGTTAACAAAAGCCCAGGTAATCTCCCTGGCCCGATCTGCACGGAAATTAAAGAAAAGCACGCTATCGCCATCTTGAATGGGTCCGACAGCTCGACCT
The DNA here is from genome assembly GCA_002396805.1 of Firmicutes bacterium UBA4996. Lineage (GTDB taxonomy): Bacteria > Bacillota > Limnochordia > Darwinibacteriales > Darwinibacteriaceae > UBA4996. The sequence goes on along the minus strand of DGYW01000071.1, from coordinate 54,608 downwards.
TGATCGGTAATCACAATAGGAACCACGAATTCGTCGGTCTCCCCTTGATCGTAGGCTTGGGCGATCGCAGTGACACTATCTGGTGCAGTCCGCCCTTGGCCTAATAAGGCTTTGTAGGCTTGAACCACCCGTTCCCAACGCTTATCACGGTCCATGGCGTAGTAGCGACCGGAAATGGAGGCGATTTGCCCCACCCCAATGCGTTGAATTTCCTTTTCTAAATCGGCCAGGTACTGATCCGCACTGCTCGGCGGTACGTCACGGCCATCCAAAAAGGCGTGAACGTACACCTTGGTTAGACCTCTGTCTTTCGCCATCTGTAACAATGCATACAGATGCTCAGTATGACTGTGAACTCCACCGGGAGAGACTAATCCCATGAGGTGAAGTGCACCGCCAGTGTTGAGAGGATGTTCCATGGCGGCCACTAAGGCATCGTTCTCGAAGAAATCACCATCTTTGATCGCTTTCGATATTCGAACAACGTCTTGGTAGACGATTCGTCCTGCCCCAAGGTTTAAGTGACCAACATTAGAATCACCCATTTGTCCATCCATTAAGCCAACGCTACCACCTGAAGCAGACAGAGTGCTATGTGGTGCATTCTTGTTCAGCCAATCAATCGTAGGGGTCTGAGCAGCCAGAATAGCGTTACCGACCGTGCTGTCGCTTATTCCAAAACCATCCAGAACAATTAGTGCTACTGGTTTTTTCATGACGCTCACCTCTAGTACTCAATGATGCCAACGAAGTCTTGGACTTTTAGGCTGGCCCCACCTACTAGCGCTCCATCTATATCTGATTGTCCCATGAATTCTGCGATGTTTCCAGGTTTCACACTGCCACCGTACTGAATCCGTACCTGCTCGGCTAGTTCAGCACCATAAAGCTTCGCAAGGGTTTGACGGATTGTGCTAATCACCTGATTAGCGTCATCACCATCGGAGGTCTCCCCAGTACCAATAGCCCAAATCGGTTCATAGGCAACAACGACTTCCACAACCTGCTCTGGTGCTACTCCAGCTAGAGCCTTGGTGGTTTGATCCACTACCACTTGCTCAGTGTCACCCGCTTTTCTTTGGGCCAGTGTTTCACCAACACAGAGGATGGGTCTTAGTCCCACTTCTAATGCCTTAAGAACTTTTTTGTTGATTAGTTCGTCATCTTCTTTAAAAATTTCCCGACGCTCCGAGTGCCCGAGAATTACGTACTGACAACCAGCATCCACCAGCATTCCAGGGGAGATCTCCCCAGTGTAGGCGCCTTGGTCAGCAAAATACATGTTTTGAGCACCGATCTTTACCTTATTTAAACCTAGTGCATTAAGCGCAGAAAGGGCTGTAAAAGGGGCACATACAACTACTTCTACGGGACTATTGGCAACCAGTTCATCTAATTGACGACAGGTTTCAATGGCTTCACCTATAGTTTTGTGCATCTTCCAGTTTCCTGCAATAATTGGAGTGCGCATATTTTCACCTCTATTTATCATTTAAAGCGGCCACACCTGGCAGAACCTTACCTTCTAAGAATTCTAGAGAAGCACCACCACCGGTGGAGACATGAGTCATTTTTGCCGCTAGACCCATTTGTTCAACAGCGGCAGCCGAGTCTCCTCCCCCGATTACTGTCACTGCGGAAGAATCGGCTAACGCTTGGGCCACACCCTTGGTTCCGTTGGCAAAAGCGGGGAACTCAAATACACCCATGGGGCCATTCCATACCACTGTTCCGGCCTTTTGGACTGTGCTGGCAAACAGCTGTGTTGTCTTCGGACCAATGTCGAGCCCTTCCCAGTCACTAGGAATTTCTGTGGCACCGACCACCTTATGTTCAGCATCAGCACTAAATTCATTGGCGACAACAATATCTACTGGAAGCAGCAACTCTACTCCCGCCTGTTCGGCCTTAGTCATAATATCCCGGCAAAAGTCTAAACGTTCTGCGTCTAGTAATGACTTACCGATTTCATGACCTTGAGCCTTCAAGAACGTGTAGGCCATCCCGCCACCAATAATCAAGCTGTCCACCTTACTAAGCAAGGACTCGATCACGGCGATCTTGTCTTTGACCTTGGCTCCACCTAAAATCGCAACAAAGGGGCGTTTGGGGTCTTCGACTGCATTACCTAAAAACTCCAGTTCCTTTTCCATGAGAAAACCAGAAACTGCTGGCAAATAATCAGCAACACCGGTTGTTGAAGCATGGGCACGGTGAGCTGTTCCAAAGGCATCGTTAACAAAAATATCGCCAAGTTCAGCTAGAGCTTTAGCAAACTCCGGAGCGTTTTGCTCTTCTTCGGCGTAGAAACGCACATTCTCCAACAAGAGCACGTCACCAGGTTGTAGAGCAGCTACCTGTTTTGCTACTTCTGGTCCAATGCAATCATTAGCCTTTTGGACAGGCTGACCTAGAAGTTCTCCAAGTCGTTTGGCAATGGGATCTAGTCGAAACTCCTCAACTACCTTGCCCTTAGGGCGTCCAAAGTGAGACATGAGAATAACTTTGCCACCTTGCTTCACCACGTGTTGAATACTGGGCAAGGCTGCTCTGATTCTTTTATCATCAGTAATGGCGCCATCTTGCATGGGGACGTTAAAATCTACCCGCATTAGCACTCTTTGTCCGTGTACATTAATGTCCGAAATTGACTTTTTGGCCATGGAAATCCTCCTATCTAAACGCGGAGGGAATCCCCCCAAAAGGGGGGATCCTCAGCTACTATTTCTTACTTGTTAGCTTCCATATAAAGAATGAGATCAACAACTCTCATAGAGTAACCCCACTCGTTATCATACCAAGAGACCACTTTAAGCATGTTATCTCCCATAGTTTTGGTTAGTCCTGCATCTACGATGGACGAATTGTTATTACCCTTAAAGTCGCAGGATACTAAGGGAGCCTCTTCATAGCCAAGGATGCCCTTGAGTTCACCTTCAGCAGCTTCCTTGAATAAGGCGTTAGCCGCTTCGGCCGTAACTGGCTTTTCAGTTTCCACAACAAGGTCAACCACACTCACGGTAGAAACAGGAACACGCATGGCAAAGCCATCAAGTTTACCCTTGAGTTCTGGTAGTACTAAACCAACAGCAGCTGCTGCCCCAGTTGTGGTAGGAACAATGTTCTCAGCAGCGGCCCGCGCTCTACGTAGATCGCTATGGGGTAGGTCTAAAATTCTTTGGTCAGTGGTGTAGGCATGCACAGTAGTCATGAGACCTTTTTTGATGCCAAAGTTGTCGTTAATCACTTTAGCGAAAGGTGCCAGACAGTTGGTGGTGCAAGAAGCATTAGAGACTACATGGTGCTTAGCTGCATCATAATTCTTCTCATTTACACCCATGACAATGGTGATGTCCTCGTTCTTAGCTGGGGCGGTAATAATTACCTTTTTAGCACCAGCGTCAATGTGCCACTGGGCTTGATCCCGCTTACGGAAGATACCAGTAGCTTCAACTACGTAATCTACACCTAATTCACCCCAGGGGATATTCTTTGGATCCCGTTCAGCTAAAACCTTAATGCTATGACCATCAACAACAATAGAATCTCCGTCTACAGACACATCAGCATCTAGGGTGCCGTGGTTAGTGTCATACTTGAGTAAGTGAGCCAACGTAGCAGCATCGGTGAGATCGTTAACAGCTACTACCTCAATATTAGGGTTGCCTAAAGTACCACGAAATACCAATCGACCAATCCGACCAAAACCATTAATACCAATCTTAACAGCCATGAAAATCCTCCTCTATCTTATTTCTTTTAAAGTCATCAACCTCCGGGCTACCCCCTCATCGGTGATGCAAACATCACAATAACCCCTAGACAAAACCGACATGACGGCCCAAGCCTTACTTCTCCCGCCTCCAACTGTAACTACTAGAGGAATTTTTTCAAGATCCTCTAAGCGTAAACCAATTGAAGTAGTGTTATAGACTATATTTCCCCGAGCATCGAAATAACAACCAAATGCTTCACCCACTGCCCCTTCGGCAATGAGTTTCATGATGATTTCCTCATCAAAACCTCGCCGTTTAGCCATTTCTTCTGCCGTCCCGATTCCGTGAAGAAGAACATTCGCTCTCCGCCCAAGGGCGATTACATCACGAATTCTCGGTTCGCTAAGGATTTGCTCCACATAACAGGGTAAGACATCTTCAGGAGCGTGAAGCAAGCGATAACTTCCGCCTAGACCTTCCGCAAAACGAGCCGCAATAGAGTTGGCCTGAATCTTTACATCCTCACCGAGCCCGCCCCGAACCGGGACTACCGTGACCCTGCCCGTGAATTCTGGAGCAGGAAAAGACTCGGCAACTTTAGACAAGGTGGTTCCACCTGTAACAGCTAAGATATCTCCATCACGTAGAGTGTCTTGCAAAAATCTGACAGTGGCCAAGGCCAGGTCTCTTTTCCCCCCAGGGTCCACATCGGCATCACCTGGGACAATAATCATTCGACCTACACCAAGGGCTTGTGCTAGGGTTTGTTCTAGATACTCTAGATCATGAAACTCGCGCACCATAGATTGGAGACTACTTAGAACAAGCTCGCCCTGGGGCGATAAGCTCACTCCCACAGAACTAGTGACAACCAAACCCTGGTCGCGCAGTAGATCCAATTCGGCACGAATGATCCGTTCAGAACTACCAACTTGAGTAGCGAGCTGGCGACGACCAACTGGTGCTAGATTACGAATGACCTTGAGCAACGTGTAGCGACGTTCCAGAAAGTCCTCTAATTCAGGAACTAGTTGTTGCAACGCCGCAAGACTATCCACTTCTGGCCATCCCCCCTCCTGCTCCGGGATCAAAATTGTCCCGACGGGGTACATAATGTCCCGCTATGATCATATTTATTCCCCTTTGGATAATTTTTCCCTGCCTCCTCGTGTTAAGATTCGGGATCTAAACCGTCAAGTTCTCGCGCTTTTTCCCGAATTTGCCTGATTCTATAGTTCACACCAGATTTGCTCATCTTTGGTAACATCAATTCGCCTAATTCCTGCAAAGAGGCATAGGGGTTAGCTAAGCGCACCTTCGCAACCTCTTGTAGTTTAGGCGACAGTTCTTCCAATCCGATTATCTCATCGATGAGACGAATATCTTCCAATTGTTCCATGGCCGCTTTTACCGTCTTATCCACATTGGCGGTTTCGCAATTGACCAAACGGTTGATTTGATTGCGCATATCTTTCATGACCCGAACATTCTCAAAGTGCAGCAACGAACTATGGGCCCCCATTAAGTTCAACAAGTTGACAATCTGCTGACCATCCTTCATGTAGGTCACTAAGCTACCTTTGCGCTGAGTAATCCCTGCCTCTAGATTGAGCGAAGCCATGATTGCCAAGATTTTCTCCGCTAGCAAAGTCTGCTCCGTGGAAATCTCCAGATGATAAGTGCGCTCAGGGTTAGTAATAGACCCACGGCTTAAAAAAGCTCCACGCAAATACGCCCTCCGACAACATTTCTTACGAGGCACACCCGATTCGTCCAGAACGCTCTGATCCTTAAAATCCTGGTACACTTGTCCCGCACCATCACGGCCCAATACGCGCACGGTACACATTTGCGTTCGCCGCGAGCGAGATTTAACCACCAAAACCTGTGTAGGCAGATCAGGGTACAGACCCTTTAACAAGAGCAGAATCTTGCGGGCTACTACAGGAGAGGAATTGTTAAAGTCCAGGTATTGATTATTGGTTCCCAACAAAAAGCCATCTAGTTCATACATGGCGTTCAGCTCTGCAATGCGACAGCAACGGGCACTAGGGATCACCCTAGCGAGTTCATTTCGAGTCTCATCAGAAAAAGTCATGCGCCCCCTCCTTTCTTGCCTAAAATCCAGACGCGCACACGCCATTTTTGGATTTCCGCTTTCACAATTACGGGATTATCTAAAGTATTCTTGAATTTGAAATCAGTATGGGGCCAAGCCACAGTAGCATCCATGCCATGTTTGATATAGCTAGGAGCGATAGAATGAATGCGGCGCTCCACAATCTCCATGCTGGCCTCGCGTGCCGCATTGTATAGGGTGGTGGACGATTGGCAAATCCCTCCCCCTACACCTGGCACCACTGTCTCCCCTAAAATGATGGGAGCATTGCGATACCCCCGCTCTTCAGTACGTTCTCCCACGATCCCATTAAAAGAAAAAACCTCACCCGGAAGTAGCAGGGTATTGTTGATGGCTTGCAACGAAAGGCGAATGTTTTGCACTCGATCTGGACTCCCCAACACAGGAGTGGAAAAGTCCCCGAGCAGATCTGTGAGTTCTTCGAGATGTTCTGTCCGCACGAAAGGGACTACTTCGATCCCCTGCAAAGTTAGCTTTGTTTTGGCGGGTGCCGAAATGATCTCCTGAACTAGCTGATCCACGTCAAGATACAAACCATTAATATGAGGAATAATCTTTCCTGTCTCTTTATGGAGACTAGCGTTCACAGGCGCCCGTTGGGCAGCTAACGCCATACGCTCTACTATAACCCGCACTTCTCCCTCATAAAAGTACTCTAAAGCTTGTTCTTCTAAGAAGACACCTGGTTGTACTCCGAATAATTTGCGGTGAAAGGTCCTAAATACTGTGGGCACACCCCAACCTAAAGTAGAAATTAAAACTACAACCACAACGATTCGGCGCATGGCTCTCCCCCCTCAGTAGTTTATTCTGAGTGAAGGAGAAATAAAACCGCCCTTAAACTACTCGCTCTCCGTTTGTTCGTTGCCAAAAATGGTGGTGACCAGCTAGAATCATGATCTCTTCAGCTAACTTGGTACTGTCGTGACGCACTAGATCGAGTTGATCTAGATAATCACCCAAGCGTACTTCTAAACCTAGCGCCTTCAACTGGGCCACATCGGCCTGGACTGGGTGCGCTCCTTCGAGCGCGTACTTTCTACTCTGAGCTTGGGATATGCTAGCTTGATTCACAATTACATAATCTAAAATTGATCGGTGGTTGGCATGAGCCAACAGGGCTCGTACGTGTTCGCTTGCACTCAAACCATCTGTTTCTCCAGGTTGTGTCATGACATTACAGACATACACTCTAAGAGCTGATGTTGTGGCTAAAGCGTCCACTATAGATGGAATTAATAAGTTGGGAATCACACTCGTAAAAAGACTACCGGGACCCAAGACAACCACATCCGCTTGGGCAATGGCTTCTAGTGCCTCTGGCAATGCCTCGGCCTGGGGGGTATCTAAGAACACCCGTCTAATCTTCTTACCCGCCTTAGGAACATTGCTCTCACCCATGGCTATGGAGCCATCGGTATATTCTGCTCCTAGTCGAACTGTTTCCAATGTAGAGGGTAAAACCTTCCCCCGTACCGCCAAGACCTTACTGAAGGCCCTAATTGATTCTTCAAAGTCGCCGGTGATATCAGTCATGGCTGCGATAAATAAGTTGCCAAAACTATGACCAGTTAAACCCTCGCCCCAGGAGAATCTATATTGAAAGAGCTTTTCCATGAGTGGTTCTGTATCAGCTAAAGCAATCAGGGTGTTGCGAATATCACCGGGGGGCAGTATACCCAATTCGTCTCTAATGCGTCCGGAGCTACCTCCATCATCAGCTACAGTCACTATGGCGGTAATGTTAGCAGAATAGGGTTTGAGCCCTCGTAGCATAGTTGATAGACCAGTTCCGCCGCCAATGGTGACGATATGGGGACCTTTTTGTAGATTGCGGGATCTGTAAACATGCTCCACTAAATTGGGCACATCCGCAGGTTTAATCGCGCCAATGATAGAACGAATTCCACAGCGAATAGCTACAGCTATACAAAGCGATCCGAGAAGTGTCAGGACAAGACCGACCAAGAAGAAATTCCAGTCATAGGCCTCAAGCATGGGTAGGGGTGAGGGGGAAAAGGCCACCGCAACTCCGAGGGCAAATGCAAAAACACCTACTATCAATAGGGCCAACCAGCGTTTCACACCCATACCGGGATAAAGCCACTTTAGCTTATGTTTATCCACTGCTGAACCCTCCCTAAACTACACCGAACTTTGCGTTCACAACTTCCTTAGGAGTCAAGCCCACCTGTTTCGCCAACTCTAATCCAAGGGCAAAATCGCCCACTCGCTGAGGCGAATGGGCATCACTACCAATTACAAACGTAGCACCTTCTTTGGCCACCAGCTCCACAATTTCTGGTGTAAGATAAGGTTTGCTGGCGTTAAGCTCAAAAGCGGTACCCATGGCTGCGCAGGCCTGGGCAACCACTCGATAATCAATAGAAAAACGCACACCAGGATGTGTTAGTATGTCAATCTTGTTGCGCATGAGGGCATTAATCGTAGCCTCTGTATTAATCAACCGCGAACGCTTACCCACAGGGGGAAACATCTTTTTTCCAAAGTGACTCCCCCAAATCTTGGTAGCGTCCTTAAAGCTAGCAGGTTTAACCATGGTATGAATATTCGCCAAAACCAAATCCACTAAATGCCAGTCTTCGAGGGGCAAATCTAAATCTCCCCTAACACTGATAATGTTGGCCTCAATACCTACCAAACCAATAATCTCTGGAAAAGAAACACAGGCTTCGGTCAATTCAGCGCGGATAGTCTTTAGCACATCTAAACTGGCCATGCCGTAGTGCAACAAATGGTTAGGGCCATGGTCACTAATGGCGATTACCTCAAGCCCAAGCTGTGCTGCAGCCGCCACGTTTTCTGCTACTGTTCCTGTTCCGTGGCTATGCTGGGTGTGGGTATGATAATCTGCGAAGCAATACATGCCCCTACAACTTACTAGCTGCGGCCTGATCTACCACAAAGGTGACAGAAGGATGCAATTGCAGGACGGATGCTGGCACAGCGGTAGTCACAGGTCCCTTCACCGCGGCGGCAATGGCATCTGCCTTGCTTCCTCCATTAGCCATAAGCACAATGTTTTTTGCCTTCATGATGCTTTTTATGCCCATAGAAATCGCCTTGGTTGGTACATCGTCAGACGACTCAAAGAAGCGTGAGTTATCCGCAATGGTGCTGGGGGCCAAGTCCACCACTTGTGTAATGGTGCCAAATTCAGTACCAGGCTCATTAAAGCCAATGTGGGCGTTAGTACCAATACCAAGAATCTGTAGGTCAATGCCACCAGCTTGCTTGATCAAGGCTTCGTAACGGACGCATTCCTCTTCTAGATCCTCAGCCACCCCATTAGGAATAAAGGTCTTGGCCTTATCCACATTCACCTTGGAGAATAAATTTTCTTGCATGTAATAGCGATAGCTTTGGTTATGATTTGGAGCCAAGCCTACATACTCATCGAGGTTAAAGGTTGTTAATTGACTGAAATCTAGGCCCCGCGCGTGATATTCACCTAGTAAACTATAGACCTGCAGGGGTGAGCTTCCTGTAGCCAAACCCAGGACGCTGTCTGGTTTACTCACAATTTGGCCCCGGATAATCTTGGCAACCTCTTCACTCATTCGATCAAAATTATTCACTACAACAATATTCATGCCTATGCTCCCTTTCTTTTCTTAATCGTTATGGTAAACTACCTTACCGCCCACGATGGTTTTTTGCACGGTAAAATCCTTATCGATAATCACAAAGTCCGCCTGGTTTCCTTCTCGAATCCATCCCTTGTTCTTCAATCCAATGGATTGGGCAGGGTTAAGACTGGCCATGCGAAAAGCATCAATCAGAGAGACACCAAGCACTTCAACCATATTTTGTACTGCCCGCATTAAGGTGAGAGTGCTTCCGGCTAAGTTACCTTCTGCCAAACGGGCTGCCCCCTCTTTGACAAAAATTTGCTGATCCCCTAAGACATATTCACCATCGGGTAGGCCCGTGGCCTGAACCGCATCGGTAATCAAGACTACCTTCTCTACTCCTTTGTTCTGGAGTAAGACTTTAATTGCCCCGGGGTGGACGTGGACTAGATCCGCGATGAGCTCGGCATACACTTCGGGTGTAGCCAAGACGGCTCCCACCACACCTGGCTCGCGATGATGTAGACCCTTCATTCCATTATACGTGTGGGTAGCATGGGTTACCCCCTGTTCAAAAGCCTGAACCGCTTGATCGTAAGTGGCATCAGAATGACCTATAGAGACTGTAATATCCCTTTCTCGAAGCCAAGCGATGGCTTTTTCATTACCTGGGATTTCTGGAGCCAAAGTGATTAGACGCAACTTGTCCCCCAGAATTGTGTACAACTCTTCTAGTTCTTGGATATCCGCGGCTCGAATGGCAGGTCCGTACTGCGCACCCTTAAATGTCTCATTGATGTACGGGCCCTCCAAATGGATACCTAGAACCTCCGCTTCACCCTCTTGGCCCACATACTCAGCTACCAGTTCAGCCACATGACGAGTTTTTTCTGTCAAGGCAGTAACTGTACTTGGTAAAAAACCCACCGTGCCATGTTGAGCCAGATAGCGAGCCATAGCCCGAATTGCCTCTTCAGTTCCATCCATAAGCTCAACACCATTCGAGCCATGAATATGCACATCAATTAGGCCAGGAGCAATATAGCCTCCTTGGGCATCAATAATCTCAAAGACACTCTTATCAGCGACTTTCTTCATTGTGTTGCCTTCTTGTTCATCACCTACATAAATAATCTTGTCACCAATGACCACTACGGTACCTTGGTGAACTAATTCATCGGTAACTATTGTACCGTTAGTAATAATCAGATTCTTCAATGCTAGCACCTCCATGCTTTAGAAATTCTCTTTATAGGGAAGAGGTTCCTGCCAATTTAACTTAGAATAAATATTTATATTGCTTGCATATTCTTGCATACGTGTTATAATAAACTCACCTTAACTTACTTAGAAAAGAGGCTGTTTTTGGTGAAAAAATTACCTGTGTTCATACTAACCGTTGTTTTAGTTGTGGCTGCTTCAACTGTGGCTTGGGGTGCTGGAGTACTAAGAGTTGCTACAGAGGCCGGCTTTATGCCCTTTGAGTTCGTAGACGAAAAGACTGGCGAACTCTTAGGCTTTGATATGGAATTAATCAAAGCAATTGGCGCAGAGCTAGGTATGGAAGTAAAAATCGACAACATCTCCTGGGATGGTCTTATTCCCGCCTTATTAAACAATAATTATGATGTGTCAATTGCCGGTATCACAATCACAGAAGAGCGTGCCGCTAGCGTAAACTTCTCAGATCCTTATTTCGAATCCGTACTTACCATTGTGACAAAAAGCAATGTGCAAAACATCGCTAGCCTAGATGATCTCCAAGGAAAGATTGCTGCAGTGCAGATCAGTACAACTGGGGACTTCGAGGCCAGTGATTTGCAGGATGCCGGTGGTCTAAAAGGTGTCTCCCGCTTTGATACTGTGACAGATGCAATGCAGGCAGTGATAATCGGTGCGGCCGATGTGGTTATTTTGGACCTGCCGGTTGCCAATGCCTACCTAGAAGCTAATCCCCAAGCTCCTCTCAAACATGTGGGACCTGTTGCGGACAATGAGTTCTACGGGATTGCCCTCAACAAAAAGAATACTGAGCTTTTAGAGAAAATCAATGGGGCACTAACCCAATTGCATGAAAACGGAACTTATGATAAAATTTATCAGAACTGGTTTGGGGCTCAATAGACAGATTCAAACCACAGCTTAAACTGTTAGGGTGCGTAACGAGGGTTGCGCACCTTTTCTTGGGGAAGGGGTAAACCATTTTGGATTTTCGTTGGGATTTAATCTGGAGTTCACTGCCCGTGCTACTTACAGGGGCAAAACTAACGGTACAGCTCACTAGCATCGCTGTCTTTTTTGGAATCATTTTAGGTACTCTTACTGGGATCGCTCGTCTTTCGAAAGGTCCCCTCCGTATGCTCGCTGCCATCTATATCGATGTAATTCGGGGCACACCACTGTTAGTGCAGACTTTTATTGTTTTTTATGGGCTGCCTAGCTTGATTCAACGTCCCATTCCCGCGTATGTGGCTGCGGTGTTGGCCTTGAGTATCAATAGTGGTGCCTATGTTGGCGAGATTGTCCGCTCTGGCATCCAATCCATTGACAAGGGCCAATGGGAGGCTGCATCTTCCCTTGGTCTGAGTAACTACCAGACCATGCGTCACATTATTCTTCCCCAAGCTTTCCGGCGCATTATCCCGCCCCTAGGTAATGAATTCATCGCTTTATTAAAGGACTCTTCCTTAGTATCGGTCATTGCCCTAGAAGAATTAGTGCGTAAAGGTCAAATTATTATTGGACGGACGTTCAGGCCCTTTGAGATTTGGACCGCGGTAGCCCTGATCTTTTTCGTCATGACTTTTACTGTTTCCCGTTTGGTAGATTACCTAGAAAGAAGGATGACACCCCATGCCTAAGATTCTGGAAGTCCGAGAGCTTTATAAATCATTCGACAAGTTACAAGTTTTGCAAGGGGTTTCTGTGCAGATCGACGCGGGAGAAGTTGTAGTGATCATTGGTCCTTCCGGTAGTGGCAAAAGCACTTTACTGCGTTGCCTCAATTATTTGGAGCAACCTACTAACGGCTCAATTTACTTTAAGGGTGAACTAGTAGACCCCAAAAGTAATCTGCTGAAAATTCGGCAAGAAATGGGCATGGTCTTTCAAAACTTCAACCTCTTTCCCCATTTAAAAGTGATCGACAACATCACCCTAGCTCCCCGCTTAGTGCATTCGACCGCTAAACCCCTCGCTGAAAAACGCGGTTTAGAGCTACTTGGGCAGGTGGGATTGCAAGAGAAAGCCCGTAGTTTTCCAGATGAGCTTTCGGGAGGTCAGAGGCAGCGGGTGGCTATTGCCCGTGCGTTAGCTATGGATCCTGAAGTGCTTCTTTTTGATGAACCTACCTCCGCCTTGGATCCCGAAATGATTGGAGAAGTTTTGGAAGTAATGAAGCAGCTCGCTCTAGAGGGTCGAACCATGATTGTAGTTACCCATGAAATGGGTTTCGCCAAAGAAGTGGGAGACCGCGTGATTTTCATGGACGAAGGAGTCATTGTGGAGGAAGGGCACCCTAATGAGCTCTTTGCCAATCCGAAACAAAAAAGGACCCAAGCTTTTCTAAGCAAGATCCTTTAGTTGTTAAGCCGAGTTAAACGCCAATCCGGTCCTTCAAGGAGTAGTTGAACGTTATGGCCAAGAATGCGAGAAGCCACCCTCATGCCAACTCTTTTCTCCAAATCAACAATATCATAATTAGTGGTAAAGACGGTTGGTTTGAGATTGGTTAAACGACCATCTACAATAATTAGCAGGCGTTCCATAGTCCAGCCCGTTTCTCGCTCACTTCCTATATCGTCTAGGACTAATAAATCTGCACTCAGCAAAGGCTCCAAGGGCACTGTGGTAGTACGCATTCTGTCTAAGAGTGTGGGCATATGAGCAAAAACTACAGAGTAGTGGTCTTTCAGGCTGTTAGCGATGGCTGCAGCCAAATGGGTCTTGCCCGTACCCGAGCTCCCCAGTAAGAGCAGACCTTGACCACCTTCAACCTTCCCAAAATTGCGGACGAAAGTGCAACAAGCATCAAAACCAGTGCGGTTGAAGCCGCTAACCTTGAAAGTCTCAAAAGTATGCTGACGCAAACCGGGTGGTAGAGGATTAACATTGCGCGTAATCAATATCATATTCCTATTTAGGCGCTCCTGGGAGAGCTCTTTTTTTATACAAGAGCAATCGGACGTTAGCCAGTGGCCTTTTTCATAGGGTGGTGGTAGGGGAAAAGGGTGAAGCATGTACTTTTTCTTGATCATCTCGCCACAGCCGGTACAGATTTCTCTATTAAAAAAACTACGTCGCAGACCATAGTCAATCATCCAAGAAGGTGAAGAAACTGAGATCTTGCTTCGGTTGTGTATAGGTGAAATCTTCCCTGGTAATTTTCTCCTTAGCTTGTCCACGCTCACGCCCCCTTCCAGTTGAATTTTGGTCTTCGTTTACTGCGGACCAATAGGCGAAGAAACGATCTTCAGTAGTAATACCGTGATTGAGCCAATCTTCAATAATGCGATAGATATAATTAAAGGAGACCCGCTTGTCCCTTCCACGTTCGCGACTACGCCTTTGCTCCTGTTTAGCTCGTAAAATAGCGCATCCAATTACAAAAGGTTCCATACCCTCGTCAAAAGCGGTACAGAGCTTTTCTTTTTGAGCGCTAGAAAGTAAGGCAACCTGCTGCTGATACAACTCAAAAACGTCTTGCATACTAGTTTCGTGCATGAAGCCACCTCCACAAATAAATCACCCAAAAAACAGCACCCACAGCCAAAGCAGCAACCAGACAAATTAGCAACCAGGGGAGATTCCCTCCCCAGCCTGGACCAACGGGATGTAATACACCCTTAGTCAACTGGTGTTTTTGACTGCGCAACCCCCACCTTGGTGCTAGTAAATCAAAGATAGGGGCTCCCTCACCACCCACATCCCATGGATTAATCCCAAGATCGCGCCAAAATCCCTCAGCCAAACCATCGAAGGAGCCTACCAAGACGTAATACCTCCATGAACGATTAGCTTCGGGCAGCAACTCTTTCAAAACCTGAACCCTAATAGTCTTACCATCGGGTTGAACGTAAGAAGAAATACCTTCAGTCACCCGTCTTTGCTGATTAGGTGTGGAATACTCTAGATAACTCTCTTCAAAGGGCGCCACAGCCAAACGGACTTCCCAGCCATAATCGGGAGAAGTCTTCAGTTCATGTTGGGCAAAAACTATATCCTCTTTACCCCCCGGATAGCTAGTATCAAGATAGACTTCTAGGCGTTGGTGAAAATACCCTTCTGGTGCTCCGAAGGGATTGGTAATGGTGGTAAATTGAAAGTCGAAACAGACGTATTTTTGTTCCTCTACCACTACGAATTTTCGCAGATCGAAAAGGCCCGACACAAACACCTGGTGTCTTGGGTAGCGTAGATCTCCAGCACCCCAATCATCCCCAGGCGGATCGCCCATCTGAAAAACAACCCGTTCTTGAGCCCGGACCCCGAATGCCAGAATAAGCAAGATGAGAATTACTAGACCATATTTATTCAAGAAAGATCCCCCTTGGAATCCTATGTTCTAGAACGGGTTTTATGTTATGTAGACTCGCTCAATCCGGGCACTCAGCTGACTGGTCACCTCGTAGTTAATTGTGCCCATCCATGTGGCCCAATCATCAGCAGTAATCTCTTTTTGACCGTCCGAGCCGATCAAGATTACTTCATCCCCAATATGCACTGGAAGATCTCCCACCTCTACTAATGTGTGATCCATTGTGACTCGACCAACTATGGGGCAGCGTGTTCCTTGAATCAAAACCTTCCCTTTATTACTCATGCTGCGCGCGAGCCCATCTGCATATCCGATGGGCAAAACTGCGATGGACGTTTCTTTCCAGGTCACATAGGTACTGTCATAGCTGAGGGCACTTCCGGCTGGTACTCGCTTAACAAACGCCACTTTGGTTTTTAAGCTCAGCGCTGGAAGCAAATCTATGGGACGGCGCTGATCAGGATAAAGACCATATAGCCCCAAGCCAACCCGGGCCAAATCCAAACGAGAAGGGGGGAAAAACATTGCCCCAGCAGTGTTGGCCGCATGGAAATATGGAACATGGATGCCTCTGAGCGCTAAGTCCTGGCGCACCCGCTCAAAGCGTTCCCACTGCCATTTAGTATACTCTAAATCCGGATCGTCTGCCCGCGCGAAATGGGTGAATACACCCTGAATCTCCAAACCAGGCAATTCCTGAACTAATTCAACTAATTCTAGAAAATCCTCAGGTAAGAGACCGAGTCTACCCATGCCGGTGTCTACCTTGATGTGGACTTTAGCTGGCTGTTGCCACTTGACGGCTGCTTCAGACAACAGTCTGGCAATATGAGGTTCAAAAACCGTGACCGCCAAATCCTGAACCACACAAACCTCTAATTCATCAGCACCTACTGCTCCCAACACTAGGATCGGGGCCGTGATACCTCCCCGTCGCAAACGCACTCCCTCTTCTGGAAGAGCCACCGCAAGCCAATTCGTTCCATTGGCAATCATGGTGTAGGCTGTTTCTAGAGCACCATGGCCATAACCATTAGCCTTAGCCACCGCCATTAATTGACAATTGGGACCCAGTAGACTGCAAAACTGTTGCACGTTATAGGCGATGTGGTCAAGGCTAACTTCGGCCCAGACAGATCGGGTGAGCCTACTCATGTTCTAACACTCCATCCTTAAGACAAAATCTCTCGTAGCTTATTCAGCAAATCACTGGCAATTAGACCCCGGGCACCTTGGCGAGCCACCAAATCGGCTGCGGCACCATGGGCGTAAACTCCCACACACCCAGCCTCTAGGGGCTGGAGGCCCTGGGCAAGCAAAGCACCGATTAATCCCGCTAACACATCACCTGTTCCGGCCGTGGCCAGACCGTGATTGCCAGTTGAGTTAATATAAGTTTTCTCTCCATCAGTGATGATACTGGGGGCACCCTTTAAAACTACGTTGAGCCCCCACTTTTTAGCAAAGTCTACTGCCACTGCTAGCCTATTGGCGTTTACTCGGGAAGCATCGCTCCGAATGAGACGGGCCATTTCCCCCGGATGGGGCGTAATAATCCACTGCCGACGCTGGGAGTCGGGAAGCGAGTTAAGAAACTCTTCGGTTAAAGCTTTAAGGGCATCGGCATCGAGGACTGTTGGTCCGCTCCAGCGCCGGAGCAATTCTTGGACCATGCTAATTGTTTCCGGATGACTGCCTAGACCTGGTCCCACCACCAAGGCATCCTTATGCTCAAGTAGCTTTACAAGCTGAGGTAGGCTATTCACACCAAGATTCCCTTCTGAATTGTCGGCTATGGGGCTCACGATCAGTTCATCTGCTTGAAAACGAGGCACAATCCCCTGAGGCACTGCCACAGTAGTCATCCCTCCGCCACCTCGTAGCACCGCATATCCGCTTAAGGCTGGCGCCCCCACATACACCTGCGAACCACCTACAACCAAGGTATGTCCGAAGGTACCCTTATGCCCCCAAGGCACTCGAGGCGGCAATAGGTCTAAAGTTTCCTGTCCCAAAAGATAGCGGTGGATGTTAGAGGAAAAGTCCAGTGGAAAACCCAGATCCACTACTATATTCTTTCCAGCATAGGCTTGACCTGGATGAAGAAGGCATCCAGTTTTTAAAAACCCCAGGTTAATCGTAAGATCAGCTCGACAGGCAGTGTGTTCAACCTGGCCTGTGCAGGCATTTACGCCACTAGGGACATCAACCGCTACCAGAGGTTGTCCCAAATCGTTCACCAAGTTTATCAGAGCTGCCAGCTCCGGTCCTAAATTGGCCTTGAAGCCCGTCCCAAAGAGAGCGTCAACTATGAGATCTGCCAGGTTTAAGCTAAACTTGAGTTTGGCAAGTTGACCTAGCTCTGCATGAATAACATCTATCCCTAGCTTACGCAAGATCTCTAAGTTTACTTTGTGTTCAGGACTGGACTTTTGCAAATTACCAACTAGATACACCTTGGGTCGGGCTCCCAAGAGCAGAAGCTGTCTGGCAACCACCAGACCGTCGCCACCATTGTTGCCCATGCCCGCCAAGATATGGATTCGTTTGTTCTGCACAGGTCCATATTCTTGTTTGAGGACTTCCACAATCCTACTTCCGGCGTTTTCCATGAGTAACAAGGGAGAAACGCCGAGTCTCTCCCTTGCTTGCCCCTCTATTAGCTGCATTTCCTGTCCGGTTACTACAACCTGCATGATTAGTCCTCCCCTAAGGCAATAACATAGGCGATGGCCAATTCTTTACTATGAGATAAGCTTAAGGTGAAGTGAGTAACACCCAACTCGTTCGCTACGTCCTGGGCCTCATTTAGCAAATGGACAGTGGGTTTTCCCCATAAATCGGAGCGAATCTCCACATTATGGAAAGCTACGCCTTGCTGCCATCCACGACCTAAGGCCTTCATGACTGCTTCTTTAGCGGCGAATCGTGCGGCCCAAGATTGAACAGGACGATTATGTAAGTAGTCCCGTTCGTAGGCAGTATAGACTTTCTGGCAGAAGCTCTCTTTTCTTAATGCCTTCGCTATACGAGCGATCTCAATCAGATCCACGCCACAACCCTTAACTGACATGGATAATCCCCTGCTCTGCAGTTATTGCGTGCACCACCAGTTGCACAGCGGCTTCCAGAACCTGTTCTTCAGGATGCTCTCCTAGAACTCTCAACAAAGGTTCAGTGCCAGAGGCCCGCACAAAGAGACGTCCTAAAGGTCCTAACAACTCTTGGGCTTCTTTAATTGCCCTTTGAATCTGGGGATTATCCTGCCACCCCCTCTTATCTCGAACAGGGACATTAACTAAACGTTGAGGAAAAACCACCATACTCCGGGCTAACTGAGCCAATTGTTTCCGTTGAATTTTTCGCATCTCCAACAGCTTCAGGGCCGTGAGCATGCCGTCGCCGGTTGTGGAATTTTCTAAGAAGAGAATGTGACCCGATTGTTCGCCACCTAAAATACAGCCCTCCTGGAGCATGGTTTCCAGAACAAAACGATCTCCAACAGGGGCGTATTGTACATCCCCTCCACAAGCCAAAAAAGCTTGTCTTAAGCCTCCGTTGGAGTAGGCTGTTGCCACTACTTTTTTGGCAGGAAGGCGATCGTTCTGCAGTAAATGAAGACCTACGATGGCCAAGATGTGATCACCATCCACTAAGTTTCCTAGCTCATCCACGGCTAAAACCCGATCACCATCACCATCAAAGGCAAAGCCTAAATCGGCCCCCATTTCCTGTGTTAGGCTTTTAATCTTTTCCGGAAAGGTAGATCCACAAAAGTGGTTGATGTTTATTCCATTCGGTTGATCAAAAAATGCACTAACTTTAGCCCCCAATCCCCGGAATAATTGGGCAGCATAGCCTGCAGTAGCACCATTAGCACAATCCACAACCACGTGTAATCCAGATAAATCAACGGGTACTTGCTTTTTTAGCTCTTGAATGTAAAGTTGACCTGCTTCGGGTTTATGATCCACTCGGCCGAGACCGCCGGCGATAGGCCGCGGATAATCATCACCATAAATCAGTTCTTCAATATGTTCTTCTTGCGCATCTGAGAGTTTGTAGCCCTGGGGACCGAAAACCTTGATCCCATTATCCTCCAGGGGATTGTGGGAAGCCGAAATCATGATCCCGCCAGCACAACCTAGGGTCTTGGTCAAGAATGCCACCGCAGGGGTAGGCACTACATCTACTAGAATAACGTCCAAACCAGCGGAGGTAATCCCGGCAACCAAGGCCCCTTCCAGCATCTGTCCAGAAAGACGAGGATCTCTCCCGATCAAAAGAGACTTGCCCGGAGTACCTTCACCCAATACCAACGCACTAGCTCTGCCTACTGCTAGAGCCAGTTCAGCCGTTAGTTCTTTGTTCGCCACACCTCTAATTCCATCGGTTCCGAACAATTTTGTCATTTGCCTATTCCTCCCCATTGGGATCTTCTTCCAGACGCACCTGAATTTTTGGTGGGTCTATCTCTAACGGAGCTAAGCTCCGCCCTTGGGCATCTAAAGCTTGCACTGGAAAAGAGGCTGCGACATCAATAAGGTTTTTCCCTAAAGTTACATAAGCGACTACATGATCTACCCGCTCTAGTATACTGCCAGCACCAATAATTGTGACCACGGGCGGTACCGGGTTTACTGTAGCCATGAGGTTACCAGGTTCTACCCCTAACAAAGCCAAGGTAACCGGAAACGCTTGCTCCGCGATCTGTTCAGTAGACAGGCTCACCCAGCGTGGCGTAACACTAACTACCTCAATGCCCACTGGTGTCTCTACGTCTATGGCATAGGTTCCTGTTCCCTCCTCACCGCCAGATAAGTCGATGTGGGCCCAGATTGCATCCTCACCACGATTGAGCAGAGGTGACAAACCCCTAACCCGCACTCTAACCGGATCAGGGGAATCAACCAACACCAAATCATCAGGCAGATTCTGAACCTCAACGTTCAGAGTAACCACACGCTCCGTTTCACCTAAACTACCATCACCCGCGGCTAAGAGCCAAAAAATGATAGCTAAGAGTAAAGAGAAGAATCGCCAGTATACCTCTGGCTTGGTCAAAAATTCCCAAATTCGTCTGAGTCGGCCCATTATTCTGCCCCTCCCCGTTGCCAGTAATAGGACAGTTGTTCTTTGAGTCTAGCTTCAGTCAAATAACGACGGAGACGCCCTCCCACGGCTAGAGAAATAGTGCCCGTTTCTTCTGAAACTACGATAATCACAGCATCTGTTTGCTCAGACATGCCAACAGCCGCCCGATGCCTGGTTCCTAACCCAGCTAAGTTACTATCAGTAAGTGGTAAAACACTGGCAGCGCTAGAGATCCGACCCATGCTGATGATTATGGCTCCATCATGTAAAGGACTGTTAGGCTCAAAAATATTCATTAACAGCTCTGTACTAACCAGGGCATCAAGTTTTACTCCTGTTTCAACAAATTCATGAAGCCCAGTTTGACGCTCTAAGACTACGAGGGCCCCAGTCTTTTTGGCACTGAGGCGAACCACCGCTTGGACAATTTGGGCTAACTCTAGATTTTCCTGCTCTTGTCCGCGACTACCTAGCCATGTAAAAAGCTGTCCACGACCGATTTGCTCTAAACCCCTTCGTAATTCAGGGTAGAATACAACGGGCAATGCGACCAATACGATTGTGGTAGTCTGATCCAACAGCCAGCTGACAGTACGCAAACTAAGGGCACGAGCCACCACACTGCTGGCAAAGATCACAGCTAGTCCTTTCACTAATGTAGTGGCACGTGTCCCTTGGATTGAGTCAATAACTCGGTAGATTACATAGGCCACAATAAGAATATCGATGGCATCCCGCAGAGTAAAGATCACCGAGTTCTCCTCCCACATTGATTCTACAGTTGCTATTGGTTCATTACTTGTTCTGCTGCTCGTGTCGCTTCTCCAAACTTTCCTGCGTCTATTTCTAGGACCGCTAGTGCCACCAGAACATCTAAGGGAGTGGCATAACCCATATGACCAACCCTAAAGATTCTTCCAGCGTGTGGTCCCTGCCCACCGGCAAATTCTACTCCATATTGTTCGCGAATCCTGGTCCTAAAATTATCCGCGTTAGGATACTTGACTCCGGTTACAGTAGGAGAAGCGTCTTTGTCAGCCACTAAAAGTTCTAGACCAACTGCCTGTGCACCTGCCCTCATCATATCCCGCATGAGGCGATGTCGGGCAAACACGTTGTCTAAGCCCTCTGCTTCAATCATGTTTAAAGCTTCTTCTAAGGCGAAAACATTATTGATATTTGGGGTGAACGGAGTCTCTCCCTTTTCCACAAACTGCTCATATTTGCGGATATCAAAGTAGTATCGACTCGAGGTGCATTTCTCCATATATTCCCGCGCTCGAGAAGAGACACTGATAAAAGCCGTTCCCGGTGGTGTCATGAGACACTTTTGGGAAGCACTAATTACAACGTCAAGATTCCAAGCATCCATCTCAACGGGTGCTCCACCTAGAGAACTGACTGCATCAACAACTAAAAGTGCATCATGATTGCCTCTGGCTTTAGAAATGGCTTCGATATCATTTAAGACCGCAGTGGAGGATTCATTATGAACTACAAAAATGACTTCGATTTCTGGATGTTGGGCTAAGTAATCACTAACCCGATTGGGATCAATGCCCCCATCCCAAGAAAATTCCAAAACATGGACATTACCTTGATAAGCTTGGCAAAGATCCGCCCAGCGTTTTCCGAAAAACCCACCTACCAAACACAAGACTGGGGTCTGTGGAGAAACAAGGTTGCTCACAGCAGCTTCCATGCCAGAAGTACCCGAACCAGTAATCATATAAATGGGGTTCTTGGTACCAAAAAGGGGCTGCAGACGTGATAAAACATGAGGAAATCTTTCTTTAAACACCTTTCCCCTATGATTGATCATAGGTTGAGCCATGCGTAAAGAGACAGCGTCAGGCACAGGCACGGGTC
The DNA here is from genome assembly GCA_002396805.1 of Firmicutes bacterium UBA4996. Taxonomy (GTDB): domain Bacteria; phylum Bacillota; class Limnochordia; order Darwinibacteriales; family Darwinibacteriaceae; genus UBA4996. The sequence goes on along the minus strand of DGYW01000071.1, from coordinate 32,660 downwards.
CGGGGATCCGTAATTCGGGTTTAAAACGATACATTCTGAATCCTCCTCCAGTATTAGTCGCGCCTTCAAACCAGGCGCGTTAAGCCAAGCGTCTTAGCCGTTTAGCGAGGGAGATCATTTCTTGCTCCCCACCGAGCGTGCCAAAGTCTTCCACAATTACACCTTGGCGCTCCATATGGGCCATAAGAACGCGTAATGCTTTGCTTGAACCTAATAATTTGGATTCTACGAAAGCGCCTCCACGTTTTCCCTCTAGGCGCGTCGCACGTCTTAAAAGATTAGCAATTTCCTCCGGAATTTGCGGCTTCCACCAGCCTTTAAATCCACTAGCTACACATACTAGGTTGTAAGGAGCAGTGCTCACAGGTGCACTGCTGGCTGTCGTGGGCGAAACAAGGTCCACTTGAACATTTTCCTTCTCTAGTGCCTTTTGCAGTGCTAATACAGACTTCTGAATTTTGCCGTTGTCTGCATGCATTATTAAAACACGCATAGTAGTTTGGTCCTCCAATCTGAATCTGATCCGATTCCTTTGCTTATTTCTCTAAGCAGAGGGCAAATCCTGTTAAGGAGTGTGAAAATTCTCACCTGTCCTAGGCGTGACTCCATTCATAAGCGAAGGCTGACGAAGAAATGGTATCGCCCATACCCACCGTGCTTACTGGATTAGGAACAATATGGGCTGGCACAATTAGCACATAATGATCGTCGAGTTCCAAAATACCCTCTTCCTCAAAGTTGGCAGGAACGTAGAATCCGTGCTTACGCATCTCGTCGCCAAAACCGCGCAACTGACCCAAGCCTACCTCAGACAACATAATGTCTCCAGCTTCAAGTAACTTTTCAGATAGAACATAGCCACCATATTTTGCCTTGATGGCATTTACCGCAGAAGCGTAGAGGCAGGATTCGCGTACATGACGAGGATCGAGCTCATAGGGTTTTTTCAGAACAACCACATAATAGCCTAGGTTATGCAACTGGATGCGTTCGAAGCCCAAGTCTTTCAGGATCCGCACGCAACCTTGATAGAGGCAAAAAGCCCGTTCTTCCGCTTCAATTTCGGCACATTCCGAATCGTAACCGAGAATGGTTAAGACGCGCTTGATCTCGTTTTCGTTTATGCCAAAAGATTGAATTTCGCTCGCTACAGACCTGAGCATGGTCTCTTCTGCTTTAGCATCACTCATGGGAACATATTCAAAATGGAGTCGTAAGCGCGGATTTTCTCGTTTGAGTTTGTGAATGCTAGCCATACTAGAGGCTAGATAAGGTTCTAACTCTTCCGGAGCTGTTGGGGCGTAGTGAAAACCCGCCATAAAGGCCACATCTAATTCTTTACCTAATTGGGGCAAATAGTCTTCCATAGTGGGGGAAAAGCCCATTATGATCCCCTCAGGTCGGGTTGCTAGAATAACCCGATTCGCCCGGGGAGTAGTAATTACTTGTCCACAAATCTCAAATTTTTCTCCCTTGGCGTACTCGAAAATCCAATTTTCTTTAGTGTGATCCTCCGCTCTTACTGCATCCATCACATTACGGGTTTCTAACTCGCCATTAACTACTGGAACTTGGACTTCGGGGAAAAACATGGAGCCCTGTTTGGGAGATAACAAAGAAGTATAAACCAGTGATTTGGACCCTAGGGCGGCCATTTGGTTCGCGATAATTCCTGCTTGCCCACCCATGCTCTCTTGGCGCACTGTGAATTTCTCTTCAAGCCACTCCAATAGCTGAAGATTTCTCAGCACTATATAATGGGATTTACCCTCTTTTAGGGCCGCTAGAAGCACCGCTAGAAACTCATCTTCAGTGGTAATTTCCACAATATCTTCGCTTACTAAGCGCTCAACAGCATCCACGTTGATGCGAGGATCAGCTTCTAAAGGGGCTAAATTGTCTTGAGCAAGATGAACCACAACGTCCACATTCGTATTAAATGCGGCCAAAGTAGTGGTCTTAATCTTGTTCTGTACAGCCTTTTTCACCCTGTTTTGCCATAATGTATGCAACAAACCTACCTCCTAACTCGTACTACTAAAATATACTACCATAATCGCTGTTGTTAGGCAATGTTAAAGGGCCGCCACTTTAATTTAACGCCTCCCCATAATAACGTAAAATTCCTGAGAAGATCGCGGAGGCCACTCTTTTTTGATAACTAGGTTGGGACAACAGTTCTGCCTCCCTGGGATTTGACAAAAAACCCACTTCCACCAAGGCCGCGGGCATAGTAGTATCGCGTAGAACCCGATAATCCCCGGTCTTCGCCAAGCGATGGTTGGGCCCTAGGTGCTTGACTAACTCAGTCTGGATGTCCTTGGCTAGCTGTTGATCTTCGATCCGTCCCTCATAATAAAACGTCTGGGCTCCAGACCAGATGGGGGAGGGAAAGTAATTGGCATGAATGGAGATGTACAAATCAGCCTTCGCCTCTTCGGCAATGGCCACTCGTCTAATCAGATCTTGTCGTTTGCGATGGAGTAGGTGTGACTCACTTGAATCTGCCAAATCATAGTCACCCCTGCGCACCATAACTACAAAAACCGCCGCCCTTTGTAACAGTCGCTCTAGTTCTTTGGCAATCGCTAGAGTAATCCCCTTTTCTAATGCACCGTTGGCACTGACTGCTCCCGGATCGATCCCCCCATGACCCGCATCGATTACAATAACGCGACCAGACACACCTCGTTGAGGAGAACCACTAAAAACCGGTATCCATAGTTCGTAGGCTGTCCCTACATAGATCCCCAAGGTTAGACAAACCAACGCCCACCAGATCACCTGCTTTCCAGTGAAAATCCAGATCCGCATAAAAACACCCCCACACCTAAAAGGGTATTCAGGCGCGGAGCTGTTTACAACTGTTTACAACACTTAAGGACTCTAAAGCCCGCTTTCTTTTGAATAGTCTCACAGTTTCCAGCTAACTCTCTTAAATAGTTTTCTAGACTCTTGGCCCCCTGCTTAGTGCGAATTACTACTAGAAGGCAGCCCCCTGGATTGAGCGCTTTGTAGGCCTCGGTCAAGAGTGGATAAAAAACTCCTTTTCCAGCCCTAATCGGTGGGTTAGATAATACCCAGTCAAACTTGAGATTGGCAACAGCCTCTAAGCCATCACTAACTAGGACTTGCGCGTTTTTGATGGCGTTCTGACTCAAATTCTTCCGAGCCAATTCGACCGCCCGTTCGTTCACGTCTACCATGTAAACTTGCCCCTCAGGACCAACTAAAGTAGCGGCTGCCATACCGATGGGTCCATAGCCACAACCCAAGTCTAAGGCAACGTCACCTGGTTGACAAAGTAAGGAGTCAATTAAGATTCTTGAACCTAGGTCTATGTCATCTCGAGAAAACACTCCCGCATCCGTTCGAAAAAGATACACTCTCCCTCGTAATTCAGCGGTGAACTCGTGGGGCTGATGCTTGGCACTGGGTCGATTAGTAAAATAGTGTTCTGTCATATCAATCCTGCTCCTTTTCCAGTGCTTGGAGTACTAAGTCCAAGTGAGCAGTAATTTCCTCAACGGCCTCTGGTTCCGCCCCCTCTAAAGCCTCTTCTAAGAGGAGCTTCGACTCCACAAATCGCCCAACGAGATAATATCCATAGCCTAAAGTATCCAGATAAGCACTTTTGCGGTCTAAAGCAACTGCGTGCTCAGCTAGCTCTAGTGCTTGATAGATCTGCACTTCCCTTAACAGATAGTGATATGCCAAGTTATTTAAAGCGAGGGCGTTTTGCGGTTCGCGCATTAGTACCTGTTGATAATTCTCCACTGCTCCTAAAAAGTTTCCCAAACCTTCGTAGGCGAAAGCTTGGTAAAGATAAACTTGCCAAAATTGAGGTGCCAAGGCCAGCATCTCTTGACAAGTCCGCAAGGACTCTCCCCATTGTTGCTCCTGAAATTCCCGAAAGAAGCGATCATTAAGCTCCTTCAAATCCCCTAGTATCCTGGCAGAACTACTTGGTACCCAATCGAACTCAAAATTCCACTGAGAAAACTCTACAACTATCTGTTCAGCTGGATCGCTGACCTCAAGACGGGTCAGTACCCACCCTCCCTCTCCATAGACCAAGGTGAGTCTAGCTGGATGAGGCTGAGTAAAAAGAGCGAGTTCTAAATGGAGTTCTCCGGAGCTAGCTGTAATGCTGTATGACTCTACAGTTAGAACAGTTTCTTTCCCTTCGCGAATTAGAAGGGGAACACCGGTATTTTGGTCTAGCCAATACATCAGATCCGGGTTCTCTTGATCCACATAGCGAAAAACGTCCCGATCGGCAATTTGGGTGGTACCCGAAAACTCTAGGGGACGCTCTAAAAACTCCAGCAAACGAAAGATGTAAGTTTGAAAGTAATTAACTAGCCAATGCTTATCGTAGCCGTATTGGTACTCTCCTCCGGCTTGGATTTCCAAAAAATCATCATGGCTAGTGATGGTCACTACACCACTTGGGCTACCATATGCGATTTGAAATTTGTCAGGATAGTAAAACCGCAAAAATCCATCAAAAAGCAGCTGTTCTTCCTCTCCTATAAGGGAGTGGGCAACAACCTCCGCGCCTCCATAAGAATGATTGAACCACTTTAATGGTTCTGCTTGGGCAAAGCTAAGTCCACTGAGGAGGCCCAGTAGCACTGTTAAACAGGCTATCTGGTACCCCCCTCGCCTGAGAGCTCTCAATAGTCACTTTCCCCCCTTAGCCCTTCCACGATGGCGATTCCAGCACTAGCGCCGATGCGGTTGGCACCGGCCTTAATCATGGCCATAGTAGTCGCATAATCTCGCACGCCACCTGAGGCCTTGACTCCAAACTCTGGACCCACTACTTCCCGCATGAGGGCAATATCTTCTACCGTGGCGCCGCCTGGACCAAACCCAGTAGAAGTCTTCACAAAATCGGCACCAGCCATCTTAGTAAGGATACAACCCCTGACAATCTGTTCCTTGCTTAGATAGCCTGTTTCCAGAATGACTTTCAAAATCTGCTGGGGAGCTGCATCCCGTACTGCTTTAATATCAGAATAGACCTTAAAGTAGTCTCTCTCCAAGAGCGCTCCCACATTTATGACCATATCGATCTCTTGTGCCCCACTGGCGACCGCATCTCGCGTTTCCATTACCTTGCTTAGTGTGCTTGTGGCTCCTAAGGGAAAACCAATTACAGTACAAACCTTCACATTACTGCCGGCTAATAATTTGCTAGCAGCAGGGACGTGGACTGGATTCACACAAACTGAAGCAAACTGATACTCCAAAGCCTCAGCGCAAAGCTCTTTGATTTGAACTTGTGATGCTGTAGGCTTGAGCAAAGTGTGATCGATATAAGAGGCGATCTGGTTACTCTTAATCTTCGAAAAACCCTTCTGCTTGCTAGTGGTCTGAGCCGGCACAACCAAACGAACACCTTGTTTAGCCAGAGCTAGACCTATTTCCTCAGTTTGCTGTTCTAACCATTTTTGATCCATTCCTCTACTCCCTTTCATAATTCCATAATTCAATGCGGCTAGTGGACACTGCCAAAACTGGAGGTCGCAATAGAGCACGCAACTCGTTAGCCGTTTCAACTAGACCACCAGCAATAATAGGAGGTAGCCTCCCTGGCAAACGCTCCCGAATTGAGGGTAGGATCAAAGCCGGTAGAACTTCTACAGCATCGGGCTGGCTAGATTCTAACATCCTAAGCCCCGTTTTGAGAGCCTCAGAGTCAAGCATGAACAAGCGGTGAATGCCAAGTAGTCCAGCTCGTTTCGCGGCCGTAATCAGATGGCCCTTGGTGGTTAAAACACCATCAACTCCAATCTCGCTGGCTAACATTTCCATCCCATAATTGTCCTTTGCGACGCCACTAATTAAATCAACATGAGCAAAAACCATCTGCCCTTGTTCTTTGCTTTGCTGAACTAGCTCGCGCAGTTCAAAGATATGACCAGTAAGATAAAAGCAAACCTTAATTCCAGCCTGGGCACTCTTTTCGGAATCAGCGGAACCCTTTAGTCCAGCAATGATCGGTTTTTGGGCCAAGTTAGCCCGCAATCTTAAAAGCTTATCTTGACGAATTCGTTCGCGATTAATCATTACTCCTCCAACTCTTGGCACTTCGCACCGCTTTCGTCCAGCCTTGATAGAGACGTTTTTGCTCTATTAAATCCAGAGCGGGCTGATAGGTCTGCTCTGCAAGCCATTGCCTTTTAATGTCTTCTGGACTCTCCCAGACTCCAACCGCCAGACCAGCTAAATAAGCCGCGCCTAAAGCGGTGGTCTCGAAAACTTGCGGGCGTTGCACCGTTATTCTAGTCATATCAGCTAAGAATTGACAAATAAACTGATTAACAGACGCCCCACCATCAACTTTCAACTCCGTTAGGGGAATATGGGCATCCTGAACCATCACATCTAAGACTTCCTTGGTCTGATATACTATGGCCTCAAGGGCGGCCCGCACAATATGGGTCTTGTTAATCCCCCTCGTCAACCCCATGATCATTCCCCGCACATAAGGGTCCCAATGGGGGGCACCTAGGCCTACGAAGCTCGGAACGAAATAGACTCCGTTGGTATCGGGTACAGATAGAGCGATCTTTTCGGTCTCTGCAGCCGACGTAATAAGCTGCATCTCATCACGCAACCATTGTACCGCCGCCCCAGCTACAAACACGCTTCCTTCTAAAGCGTATTCTACTTTTCCATCTAGACCCCAGCCAATAGTGGTCAACAGCCCATTAGGAGATACTATGAGTTCAGATCCCGTGTTCATTAAGATAAAAGCCCCAGTACCGAATGTGGCCTTCACAGTGCCAGGATCATAACACGCTTGTCCGAACAAAGCTGCTTGTTGGTCTCCAGCTGCTCCGGCAATCGGCACTCCTGCAGGCAACTTGCCTAAGGACACGGTGTGACCATAGACTTCACTACTTGAGCGAACCTCAGGGAGAATCTCCGCGGGTATGTCAAGAATTTCTAGAAGCTCTGGATCCCACTGTAACTCTGCAAGATTAAAAAGGAGAGTCCTAGAGGCATTTGTGTAATCAGTTACATGCCTTTTACCACCAGTCAAATTGTAAATTAACCAAGAATCGATGGTTCCAAAGGCCAGCTCACCTCGTTTGGCCCGCTCTCTTAAGTGAGGATGTTGATCAAAGATCCACTTAAGCTTAGTGCCAGAAAAATAAGCATCCAGCACTAGCCCGGTTTTTTCTCGAAACAAGGGTTCTAAACCCTGGGCTTTAAGTTCATCACAGATAGGTGCTGTTCTCCGGCACTGCCAGACAATAGCTCGCGTTACAGGTGCACCTGTATGACGGTCCCAGAGCACCACTGTTTCCCGCTGATTAGTGATTCCAATAGCCGCTAGGTCCTGTGGATCAATTTTCGTGTCAAGCAAGACACGATCGAGTAGGGAGCGTGTGCTCGCCCAAATTTCTGCTGCATCATGCTCCACCCAACCGGGTTTAGGATAGTACTGACGAAATAGTTCATAGGCCTTTCCCACTATTTCACCTTGGTCATTAAAAAGGATCACCGTTGTCCCGGTAGTCCCTTGATCTATAGCTAGCACATATTTACTAGGTAACATGGGCCGCCTCCTTCCGTTACCAGTAAATTCTGCAGCCCCTAGCTATTTCCTGCCCGAATTCCCTCTTCGGTCCCCAAGAAATCCACGGCTTGGTCCCACTCATCCATAGGAAGCTCTCGAAGAAAAGCAGTATAACATAAACCGATCTTTACCGCTGAAGTGGTCACCAAAAAGCGATCGTAATAGCCACCACCATAGCCAATGCGATAACCTTGAGGAGTAAAGGCAAGTCCCGGAACTACCACTAGGTCTAGTTGAGCCGGATCTTCGGTCGGTGTCCCGGCGGTCGGCTCTAGGATGCCGAAATCTGCTGGAACCAATTGTTCTTTAGAAAAATAGCGAGTAGGCACTAAGCTCTTGGGGCTTTTCTGCACAACAGGAACATAAATCTCCGCCCCCCGTCTACTTAACTCATCAACTAAAGCCCAGGTGTCGATTTCCCAACCAATAGAAAGATAAATCATGACTTTCTGAGCTTGGCGAAAGGGTTCCCAGGCCAAAAGAACGCGGGCGATCTGTTTGTTCCAGTCTGAGCGCTGTGCATCTGAAATAGCTGCTCGTTCCTCTTTTAATTGGGCACGCAATTGCTTTTTCATCACGTCTGCACCGGCCTTAAGACTGAAACTGTGGAACGTTTCCAGTCTAGCTGTTCGTTGAGGGCTACTTGTATTTCGTCTACGGTCACATCCCGCACAAGGTCCAAAAACCTATAATAGGGAGTTTGGCTAAAGTAGTGGGTGATCAAACGATTAGCCACATATTCAAAGGAATCATAAGAAGCGAGGTGCCCTCCATAGATTCGACGTTTCAATCGATCGATATCAGTGGATGAAGGGGGACTGGATTGTAGTTGCGAGATAATTTTTCTCAGTTCTTCGTGTAATCGCTCTGGGTTGTCTGTTTCTGAACCTACTACAGAGTAGGCAAATTGAGGCGAAGAGTTAAAGCTGGCCCCAAAGGAATCGTCAACTAGGTTACGTGCATACAAATCTCCGAAGAATTGGGAACTACGACCAGCTACAAGCCGCCATACTAGGGACATGACGATCTGTTGACGCAAAAGTCTTTCGCCCTGCCAGATTGGTTCGTGTTTGAAGCCCAAAAGATAACGAGGTCTAGAAATATTTAGCTCTTCCTCCACCCAAGGATTCACCACCTCAGCCGGTTCGTCTGGATAAAGGCGCTCAATTGATCCTTGACGGTGTTGCCAAGTAGGGTAGTTTTGCCTGATTAATCCCAAAGTCTCCTCAGAATCCACATCTCCTACAACTGCCATAGCCATATTGCCAGGCTGATAAAAGGTCTCATAGCAGTTGAACAACTCTTCTACCGTAATAGCTCGTACCGATTCAACCGTACCCCCAATATCGATGCGCACCGGATTAACATGGTACAAGTTTTCCAAGAGGACCGAATGGATACGATGATCAGGGTGATCCTCATACATCCGTAACTCTTGTTCGATAATACCCTTTTCCTTCTCTACGTTTTCGGTGGTGAGATAAGGGCTGTTGACTAAATTGATTAAATCGCTTAAAGCCTCCTGCCAGCCTTCAATGGTGGAAAAAAGATAACTGGTCTGCGTGTAGCTAGTAAAGGCATTCACCGAGGCCCCCCACTGAGCAAAACGGTCGAAAGCATTACCCTCCTCCTCTTCAAAGAGTTTGTGCTCTAAAAAGTGGGCGATGCCTGGCGGGACCTCCACGAAACCTTGTTCAGGAAGTTGGAACTGAGAATCAATGGAGCCATAATTAGTAGACAGGACGGCGTAAGTCCTCAAGAATTGTGGTTTAGGCAGGATAAATACCTTTAAACCATTATCTAATTGCTCCTGAAACATTTTTTCTCCTGTGGGAAGTTTAATCTGCTCCATGACTATCCCCTTCCTGTTGTGGAGCACGGAGGACATAGGTGGTGTCTAAAGCCACATTAGCCATAACCCGAACCACATCTTCCTTCTGCACTTGCCTAATCGCTTCTGTAACTTGATCGATGGTACGCATTTGTTCATGGACAATGCCAATAAGGTTGCGATCGATGATTCCAGCCGGGTGATCGTTCATGCTTGTCATAGCACTAGCTAGACCACGTTTGGTCTGTTCTAACTCTTCATCACTAAAATCACCCTGTTGAATAGCGTCTAGTTGCTCTTGAATAATCTGTAAGGTCTGATCCCGACTGTCGCCATTAATTCCCGCAGTGATGGTGAGTAAACCCTTGCTCCCCTCAATGCTCGACCCCACATAATATGCTAGACTAGCCTTTTCGCGCACATTCATAAACAGTTTGGAATGGGGAAAGCCTCCTAAAATACCGTTACCCACCAATAAGGCGTAGTAATCTTCGTCCAAATACGAACAATTGGTCCGATAACCCAAGACCACGATGGCTTGTTGCATATCTGTAGTCTCTTCAATGAAGCGTGACTTCGGCACCTGCACCCGCTTGGGTAACTTGAGTTTGTGGATCGCTCCCCGCTTTGCCACCAATTGACCGAAGAGATTGGCCGCCACATCTAGATTAGTACCTACCAGAAAGATATCCAAAGGATATTGAGACCACAGGCTGTTAAAATGGTGGTAAACTGACCTGTTCTCTAGACTGGCAAGAGTATCTACGTCACCATACTTGTAAATCCCGAAGGGTTCTTCGCCACACATTAAAGCCATAGACCGGAAGAGGGCGTAAGCACGCTTTTCGTTTACTAATCCTTCTAACTCCTGTTTGAGACTTTGTTTCTCCTGAGTGAAATAGTCTTCTATAAAGGCATCGCCTGGACCCGCTGGGTTAGTAGCAATATCCCAAAAGGTACGCAAACCCCGTTCTAATTGTTGCTCACCCTGGGGTAGCAACGAAGCATCCACCATTTGGAAGTAGAACTCCAGAATTTGACGTTCTCCAATCTTGAGCACATCCGAACTAAAGTCTGCGGCGTACAGATACTCCAATTCGCGAGCAATCTGCAGGGTGGAAGGGAAGTTTTGCGACCCCCTCCGCACTAGAAAGGGAACTAGAGCAGTGCTAGTCGCCGTGGGCGATTGCAAATCCTGCTGAATAAACATTTTGCAGGTAATGGACTTGAATTTATCGGTTTCACACATATGCAGACGGACACCTGCACCTAAATTACACTGGACAAAATTCACACCAATTCCTCCTCAACCCAAGCCAAGTGATCATCTGTATTTTCCCCAAAGCTTGGATAATTACCACAATTAGTGCGCTGAGCACAAGTGGCGCAGTCACCCTTTGGCGGAAAGGCTTCAAGGCCCAATTCAACTCCCGCAATAATCTCTTGGCAGGTTTGCTTAATCCACCTTTCAGTCAGATTAGGATCTAAGAGCTGGGCGTCCAACTGATAAACTGCATTGGGAATTAGGAAATAGGCTTGGGATTTCAAGACCGGTAATCCAAATTCTCGGGCCATGGCCCAAGCATACAGACGCAATTGCACCGCGTAGCTTAACCCTACAGCTTCCACTTGTTCTAATCGAATCCAATTAGACTTGAAATCCACCACTTCTAGTCCGGTAGAACTGACAAAAACTTGGTCAACCAAACCATTCACCAAAAAATTCCCTACGGGTAGAACAAATTCCCTTTCTTGGTAGATTTCCCACTGACCTTGCGCCCCTTGCACTCGACCAAAAAATTCACTTTGCAGATAAGGCAAAATGATTTTCTCTAACTGAAACCTCTGCGTCCCATCAAGCTCTACACCTTCCATGAGGGCAGCATAGTCCAAGAGATCCCCAAGCTCTTCTGGATCCCGGATCTGTTCAACTACCCGGTGAACAATATTTCCCCTCTGCAGAGCGTTCAGACTAGACTTGTTCCCGAACCCATTGGCCTGTGTTGGGGCAAGACTTAACTCCGGCACTTGCAAGATATAGCGAAGATAGTAGTGGCGGGGGCAAAGTTCATAACTCATTAAAGAAGTGACTGAAAAAGCCACCTGATTATACTGAGGTAAGAGAGGCTCATAACTGGGAATCGCCAGCTGAATTCCTTGTTCGTAAGAACTTGAGCCATCTAAGCTAGGTAAATCCCCTACTACCTCCCTGTATAGATGGTCCGGAAGTTCGGGCAGTGCATCTTGTAGCCACTTCCACCAGCTCTCTCTAGCCCGGGCTAGATCATCCAGGCCACACCAATAAAGCTCCTCCTCCGCCCGGGTAACTGCCACATATAGCAGGCGCTGCGATTCGTGGTATTCGGCTTGACGTTCAGCCTCTTTTAAAGCTTCATAAGCTTGGGTTCCTTGATAGGTAAGGCCAAATTCGGGGTGGTACAATACTGGGCCACGTTGTGCCCTGGTTAAGCTACCACTGGTATCCGGTAAGAATACCACAGGAAATTCTAGTCCCTTGGAGCCGTGAATGGTTAGTAATCTCACTACATCTGCGTGCTCCGCATCGAGCAATGCTTCGCCTTCACCCTTGCTATCCCTAGACATGAGGTGGATGTAGCGTAGTTGTTCCGGAACAGAGACTAGGTCTTGGGCATAGAGTTGCCAACTTTGTTCTAAGAGTTTCTCGATATTGGCCACCTTTTGGGGACCAAAAGGCAGTTGCCAAGTATTTTGCAGGTAATTAGTCCTCTCTAGCATCGCGGTAATCACTCGCGGAGCTGCCTCATACTTAACCAGCTGGCTGAGATAGGCATAATCCTCACCTGCCTGAGCTAGGGATTTTCGTTCGGTAACCGTTAATTTTTCAGGTTGTCCCGCTTGCAACCAATACAAGCCCTGATCTGAAATCAGATAGAAGGGTGAGCGTAACACCGCCAGACGAGATACCTGATCTTCTGGGTCTCCCAACCAACTAAAATAATGAATCACATCTCTAATCTCCTGTTGAGCATAAAATCCTCGCCCACTAAGATTAACGTAGGGAATCCCTGCCACTTGGAGAGCCCGTTCGTAAATGCGTACATTGGTCATAGTCCTAAATAAGAGGGCCACATCCTCGTAATTGCATTGCCCTGCTTCTACCAGCTGACGAACTTTTAAAGCGATTTGCTCCGCTTCTTTAGTTCGTCCTTCTTCTAAGTTTAGACCCTCAGCTGGCGTACGCAAAAGAGTAACACAAGGCCTACCAGCAGGCTCTCTACTGGCCTTACTCGCTTCAAACGCCATGGCTTCGTCCACTGCAACCTGAGGAAAAAAGTGATTGGCAAACTCAATAAGTTCGGGGCGAGAGCGGAAATTCTCTGCCAAGAACACGTTTTTTCCCTCTTGGTCGATCTCGGCCTTAGTTTGGATGAAAACCCCTACGTCCGCGCCACGAAACCGATAAATGGACTGCTTAGGATCGCCCACCACAAAAAGCAGAGCACCCTCGGCTACTAACAAATCGACAATCTGCTTTTGGATGGGATTAGTATCTTGAAATTCATCTACCATGAGATGGGCGAAACCATACTGCGCCCGAACCTCGGGTTTTTGTAGTAACTCATGGGCCAACTGCTCGAGGTCGTTGTAATCTAAGATTCCCAAATCCCTTTTGGCCTGATTATAATTATGGTGTACTCCCTGCAAAACCTCGGTTAACCAAGCGATAATTTCGGCTCCCTTTTGGGCTTGGATGGTTTCTCGCCCTTCCGCGATCAGCTCCCTAATTAATACTGTGTGCTCAGCTAATTTCCCCCGAATTCTCTTAATGAAGTCTTCCAGCACTTGGAGGGCCTCCAATTGGAGATCCGGATCTGGAAAATACAATAGTTCTTGGATAGAGGGCCACTCTTCCTGCAACCCTTCCATAGCCGCCTTTTGCACGGCGGTACTTGGTTGCACAAGCAAAAACTGTTCCACCTCGTGGCAGAGGGGCGCCACTAAAAAACCTGGTTCCATGTCACCAGCTGGGGCCCTCCCTTGACCGAAGTCCTTCTCCCCTTTGGTAAGCATCTCGCGATATAAATCCCACACTAAATCTACTGTTCGGGCCCTATCACTTAGTTCTTCAGGAGGCTCTCGTCCCTCCACTTCCGCTTCAATGATCTGGAGTAACAGAGCTTGGGTCTCCCATTCTTCGCCAATTCTGAAACGGGGATCGATTGCTGCCTGGAGGGGGTGCTCTTGAATTATACGTTGGCAAAGACTATGGATAGTGGAAATCTGAGCCCGTTCAAGTTCTTCAGTCAAATCAGGTCTTGCTAAGCGAAGGCGATCCCGCATCTCTTGAGCAGCTTTCTTCGTAAAGGTAATGGCTGCGATTTTTTCGATGGGTACCTCGTGATCAATGAGATTAAGATAGCGTTCAACCAAAACCCTGGTTTTTCCAGAACCAGCTCCGGCCGTGACGGCTAAATGGCGGTCAACTGTGGCAATAGCTTCTTGTTGACTGGGTGTAGGGGCAAAACCCATTAGACACCCACCTCCTTACGACAAATCCCTTGGAAGGGGCAGAACCGACAGATCTGGGAACTAGCCGGTTCGATGGGAAAATCGCCACGAAAGATCCCTTCCAAATATGTTTGGATGATTTTTTCGAAAATAGAAATTAGCCCAGTAAACTCCTCATCTTCCAGACATCCCCGTCCCTTGCGTACCATTAAGTCCCTATGGGAATCCATGTGGAATACACCTACGAGTTTAGCATCCTGCAAGGCATAGTAAGCTACACCCACATTGCGAGCATCTGGGAGAATGCTTTGGGCCGCTAGAAGATAAATAGCGATTTGTAAGTCTTTTCCCCGCAAAATATCCTGAACAGAAGGGGTTGTCCCCGTTTTATAGTCATATAGCACGTACTCTCCTTGGGGACTTACATCAATGCGGTCAATCTGTCCACGGATTTGCACTGGACCGGCGGAGGTTTCGATGTTTAAGCCCTGGAACCAACGTTCTAGAAAGCGAGGGCGAAAACCACTCTCTACCCGCTCTAAATCCTGCCTAACAAACCACCTAAGGGACCTAATAAGTTTGGGTGCAGGGGTTTCCCCGCGGGCAAAATATTCTTCACGCACAAGACCCTCTAGCTCCGCTTGCGCTACATCCACAGTGGGCACAGGACCTTCCAGATAGTTACTCCAGAATTCCTGCAGTACGTTGTGAAGTATAATCCCCCGATCCCTAGCATCAAGTTCAAGAGATGCTTCTTCCTGTGGCTGTAGCTCTAAAACATAACTACAAAAGAATTGATAAGGACAATTAGCATAGCGATTAAGCTGGGACGTTGATAAGCCGTCCTTAAGAATACGCTCCCTTAATGTGGTGAGTAATTCTGGATCCTGCAAGAACCCCTCCCCTAAATACAGGGAAGGACGGTGCACCGCAATACTAGCCTCCCGCTTAGGGTCGTCCTTTAGTCGTGGTAGTACATTGGAAGGTAGATTGAGTTTGCCATCCATGTCAATTTCGGGGTAATACAAGTAGACCTGACTTGCAGAGCCTACCAAGCGTTCGTAAAGTTGTTCGGTTTGCATCTCGGTTCTGGTCTTCGTAAGCCAGTGGGCGTGTTTGTGTGGAGGAAACTGCCCTTCGACAAGCCCTCCCACATAAAGTCTCTCGTAGGTGTGTGCCCCCAAGTGTTCTACACTAAGAACCGGTAATTGCTCGTGAAAGACGCGCCGGGCCCGAATTTGGAAATTATCTACCAGTGCCTGTAAGAGTTGCAAGAACTGCTTAGGAGTGCACACCCACTCGTAGTATTGCAAACTCTGGGCGATGGTTTCCATTCCATCCCAGGCTTTAACCAATTCTGCCCAGTTTTCTAGATCGTCTTCAAATGTAACCCAACGTTCCGGATGTAAGTGGACTAGCAACTCCTCTAGCCACAGTCCATACAAGCGCACAGATTGGGTGACCAGACGATCTTCCAGCGAACCCAGAAGATCAAGAACTGGTTTCCAACCTGCATGTTCACCTAAGTATTGCCGCCAAGCTGGCAAACCTTTGTAAGGTGGACCTAGGCGCAAATGCCGTTGCTCTTCAGAACTTAATTGAAAGGGAAAACCCCAGCCAGGGGCTGTTAGAAGCTGCAGATGATGCTTATGCCACCCTTCTAACTCTCCCGCAATAAGTGTCAAGACAGACTTACCCAGAGGCGTATTCCTCAGACTAGTTGAAGGCGATCTCCACGGTATACCTAGTTTTCCGAAAACGGACAGCAAGATCGGTTCATAACTTGTGGGGTTAGGAAAGGCAAGACCGATGTGATCTAGCGGTACTCCCTTTTTGACCTGTTGGCGAATTGCCAGGCCGATCATTTCCACCTCGGCATTAGGGTCTGGAGCCCGGATTACTTCGATTTTGGGTTGGACTACTGTTGCATAGACTTCTTCTAAGGGACGACCCTGAGCTAAGGAGTGGAGAAATTCAGATTCTAAGGGGCTGAGGTCCCCTAAACCCCTGATTTGAATGGAAGTAATGGCGGGCAAAAGCTGGCGTTCTTTGGTTAGTCTTAGAGCCTGGCGAATTTGACCGGGTTTGTCTAAGAGACCTTGCGCTCGTAGAATTTCGTGATAGGCGTAGTGAAGCTGTACTAATTCTCCCTCGCCCAGCTCAGGAAGATTTTGCAGGATATCTTCACCTAAATCGATTTGACGAAACAGCCACTTAAGTTCTTGGATGAAACCGGGGTAGTGGGCGATAGGAGCAAAAAAGTCTAATGTATGCCTGTGATCCTGTACAGCCTGCCAAACCGCGACTTCTTCAAGAATCTCGTCCTCTTTATAAGAAACTAGGCCCTCTTTAAGGATCTGGGCAACCAGACCTGGCAAAGTGAGGGGCACAAAATTATCTCCGCTTCTCGTGGCCTCTTGCCGCCATTTACGTAAATAAGCATTGGGAACCAAATATAAAGCTGTCATGGCTAACCTCTCCCCTCCAGAAAGAGCTCTTCGAGGATTTCTGCCACCCCGTGGTGATCATTGCTAGGGGCAATGCGCTGGGCTTGGGACTTAAGCTCTAAAGGCGCGTTTTCCATAGCGACGCCTAAACCAGCCCACTTAATCATCTCTAAGTCATTCACATTGTCACCCACGGCCACAACGTTTTCCGGGAGAACACCGAGCTTATTAGCTAAATAGGCCACGCCTGTCCCTTTAGAACAGTTCGGGGGAATAATCTCGATGCCCCGCCATTTATCTCGCTGAGCTCCAAAAAGCATAACATTAACTTGACTACCATAAGTCCCCACTAGATACTCATAAAAGGGATCAACCTTTTGGGGTAGATCGACGATGGAGATGCGAATAGGGCCTGCTTGCAGGGCTACTTGATGCACAAATTTTGCCTCTTCACCTAAATAACGTAGCAAAAGGTTCTCCGGTTGCTGCCAAGTTCCGAGGGGTGCTATGACTTCTTCTCCGGCACTTTCTCCGGTGTAGACCACGTAATTTAAAAACCGAGTTTCTAACTCCTTGCGGATATGCTCTGCAACGTGGAGATCGATCCCTTCTTGTCTTAAGATTTTTCCACTGCCTTGATCGAAAATCACCGCCCCATTATGTACGATCAGAGGCTGGGTGAGACCAAGGGCGGTGGCCCAAGGTAAGGTGCGAACGAGGCGCCGGCCGGTGGCAAGGACCACTGGCACCCCCAATTCTTGAACCCCCATTATGGCCCTTCTGGTCCGGGGTGATAACTCTTCCTCACTAGTGAGGATTGTCCCATCTATGTCTAAAGCTACTAACCTGTAATTCATCATTCACCTCAAATTTAACTAGAGCCAAATTGATACTTCGTCCCGATCCATTAAAGTGATGCATTCTCGTAATTTCGCCTGTAGATTCGGGTCATCCATGCTCGCATTGCGTACCTGGCGCAAGAGATCAATGCCCCGTCTAAAGGCAAAGACCAAATCTCCCTCGTCTATAGAAGAATCGTTGAGAAGGGTGGCAAAACTTTCTCCATTACTCCAGCGATAGGCTAAGGCGGCCACATGATCATTAAATTGAACAGTAGAAAAACCAATCATCCGCTGTTCCATTTTTGCAAGAAAATGCCAAATCCGAAAGACGGGACTAAGATCGAGACGATGTTTAAGTCGATACTCGTTCTTTCGTGGCTCATAACCAATAGAGACCATGACCGCATTCAACTCCGCAGGTGCATAGGAGTGGAATAGGCCCTCCATGAACACTTCTGTGATCAATAGCTCATGCCCATGGATTTGGCTAGCTAATAATCCTGGAGTAGTAAGCTTATCAGCCTGCAGATAGCCTAGAGCTTCTAGGACTGCTTTCTTATCAGAAAACTCTTGAATGTACTTTTCATGAGGGTTGAGGGATTGCTCTCTTAACATGAGTCGCTCGTAATTTTTGACCTGCCGCCTATATTTGCGAATTTCGCGACGCAAAGAGCTTGGTTCCTGATGGGGAAAACTACGGTAAAAGGCACTATCAATACGCTGATTAAGGGTACGAATCTCTCGTTTTAGGTACCGCTTAGTCCGCTTGTTGTACTCTGAGTTCAGCCTGCGCTCAAACTCGATTCTTTTACGTAAGAGGCGTGGCAACATGTCAGAACCAGAGCCCTTGAAATTCTTAGTATAAACAGCTAGTTCATCTTCGAGCATCTCCATTTGTACCAAAACCCCTTCTCTTTCGGCGGAGGCTTGGTAGGTGGCGAAGTTTTGGCCTAGGATCCGGTAGATGTCGTCTTCGTCGTAGTTTTTCACGAGATTCAAAATGGAATTATAAGTGAGGGCGAATTGACTCTGGAGTGGCTCTACTTCGTCCTCTTTCATGCTAGGAAATTGACTAGGATCGAAATAGCCTAGATCTACTAAAGTAAAGACAAAGCCCTCTTCATCAATTCCCCGTCTGCCGGCTCGACCAGCCATTTGGAAGTATTCCCGGTTGGAAATGGGTCTAAAGGAGACCCCATCCCACTTGGTGCTCGAATCAAAACAGACTGTCTTGCAAGGGAAGTTGAGCCCTACTGCGAAGGTTTCTGTACAATACAATACCTTAATCAAGCGATGGGTGAACAGTTCTTCCACAATGTCCTTCAAGACAGGTAGCATTCCAGCGTGGTGATAGGCAATTCCCTTAAGAAGTAGGCGCCTCAAGTGGGGCCAACGTTCGCTTTCCACATTAGGATAGCGTTCTAAAACCCCGTCGATGATTTTGCGCACCTGGGCCTTCTCGCTTTTGGTGAGAAAGTCATGTTCTTCCCCTAATTCGATCGCGTTGCTTTCACACTTGCGCCTACTGAAGGTGAAAAACAAACAAGGCAAATATTGATCCTTAATGGTTCGAATCAGATCTAGATGGGTGGTTGATTCAGCTAAAGGTCTACCTGGTTCTGGACTATTGGCTACGAGACTTCGATGCTTCTTTTGAACTCGTCCCATAGTGGTGATCCCTAAGGAACGCTCGTAAAGGGCGTGTTGAAGAGGGACAATCCGTTCTTCGTGTGTGACTATTTGCACCTCTTGTTTTTGCACATCCTCAATCCAACTAGCTAGTTGATCCACGTTGGGAATAGTTGCACTTAAGCCTAAAAAGCGCATGGTAGGAGGCATGAAGATTAGACTTTCCTCCCAGACGCTGCCCCTTTCGGGGTCGTCTATGTAGTGAATTTCATCGAAAATCACATAGCGTACATCATGAACCCGTTCTGGGTCTTCTTGGAGCATGTTCCGGAAAATCTCAGTGGTCATGATCAAAATGGGTGCCTCAGGGTTGATCACCACATCACCAGTGAGAATGCCCATAGCTTCTGGACCCACTATAGCCTTAAACTCCCGGAACTTTTGGTTACTCAATGCTTTTATGGGGGCGGTGTAGACCACTCTTCCCCCTTCTCGAAAGATCTTCTCGATGATGTAATCGGCAATGAGAGTCTTACCTACCCCGGTGGGTGCCGCAACCAAAACTGATTGGTTTTGATCGATAAAGTCCACCGCTTCTGCTTGAAAGGGATCGAGGGTAAAACCGCGATACGTTCGGATTGTTGATTGCTGTTCAGTCAATAGGAACCTCCTCATCTGCAACCGATATACAAAACTAATTCGCTTATGATCTACAATTACCTTTGTTTAGTTTTGCCCCTTGCTAACTCAAAAACTCCCCCACTTCCGCCCGTTTAGGAATTGAAGGTTGGGCACCATGGCGAGTAACCGCTAGTGCCGCGGCGGCATTGGCATACTGTGCTGCTTCTTCAAGGCTATATCCTTCTCCAATTAAGGCCGCTAAAGCCCCAGTGAAGGTATCTCCAGCTGCCACAGTATCCACCACAGTCACCTCATGGGCGGGGATATGGAATTCTCCTTCAGCGTCTAAGCCGTAAACACCTTGGGATCCAAGGGTAATAACGACCGCGTCCACACCTTTAGCTAATAAAGCTTGAGCCGCTTGCCTGGCAGTACCGAGATCCTTAACCTCAATACCAGTTAACAGGTGAGCTTCGGATTCATTAGGAGTAATCGCGAATAAATGCGGATAGATGTCATCTGGGAGATCTTGAGCCGGTGCTGGGTTCAAAATCACTTTGACTCCTAAAAAGCTAGCCTGTTTAATAGCGAATAGGACTGTCTCTACTGGAATTTCCAATTGGAGCACCACACAATCGCACTTAGCCATAAGTGGGGCTAAGGCCCGAATATCTTCGGTAGTAACAACCCCGTTGGCACCAGGAACCACAATAATGCGATTATTCCCGGAGGAGTCAATGATAATTGAGGCTACACCAGAGGACTCTTCTGGATCCACTAAGACGTGCTGGGTATCGATGCCCTCTGCTTGTAAACTAGCTAGTTGATCTCGACCGAAAGGATCGTCCCCCACACGACCGGCCATGAAGGTCTTGACACCTTGCCTAGCCACCGCCACTGCTTGATTGGCTCCCTTACCGCCGAAATAACGATGAAAAGAGGTGCCCAATAAGGTTTCCCCATCTCCGGGGACTCGTGGGGTGTGCACTACTAAATCCATATTTAAGCTTCCAATAACCAAAACTTGCGCGTTCTTCACTTACAAAACCTCCATTGTCTTTCTCATTGGCTCTGCTAATGATTTCGGTGAGGAGGCCTCACTTCCTGCCTTTCACCAAAAGACCCGATAATGTAACGAAGCGACACCTACTTGAGGTATCGCTTAAAGAAAAGTTTCTTTGATTATGTTCGCAAACTCACGTAAATCGACCAGATCTTTTGTGATTATCTTGAACACAATACTAGGGTCAACCCCGGCGTAATCATGTATCAAGAGGTCTCGGAATTGCCCCATTCGCCGAAGGTTATCCTTAAGCTCTTGTTCCAACAATCCCTGTTCCCATAAAACCTCGAAATGATCTTGATTGCTAGTCGGCTCACGAAAACCTTCGAAAGAAATCACATGATTAGCCAGATCTAAGCAAGCCTCTATGGCCATATGCAAAGTTCTTTCCGCGTATCTTTGGATGATTTTATCGCTACGGAACTCATCTAGGGTTGTAGTTTCCGCCACTTCCCTTAGATCCCGAAGATATTCCTCTAGTAACGTCATCCGCCTTATGATAATGTCCCGATCAACCATCACGAATCCTCCCCCAGTCTCTTTAAAGCCTGTTCGTGGTAAGTGCGATAATACGGAAGCAAATCAAAATATACTCTACGATGATTAACTTCAAATTGAACCCGGCGCTCTATATCTCTATCTAGAACAATCTCTTTGGTAAGCAAGACCTGGTGCACAAAGATCGGCTTGGCTGTCTCCATGTTAACAACATCAACTGGACGCCTAAGTAATTCTTCTAGGTCGTTGGCGAAATCCAATTGTCTAATTAGAGCATCATAGGGATCAACACCACGAGCAAACAGAATAGCAATATCCACATCGCTACTAGCGCGTGCACGCCCCTGGGCGAAAGATCCGAAAAGGTAGACGGTGGATACATCCTCTTTTGTTAAGAAATAATCCTGCAGAACATCTAGCAACTGCTCTCGTTCCATGATTATCAGCCCCTTAACTAAGATTATACCAAATTCTCGAATGTTACGCACCGGAGTATGTGTGATATAATTAAATGAAACAGCGTCTGAGGAGGGGATGCCCGATGGAAATGCTGGAAAGCAGCAACCTAATGGGGTGAAATCCAACGGGCCTCGATCTTTGGCAGTAGGGCCATGGGGAATTTCAAAAGTGATTCCGATGTGGGCCTGGCTCTTTTTGGTTCAAAAACTACTCTAGTCGCTTTTTGCAACCCACTTCTGGAGATAATAGCCCCAGGAGGTATGGTCCATCATGACAGAAATTATCACCAAAGTTGGATGGAATTTTGATAACACCTACGCTCGCCTTCCAAAATTTTTCTTTACTCACCAAGACCCTACACCGGTTCGCGAGCCCAAAGCCGTCCTGATTAATCACCACTTAGCGCGCTTTTTAGGTTTAGACCCAGACGCCCTAGCTAGTGGACACGGACTAGCAGTGTTAGGGGGTAACGCCACCCCTGCAGGGGGGACACCACTGGCCCAAGCCTATGCTGGACATCAATTCGGACACTTCACCATGTTAGGTGATGGCCGAGCATTACTAATTGGTGAACAGATTAACCCGACAAAAGAACGCTATGATCTACAACTAAAAGGCTCAGGCCCCACGCCCTATTCAAGGGGCGGTGATGGGCGGGCAACCCTTGGACCTATGCTCAGAGAATACATAATTAGCGAAGCCATGCATGAACTGGGAATTCCAACCAGCCGTAGTCTAGCGGTGGTTACTACTGGCGAATCTGTTTATCGTGAGATTGCCTTACCAGGTGCCATCTTAACCAGGGTGGCTTCTAGCCATTTGCGAATTGGCACTTTTCAGTATGTGGCCGCTTGGGGAACTAAAGAAGACCTTCAGGTTCTGGCTGACTATGCTATTGAACGTCATTTCCCCCACATAGCCGGAAGCGACAAATACCTACTCTTCCTCAGGGCGGTAATTGAAGCTCAAGCCTCATTGATCGCCAAATGGATGCTAGTTGGTTTTATTCATGGCGTAATGAACACTGATAACATGACGATCAGTGGTGAAACAATAGATTATGGACCCTGTGCTTTCATGGATAAATACGATCCGGGAACTGTTTTTAGCTCCATCGACCTAAATAGGAGATACGCGTATGCTAACCAATCAAAAATCGCTCTCTGGAATCTCGCCCGCTTTGCCGAGACTTTACTTCCCCTTGTGGACCGTGAGTCAGAAAAAGCGTTAGAATTGGCGCAACGAGAACTAAATCGTTTTGAACAACTCTACGATCAACATTGGCTAAGTGGTATGAGAGCTAAATTGGGATTAGCGGAAGAAGAACCTGACGATGACGGTCTAATCAAAAGTCTGCTACACCTCATGTATCAGCATCAAGCAGATTACACTAATAGCTTTATAGATCTTACCTTCGATCAAACGAGCCAAGAAGACTTGCATTATTCTCATGAATTCACTGATTGGCACACACGTTGGAAAGCGCGCCTAAGCAGGCAACCAGGTGGCGTTGATTCGGCCAAGGAGCTGATGAGAAGCAACAACCCCGCGGTAATTCCCCGCAATCATCGAGTGGAGGAAGCCTTGAGGGCTGCAGTGGAAGATGATGACTATTGCCCTCTAAAAACGCTCTTAAAGGTTCTAGAGAAACCCTTTGCCCACAGGCCAGAACAAAAAGAATTTGCCCAACCTCCGCCCCCTTCAGTTACACCTTATCGCACGTTTTGTGGCACCTGAATTCGGAAATATCCATAGTGTAGACTTTCCTAAATAATAGGTGTATACTTAGTTAAGAACAATGCCCAGGAGGTGTCGAAGTGAAAGAAAGAGTAGAAGCAGTTTTAGATAGAATTCGCCCAGCTCTTCAAGCCGATGGCGGTGACGTAGAGTTAGTCGGTGTTAGCGAAGACAACGTCGTGACCGTGAGGCTAACGGGTGCTTGTGTAGGATGCCCCATGTCACAACTTACTTTAAAGGGTGGCATTGAAAGAATCCTCAAACACGAAATACCTGAAGTCGTCTCGGTAGAAGCGGCTCAATAGATTTAAAGGAGGAACATCGTGTTCCTCCTTTTTGTTAGATCAGAAAGGGGTGAATCGGTGATTTTCTTCGATCAACTTAGTGATGCAATTCATGCAGCTGGTTTTGACGCGTTTGCCATCATGCCAGCAACTCCCCTTGAAAAATTTCTATCCGTTTTGAAGGAGGCACGGGCGGAAAAACGCTACCCCGCTTTTGCCCACCAAGATTTAGAAAAACGGATCAATCCCCAAGCCTTTCAACCAAGTGCCCGTAGCATCATTTCTTTAGCTGTATCCTATTACACTGGAGATCCTGGTCCTACACCCACACTTCATGGCACCGTATCCCGCTCCGCCTGGGGACGGGACTACCATAAGGTATTGGGAGAGCGGATGGATCGAGTAATTCACTTTCTACGCGAACACTGTGGGGCCCAAAAATGTACGAAGGCCGTCGATACCAGTTTTCTGGTAGATCGGGCAATAGCTGTGGAGTCAGGACTAGGCTATCCCGGAAGCAACTGTGCTGTCTACGTACCACCCTTTGGTTCTTGGGTTTTCTTAGGTGAAATCTTGGTTGATGTGGAGTTACCCATCACCAAAAGTCCTTGGGACGACCACTGGTCACATCCCATAAACTGTGATGCTTGTGTGCGAGCTTGCCCGACCCAAGCGCTGTTCGCTCCAGGAAAAATCAAACCCCAACGATGTCTATCCTATCTCACTCAGATGACTGGTCCCATTCCGGAGGAATTCCGAGAAAAACTAGGCACTAGGCTTTGGGGTTGTGACACTTGTCAACAGGCTTGCCCTATTAACAGAAAGATTGGGCCAGTATCTGACCAAGATTTCGATCCCTTAGTTGGTCCCCATGTGCCCCTACTCCCTTTATTGGCTATGGATAAAAAGGAATTTGAAGAAACCTATGGTCAAACTAGTATGGCTTGGCGAGGCAAGAATGTCTTGCAACGTAATGCCTGTGTTGTCTTGGGTAATCAAGGTGACCCTAGAGCCCTGGACTCCTTAGAAGGAACCGCCCGCAATCATCCTAGCCCAACAGTACGAGAAGCGGCTCAGTGGGCCACAGACAAAATACAGAGACGAACTAATCAAGGTTAGCCCTGGCATAAGCTAGGGCTTCTTCCAATCCTAGAAGATAGGCACCTTGTACCTCTTCCGCATTACCCAAAGCTTTTTCCAAATAAGTAATGGCGTCTACTCCACCATAGCGAGCGATAGAAAAGGCAATTTGAGCCTTATTTTCATCTTCATCAGGATAGTGTTCAAACATCTCCGTAAGCAATGCCCATCTTCTCTTACCTCGCTTACCGTAAGAGAGAAACATGGAGATATACGGCAATAAAGGCGATTGTCGATCTGCCCTGATAAAACGGCGGATGGCCGGAAAAGCCTTCCCATCAAAGGAACGTAGGAGCGTCCAAAAACGCAAAAACTGTGGGTCATCCGGCTCTAGGAGAGCAAGGAGCTCCAAGAGCACATCGCTAACCTCACTAATCTGCCAATAATCGCAGTACACTAAGAGTCTTAAGATCATCTGGTCATCCAAATCCTCATTAACCAAACGTGCTTCTAGAATCATAACGATCAAATCCACAATCTCCTGGTCCGGCTCCACATCTAAGTGCTCGAAGTTAAAAAAGAGATCATCTAGAAAGTGATCATAGTCGTCTTCGGCGAAGACTACATTCAAATCTGTGTAACCCGATCCAGCCTGCCTGAAATTGCGAAACACACCTAGATCAAGGACAACATTACCCCCGATTTTCTTACGTTTCTGCCGTTCGGTAGCAATATCTTCCAAGGGGAAGTTAAAGTAAGGTGTGACTCTAAAATTGTTCATCATGGTTTGGAGACCAATCAAGACACGGTAAATACGAGGGTGGCTAATCTGCAGCCAAATCGGTCTAAGGGTGGCGCCACGAAGCATCTTGGTTCCCACCTGACCCAATAGTAGATTAAGGGTCACTTCCGTTTCCTCGTCGTCATGTACCAAGCAGCGGTGGGCCTCTCGCAACAAGCTATCTATCGTGTCTTCTAAATACTCGGTCGATAAGGTATAGTTGCGCATCATTTGAGTATACACAGACATACGGAGACTGGTTTGCGGTCCAGCTTCCTGCAAATATCGATCCACAACATACTGGATATCCAAGGGGAAACGGCGTTTTGACAAGGCAGCTAGTAACTCGTCAATGCCGAAGAAAACTTGTGATTCCGCCTTACGCAATTCGCGCTTGCCATGGAGGGACGCACTGAACAAAGCCGCCACCGATAATAGTTCTAAAGAAGCACTATAGGCTGCTAGCATTAGATCCCGTTCATAAAAAAACATGCTTTCCTTTATTTCTAAACAAGAAGCTACAAAACCATCTACGGTTGTAATTTCTTTGATTTCTTCCAATAACTCCTTATAGTCCACCTGCATGCTCCCACCCCTACCTGTGCTTTTCGATAGCCGCACGCGCCAAAGTATCGCAGCGGTTGTTTAACTCATTATCGCTATGACCCTTTACCTTGATCCATTCAACGCTATGTTGGCCAGCAAGTTTCACTAATTCGTGCCAGAGATCAGCATTACTGACAGGCTCCTTTCGTGCATTAAGCCAGCCGTTTCTTTGCCAATTTTCAATCCACCCTAAGGTAAAAGCGTTAATCAGATAAGCACTATCAGAATACAACTTCACCTTGCAGGTTCTATTTAGACTTTGCAATCCCTTTATTGCCGCCAACAATTCCATCCTCTGGTTTGTTGTATCTGGTTCAAATCCGGAGATTTCCTTTTGATGAGAACCAAAGAGCAAAACAGCTGCCCAGCCCCCTGGTCCCGGATTGCCACTACAGGCTCCATCAGTGTATATTTGCACTTGTGGTTTGATTATTATGCACCCCTTTTAGCCCATTGACTCTTCGCCTAAGGTTGGCAGAGCTACGACAATGTGTTATTCTGTATTTATATCATACTATAAGTTTTCTAGTATTGGGGAGATTGTATGAATAACCTAGAAAAGATCACTAGCGGTTCTGAACATCTAGGACAAACCTGCATCGTCTGCCAGCAGACCATTAACCAACAAGACGAGGTGGTTGTTTGCCCCCGTTGTCGCACAATACACCATGTTGATTGTTGGAAAGGCAAGGGAGGGTGTGGAAAGACTGGTTGCCCCCAAATCGCCCAAGCGGTCGTAGGCGAAAGACCTGAAGGGGATGGGCCGCCTCCCCCCGTATCTAAATGGGTAATTTTAGGAGGCCTAGGGGCGCTGATCGCTCTCATTCTGTTAAGCATTTATTGGCCCAAACCTCCGGATCCGGCCCAGGGACGCACCAAGATCGTCTTTCTTGGCGAGGCCTATTATGAGTTGACTCAGGAAATGACAGAACTAGCTAACGAGTATAACGAGGCAAGTGAGGAAATCTACATTGATCTACAGTTACTGCCCCCCGGTTCGGTGGATCAGAAACTAGTGGTGCTGATTGCAGCTGGAGAAGCACCGGATGTCATGGCCCTAGCCGATGATCGCTTTGCCTATTTCGAAGAACAAGGCGCCCTCTTGGCCTTAGGGGAAGATGATGATGGGAAGCCTATCTATGGAATTCAACACCCCGGTCAGTTAACCCAGTTAGCCGTCTGGGGATCTACCATTTATCCTGAAGAGGCTCAAGAGGTCTTACACTATTTTGCAAGTCGTATTACGCCAGTAGACTTAGATATGTTACGCGAGTTGAATCTGCAGCCAGCACCACTATTTGGATTTTAAAAAAGGGTCCCATTTTGGGGACCCTTTTCGCTTTTCTAGAACTGAACTTGAGGAACGTCTCGAGCACTAGGCGCTGCTTCGAAAAACGCCTTTTGCTGTTTGCCCATGAGGTTGGCTAAGACATTCGTGGGGAATTTCCGAATCGTAGCATTCCATGTTTGCACAGATTCATTGAAACGCATACGCTCAGTGGCAATCCGATTCTCGGTACCAGCGAGCTCGTCTTGGAGGCGAATGAAGTTGGTATCTGCCTTTAGCTCTGGATAGGCTTCGCTAAGTGCTAGCAGGCGACCAAGAGCCGAGTCCAACCCAGCGTTGGCTTCCATCTGAGCCTCTGGACTACGAGCACCTAACAGGCGAGCTCTAGCATCCGCGATGTCTGTAAAGACTCTTTCTTCATGGGATGCGTAGCCCTTTACTGTATTCACCAAATTTGGAATCAGGTCCGCCCGGCGTTGAAGTTGGTTTTCCACCTGAGCCCAACGGGCGTCTACACCGGTCTCTAGTTCCACTAGAGAATTGTACTTGCCCACCACACTAACAACCATAAGAACTACAATAACTGCAATAACCAATAAGATTTGTGTTGATTTTTTCATGCCTTTCACTCTCCTATCTGTTCTAATTAGAAACGGCGTCCCGCTCCACCGCCACCGCTCCGTCCTCCACCAAAACCACCAGAGCTGGGTCTTCCCCCTCCAAAGCCACCGCCCCGGGAAGGACCTGGCGTGCGAGTGGGTCCCATAATAATAACCGGCCTGCGAGTTCCGCCACTGCCACCTGTACTACCCGTTCCACCAGGAGGATATTTACGATTACGTCTGAGCAAAATCACAATAAACAAGAAGATGACAAATGAAGTGAGCCAGCCAGTGCCACCTGCTTCTTCCTTTTTGATCTCAAACTTTTCGCCCGCCAAGATGTTGGCATATGCCCTCGCCATATTAACTAGGCCCTTACTATAATCCTTATTCTTAAAGTGAGGAATGCCCTCTTGATCAATCACTGCACCAATTAGTCCATCGGGTAGAACTCCCTCTAAACCATAACCTGGTTCCACCTCAATGGCCCCCTCGGCAATTGACAGCAAAATCACTAAACCACTATCTTCTGGACCACCAACACCCCAGGTGCTGAACAAACCGGTTATGTACTCCTTGGGATCTAAGGGATCCGTACTCGTCAAGGTCACTACCGCCAACTCGATACCCTGTTCCTTTTGTAGCTTTTCTGCGATCAGTTGGATCTCGGCTCTGCTTCTTTGATCCATGACATTAGCAAAGTCGTTCACAAAACCCCTCGGTGCTGGATAGGAGGCCGCGACAGCAAAGCTAGTTAAGGTTAATAACACTAAAATGAAAACAAAAGTGCTGATCAATGACTTGCGTTTAACCATAAAAGGTCCTCACCTCTTTCTTAAAACGGATTCACCGTGGCGTCCAATTAGTTCACCCAGGCGCAAATAATGGCTAAACCCATATGCCAAAGGATCCGCGGCTGAGAGATCAAAACGACCATTTACCATCAATTCCTCGTCATAATGAACCAAAACCACTTCGCCGATGAATAAATCGTGGGTACCAAGGGGAAGAATTTTCCGAACTTGGCACTCTAGATTCACTGGACATTCGTCAATTAGGGGCGCTTTGATCATTGTTCCTGATAAAGGCGTAAAGCCGCATTCGGCGAATTTATCATGTTCTCGACCGGACACAACTCCACAATGATCCACCAATTCCACTTGGCTAGCTTGGGGCATGTTCACCACAAACTCACCCGATTTTTTTATTATACCATAAGAATGACGTTCGGGGCGAATTCCAAGTCCCACCATGACTGGACTTGAACAGACTATTCCGGCCCAGGCTAGAGTAATAATATTTGCTTGTCCCTCGTGTTGGC
The DNA here is from genome assembly GCA_002396805.1 of Firmicutes bacterium UBA4996. GTDB lineage: Bacteria > Bacillota > Limnochordia > Darwinibacteriales > Darwinibacteriaceae > UBA4996. Next base: position 3,483 of record DGYW01000071.1, on the reverse strand, counting down.
AACTGACCAAAACGGCCGGTACCGGATATAACCACGTTTGGGGCTTGCGAGTATGCTTCGCCATATTAGCCATCCCCCTCACACTGGAATTGACCTGTACACTTCAGACCCCTCTAACCAAGTAAATTCGTTGGCAGTGAACTCTTGAATAGTTTGCCGTAATAATTCCATTTCTTCAGGAAAAAGAATAGTCCTAAACGTGACATTCTCCAGATATTCTGTATCCTTGAGAATAATCCCTGCATTTAGTAATTCGTTTTGAATCTTACCAGAGTGGACGTAGTCAACGGTAATGTCTACTTCTTGTGCAGGCACCATGCGGACAATGCCCGCGGCCTCTAAAGCCTTTCTAGCCGCTCCACCGTAGGCTCGAATTAGCCCACCTCGTCCTAAAAGTGTACCACCGAAATAACGGGTGACCACTACTACCACATTAACAACTTCATGGGCCTTGAGAATTTCTAGCATGGGTAGCCCTGCAGTGCCACTAGGCTCATTATCATCACTATATTTCTGGATTTCTTGATTCATACCTATAATATAAGCAGGTACATTATGGGTGGCGTTCCAGTGTTCCTTGCGAATAGCTTCAATGAATTCTTCAGCCTCTTCCACCGTTTCTACTGGCTTGATTCTAGCTAAGAATTTAGACTTCTTTTCAATCAGGGTAATCTCCGCCTCTTGGGCTACCGTTCGGTACTCTATGAGCAAAATAACCACCTCGCTTCACTGTTCAACATTGCTTTGATTCTTCCTTCCAGTTCTGATATTGTTATCATATAAGCCTAGTTGATTATTTAGATTACTTTATCACAAGGCTTCTGGAGGAGGATTTCCATGGATATTATCAAGCAGTTAGCTCAAGAGTTAGGCATTCGGGCTAAACAAGTGGAGCAGACAGTTGCATTATTAGATGAAGGGAATACTATTCCCTTTATTGCTCGGTATAGAAAGGAAGCCACCGGTGAGCTAGACGAAACGGTAATTCGAGATTTATCCGAACGGCTCACCTATTTACGGGGCCTTGAAGAACGCAAGGCAGAAGTCACCCGTTTAATCGATGAACAAGAAAAATTGACACCGGAAATTGCCCAGGCTATTGCCCAAGCGACCACCTTACAGGAACTAGAGGACATTTATCGCCCCTTTAGGCCCAAGCGAAGAACTAGGGCATCTATGGCTAAGGACAAGGGCCTGGAGCCTTTAGCTATCAAACTTTTGGAACAAGGTTCAGAAGAACCGGAGGCTTTAGCCCAAGCGTTTCTAACCGAAGAGGTGCCTACCATAGAGGACGCCCTACAAGGTGCTAGGGATATTTTAGCAGAGCAGTTTTCTGACGATCCAGCCTTAAGGGCTTTGATCCGTAAGTTTACTTATGATACTGGTTTATTGGTCAGTGAAGCTACCAATAATGAAGAAGTGTCAGAGGCCCAGGAATTCCAGATGTACTTCGATTATTTCGAAGATGTGGCTAAAATCCCACCTCACCGAGTTTTAGCCCTAAACCGGGGTGAAAGATTGAAGGCTCTAAAGGTCAGAATTCAGGTGGATGTGGATCGCATTAATTCTTTACTGCAAAAAGAATTACTTACGGAAGAAGCCTCTCCCTCAAGACAGTATGTTATAGCAGCGATTGAAGATGGATACCAACGACTTTTGGCTCCGAGCCTAGAGCGGGAAATCCGCGCTAGCCTCACTGAAGTGGCTGAAGAACACGCCATCCAGATCTTTGCTAAAAACCTACGGGATCTGCTCATGCAAAGCCCAGTCAGGGGTCGAAGGGTGTTAGGTCTCGACCCAGCCTTTAGGACTGGTTGTAAGGTGGTTGCAGTGAATGAATTTGGGGATCTTCTAGAATACACCACTATCTATCCCCATGAGCCTCAAAGAAGGTGGGTTGAAGCTTTAACTACCTTAGAGGCATTAGTCAAAAAGCACGATATTTCTTTAATTACCATTGGAAATGGTACGGCAAGCCGGGAAACAGAACAATTAGTGGCAGAATTAATTAAAGAGTCATGCCCCTCTTTACAATATCTAGTGATTAACGAGGCTGGTGCCTCTGTTTATTCTGCCTCCGATTTGGCTCGTCAAGAGTTTCCTGATCTAGATGTCTCTATTCGCGGCGCGATTTCTATCGCCAGGCGAGTGCAGGACCCCTTGGCCGAATTAGTGAAGATTGACCCTAAATCCATTGGGGTTGGTCAATACCAACATGATGTGAACCAAAAAGAACTTTCCACCACTTTAGGAACGGTTGTAGAAAGCTGTGTAAACCATGTGGGAGTAGAATTGAATACTGCTTCCGGCGCCCTCTTAAGGCATGTCTCCGGTTTATCTGCAAGGGTGGCCGATGAAGTTGTTAATCATCGCTTAACAAACGGTAGTTTTAAGAAACGTTCTGAGTTAAAAAAGGTTAAGGGATTAGGGCCCAAAACATTTGAGCAAGCAGCAGGCTTCCTACGAATTGCCGATGGATTAGAGCCCTTGGATAATACGGCAGTACACCCCGAGTCTTATCCTTTGGCCCTCAAGATTTTGGAGCAAATCGGGTACACAGAAAGTGACTTGCAGGATCGGGAGCGTTTAGCCCAGCTCCGTGGTGAACTTAAAACCCTTGATGCTAAAGAGGTTGCCAAAGCTTTGGATGCGGGAGAGCCGACTGTTAGGGATATAATTGATGCCTTAGGCCAACCGGGCCGGGATCCTAGAGATGAACTTCCCGCCCCACTCTTTAGAGCTGACGTGTTGAGCATGGAAGATTTAAGACCGGGCATGGCTTTACAGGGTACTGTACAAAACGTGGTAGACTTCGGGGCTTTTGTGGATATTGGGGTTAAAAAGGCCGGACTGGTTCATATTTCCCAACTGAGTGATCGCTATGTCAATCACCCCACTGAGGTTGTACAGGTTGGAGATATAGTTTCGGTGCAAATTTTAGAGGTGGACGCTGCAAGAGAGAGAATTAGTTTGACTATGAAGACGCAGAAATA
>DGYW01000071.1:0-193 GCA_002396805.1 Firmicutes bacterium UBA4996 | reverse complement strand
GAAATATGGGATTACGTTCTGGTAGAATTCTCTAATCCGGACGCTGCCCAAAGCGTAGTAACTGGTATCACATCGACAAATTGAAGGATTTCCCCGAAATGGGCACTCCTCTTTCATCGGTAGTAAATATGAAAAACGATTATCGCTTTGTAATCTTCGGAAATTATATGGCGTTCTACCGTCATGTGGATGG
>DGYW01000026.1:3268-3532 GCA_002396805.1 Firmicutes bacterium UBA4996 | reverse complement strand
CCTACCTCATAGACATTATCGAACTTTACTGAGGTCTGGATTTCTTCTAAGTAGAGATCCTTAGTTTTTGGTTTTAGCTCTACAACGAAAACATCTGTAGCTTGTGCCTCTATAGCATCTCGTAAAGGTGTATTATTAAAAACCCCGCCATCAACGTAGTAACCCCCTCCAATCAGGCGGGCATCAAATACAAGGGGTATACTACTAGATGCTAAGACAGCCTCATAAAGATAGGCATCATTATTTCTGGTAAAAGATATGGTT
>DGYW01000026.1:0-3079 GCA_002396805.1 Firmicutes bacterium UBA4996 | reverse complement strand
TCCCGGTCGTAAGGCAAGTCGCGTTAATCGCCAGCTCAATCCGATTGATGTCGCTAATTTTCACATGTTCTGGAATTAGCTCTTTTAACCTCCGCCGGATCCTGGTGTTATCTACTAACGAAGGAAATCTAAATGGAGATCTAGTGTTTACTACAGATCGGACCATTTGGCCAGCAATCCGCCAACCACTAATTGTAAAAAGGTTACCCAACTCCCCCCAAGTCGCCTTAACCGTCTTCGCGGCATGAAGCATATCCCCAGTTTTCTCGTACTCCCAAGCAAATACCGCAGCATTTATTGCCCCTATTGATGCGCCGGTCATTACGTGAATTTCTTGGGTTTTTCTTACAATGCTGCTTAAAGCTCCCGCCTCATAAGCACCTTTAGCTCCACCACCACTTAAAACTACTGCCACCTTACGCTTTTTTAAGTCCATAAATGATCCCCCTCCCCCACATAAACAGTTTAATCCGCCTACTCGAACTGACGTTCTAATTGTATTTATTTTACCGCGGATGTAGCCCTTTGTCAATAAATCATTAGTCTCCCTGCTCAATTCTGAAACTTTGACCCAGGCTACCTCAAGCCAAGGCAGGTCTAACCATCATCTTAACTGCCCATAATGGAGTCTATTAGTATGATGATATTTTATGATTCCCCCTGCGTCCGGATAGTTGTGGCCATTTGTTTCCCGGAGTTTTCCACGCCTGGAGTGTTAAGCAATAGCATAAAATCCCTCATGACTTTAGCCGTGAAGGGTTCAATCTTCAAATGGATTAATGTAACGCACCCCTTCGATATAAGCCTGTCCGGGTACATCTTCGGTGAGAATTTTGCCAATTTGGTTTAATCTTGCTGTTGCCCAGATTTGTGCATCCCAAAAGGACATCTGGTATTGCTCCATTCCCCTTACCGCTTCTCGAACTATAAAGGCGTTAACGGGCAAGACTGGAAAGGACTTAGCTAGTCTATCTACTGTCAGCATCAATTGCTCCCCTTTGATTGGATGCTCCAGCTTGCGAGAGACGACGAAGGCAAATTCCCCTAAAACTTGACTGGAGATTACAGCTTGGCGGTTTTTGGCGCATGTGTCCAGGATTTCTAGAGCTGGACGTCTCTTGGACTCTACTGCGGTATCGTAGGCATAGACAAGAATGTTGGTATCGAGTAACAGATTAACGCTCATAGATTTCAGCCCTAGTCCAACGTCTCGTGTTACCATCTTTGGCTTGCAAATGAAATCTCGAACGTATGAACTGGGCTTCTTCTTCCCAGCACTCCAAATCAAGGTTTTCGGTTGTAAACTGCTGTCCCTTCGAAAGAGCATCAATCGCGGTTCGCACGATCTGGGCTTCACTCATGCCATATTCGGCCGCAAGTTCTTTAACAAAGGCGTCTTGAGCAGGTTCGATATACAGTTGTTTTCTAATCATGGGCTCTTTTTTCATTGTTATTCCCCCTTCCAACTCCTACATCTAAGTATACATCACCTTGGTAGGCTGTACAATAGCTTTTTGTCGAAGCCCACTTCCAAAGCCCCACCATCACTTCAGACCAAAAAAAGCGCGCTCCCTTCAAGGAAACGCGCTCTACAAACCTTGCTAAACATGACATGAACTCAAATCTAATATGACTTTACTCTAGAATATCCTTCGTGACATTAGTTAAGGGCACCATGTACCGATTTGGAACGTCTTTACCCTGGAGTAAATCTACCGCAAATTTTACAGCATAGTATCTCATTAGATCTGGCCATTGATCCACAGAAGACAACATAGAACCGTTTTTAATGGCCACCTTAGCTGCATCAAAGGTATCGCAACATTAACCACAGCTTATGATGATGTAAGCTGTCACGACTACCAGATAGTCAATTACATACATAATATTCTAGCAAACCCCACTACGCACTCGGCCTGTTAGGAAATATGGTATTCTCAGCAGGATTTCCACCCTTTGTAACGAAAAGGTCAATTACAAAATTTTCCAAGGAGGAAGGTATGAAAGCAAATAATCGCTGGTTGAGTATTGTTGCAGTCCTTATAGTTACCCTAATGCTGACCGGTTGCCTCGGTGGAGGCGGTAAAGCGAACCTGCAGGATCAGACTGTACCACAATTTCTAGAAGAGGTAACAGATGCTGTTGCGAGTTTGCAGGCCACTAGAATAGCTGATCTAATCTACTTCCCTATTACTATTTCCGGCACTGGTGAGCCACTCGCGGTTCTTGGAAGTAATAATATGGGCGCAATGGTTAATGAAAGTGCAGAACGGATTGAGCTGAAGATCGAAAGAGATGATTTCCTAGAAATGACCGGCGGGTTACTCCAAATCGCCAAGGATGGTAACGCCAAGTTACTAGTGAAGATAACCGACCCCGCAGGTGGAAAAATGAACATTACAGTAAATGAAGACATGGCAACCGTAGAGAATAGCGTCCTCCTAATTGAGGGCGAAGTTAGCGAGGAAACCGCCGAAGCGCTATTCAGAAACCTTATGACCACCGTCAAAGACTTTATGCTGGAGATATTAGAAGAAGAAATGCAAGATATCGCCGACTTTACTGACGATGAGTGGAACGAAATGCTAGATAGTATGTGGGCTAACTTCCTAGCCGAAGAAGGATGGACTGAAGAATTTGACCTCACCCAAGATTTAGCGCCCTTCAAACTCAAGAAGGTAAATAAGAAGTGGAAGTTTGACCTTGATGTGGACTTTGACCAGATCGACCCAGTCTAGCCTTTTCCATATCTAACTTACCCATACAAAGAGTTCTCCCGTAATCAAGGATTATGGGGGAATTTTTTGCCTGGATACTGTTCACTCTCGCTTCCCACTCCGACAGCGACAGCGGCTCCCCCGTAATAGATCTATGCTCCTTCTCAAGACTGCGTAATTGCCATTACCCCCCTGACCCAGACGCTTACGTGAACTCTGGCATTCTACTTAACACGTAATCCCTAAACATCCGTGCACCCAAGATAGCCTCCTTAGCATCTGCATTATTAACTTCCATCTCGCCGGGATAGCGAATATCCACTGCGAAGGGGGTCAAGAAATCCGCAACACCATACATCCTG
>DGYW01000009.1 GCA_002396805.1 Firmicutes bacterium UBA4996 | reverse complement strand
TAGGGGTGATCTAATGTCGAAGAGCTCCCTTTATCACTACTTTGTTGAAGTTTGGCTGACGTCCAAAAGTGATACCATGATTTTTCCGGTAGCTGAAGCCGCGTGGGGACGCTTGAAACGTGCCTTCACAGATAAGAGGGAAGGTTTTTTCATTTTTGCTACCAGAGATGGTCGCACTCTTGCCATGAATTTGGCCTACGTTCACATGGCCCGTTTCTCCCGGGAAGTCTCGGTTATAGAGGAAGAGATTAGTGAGGAGTCAAGCTCCAAGGTCACACTGTGCTTCTTAGAGAGAGAACCAGAATCTTTTAATGTAGATGATCCAGTTGATTTGGCCAACGCCTTTACCACTTTGAAGTCCACTGTGGAGCGGCAGTCATTGTCGTTTACGGATCTTGACGGGCAAATGGTGATGCTGTTCACTGATGAGTTGGTGTTAATTGAAGCATCTACGGTGTTTGTGGAGGAGGGTTTTTTGAGGATCCATAAGGCCAAGAAGTCTAATGGTTAAGACAATAATTGACGATAAAGCAGTGCAGGGGTCATGTAATCGCTTAAAAAGGGAACAAGATCAGTGGCAAAAGATATTGGCTTGGGATACAGGCCAATATCTTTTTTATTTATAACGGGCTTGTGTGTGGTGCTACCGGTGGGTTACTAAGTTGCGCAAAGTTGCGCAACGCACGTAGATGAGCCACCATTTTGGTGGTGTTCGGGAAATTATGTGTAAAAAAAACTAAATTAAGGCAGGAATACGGTAAACTGCAGAGAAATATGAGCAACAAGAGCGAAATTGTGCGCAAATATACGGCGGGGAGGTGTAGGTGGTAGCGTCTGGGAGCAACGAACGTTTCGCCTAAAACTAAACTATGTGGAGGTAAGGGATAATGTTGCGCAACAAATCTATTTTTGTTCTGGTGGTATTAGTCTGCTTGGCAATGAGTTCAGCTGTTCTCGCCGAATCGGCCACTTTTTGGACTGCCCCTAATCCGTCCCAGGAAGTATTTTGGCATCTCATGGCAGAACAATTCATGATTGATAATCCTGGATACAATATCAAAGTAATGCCAATGGCCGAAGCTCCAAGCTCTGAAGCCACCATCCTGACAGCGATTGCTGGAAGCACAGCACCTGCAGCATCTGAAAACATTTTTATAGGCTTTGGTGCCGAGTTGGTGGCTAGTCAAGCCCTGGTTCCCCTTGATACTCTTGATGGCTGGCAAGAATTACTCGCGTCCCGAAACATGGAAGAGGCTATTCTGTCATGGGCATTTCCAGATGGACATTACTACATTCTGCCCATTTACAGTAATCCAATTCTTTACGGCTGGCGCACTGATATCCTTCAGGACTTGGGAGTCGACGAAATTCCTAGAACATATGAAGAAATAATCAAAGTCGGAAATATAGCTAAAGACAAGGGCCTGTTTCTGATGGTTCGACCTGCTCTAGTTAAGCCCAATTGGTGGGAACGCTGGTTTGACTTCTTTACACTGTATAATGCCATCAATGGCGATCAACCCTTCATCGTTGGTAGTGAAGTTGTTGCTGACGACGCCGCCGTCTTAGAAGTGTTTCACTTCTATGATCAATTGGCAAAGCAAGGCTTGATATTGACTCAAGACATACCTGATGCATTTCCAGTCGGCGATTCTATCTGGACTGAATTAGGTCCATGGACATTCCCCGGATGGAAAGAGCAGTATCCTGAAATGGTATATGGTGAGACTTTCGAGTTAACGATGCCTCCGGTTCCAGAGAAATTTCTTGAACAGGCTACAAACAAAACTTTCGGCGATGCTAAGGGTTTGGTTCTCTATGCACAGTCTTCGCAAGAAGAATTGGATGCCGTTTGGGACTTCATTCGCTGGGTCTACTCCAAACCTGAAAATGACCTTGTATGGTTCGAACGGACATCTTTACCACCTGTTCGCGATGATTTGGCCAGTAACACTATCTTTAGTGGTTATCTGAGCAACTCACCTGCGCTGGTGCCCTATGCAGAACACATGCCACTAGCCATTCCTCCCTTTACGAATGGCGAATTTGCTGATATCCAAACCGCCCTTGGTGAAGAGGGTTTGATCCCCGTCGTCCGGGGACAGAAAACGCCAGTTCAGGCATGGGAAGATGCCAAGGCTGCCATCGAAAAAATTCTCAGCCGGTAGGAGTTGGTTTGTATGTCGAACTATAATAAACGGGAAGAGGCGACGGGATGGCTTTTTGTCATCCCGTACCTCGCCTTTACTCTTATATTCTTTGTCGTGCCCTTCGTTTGGGGAGTCATGCTAATTTTCTATAAATGGAACCTGATCTCTCCAGTGCGTGAGTTCGTAGGATTTGGCAATCTATTGGAAGCACTCCAAGACCGCCGGGTTTGGGCCGCTGCCGTTGTTCCCTTTAAAATAATGAGTATGTTCTTGCCGACCGTACTGGTGCTATCCATTGGCATTGCCGTTTTGATTAACAGTTTCAAGAGAATGCAGGGTCTTTTAGCAGTGGCTTTCTTTTTGCCATATTTGGCCTCTGGAGTAGCTACAGCCCTTGTGGTTAAAGGTATTGTGTCTTACACAAGTCCAGTAAACTCAGCGATCTCAAAGGTGATTGGCTATGTTCCCGATTGGCTAGGAAATTCATTCCTGGCGGTCTTAGTGATTTCTCTGATGATAGCTTGGCGGTTCTCAGGTTATTATGCCTTGATTTTTCTGTCAGCGTTACAGTCAATCCCTAACGAGCTTTATGAAGCCGCACAAATAGATGGTGCAGGGAGGATAACGAGCTTCTTGAGGATCACTTTACCTCAGCTCTATCCAGCACTCTATTCCGTAATGATTCTTGCAGTTGGTATGATGTTTGGGATCTTTACTGAACCCTATATGTTAACTGGTGGAGGACCCAATCTAGCCACTCATACCTGGTATTTAGAAATCTACTATCAGGCCTTCAGCACTATGAGGGCTGGTTACGCTTCGAGCATAGCGCTCTACAACGCACTTGCTGTTTTTGCTTTTATTGGCGTTGTGCGGAAAATAATGCAGTCGTGGGGACGAGCTCTAGGATGGGAGGATTAACATGCCTAAGAAAGTGAGCAACCAAAAGCCCAAACTCACTTGGGTGCGATTTCTTCGCCTTCTAGATAAATATGGAATAACTGCTCTCCGTTATCTGTTAATGACTATCGGCATTTTTGCCGCTAGTTTCCCTTATCTCTATATGATCCTTCAATCGCTCTCTCCTTGGCGGGAGGTTAATCGACGAATAGTACCGTCTGCACTCACCCTCCGGTCTTACGAATGGCTTCTGGGAGGCTCATCAACTACCTTGGCCCGACCATGGTTGAGGGGGTTTGGAAACAGTTTGCTAGTGACAGGCCTTTCTACTACATTAATGCTCCTTGTAGCTATGCTAGCGGGTTATGCCCTGTCGCGCTTGCGCTTTCGTGGCCGAAACGTGATTTATCAGGTCATTCTCTTCCAAATGTTTTATCCTGCGATTATTTTACTGGTTCCGACTTTTCTGATTGTGCGCCATCTGGGTTTGTATAATTCCTACGCGGGAATGATCATTCCTAAAGCAGTAAACTTGTGGGCAATCTTCATGTATGTTTCTTTCTTTAAGTCAATCTCGCCTGCGATGTTGGAAGCGGCGCGCATTGATGGAGCATCTGAATTGCAAGTTCTTCTTCGTATTGCGATACCGTTATCCAGAGCAATTACTGCGGTCATTGGTCTATTTCTCTTTATGGAGCGCTGGGTTGAATTGATATGGGACCTAATCGTCGTTCAAGAGTATTCCATGATGACCCTTAACGTCATGATTGCCACTATGAGTGGACCTTATGCGTCCTACCCAGGTCCCTTATATGCTGCGAGCGTGATTCTCACGGTTCCCATAATTATAGTATTTTTGATTTTCAGCCGCTACTTTACTGAAGGCTTTAAATTTGTTTTGAAATAGAAATCAGGTGAATAGGACTGTAAGGAAAGAGTGAGGGTTGATGAAGCAAACATGTGCAAAGCTGGTCGAGGAATTTAAAAGAAAACGCCTCGCGATAAAAGGGGAAAAAATTAGGTTTTCTGGGGTGGGGGATCGGGATGTATATAATATAACCGCCCCGTTTTTCGATAATGGTGAATGGGTGATTGCCGGACGGGTAGAAAGACGGGATACGGAACATTCTACTGTCAAGTTTTTTGTGGAAAGGGACGGTGTGTGGGCTCCACGTTCGGGTACCCCAACTTTTATTCTACAGGATCCCTTTGTTACAAGAATTGATGGTGAGTTGATCTTTGGCGGCGTTGAGACTTACCCCCATCCTACGATTCCTAAAGCTTTGGGTTGGCGAACGAATTTCTACCGCGGAAATGATGTGAGTAGCCTCAGGCAATTTGCCACTGGGCCTGATGGTATGAAGGATATCCGGTTGGTCAAAATGGTTAATGGGAAGATCGGGATTTTTACGCGTCCTCAGGGTAAAGTGGGTGGGCGTGGGAAGATCGGGTTTATTGCAGTGGACAGCTTATCCGAATTAACGCCACGGATAATTGACCGGGCTCAATTAATTGACCAGTTTGCTGATGCGGAATGGGGAGGCGCTAACGAAGTGCACGTCTTGAAAAACGGGCTACTTGGTGTTCTTGGTCATATTGCCTGCTTTGGCGATACCGGCGAAAGGCATTATTACCCCATGGTTTTCTGTTATGATCCCCGAAGACATTTTGCTACTCCCATGGAACTGATTGCCACAAGGGCAGAATTTCCGGGAGGGCCTGCAAAACGTTCCGATCTAGTGGATGTTGTATTTAGCGGAGGATTGAGGCGGTTGCCCAATGGACAGGCAGAATTCTATGCTGGGGTAAGTGATGCGGAGGCACATAAAATCGTTGTTGAGGATCCGTTTGTAAAATTCGAAGAAAACATGGAGGATGAGAATGATTAAGTTACGACGCATTGTAAATGAACCAATCTTAGAACCAATTGCAGAAAACCCTTGGGAAGCTGCAGCAGTTTTTAATTGTGGCATGATTTACGACAATGGTTTATTTCATATGCTATACCGAGCCACGGACAGGGACTTTGAAGCCTTGGGACGAGAAGAACCAGAGGAAACGCTCAAATTCACCTCATCTTTTGGCTACGCAGTAAGTACCGATGGGGTCAACTTTAACCGTTTGCGTCAACCCATCTTGGTAGGAGAGGGTTCCCAAGAGAGGTGGGGGGTAGAAGACCCGCGAATCAGCAAAATTGACGACACCTATTATCTACTATATACCGGCTTTGGTGGTGTAGATTGGAGTAATCACCGCATCTGCATGGCTCGCTCAAAGAATCTAATCGAGTGGGAGAAAATGGGGGTAGTATTGGATGAGCCCAATAAAGATGCTGCTCTTTTAGAAAATAGGGTGGATGGAAGGTATATGCTATTTCATAGGAGAATGCCTAATATTTGGGTGGCCTTTTCCCGAGATCTAAAAAACTGGGAGGACCACCAAATAATAATGAGAACAATTCCGAATACGTGGGAGAGCTTTAAGATTGGCCTTGCTAGCCAACCACTCGAGATCGATGATGGATATTTAATGTTGTATCATGCAGTTGACGATCAAAAAGTATATCGACTGGGGGCGGCTTTGCTAGACAAAAAAGATCCGACTAAAGTGATTGCCAGGCAAAAAGAACCGATTCTGGAGCCGGAGTTAGACTGGGAGGTTAACGGCTTTGTGCCTAATGTTGTGTTTAGCAATGGTCATGCTGTGAAAGGCAACGAGTTGTTCGTCTATTATGGCGGTGCCGACCGAGTTATCGGAGTTGCAAAAATCGGACTAGATGAGATTAAATTCTAGTGTCTCATCGAACAAGGAAAATGAAAGGGAATGTTATGAAAGTCACTCTAAACGACATCGCAGACCAATTAGGGGTTTCTACTGCCACCGTTTCTAGGGCGTTAAATAATCAGGGCCGGATTGGAGCAGCGACTCGTGAGGCGGTAATTACAAAAGCCATGGAAATGGGTTACGAACTGCCGGATAGGATAAAGTCTAGTGGTAAGATGGTTGGGGTTGTCTTCGATCGACGTTTGCAATCTCTTGTGACAGATCCATTTTATTCTACAGTTATGATGGGCGTGGAAAAGGGCTGCAAAATCCACAACAGCCAAGTGTTCTTCCACACTATTGATCCTGAATCGGATGATCGCCTTCGAAGCTTGTTTGCCGAGAATAGGTTGCATGGTCTTATAATAGTGGGTGGTGACATTAAAGGGGATTTCGTAGAACGGCTAAGACGGCAGAAGATTCCCTTTGTCTTGGTGGACAACTATTTAGATAGTGCCGATTGTATTGTTTCGGACAATGCCGGAGGCGTCCAGAAAACACTCTATCATCTGTTGGAGTTGGGTCACACAAATATCGGATTTGTGGGTGGGCCTCTCTCCCACCCTTCGATATTGGAACGCTATGAAGCTTATCGCACTATGTTGCTTCGTCACGGTATTGATCCCAAACCTGAGTGGATCTGGATTCATTCGGAACCTGGACCTTGTGTGAGCAAGGGATATGAGGCCATTCAAGACTGGTACGGAAGCGGCCTAGAGATGACCGCGTTGGTTACTGACAATGACAGTACGGCCATAGGGGTTCTTCGAGGTTGCACAGAACTTGGTATTCGTGTGCCAGAGGATTTATCAGTAGTTGGTTTCGACAACATCAGTCTCGCCGAACATGTTACACCCGGGATCACGAGTGTGCATATAGATAAGATAAAAATGGGAGAATGGGCAGCTAAAAGACTTCATGAACTTATGGAAAAAGAGGACGTTCCCGTGAGAGTGGTAATAAGTACTGAGCTTGTGCTGCGAGGATCTTCAGGGCCTAACCTGAAAGGCGACGAGGGAACGGCAGATTAGTGAAAGAGGCAATAGCACTCACCGCTGTTCAAGCCGCCCTAGAAAGTGGAAGCTTGTTCTTAGAGCGACTATCGACCTATCTTTTTAAGCCTTGCTAGTGCAAAACCGCACACAGCAAGGCTTTTTCGCGTTAACAAACAATCGAAGATGAGAAAATAGTTATCATGAAGGAGTGAATCCGGAAGAAAAGCGCGTTGAGGCGAGATTCGATGTCAAACTCACACTAAGCTATTGCGCAGGCTCCTTCGCCTTGGTGAAAACGTGTCTATAGATTAACGGAATGCAACCATCCTATCGGGTCTCGGGTCAGAAAAGTCCACACTACATTGTCGGTGTGGACTTTTTTGTACGCTGTCATTGAGTGTTACAGAATTTGGTGTATATAGACCGTCGTTAGACCAATTCAGGGGAAACGCCCAGCTGTGCTAAGGCGTGGACTCCTGCGGCTATCGCAGAAGTCTGTTCCAAATTCTTTGATTGTCTGATTCTCAAGTGTCTAGTCACAGCCTTAATTGCATCTGACTGATCGGACTGAACACTATTTATCATGGTGCTGAAAAAATCTGGTGTTTCTGTAATTCTGCCTGCGACAACCATAACATCAGGATTTAGGGTGAGTGCTAAGTTTGCTAAGAACTTTCCTAGGTATCCAGCGGCTTCATTTACCACCTGTACCGTAACCTCGTCACCTAATTCATAGGCCTTCACGATTTGCTGAATCGATAATTCTTCGGGACACAATACAGACTGGTAGCATGGGTGTCTATTCCCCTGTGTCTTATCAAATATCTTA
>DGYW01000037.1 GCA_002396805.1 Firmicutes bacterium UBA4996 | reverse complement strand
GCCCTGTCTCACCTCTAGTTCTAGCCAATAATCAATCCGCCTAGGCCCATTAGCAAATCCCTCACCCTTAATTTGCCCCTCTACGTTATGAGAGGCCCCCTGCACCACAAGATATTTGCGTTCATAGCTCTCGCTAATTAAATAAATACCACGTTCGCCAAAGGTGGAGGCTTCCACAGGGGCAAAATGCTGGGTACCACTGTTAGTGACTTGGCCATCTAAACGCGAGGTAAAGCGGATTCGTCCTTCATAGTTTTCCGAAACAACGTCAACCCTGAGACCTGCCAAGTGATGATCGTAGACCGAAACAAAACGCCGAAAAACGAGCTTACTGATGCGTCCTTGTGGGCTCTGCCAGCGGACAGTTCTAACTAGCACGCCGTCATAAAGATGCAAGATTCTGTGGTAATCAAGGATTTTTCCTTGGCTTAAATCAAAGCGTTCTCCAGCGAGCTCCAGTTCCACATTGAGCCAGTCAGGTAGATTGGGTAGTTCAGTTACCTCCCGGGGCACTGCATCAAAAAGGCCGGCAAGATAGGTACCGGGGATCCTCACCCGATAGCCCTCTTCTGTCGCGCCGCGAGTACCTAAATAGCCGTTCGCTAGGGCAAATAAACTCTCATAATGTCCACTATGTTCGCAGTATTTTTCCTCAAGCACATCCCACCGGGGATCAAATTTCATAGGCTTTCCTCCTAACTCTTACTTCCAGAAAAACTTATCCCTTCAACAAAATACTGTTGAAAGACAATAAACAAAATGACAATAGGCAACGCCGAAATGAACGTCCCGGCTAAAATGGGTCCCCAATCAAACGCTGCTGCTCCATAGGTTCTACGCAAGGTCAACAACCCCAAAGTCAGGGGATATTTATCCTGTGGTGAAGTAATTACAACCAAAGGCCAGAAAAACTCGTTCCAAACACTTTGAAAAGTTAAGATCGTCAGTGCTCCCAGGGGTGGTTTAGCTAACGGCAACATTATTCGGAAGAAAATCGTGTAGCTACTGGCCCCGTCTATTCTGGCCGATTCCTCCAAACTTGCAGGTAAACGCTGAAAAAACTGTTTCATGATAAAGACCGAGCTGGCACTAACTAGCCCCGAAATAATCAAACCCGAGTAGGTATTTAATAAACTTGATACTCCAAAGAGTCTAGACAAGCCAAACACTCCATCCCGCAACACCAGATAGTTAGAGATAAAAGTCACCTGCCCAGGGATCATCATGGAAAAGAGCATTAGAGCAAAAATGCTATCCTTTCCTGGGAACTCTAGTCTGGCCAAGGCATAGCCAGCCATGGAGCCAAACAATAACGTAGTAAGAACGCGTACGATGGCTAACAAGAAGGAATTACGCATCCAGAGGAAAAACAACTGTCTCCCAGTGCTGAGACTATAGTTCTCTTGGAATACTCGGGAATAATTATAAAACACATAGGGAAACACTCCTGCACTCACGTTATTCCACCCTTGAGTTCTACCAAGCCGTTCGATTCGATTCGGGGTCAAGGTGGCAGAGACAAACTGCTGGCGCATGGGTACCGTCAAATCCATGGGAACTGGATCCAAACGCAAACTCCCCGTATTCACTAGTGTAAAACCATAGGTGGTAAGCCAGCCCCCGTCATGTGGCTCGCGATGCAGCTCTCGAAGATCTACAACCTTAACATAGTCTGTCGCATAGTGTTCAATCTTGAGGGCAGCTGCTGCCCCACCAGGAACTCTTCTTGGAATAACCACCTCGGGTGGGACTGGTTCCTGGTTAGGCCCCGTCCAATACGACACTTCAAAGTAGACCTGTCTATTGGGGGCAAGCCCACCGGTAAAACCGTTGCCTCCCCCTTGCCTAGCTAGCCTATAACTGGCCACCCAGTTCTTAGGCATCAGTTGATTGACAGCCAAGTTGGGGGGCCATTCAGTCGGATTATCCTTAATACTGGAAAGTAATGCAAAGACAAATGGGCCCATAAACACGATGGAAAACAGCAACAAGAATCCGTAAATGGCAGCAACATTTGCCCAGCGACGCTGTCTGAGTTTAAACATGGTCACCTTCTCCCTCCCCTAGGACTCTCCTCTGCACATAGACAATTAAGAAGGTTAATAGAGCCAAAAACATAGCCGCTGCACTGGCCATCCCCACGCGAGGCGAAGCTGAACTGGGAAAGATATTGGCGTATATGTAGTAAGCCAAGGTAATAATGGAAGTTCGTGGTGCCTGCTCCCCTAAGATGGCGACCTGATCAAACATCTGCAACGTTCCGATTAGACCCATAGTTATCACCAAAAAAGTGATCGGCTTGAGCTGAGGCACGACGATGTAGCGCAAGACATGCCAATTTTCTGCACCATCCACCGCTGCAGCCTCATACAGCTCCCGCGGTATGTCCTGTAAACCCGCTAGATAAAGTAGCATAAAGGTGGGCGCTGTCGTCCATATGTTGAACAGCATTATGGCCCCCAAAGGAATAGGAAAAGCTAGTTTGCCTAAGAATTCTGGCCAGGTCTTGGTGGTGTTAAACCAAATAATATCTACCGGTTGTACAATCCTTGGAGCAAGAAATCCAAACCGTACTCCCCAATACACCACCGCAAACGAAATAAAGAGTGACAAAAAGAGAAAACTTGGCTCGAAAATGCTGACTGGTCGCTTGCGCCATTTTTCGTAAAACACCAACAGCCCCTGGAAAAGAGCAAACAAAAGTAAAAAGAGAACAATTAAACCCTGGTATTCTAGAAACGTAGTGACCAAAAAATTGAGTACACCACGGCGTTGGAAGAACCAGATGAAGATCAAGGTGATCACTACTGACGAAGTTACACTAGGCATGTAGTAGGCTGCCCGGAAATATTTGATGCCCCGCACTTTTTGATTCAATAGCAAAGCCAAGAATAGTGCCAAGATGGTCTGTGCAGCTGTGACAATGACCATAAAGGTCAATGAGTTCTTCAAGGCGCGCCCAAAGTCCAAATCCTTAAGAATGTTTAAGTAGTTCTTGAATCCTATCCATTGTGGCGGGGAAAACAAATCATAGTTGGTGAAACTAAAATATACCACTCGTACAAAGGCATAGCCAAAAAACACAAGCAAAGTAAACAAGAATGGGGCCAGCAAAACATAGGGTGCCAATTTTTCGCCTAGACCACGAAATGAGGATTTGTTATGCACACAATTCCCTCCTTGAGAGAGGACATTTGGGGAAACCCCAAATGTCCTTCACATTCCTATCTTTGCATCAGGGCGTCAAGGCGAATCTGGGCCTCATGCAAAGCTTCTTCTAGAGTGCTTTGTTTGCTCATCACAGCTGAAAGGGCTTCATTGATGGGCGACATCCAGTCCCCACCATAGATGCCAAAGCTGAAAGGCAGGACATTACCATCCGAAGCACCTAAGAAAACGGTATAGTTTGCTTGTGCCTCTGGATTATCTTGTTGAAAATAGGGATTATCGGCTAAAGCAACGCGACTTGGAATAGCCAACCCTCTCTCAAGAACCCACTGCTGGACTTCCTCGCTGGTCAGAACTTCCAGAACCTTAAAAGCAGCATCCTTGTTTGGTGAAGCAGCATTCATGCCCCAGGCTACCGTAAAAATGAGGTTGCCTCGTTGACCAGTAGTAGGATGTTTTGGAATTAAGGTAGCACCGTACTGCAGATTTGGTGCCTCATCTTTCAAAGCTCCAATTACCCATGCACCTTCTAGAGCAGCTGCAACTTGCTCTGTGGCTAAAGC
Organism: Firmicutes bacterium UBA4996; assembly: GCA_002396805.1. Classification (GTDB taxonomy): domain Bacteria; phylum Bacillota; class Limnochordia; order Darwinibacteriales; family Darwinibacteriaceae; genus UBA4996. The sequence continues at coordinate 1,158 of DGYW01000037.1, read as the reverse complement.
ACCACCCCCCCATCCTTGAGAAAGATCGGCTGGCATGATGCCTACTCCGGTTGTGGCCATGTCTGTATACCACTTGAAAGACTCTACGAAGCCATCGTCTGCAAGATTAGTTTTGCCAGAGTCATCAAAGGGTGTAAAACCAGCGGCATAAGCCAAGGCACCCATACGAGCAAATTCTGGTTGCAGAGCTAAACCGTAGATATCTGGATCCACCGCGGCTACTGCAGCCAATTTTTCATAGAAAGTTTCCCAGGTGTCATCATCATTAAGATATTCCACACCGGCATAGTCAAAAAGGTCTTTGTTAAAGAAGACCGCCAGGGTGTTGAAATCCTTCGGGATACCATAGATTTGATCGTCGATGGTAAAGGCGTCCAATAAAGAGTCAATGATATGATCCGGCTTCAACACCGAGGACTTCTCTAGATACGCGTTCAAGGGTTCTACAGTTCCGCTACGCATGAGAGAACCGGCCCAAAAGATATCCATATAGAAAAGATCTGGCGCGGTTCCTGCTGATAGAGCATTTACTATAAATCTTTGATAATCATCTGCTACAGGCTCGTATACTACACTAATTCCAGTTCCGGCTAAGGCTGGACGAACGAAACGTTCTATCATCTCTTCGACGATGACGGTATCATTGCCACCGAAGCCACCAATCCTCACCTGTTGTGCACTAACCAGAGAGGTCAAGATCAAAACCATCACCATAGCCAAACTAATCCTTTTCATTATGCAGCCTCCTTCTGACTTTGATCTGTCCGACAACAACTCTTCCTAACAAAACACCCCCCATTAGCCTAAGATGCGCGCAGGCCCGGTAGAGGCCCTTGGTACTACCACTGTCGACAAATCAAGGTGACTGGGGTGGTAATGCTCATCGCCAATCATCATGATTAACTCCTGCGCCGCTTTCCTACCAAATCTATACATGTCTTGTCTAACAGTAGTTAAACTGGGACTCACATGTGTGCAAAAATCCTGGTCGTCGAAACCCACAACAGAAATCTCATCGGGCACCTTTAAACCCATAGAGTGTAATTCCTCCACCGCTCCAGCAGCCATCAAGTCACTAGCTACAAAGATAGCAGTAATTTCCGGATGTTGTGACAACAAAATTCGGACACCTTGTCGCCCCGACTCCTTGCTAAAATC
>DGYW01000045.1 GCA_002396805.1 Firmicutes bacterium UBA4996 | reverse complement strand
TACCATGATCACTTACAGGAAGTTCCTCCAACATGTAGAATACACCTTTCATGATACATAAATTCCCAATCAAGGCATAAGAATGCCAAGTACTACCATGACATGATAGTTTCCAGGAAATTGGCAGAAAGAAGGCGAGTCATGGAGAAAATGATAGAAGTTCATGGTTTGGTCAAATCCTATGGTAATGTGAAAGCGGTCAGGGGCATTGATTTTTACGTGGAGAAAGGCAAACTGTTTGCCTTTTTAGGACCCAATGGCGCGGGCAAGTCCACAACTATTGAGATCCTAAGCACAGCTCTGAAGGCCGATGAAGGTGAAGTGGTGATTAATGGTCATGCCTTAGGTCAAGAAGATAGCAAAATTCGCTCAGCTATTGGTGTAGTCTTTCAAGGACACCTCCTTGATGACCTTTTGACGGTCAGGGAGAATCTTCTCACCAGAGGAAGCTTTTACGGCCTTGCAGGGTCTGACCTGCATGAAGCGGTAGTACAGGCAGCCGAAGCCACAGAAGCCCTAGATTTTCTAGATCGTCCCTATGGAAAACTCTCCGGCGGTCAACGTAGACGTGCCGACATTGCCAGGGCTCTTGTAAATAGGCCCCAAATTCTCTTTCTCGATGAACCCACCACAGGTCTAGATGCCCAAACCCGGAGAAACGTGTGGGGATGCATCCGCGAACTGCAAGAAGAGACTGGAATGACGGTCTTCTTGACCACCCACTATATGGAGGAGGCAGCGAAGGCCGATTATGTGATAGTTATTGATCATGGGGAAATTGCTGCCAAAGGCACTCCTGCACAGTTGAAGGCAAGATATGCCACCGACCAATTGCGACTGCACGTCGCTCATAGGAAAGAACTAACCCACGTACTAGAAGAGCTCTCCCTCAGTTACGAAGAACAGGCTGACATAGTCACCATCGCCATCGCCAGTACCCTTGACGCCTTGCCTATTATCGAACGTTGCAGAGAGCATATTTCCGGTTTCGAGGTGCTCCAAGGTACCATGGATGATGCCTTCATTGGCATCACCGGAAAGGAGATTCGCTCATGATTCCATTAGCCATCCGTAATCTGAAACTCTACTTTCGAGATCGCACTGCCGTCTTTTTCTCCTTATTGGCAGTTTTCATTATCATAGGTTTGTATGTTTTATTCTTAGGAGATACCATCACAGCTGATCTGACTGAGATCAAGGGCGCTCGTTTTCTCATGGACAGCTGGATTATGGCGGGTCTTTTAGCAGTAACTTCGGTTACCACAACAATGGGTGCCGCAAGTGTGGTCGTGGATGATCAGAGCAAGGGAGTTGCCAAAGACTTTCATTGCTCTCCCCTAACAAGAACCTCCATAGTGGGAGGCTACCTGATCAGCACAATCATTGTAGGTGTGATTATGAGCATGGTGGCCCTTGTTTTGGCAGAGGTATACATCTTAGTCAACGGAGGAGGACTTCTTCCCGTTCTGGCCATGCTTAAGGTCATAGGTCTGGTACTGCTCTCAGTCATAGCCAGTGGGTCCATGGTGTTTTTCCTGATTTCCTTCTTCAAGACACAAAATGCTTTCGCAGTAGCCAGCACCATAATCGGAACCTTAATTGGTTTTTTAACAGGCATCTATGTGCCGATTAGTGTCTTGCCAAGCCCGGTGCAGGCTGTAATTCGCGTGTTTCCCATCTCTCACGCAGCCGCCCTTTTTAGACAGGTGTTCATGGAGGTGCCATTAGCCCAGTCTTTTATGGGAGCACCGCCGGAGATAGTGGCTGAGTTTAAGACAAGTCTTGGCGTAGTCTTCCAGTTCGGCGATTACACCCTAGGTGCTTTCGGAAGTATTTTGATTCTCATCCTTACAGCTCTGGTGTTTTTTGCTCTAGGTGTGTGGAGAATGCTGACTAAATAACGGCACAGCTTTTTTATCTACGCTTGTTTTTACTCCTTGCATGCCTAAGGGCTTGTTTCAAGCCCGCCATACTACCGAACATATTTTTGATCTTTTCTTCTTCCCGTTGGCGCGAGTTGAGCTCATCATAGCAGATTTCCTTTTGCAGCTTATAGTAATTTTGCAGCCGCCCTTCCGCTAGCTCTCCGTCAAAGATTGCCTTTCTAACGGCACAACCAGGTTCGTTTTTATGGGAGCAGTCATTGAACTTGCACAAGGCTGCCAGCTCCTCAATGTCTTCAAAGGATCGAGACAAATCTCCCGAATCTAGCTGTAACTCTCGCATCCCCGGGGTGTCAATTACAATGCCACCGTTAGGTAGCAGAAGTAGCTGCCGGTGGGTTGTAGTGTGGCGCCCTTTACCGTCAGCCCGAATTTCCCCGGTAGAAAGTATGTCATCGCCCATCAAATGGTTAATGAGTGTGGATTTTCCCACGCCAGAAGAGCCAATGAATGCGATGGTTTTTCCTTCGTTGATATGTGGGAGGATGTCTTTATAGCCGTTTTCCTGTAGGCCGGAGCAGACAATCACTTCCGCTCCGGAATTTACTGCAAAGACCTGGGTTAGTTTTTCATCCACATCAGCGCAGAGATCCGCCTTTGTTAATACTATAACTGGAACTGCAGGGCTATCCCAAGCGATAGAAAGATATCTTTCTAGGCGGCGTAAGTTAAAGTCTGCATCCAGTGCCATGCAAATGAAAACGGTGTCTATATTCGCAGCCACAATCTGTAAAGAGTTGGTAGTGCCTGCCGCTTTGCGGGTGAACACGCTTTTGCGCTGCAACACATGATGAATTACTGCGTTGCCGTAACGATCGTCAGCCCGATCAATCATCACCCAATCGCCAACAGCTGGGAAGTGGGTATTATCAACTGCATTATAGGCTAATTTTCCAGAAACCGTGGCGAGTGCGGTTCCAGACTGGCTCACAACATTATACAGCTCCCGGTGTTGGGAGATGATCCTGGCTGTGAAGTACCCCTCATATAATGTGGCTTCTTGTTCAAAACGGGTTGTCAGTCCGTATTTCTTTAAATCTATCATTTTTGCCTCCAAACTGCGCTTAGCATGTATTTTTCATCCATCGGTTAAGTTGATTATAACTGGCAGGCGTCTTTGATCAAAGGGATATTTTGTCTCTATTTAACTTTTCCCCAATACGCACTCTCCGGAAAAAACTCTTCCGAAGTGATTTTCCCTTGCCTATTCCTCCCTAATGGGGTATTCTAGAGTCAGAAAATAAAGAAAGCGAGGTGGGCCAGATGACTGTTACAATCCAAATGAACTTGATTACAGAGAACCATGTTCATGCGTTGGCCTACCGGTGGTGGATGATCCCGTAGATCTAATTCACCATGCTTTTAGAGTGTAAACTAGGCCAACGCCCGTACTTTAAATAAAAGGGGGACGTTGGCCTTTATGTATGTTAACGCCGAAGATGTCTTGCCAGAGCATCTCCTTGATGCTATCCAAGAATATGTGCAAGGTGTAGAAATCTATATCCCCAAAAAGCCCGAGGAGAGGTTAGGTTGGGGTGAACGAAACGGAACCAGAAAGCATATCGCCCAGAGAAACAAAGAAATCGTACGTCTTTTTCGTAAGGGAGAGAGCATTTATTCCCTCATGGAACGCTATCATCTCGGTTATGATAGTATTCGCAAAATAGTGAGTGCCCACAGGAAAGAATAATTCTGATTAGTATTTGGGAAGCACACTAGTGGTCTCGTTGTTACAATGAAAGAGCAGTGGGACCCACAATCAACTCCAAGAAGGGGGGATGATCAATATGATCTTTCGGAGGTATGGCAAACTTTAGGTAACCTAAAGTGCCGTAAAATTAAGGCGAGCTTGGTCGTTAATTGAGTAACGGCTGGGCTTGCCTTTTTGTTATTGACAATTACTTTCTAGACTTAATTAAATGCTGTTCGAGCTACTCCCCTAATGGCCTCTGCCAATCTCCGGGCCACCGTGAATATTCCTTATTTGGTAGGTGTTTTCTTTGATAAGGAGAATTAGAAGGTAGCAGTATGAACGGGAGGTAGCATACGTGATTGAAAAGGTACAAGCAGTAGCACTGGCGGCAGGTGACATTCTACTGGATAAAATGCACTCTGGGTTCTCTATTGAACAAAAAGGTAGTATTGATCTTGTTACCGATGCTGACCGCGCATCAGAGCAGTACATTGTTGAACAGTTCACAAAATTGTTCCCCCACCACAGTATCTGTGCAGAAGAAGGGGGTTGGACCGAAAGGTCAGATGAATTTGTGTGGTATATTGACCCGTTAGATGGAACCACCAATTTCGCCCACGGATTCCCTTATTTTGCGATCTCGTTGGCTTTGGCTAAAGGTGGGGAAATCATCTTAGGAATTGTCTATAATCCTGTTTCTAAAGAGTGTTTTGCCGCCGAACGGGGCAGTGGTGCTTATGTAAATGGGGAGAGGATCAAAGTGTCCAAGGAGCCTGTATTACAGAACAGTCTCTTGGCAACGGGTTTTCCGTATGATGTAGCAACTAACCCAGATGACAATATGCGAGCGTTTGAAGAAGCTTATAAGGCTTCTCAAGGGGTAAGGCGGCCCGGAGCAGCCGCTCTCGATCTCTGCCATGTGGCCTGTGGACGCTTTGAGGCCTTTTGGGAAAAGTATCTAAAGCCTTGGGATATGGCCGCTGGTAGCCTCATTGTTACAGAAGCGGGTGGTCAAATTTCCGATTGCAATGGTCATCCTTTCAATCCTTTAGGAAGCGAGATTTTGGCCTCCAATGGTTTAGTGCACGGCGAAATACTGCAAATTCTGGTCGATTAGTGCTTGTGGGACTTTTGGTGATCTAAAAACCCCTCCAACCCGAGATTGGGTCAGGGGGGTTTTCACTTAGCTTGTGTTCTAATCAAAAATCTCAGTTAAGATACGACCATCCACTGTATCTGGTATTTCTAGTCCCATCATATGTAAAATGGTGGGGACAATGTCGATGGTGCGAATTCCGCTCGTCCCATCCAAGGTTAGTCCTTGTTTGATTCCAGGGCCCTTAATTAGCAGGGGAACAGATTGCTGGAAGATGCTTGCATGGCCACCCATTTCATGGGCTGCTAATCCGTAGCCATCCTCTAGGTTGATCCATAGGTCAGCTACAGCAGGATGCATACCTTCTTGTTCAATCCGTTCTCGATCCCACACAGAATGAACTCCCTCAAGAGATGTGAGCCGTTGGATCAACATCTCCTCTTGTTCTTCGGTAACTGGGTTACGATACACAATCGCGGCACCCGTGACCATATGGAACCACAGTAGATCAGTATCATCAGCCGGGACCACACCACTACCTAAGTATTCCATCTTGAGGCCAGGAATGGTTAAGGCATTAGTGACTGAATTGCCCAGCCGTTTGCCTTCCTCTATGTGGGTCATCCCGTGATCCGCAGTGAGAATCACAACTGAATTTTCGTAGATCCCCAAATCTTGCATGGTCTTAATTAGCTTACCAAAACTACGGTCTACTCGTTTCATGGATCCAGCAATTTCGTCACTCTTGGCACCCTGTTGATGACCAACACCATCGGGAGTCTGCTCAATGAAGACCAAAAGGGCAGGCAAGTCGCTTTTCAATCTACTGTTGACCGTATTCCAACCTCCAGTGATTTGTACGTCTGTTCCTTTATCCATCATGAAGTGGTTAATGGACATGGTCGACAAACCAGCTTCCTGAAATAGTTCACCAATGTTGGGAACGGACACGTCCCGGGGACTTTCCCGCCTTACATTAAGAACGGGATCATAGTAAACATTGTTGGGAACCCCATGGGTTTTGGGATAGCTTCC
>DGYW01000054.1 GCA_002396805.1 Firmicutes bacterium UBA4996 | reverse complement strand
ATGTCCAAAGAAAAACAAATTTTGCAGCTTCGTACCAAAGGCTATAGTCAGCGAAGAATTGCGGATACTTTGAAAGTATCCAGAAACACAGTGGCAAAGGTGTTTAAGGCATCTGAGGAGCATTCAGTTTCCGAAGATTCCTTGAATATTCTTAACGATCTGGAACTTCATCAGCTTCTGTTTCCAGAGGAATCCCAGGTGCCGGTGCTTGTCGCTCCGAATTATGACTACCTCCACAAGGAACTTTTGAAAAGCGGTGTGACACTAAAACTTCTTTGGGAAGAATATGTGGATGCTTGCCGCCGTTCAGGCAAGCCACCGTACATGTATTCCCAATTCTGCAAGCTATATCAGGAATACGTGAACCAGCACCGTCTTACCATGCATATCAGGCATAAGCCTGGAGATAAGCTTATGGTGGATTGGGTGGGTACACCCTTGCCTCTCTATGATAAGGTGACAGGGAAAAGCTGTAAGGTATATTTATTTGTTGCCACTCTACCATTCAGCATGTACTGTTTTGCGAAGGCCTGTCTCACCTTGAAAGAGGAAGACTGGATCAATGTGCATATCAGCATGTATGAGTATTTCGGGGCTTCCACTAGATTGCTTATACCGGATAATCTCAAAACTGGAATACTCAGTAACAAGAAATATGAAGATCCCATTGTTAATCGTGCTTATCAGGAATTGGCAGATCACTATCAGACAGCCCTCCTTCCCGCTAGAGTTGCTACACCGAAAGACAAAGCAGCTGTGGAAGGAACGGCAGGACAGGTAACCTCCCATATCATTGCCAAATTGCGTAACCGTCAATTCTTTGACATCAGTAAGATGAATGCAGCAATCAGCAAAGAGCTGGAACGACTCAACCACAATGAATTCCAGAAAAGAGAGGGCAGCCGCTATTCTGTGTTCATGGAAGAAGAACTTCCATTCATGCAGCCATTGCCCCTATACCCCTATGAGTTTGCACAATGGAAAACCGCTACGGTACAACTAAACTACCATATAGGGTTAGATTACCAAAATTACTCGACTCCCTATGAGTACGTTAAGAAAAAAGTGGATGTAAGATACACTAAAAACATGATTGAAGTTTTCTACAAAGGATCTCGTATCTGCAGCCACAAGCGTCTGTATGGACGGCGTGGACAGTATTCCACGGTTGTTGATCATATGCCGCCCAATCATCAGTTATACAGTGAGTGGGACTCTGCCCGTTTCCTAAAATGGGCTACCGACATTGGAGATTCCACAAAAGATGTTGTGCAGAAACTGTTTGATTCATACCGGGTAGAGGAACAGGCTTATAACCTAGATTCCCGGAATTTATAACGAGGGAGGATCCACACCCAATGACAGATAGAGCTGCTCCTGCTTTTTAGTCACCTCACCAAGCAGCCTGCCGTGCTCAGGGGACTCCAATAGCTCAATGGTATCCAATTCGTCCAGCAACCCCTGCAGCGTCCATTTATCAAACAGACTGGCCTCCTGCATTTTCTTTTTCACGTAGGAAAGATAGATAAGGGCTACAAATTCAACGAAAAGCTTGCCGTTCAAGGAAAGTTCGGAGGAAACTTCCATCCTTCTGAAGTTCAGCCGATCTTTTAGGTTGCCGAAACCCTTTTCAACGATGTCCTTGCTCCGGTAGAGGGACAGGGCCTCAAAGGGATCGTTGACCTCATTAGACAGCAAGGCGAAGTAACCATAATTCCTGGCGGCCTCTCGCATTGCCTCTTCCTTCGGGACGATTTTCAGGCCTCGCTTCGGTGTGGAGCTGATGTGAAAGTATTTGTCGTAATCCTTGCGGCGATACTCTTTTCGGGTTCCTTCCGTGAGATCGTTATGTAGGCTGGTCAGGTAGTCATTCATCTCCACCTGATCTCGAGCGGCCTTCTCCGGATTGTAGAACAGGTGCAGGTAGGCTCTCCTCGTCCCTGTAAGCACATCCCCTTTGTATGGCCGCTCCTGTTCGTAGTTCCATTCCATGGGGCGGCAAAGGCCGTAGGTCCCAAACTGGGTCTTCAGATTGGACCAAAGGGGAAGGGATTCCCGCTCTTTTTCAAGGATTTCCTTCACATAGTTCAGGCCCAGCCTGACTCCGATAATGAACTTCTGGTGGTTCTTGTAGAGCTGGTTGATATTACCGCTGCTGTAAAAACCCCGGTCTAGGATGACATTGACCTTCTTGTAGCCCATCACATCAAACTCTGCCATGAGCTGCTTAACGGTCTTCACATCGGTGATGTTGCCGGCCAGTTTCCGATAGTAGAAGGGAAGGCCGGATTCTTCTCCGAAGAGCAGGGCCAGATTGATCTGGGGCAATCGGTCGTATTCCTTGTTCCTGCCTTTTTTCACCTGGCAAAGAGTCTGGGAATAGCTGGAGATGGAGGTAATGTCAAAGGCCCAATATTCCTTTTCAATTCGGCGTCTTCCCTGTTTTTTGAAGAAGGCCATCCGGCTTTCCTCATCAATGGATTGGAAAAGTTCGCTACTCCTCTGGGAAGGGATATCCTTGCCGTAAGGGTGGATGTGCAGCCGTTGCCAGTGGGAGAACCGGCTCAGGGCATTGTTTTCCTCCAGGATTAGATAGTACACGATGGAAAGGATCTGCCGGTAGCGGTCCGGAAAGCACTCCTTGAGATCCTGCTGGATTCCGGCCTTCTTCCCGATTTGATCCAGCAGATAGCTGGCGCCGTAAAAGCTCCGTTGGACTTTGGTGATTGGCACCGGCCCACGCTTTGGCCGTTCCTTCGCTCCCGGTTCTGTTTTCCGTTTGTAGGAACGGGTGGGAATGATTTCTCCCGTCTTAGGATCTACCCGCCCAAGAAGGGTGCGCTTGGCCCGGGACTGCTGCTTTTCCTTATCCCAGTACGGCACATTCTCATAAGCGTAGGTTATTCCAGTCTTTTTATTATGCTGATAGACGATACCCATACTCATCACCTCGTTACATATATTATATTGTGTAACGAGGTAAATGTCAAGGGTAAATGCTGATATTTATTCAAATTTCAACGTTTTGTTTCAAATTCATCGTTAGAAATTCCGGGAATCTAGGTTATTACGGAGGTGGAAACCATGAAGAATGAGACTGTAAGAAAGCTAAAAAACATGCGTCTTCCTGCATTTGCGGAAGCCTACCAAAAGCAGGTCGAGAATGAGATAGAGTATCAGTCGCTGTCGTTCCACGAACGATTGGCACTATTGGCCGATGCTGAATATGATTCTAGACATAACAACAATATCCGGCGTCTGATCAAAAATGCTAAATTTGTGAACTCGTCCGCTTTTCTGGGAAATATCGAGTATCTCCCAGACAGACACCTCAATCGCGATCTGTTGGGAAGTCTGGCTGACAATGAATATATCCGTCAGAGTCTAAATGTCATCCTTATAGGAGCCACCGGTTCTGGTAAAACATATATCGCCAATGCGCTTGGAGTCAACGCCTGTCAGTCGGGCTATAAAACGAGATACATCCGTCTCCCAGAATTGTTCAGCGAATTGGAGGCAGCACGGATTCAGGGGAAGTATCAGCAACTCATGAGGCAGTATCAAAAATATTCCCTGATGATTCTGGATGAATTTTTGCTAATTCCTACATCTGATTCCGAGCAGAGGGATTTACTTGAATTGATGGAGTCCCGCTGTGGCTGCTCATCAACCATAATCTGCTCACAGTTTATTCCTGAAGGATGGCATGAAAGGTTGGGAGGAAGTGCCTTGGCCGATTCCATTTTGGATCGAATCATCCCTTCATCGTATACCATGACAATTGATGGAGATGTTTCCATGCGCCAAAGAAAACGTAGAATTCCTGATTAAAGTAATCTTAGCTTAGGTTAGGATTGTGAACAGTGCCAGCTTGGGGAAAAGCCCTATGGGGTCAAACTTAAAAGAGCTTTACCCCAAGCCTTGGACAAGTCTATTTGTAGTAATTCTATGGGGTTGACTTGCCCACACTGCCCACAATCCCGACTACTGCATGGGGTCATTTCTAGTACTGTGCACACCTTATTAAAGATATTGTGTGTTAAGGCCTTGACTTTGCATCCGTGCTCATAGATCTTTGTTCTTCGTTTGATTCATCCTACCGTATAACATTGATGAATTCATCTAAGCGAAATATCCAGTGGCTCCCACCATCATCTTAATGGCTCTACATAAGAGATTGAGGGGCCCTATTTCAGGAGATTAGGTGGCTCTGAAATCTCGTAATATTCAAACGATTATGGAATCCATCGCCTATATGATTTTGGCGCTACCTCACAATCTGGGAGGATATGGACTTGGAGGATCTGTTTTCAATCACGAGATAAAGCTAAATAATGAAGTACGTCTACGCCTGGGACAAAACCGCTGCTTTGCGGATCTGTATTACAAGCAGGCGAAACTAGCCGTGGAATATGAGAGCTTCGCCTATCACAACAGTCCATGGGATCAAGGCAAGGATATGATGCGGTCAGCCATACTGGAAAGACAAGGTATTAATGTGATGCATTTAAGCACTATACAGTTGTACAACAAAGACGCTTGCAAAGATTTCGCCTATAATCTTGCGGTGCGTCTTGGAAAGCGGATGCAGATACGCGCAAAACGATTCCATGAAATGCATGCACTCTTAAGGGAATTACTACCTAACAGAGAAACTCTATAGGTGCGCCTGGCTGCCGCCGGGGCCGGTATGGCGGTATGGCACTGAGGATAAGTGCAGCGCCGTACCGAGGGATCGATAAAAAGTAGAACGCACCGGGGGATCAATAAAAAGCGGAACGAACCGAGGATCAATAAAAGATGAAGGATGGGTGTTCTGCAATGGCTATAGTCTCATTGCAAAACACCCATGCATACGTCATCCTTAGTCACACTTAGTTATCCTTAGAAGTATTAGGGAGGGTTCTGCTACTTCGAGGCAAGAGAACCGTCCCTGTGGATTCATGCGCTTCTTATTGGAAAGCCTTCGTGTCGATCTCCTGCCTTAATCTGGTAATGAAGTCCCGGACGGACATCTCGCCGAGCTCCCCTTCCCTGTTGGAACGAACAGAAACGGTACCCGATTCTGCTTCACGTTCTCCGATTACCAGCAGATAGGAATCCCTCTGGTTTCTGGCCTCCCTGATTTTATATCCGATCTTCTCATTCCTGCCATCCACCTGAGCTCTCAGGCCTGCTTCCGTAAACTGCTTCTCCAATTCATAAGCATAATCGTTGAACTTCTCTGTTACAGTAAGAATCTTGACTTGAACCGGCGCCAGCCATAACGGAAGCTTCCCGGCGAAGTGCTCTATCAAAATCCCGATAAACCGCTCTATGCTTCCGAAAATAACTCTGTGGATCATAATGGGACGATGCTTCTCGCCATCGGGCCCGACATAAGTCAGGTCAAAGCGCTGGGGCATCTGGAAGTCCAGCTGTATGGTGCCGCACTGCCAGGTCCG
>DGYW01000023.1:2838-4191 GCA_002396805.1 Firmicutes bacterium UBA4996 | reverse complement strand
CTCCACTTCCTCATACTCAATCTCTTTATAGCGATTAATGGAGAGATCGTAGTCGTTTCGAACGATTTCTTCTTTAGATACAAAGAAGGACCTTTCAGTACGCTTCCTGTTTTCTTCTTTGGCTAGATTGTTGTATCTAGCTATGATATCAGGAATATCGTTCTCTTTGATTGGTGTGCGCTTGTCATCTAAGGAATAGCCATCTGCTTCCATGTCATAAAACCAGACCTTGTCTGTCCCACCGACACCGGTTTTGGTGAAGATCATAATCCCAGTGGAAACGCCTGCATAGGGCTTAAACACACCACTAGGCATGGAGATGATGGCATCTAGCTTGTGGTTCTCAATAATCTCCTGACGAATGGCTTTATGAGCGCGGGATGAGCCAAAGAGAACTCCATCAGGCACAATTGAAGCACAACGGCCTCCTGGCTCTAGAATTCTCAGGAAGAGTGATAAAAAAAGCAATTCCGTACGCTTAGTTCTGGTAATTGCCAAAAGATCATTTGAGACTGAATCGTAGTCTAAAGAGCCCCTAAAAGGAGGATTTGCTAAGACCAAGGTATACTTGTTTGTGTCGGTATTGCTTTCAGAAAGACTGTCCCGATATTCAATATTGGGGTTTTCAATACCATGTAACATCATATTCATTGCACCAATGCGCAGCATGGTGTTATCGAAGTCAAAACCATAAAACATAGACTGGTTAAAATGCTTTTTAAGCTTCTCATCGTAGAACATGTCCTCATGGTTCTCACGCAAATACTCCGCAGAAGCCATTAAAAATCCTCCAGTCCCAGCGGCTGGATCCACAATCTTATCCTGCGGGGTGGGTTTCATCAACTCCACCATCATTTGAATAATGTGCCTAGGCGTTCTAAACTGGCCATTAGTACCGGACTGAGCAATCTTAGATAAAAGATACTCATATAGATCACCCTTAGCGTCTCGATCCTCAAGGGGCAAAGCGGATATAGCTGTAACCACCCGTTCTAACATTTGAGGGGTGGGGATAATAAAAATGGCATCCGCCATAAACTTGGCATAAGAAGTGGAGGCTCCATTATTAAGGGTCTTGATGAAAGGGAAAACCTCTTCACTAACCACTTGATACATTTTCTCGGCACTAAAGTTCTTAAGCTGACTCCACCGGAGATGTTGCTTGTCCTGAGTGAAAATCGGTGCGAATTCGGTCCCAAGAACCACAGATTCTTTCTCGTTCTTGGTCTCCACTTCATCTAACCCTTTAATAAACAACAAATAGGTAATCTGTTCGATCACGGATAAAGGGTTCGTGACCCCACCGGACCAAAATATCTCCCAAATTCGATCGACTTGATTCCTAAACTCACC
>DGYW01000023.1:2248-2549 GCA_002396805.1 Firmicutes bacterium UBA4996 | reverse complement strand
AAACCGTACGTGCCCAATGAAGGCATACGGCTTTCCCATATGTTTTCTTTAGTTTTTTTGGGTAGTTACGTAATTCTGTGACGCTTGTGTCTTTCGCAAACGGTCAGGGGTGTAGTACTCCTGGACATTTCGTTTGAAACGTTGAATCTTGTTTGCTTGGTGCCTTTTCTGACGGGCTTTTAGGTACCCAATGTATTTACTGAGTAGCCAGCCCCCTATGTTGGTGATAGTACAAGCAGTGGGCTGCAATTCTTATGGATTATGGCTACTCGCAGTCTGCGCGGTATATAGCCATTAATGG
>DGYW01000023.1:1822-2071 GCA_002396805.1 Firmicutes bacterium UBA4996 | reverse complement strand
CTTGATTATCCCCGACGTTTATTCACGCACTTGGTTTGTCTCCCTAATTCCGCGAGTACCCGCGTAGCCCGCTGATAGTCTGACTGCTCCGTATACAACTGGCAATTAAGGCTTGATTGTTTGAACATATCTTCAAACCTGTACGACTGACTATCGCACGAAAAAATCCCTGTCTCTTAGACAGGGACCCCATTGAAATTTGAGCGGTTTAAATTAGGGACTAGAATAATCATTGATGACCCTCTTATT
>DGYW01000023.1:1260-1637 GCA_002396805.1 Firmicutes bacterium UBA4996 | reverse complement strand
CTCATATAGACGGGTGGATCAAATCCGTCCTCAAGTAGCAGGCCAACGGTTTCAACAACGATGGCGTTAAGAAGCAAAGCCCCAGTTATCGTAGATGTTGCCCCCACTGCTCCAGCGAAGCCAGGGAATCCGGGGTAAGAAATCAGTGCATCACCGTATGGTGCCCCATTATCTAAGACGATATCGGCTATGGTATACAGTTTTTCTGCAGAACTGTGCCCAGCCTCGATCTGTTTGGAATACTCAAGCGAAGTCAAAGCGACAACTGTTAGGCCTCTGGCCTTGCCTTCCAAAGCTACTTCCACCGGGACCGCGTTTTTCCCGGATGTTGATGTAACAATGAGTACATCCCCGGTCTGTAAGGGCAGACCATCCAA
>DGYW01000023.1:462-1074 GCA_002396805.1 Firmicutes bacterium UBA4996 | reverse complement strand
ATTACCTTACCGTATCCTTCTAACTTCTCGAGATTTGAGGTACGAGTCACCGGAATCTGATCAAGCCAAAGCCCTGGTGCGAAAATGCCTTTGACTGGAATGAGACCACCTGCCCGATAGTACATTTCCGCCGCCAACATAGAACCGTGAGTGCATCCGAAAGTCCAAATCGTATGCTTGGCCTCAATGGTATCGGCCAGCACGCGTGCTACGGTCCCAATGGTTTCTTTTTGACTATGATAAGTACCCTCTAGCAGAACACTTATCTGGGAATAATATCGTTCAGCATATTTAACCATTACCTTCACCCTTTCAGTTGAAAACAATAATGTGCTGGCAAAAGTCCCTTTATATCCAAATACACATTGGCGTCATCCACTATCAATTCACCAAATGACCCCGCCGGTTTTCCTACCTCCCAAGAGTCTACAAGGGAAGGAATGCACACCTGAATCACCCAATCGTTAACAAGACAGAAGTTCCAATGTAAGTGCCCATGAATGCAGATCGGATAAAATCCCTTCTCAATTAACTGCTGAAGGAACTCCTCTCCCCAAAGACAGTGTTGGGCAACCCCTGGAGTAAACAATCGATTTTTTTCAAGAGTTACGG
>DGYW01000023.1:0-285 GCA_002396805.1 Firmicutes bacterium UBA4996 | reverse complement strand
GAGCAAAGGCCGATGGCTAAAAACAAATACAGTTCGCTTTGTGCCAACCATCAAACTGAAGTCTAGTTGAGGGGATTGTGACTCTTCACTATCCAGGAAGAAGAAAGAGAACCCTTCGTGTACTTTTTGTCTTAGACTATTCATCGGCTGGTCAACTAACTGCACGTTTTCCGCCTTAGTAAGATAAGCAATATCATGATTTCCTATTACATACTCAAAATTACAAACAAGAGCCATAAGGGCGTTCCGAAATGTCTTGAGCTGAATTCGATCTTCTTCTGCACT
>DGYW01000013.1:86246-86503 GCA_002396805.1 Firmicutes bacterium UBA4996 | reverse complement strand
TGGCGACGACGTTGCACAAGATCCATTTTTTCTCTTATGCGATGCTGCCTGTTTTCACGGTGTTGCATTGGAGGCTTCGCTCCTCGGTAGCTCAATGGCAGAGCATTCGGCTGTTAACCGAAGGGTTGTTGGTTCGAGTCCAACCCGGGGAGCCATTTTTTCAGACACCACTATAAGCGGGTGTCTTTTTTCTTTCTTGGAAATACACGAAAAGCCACCTCGTTCGCGTTTGGGGTGGCTTTTGAAGATATTTTGTC
>DGYW01000013.1:69217-86066 GCA_002396805.1 Firmicutes bacterium UBA4996 | reverse complement strand
TAATCGTGGGTATCCTCTACATCCATAAGGTCTTGTTCTTCGAAGGCTTGTTCAAGTCTTAAGCGCACTGTCACGGGATTATGATCGCTAAACTGAAAACCCAAATCATGACCACGTACTTCTAGGATCTCAATATTTGGTGAAACTAGGAAACCATCTATAGTAACAACGAAAGATGTCTTGGGGTTATAAGGTGCTTCTAAACTACGATTAGTCGGAATTTCTTCGTCGTACGCCCATTTGAACTCACTGAGAAAGTCTCTTGGAAGCAGCTGTAGCCAGTCGGGCCAATTAGCCGAATGTCGAGCCCGAAATTCATCAGGATTCTTGGACAAGAGATGGTTCCAGTCCCCGCCTATGATCACATAATTACCTTTGGCGTATTCGCTACGGGCATACTCTTCTAGAAAAGAGAGCTGTTGGTTGCGTATAAACCCGCCTTCATCATAAGCCGAGAGATGCACATGGGCAATGACCAACTCTTTCCTGTTGGTGAGGGGAATTCGACTCTCCAACAGACAACGGTCTAATTGTGCTAAACGGGTTGGCCACGAGTATTCTCCTGGTAGAACATAACGAGAAGTATCACTTACGGTGAACTTAGATAGCGTCAAAATCCCAGACAGGACCTTGCCCATCGGTTGTTGGAGGGGGACCGGCACCCAGCCCACTTGATAGTTGATACCAAAACTCGAATCGTAATCCTCTAGAGAATCGGAAATCTTAGCCCTTTGATCCACTGAGTAGCTTCTGGTGCTTTTTTGATCCACCTCTTGAATGAGATAAATATCCGAGTCTTGCCACTTCAAGAAATCCACTATTTTCGTTAGGTTGGCTTCAATCCGTTCCTTACTAATTCCCCTCGACATTGTACCCCCATCCATGAAAAAGTCGGTATCTTGATCAAGAGCAGCATAGCCAATATTAAAGGAGGTAACGATTAATTCGTCCCCTGGTGATAGGGCTCTGTCCTGTTGACCTCCTCTAAGTTGCACAGGGATAATGGGTTGTGGCCGATATTCAGTCAGGGCTAAATAACCAACTAGGCCTCCGATTAAGAGCACAACTGAGAGGATAATTGTAAGCAAGACCTTCAATAGCGTTTTCATGGCACCACTCCTAGAAATTTACTTGACTCCTCATATTAAGGCATGCTTACAGAAGCTTCTGTAGATCCTGAGGTCTGTTGGTGATAACACCTTGTACTCCGTGCTTAATGAATTTCTTCATATCGTTTTGCTGATCTACTGTCCAAACGAAAATATCCAGATGTCGCTCTTGAGCTAACTCTAGGAATTCTAGAGTGAACCAGTTGTGGCGCACACCAATCCCACTAGCTCCAACATAGTCTGCTATATTACACATCCATAAGGCAGCCTTGGTGGGATCGTCTTTATGTTCTGGCTCCCTCACTAGAAAGACAGTGGGGATTTCGGGGGACTTTTGCTTGACTTTTTGAATTTGGAGAAAATCAAAGGACTGGATGATGACTTGATCTGCCATGCCTAGCTCCTGCACCAATTCTACAGTGCGTACCTCTGTACGTTCACCTTTGAGCTCAATTAAGAGGGTAGCCTTATCCTTAGTAGTCTCCAGCACCTCGCGGAGGGTTGGGATCTTCTCGCCCGCAAAGGAACGATTGAACCAGCTTCCAGCGTCGAGGCTTCTCAATTCTTCCAGCGAATACCTATTAACGGGTCCAGAACCGGTTGTGGTCCGATCAACAGTGGCATCATGGATCACCACTAGTTCACCATCTGCGGTACGATGAACGTCGATTTCTACCACATCCACTTTCAAGTCGAGGGCTTTACGCACTGCTGCTAAAGTGTTTTCTGGAGCAAGTGATGATGCCCCACGATGAGCGATCACTAAGGGTTGCCCTTGGGCTAATACTCCTGTTGCTGCAACGAAGATCATCACTATCGAAACACAGGTGGTCAGGTATTTCTTTCTAGACATCTTTTTCCACATCCTTTTATTAAAAAACTACATATTAACTAATTCGTGGTACAGCTTAATATTTCCTGTGTGGAGGAACAGTGTCTACAAAAAGCGAAGACATTTAGGGTGATAACGAAGTGGAGGAAAGCTGATGAAGAAGACCAACGCAGCTAGGCTTTTGGATGGTCTAGGTATAGAGTACGAATTTTTGGAGTATGAGGTTGATGAAGAAGATCTGAGTGCAGAGCACGTGGCCCAGGAACTCGAGCTACCGGTGGAGCAGGTGTTTAAGACGTTAGTTGTGCGTGGGGATCGGCAGGGTATTGTGATCTGCTGTATTCCTGGGAATGGAGAGCTAAATCTGAAGAAAGTAGCCATGGTTACTGGGAACAAGAGGGTGGAGTTAGTACCGAGCAAAGAGATACTAGGCTTAACGGGCTATTTGCGTGGAGGTTGTTCACCGGTAGGAATGAAAAAGCGCTATCCTACTCTCTTAGATCGGGGCGCTCTAGAATATGATTCCATTGTGGTTAGCGCAGGAGTCCGCGGTGCACAGCTAAAGCTTGCTCCAACCGACTTAGTCAAGGCCACAACTGCCACTATCGAAGAGCTAGCAATCGAGGGGGAAAAATAACATGATTGATTATCACATGCATTTAGAACAAGGTCCGCTCAGCTTGGATTGGTTAGAAAAATTTTGGATCCAAGGACAGAGTTGTGGGCTAACAGAAATCGGCATAACGGAGCACGCCCATCAGTTCAAGGAGTTTCTCCCCGTCTACGAACACCTCCTCGAGGATCCTAGGCAAGATCCTGAAGTCAGAAAGTGGCTGGGCAGACATTTCAAGTATTCTATGGCTGAATATTTAGAACTTCTAGAAGCAGGGCGTAAGACTGGTATTCCCCTCAAATTCGGGTTGGAAGCAGACTATTTTCCAATAACCGAAGAGCGTATTGGCAATTTGCTTGGTCAGTACGATTTCGATTTTGTCTTAGGATCGGTGCATTTTATTGACTACTGGTCCTTCGACTTTGATCTCCAAGTAGGCTGGCCACAGCGAGATATTGACGAAGTCTACACCCGGTATCTTAGCTTAATGCAACAGCTTGTCCACTCTAGATTATTCGATGTGTTAGCCCATTTAGATGTGATTAAAGTGTTCGGGCATCGAGCACAACAAAGCCTAGGAACTGAATGGAGATCGCTACTCCATTCCATAGCACAAGCAGATGTGGCCATTGAAGTTAGCACAGCTGGTTTTAGAAAACCGGTGGGAGAGATCTATCCAGCCGAGCCTTTGCTGCGCGAGGCAGCGAGATTGGATATACCTATCACCATTGCTTCAGATGCCCATACTCCCGGTGATGTAGGTCATCGTTGGCCTGAAGCGATCGCTTATGCTAGAACAGCTGGATACGAGCATTATTGCTCTTTTAAGGGGCGAAAAAGAATCAGGCATGAATTACCCTACTTGAGTTTTTGACGCCCCAGCATGGCTTTAAATCGCTCCAGGGCGGCTCCAAAACCACCAGCATTGATCACATAGAAAACCGTTGTTCCAATACCCACAAAAGCGAGCAGGCCAAGAATACTACGGTTAGCCATTCGACTTTGTTGACCACTGGCCGCCTCTGCAGTAGCGCCATAAAAATAGAGATCTACTACTTCTGCAAAAAGGCTAATTCCACGCTCTGCTGCAGGTCGACTATTCGTGTGGGCACCAACTTCTAACAGCAGATTTAAGGGAGTAAGATCCTGATTGTAATTACCTCGACCAAAAAAGATGCCCTTAACTAAGCCAGGGTACAATTCGTCGGCGATTTTTTTGAGCGACTGGGCATACTTCCGATTTACACCTAGGTTTTGATTCTGTCTGCCTACGACGAACTGAATTCTGGTTACCCATTCATCCTTCAACTGTAAGGCGTAGGCTCCTTGGGGGGCAGCGTCCCGGTGTACATCGAACATGGCATCTGGATTTTTTGCCAGTAACTCTAGGGCAGTCTCTCTAGAACGGCGGTAGGCACCGCGATCATGGGGAAGGTGTAGTTGTTCCGAATAATCCACATCAATTCCCAAAGCTGCAAGGGCCTCAGCAAAGGCGGCACCTACACGGTGAATACCACCACGCCCAAAAATACTGTCCGTTCCATCGGTGGAGACATAGCTTTCTGCATTGTGGGTGTGATAAAGTGCTATTTTACCCCTTTTTTGGTCCTTTGAATCTCCCTCCAGAACAGCAAGGTTTAGAGCACGCCTAAGATCTTCCCAAGGAAAGATCTCCAGTTCCACTTCTTCCACCAGCTCAGTGCGGGCAATATGGGTGTCTTCGTCTACCTTGATTACTTCATATAATTGATTATGCTCAGTTAGATATTGATCTTGCAGATACACTAGGCGGCCTGTTTCTAATAAGACATTGCCTTCAGGATCAACTAAGGTATAATACTGACCTGTGGGTAAAAATTCGCCCCAAGGTTCTAATTCTTCACCGTAAGCCATGGTTACGGACAGACCGAGCGCGCAAATGCAGATGAGCAGGTTCTTCAGTAACCTATTCAAAATCATCCCCTCCTTGCTTCACTCTGTTTTGGCGATGCAGATATTCTCGTATTTCTCCAATTACTTCTGCAATTATCACCGCAAGAAAAGGACTGATCACAGCACTAGAGAACAATCCACCACCTCCAAAGGTGATTCTTTGGGGTAGTTGCTCTGTGCGCAATTGTACAAAAGCCACTAGATCCGCGAGCAAAACTCCGAGGATACCGGCAATAAAAGCTGATCTGCGCGAACGTCCCCAGAAATAGGCCACAAGTCCGGCGAAGATTCCGCCACTGAAGACTGGATCGAGGATGCCTGGATCAGGAGGAAGAAGTTTATCAGATAGGACAACGCCGAGGGCGGTTAGGGCGCTAACTAGAATCGCCCTTTGTCGTTCTTGGTTAGAGGTAGTTAGTAATAGGTAGCCTACAACACCCAGAGGGATCAGGGCTCCGAGATTGAAGGCCATGCTGGTCCCCACGGGTATGGTGGGTAAAAAGTGCCCTAAGACCATGAGTACTAAAATAATTATCGCAGTAGAGCTAGTAAGGCGCATCCGATCCAAAACCCGTTGTCCAAAGCCTAGATAGACTAAAACAGTAAGGACAGCGAGAAGAGTGACACTAAAGGGAAGCGGGATCATGTTAGTTCTCCTTCTCTGCAAACTACTTTTAGTGTGCAACAAAAAACCCCCTTGTATACTAAGGGGGTGAGTCACACAGACAGCTTAATCAGAAAAGGGAGGAAACTTGAATAGACCTGACAAAGTGGCTGCCCGAATCAGAATGGCTAAAATGGGCCCAATAAAGATGCCCAAGACTCCAAAAAAGACTACGCCACCGTAGATGGCTAAGAGCATGATCAGAGGATGAATGCCCACTGAATCGCCCATGATCTTTGGCTCTGTCAGTTGGCGCACAGAGAAGATTACAAAGTATAGAATAGTGAGATAGACTGCCCGATCTACTTCTCCTACAAGCACACTTACGGCTACCCAAGGGGTGAAGATGATTCCGGGTCCCACAACGGGAATGTTATCTAAAATTCCGATGGCTATAGCTATTAAAACCCAATAGCGTGTTCCTATTAAGAATAAACCAACTCCAGCGATGAGGGTAGCAATAATCAGCATTAGTAAGCGGCCTTTAATGAAACCAATAAGGTCAATGGCCACACGTTTTCTGGTTTCTCCTACTTGTTCTCGCATCCGCGGTGGTACAAAACGCATGAGGGTATCTACAATTAAATCCTTATCGCGGGCAATGAAGAAGGTGGATACAAGACTAATCAAGCTGACCACGACAAAGACTGGTAGGCTAGTGAATGTGGCTAGAACCTTATTAATCAAATCTTTCGTACCCGCTTCAAGAGTTACTAAGAATTCTTGAACACTAGACTGGATGTTTAAACTCACAATTGGCGGCAGATTCTCGTTGAGCAACTCAAATTGTGCCAGTAAATCATTGGTCAAATTGGTAATAGTTTCCCGGTACATTGGTAATAATGTAGCTAGGTCCATCAATTCTCCAATGATCTTACCCACTACTAAAAAGAGGGAGTACCAGGTTAACAACCCTACTGCTAACAAAGTGGTCAAGACTGCAAGCCCACGGGGGAATTTCAGTCTTCTTTCTAAGAACGAAATTAAAGGTTCTAGTAAAATGGCAAATCCCAGACCAATAAGAAAGGGTAGTAGGGCTGTGGCTAATTGTTTGGAGAAAAAGGCCAAAAAGACAACGACTATAATGAAAGTGATGATCCGTTTCGGGGTTAATATTTCACGGAAATTCAATACCACGGCCTCCTTTCGTTCTTTTTTAGTATATTACGTTCACTCTTCATTTGCAATAACGCAAATAAGAGTACTAGGGCAGCGATTTACCGGAAATTGACACCTTGTCCTTTTCTTAGTATAATTCATGTACAACTATTCTATAAGAGAGGTTTGTAACATGCTTGAACAACGACCGCAGCGCCAGGCCGAAAACATAGTGGTTTTTAGCTGTTTGGCCGCGGTAATTTTATTACTTTTTCAGCTTCCTATGATGCAACGATCCAACGGCGTAATGGTCGAAGCGGAGTCAGTTGCTGAATTGCATCTGGTTAACTTCGATGAGGGGACATCCGTGGAGCAACTTGTGGAAACAACTATTCCTGAGGTAGTTAAGGTACCAAAACCTAAATATAACTCCTATGCTACCTATCAAGTGCAGTCGGGGGACAGTTTGTATTGGATTGCCGCTACTTATGGCATTTCTGTACAAGAACTTCAAGGCCTAAACCATCTGGATTCTGAGGCGATTAGGGTAGGGCAGCGTTTAGTCGTACCCACAGATTCGCTAAACTACTATCCAGTTGGTGTTTATCTTTCTAGTCAAGAGGTGGAATGGTTAGCCCAAATGATTCATGCGGAAGCTAGGGGCGAGCCTTATGTAGGACAGGTGGCGGTAGGTGCAGTCATTATAAATCGCATCCTCAGCCCTCAATTCCCCAACACCTTACGAGGAGTATTATTCCAAAACAATGCTTTTCAACCTATTCGCAACGGAAGTTTTTATATGACTCCTAACGAGAACGCTAGGAGAGCCGCTCTAGAAGCTTTGAATGGGCATGATCCTACGGGAGGGGCGTTATATTTTTTTAATCCTCGCCAATCGACCGACCGCTTCATGCATAGTCGTCCTTCGAAAATTACTATCGGAAGTCATCGCTTTACAAATTAAGCTACTGCCCGCGGGCAGTAGCTTTTTCTCATCCAAGACTGATTAGACAATGGCCGCGGTATCTCGGGCTATCACTAATTCTTCATCTGTAGGTACGATAAATACTTTGACTTTCGATTGGGGTGTGGAGATCTCTAAATCCTGACCCCGTAGTTTGTTTAGCTCTGGATCGATCTCGATTCCTAGATAGCTCAAATTGGAGCAGAGGGCAGTACGGAGTGAGGGAGTGTTTTCTCCAATTCCGGCAGTAAAGACAATGGCATCTACTCCATCCATTGCTGCTACGTAGGCCCCAATGTATTTACGAATTCGGTACTCGTAAATGTCAAAAGCAATGGTGCAGAGCTTATCCCCTTCTGCAATCCCCTTTTCAATATCGCGCATATCGCTCACACCGGCAATACCGTATAAACCAGAGTGCTTGTTGAGCATGGAGTCGATTTCGTGGAGGGTGAGGTTTTCTTTCTTCATGATATAAAAGATGGCTCCGGGGTCAATGTCACCACTGCGAGTACCCATCATTAGTCCCTCTAGAGGAGTGAAGCCCATGGAGGTATCAATGGATTTGCCATTACATACAGCAGCAATACTTCCACCATTACCTAGGTGACAAGAGACGATTTTGAGCTCCTCAATATTTCTACCCATCAACTCAGCAGTACGCTGGGAGACGTATTTGTGGCTAGTGCCATGGAATCCATAGCGACGTACCTTATGGCGCTGATAAACCTTGTATGGAATAGCATACAAATAGCCATGTGGCGGTATGGTAGAATGGAAAGCAGTGTCAAAGACAGCCACTTGTGGAGTTTGGGGCATAATCTTTTCAGCAGCCCGAATACCAGTAACGTTAGCGGGGTTATGGAGTGGCGCCAATTCCGCTAAGGAATCAAGGATCTCTTTGGTGCGCTCGTTAATCAGCACCGAATCAGAAAAGGACTCGCCACCGTGGACCACTCGATGTCCTACCGCGTCGATTTCGTCTACACTGGCGAGAATACCGTGTTCGGGATGAATCAAGAGGTTCAAACTCTCCCGAATGGCTACAGTATGTTCCAATATCGGCATGGTCTTAGAGACCTTTTCTTTACCTGTAGACTGGTGAGTGATGACGGCGTTTTCTTGCCCAATCCTTTCCACTCGACCTTCCGCTAGGACCTCCTCGTTTTCCATGGCATATAGTTTATATTTCACTGAGGAAGAGCCGCAGTTTAGTACAAAAATCTTCATTTTCTAATCCTCCTGTTCCCCTTGGGCCACTGTGACGATGGCATCATCTTCGGTATAAGCAAAGAAGCCGAGCTTGGTTTTAACCCCGAGGCGACGCTGACGCACATAGCGCCTAATGAGTGGGCAGGGGGCATAGCGGTCACCAAATTCTTCCTGCAATTGCTCCATCCAGTTTAGTACTAGATCCAGTCCTAAGCGATCCGCCATCTCTAAGGGGCCTTGGGTCATACCCCAGCTTTCTTTAATGATTTTTTCGGCTGCAGCAGCATTACAGACGCCCTCATCCATGAGGTAAGCAGCTTCGTTAACTAGGGTAATCAGAGCCCGAGGATTTACTAAGCCTGGACTTTCCTCAATCGGAACGATCTCTTTATCGAGACGGGCGGCAAATTGCTTAACTGTCTCTACCGCTGCTGGCGAAGTGTGGCTGGTTATCACTAATTCGGCAACAGGTACTTCAGGAACTGGTGGAATAAAGTGGAGCCCTACCAACCGATCGTTACGAGTGATGCCTCGAGCTAAATCTGAAACCCGTAGGGTAGAGCTGGTAGAAATGAAGACTACCTCTGGCGGGCAGAGGTGGTCTGCCGTGCGGAGCAATTCTTGCTTGGTGTAGAAATGATCTATGGTTGCTTCCACCAGTAAGTCTACCTTGCTAAGCTCTTTTAAGTCTAAGGTGTAGCTAATTCGACCCAAAATGAGTCGTTTTTCCGATTCTGTAATAGCCCATTTGGCTAACTTACGATCTAGGCTCTTTTCAATCCGCCGTAGGGCATCTTGCCCGCCGGCCCCTTGCGAAAATAGCACTACATCGTAGCCTTTACTGGCGGCACATTCGGCAATGCCTCGACCAAGTCGGCCTGCGCCAAGTACCGCGATTCTGCGAATATCCATTGTTAATACCTCCTAGGTCCACAACTTAAACATGCTGGAAATAGATGTTTCCCTTTGTGCTAATTCTAACATTAACTACGGTTTCCTGCTTTATTCCTGATTTTAGGTTGCTATTTACATTGGTTATGATAAAATATCCACAAAATGAAATGGTATGCAGAATGAAAGGGGCCAGCTACGTGGATTTTAGTGAAAAGTTTGGACAAGAAGGTATTACGTTTGATGACGTTTTGTTAATCCCTAGGGCATCAGAAGTTCTTCCCTCCGAAGTAGAAACTTCTACCCATTTTTCCAGGAACATCCGTTTAAATATTCCTTTGGTCAGTGCCGGAATGGATACGGTTACCGAATCACGCATGGCAATTGCCATGGCTCGTGAAGGGGGAATCGGTGTTATTCACAAAAACCTTTCCATTTATGAGCAAGCTAGCGAAGTTGATCGAGTCAAACGATCCGAAAGTGGGGTTATTGTGGATCCATTTTATCTCAATCCCCATCATCTCATCAGCGACGCCTTGGCATTGATGGCACGCTATCGGATCTCTGGCGTGCCCATTGTGGATAAGGACCGCAGACTAGTGGGCATTTTGACCAACCGCGATCTAGTGTTTGAAGAAAATGTGGACCAGCCCATTGGTAATGTGATGACTAAGGAAAACCTCATTACTGGAGCAGTCAATACCACATTAGAAGAGGCCAAGGGCATTCTTCATAAACACCGCATTGAAAAGCTCCCTTTGGTTGATGAAAACTATGTCCTAAAGGGTCTGATTACCATTAAGGATATTGAAAAAGCTCGCCAGTATCCGGCATCTGCCAAGGATAGCCGCGGACGGTTAGTGGTGGGTGCCGCGGTTGGAGTAGGTCCAGATCGTGTTGAGCGAAGTACAGCTTTGGTTGATGCGGGGGTAGATGCTTTAGTAATCGATACGGCCCACGGGCACTCCCAAGGAGTGATTCAGGCTCTTAGAGATTTGAAAGAACGCTTTGGGGATCGAGTGGATATTGTTGCTGGTAATGTGGCCACGGCTGCGGCTACTCGAGATTTGATCGAAGCTGGTGCCGATGGAGTTAAGGTGGGGATTGGACCTGGTTCTATCTGCACTACCAGGGTAGTGGCGGGAGTGGGAGTACCACAGCTCACTGCCATTTGGGATTGTGCACAGGTGGCCAGAGAACTTGGAGTACCGATCATTGCTGATGGAGGAGTTCGTTATTCTGGTGATGTAGTGAAGGCGTTAGCGGCAGGAGGACACAGCGTGATGCTTGGTAGCCTGTTGGCCGGTACTGAGGAGAGTCCTGGCGAAACTGAGATTTACCAAGGTCGTAGTTATAAGGTTTATCGTGGCATGGGATCCATCGGAGCCATGAAGTCAGGAAGTAAGGATCGCTATTTCCAAAGTGATGCCCAAAAGTTGGTTCCAGAAGGGATTGAAGGTCGTGTTCCCTTTAAGGGCTCTTTATCGGATGCAATCTTTCAGTTAGTAGGTGGATTGCGGGCTGGTATGGGTTATTGTGGCGCCCCAACCTTGCAAAATTTGTATGAGACTAGTTGTTTTGTGCGGATTACGCCAGCTGGTACCCAGGAAAGCCATCCTCACCATGTTCAAATTACCAAAGAGGCTCCCAATTACGGAATATAGGAACTGAAGGCTATGGCAAAATCCTTCTAACTGCGTACAGGTAATATAAAGGGGGGGATTGTCATAGCTTATTCTGATCATAGATTTTACAGGGATATTTTGCAGGGCAAGGCCTACCAATATTGGTGGGATATCATCATTAGGAGACCCGAATATCGGGTGTTAAGCACGGCTGAGTTGTATAGAGCCGGAGAATTACGCAGATGAGGTTAAGTGGGGGCGCGGTTCGCGCCCTTCCTCGCGGGAGGGATCAGCATGGCTAGAGAAGGAACCAAGAAGTTTTGGTTCTTGTTTATATTGGCAACCTGGGTGTTGCCTACCATAGTTGCTTGGACTGTTACGCTAACTCTTGAACTGCGTTTTTTCCTGTTAGTTTGGCAACAGTCCCTGTTTATTTTCGCTGGACTCTGGGGATCTGATCTGGAAAAACATTCATTGCTCGGCTTTGCTACCATACTTAGAGGCCTTGTGTACGGATTTGGATTGCTTCTGTTTAACGCCCTGATAGGTACTTTGAATCTGCAGATAGTCTCCTGCTTTGTGGGTCTTGAAGCGGCAAGAAAATTAATACTCCAGGAACGAGCCGGAGTTGATGCCTTTCTACAAAGTGGCAATCCCCTGCTAGTCACTGGAGTAGTTATCTTATTAATTATTGCTGCCCCTTTAGGCGAAGAGCTCTTTTTTCGTGGTTTTCTATTAGCAAAGTGGAAAAAGTCTCTAGGGACGCGCAAAGCAGTGGTCTTGACTGCTCTGCTCTTCGCAGTTTTGCATTTTTATCTCGTACAATTTATCCCAGTCCTAGTTGCAGGCGTGGTCTTAGGGCTAATGTTTGTTCGAACCGAAAACATTGCTATTCCCATTATTGCCCATGCTTTTGTGAATACCATGGTTTTGCTCTTGCACTTAGCTGGGTTATAATTTCCAAAATTGCGCCACATCCACCACAAAGACAATGGCGCCACCTGCTTCAATTTCAATAGGTACACCAATGGCGGTGGGTAATTCTGGAGTAATTTGGGGAATAATTTTTTTCCGAGGTGCACAGGTTGAACGAATAATCTCTAGCACTTGCTCCAAGCGATCATCTTGGACCCCGATCAATAAGGTTGTGTTACCCTGTAACAAAAACCCTCCGGTACTAGCTAATTTTGTAGCTTGGAAACCGTTATCTACCAGTGCCTCCATGAGAAAAGCCACATCGTTATCTTCAACTACAGTGATCACCAGTTTCATTAACAATTCCTCCCTTCCCGGCTATATTTGACACAATTCGAGATTTTCCTGTTTTAGACCCTTGCCCGTGGTGATCTTTCAGAATGTAGGCGTAGATTTGGCTAAGGTTCTGAACAACATTTTCGATGGCAAAGTTCTTACAGGCGTACCTCCGTCCAAAGAGCCCAAGGTTGCGAAACAGATCGTCATTAGGATCTTGCAAGAGGCCTGCCTTTTTTTGATCAAAGGGCTTTTTTTGGGTCCGGCCACTGAAATTCGTTTTGCGCAACGCCTGGACATTGCCGGGAGTGACCAGCCCATCACTGTACTCCCCAAGAACCCACGTGGCGCAGCCTGCAGACATGCCCTCTCGAATTGTGCGACCTGTTCCAATCACCAAATCGGCTCGCTCTAATAAAGGCCAGATGTTGTTTACCCAGCCTAAGTACTTAACCCCAGAATAGCGCCAGTTTCCTGCGCTTTCAACTTTCCACCCCCAGGCCAAAAGACTCGAGGCCATTTTAACGAAGTTCTCTTCTTTTTTTGCAGAAACATGGGCTAAGAACAAGGCCTGTTGGGTGAACTGCCGTGGTTTAGGTTCGGGCGGCAGGGCTATTCCGTTTTCAATGGCGAAAGTAGGTACAGAGAGACGGAAGAGTTTTTGCATTTCACCACTAATCACCACTACTGCCGCCTGCTGAGCAAGTAGCTCTTTTGGTTCGAAATCAAGATAGTGGGTTGTGGTAAGGGTAGGGATTTGAAGGATCTCGCCTAGAGCAATACTAGCTTGAAGAGTGTGTCCAGAATGATTGTGGATCAGATCAGGCTGCCACTTTTTCAGAAATTCGACTAATCTTAAGGGGTCTCCATGTGTGCTGTAAGGGATAGCGTTTGTTTGTAGCCAACTAGCGTAATTAGGACAATCGAGTCGACTAATGATCAAAAAGACTTGATGACCTTGACGTTTTAGTTCTGCACAGAGAGTTAGCACGTGGGTCGTTTGACCATTGCGATAAAAGCGAGTGATTAGCACAACGCGCACTTGGGATCATCCCCTCACGAATGGTTGTCCGCACTAGAGCGAAAGCCAAATCCAGCAGGGTCTGCTGGATCTGGTTTTCTTCTACCGCGTATTGCGTACGGGTTGCGGTGGAAATGGAGGCCAGAAGGCTCCAGACTCAGCCAGTTCGAACCATTCAGCGCAACCGAGGGGAGATACTTGCTCACATTCTGGTGGTTCTGGGGCAAATCTCCCCATTACTTCCAACTGTACCAAAGCGATGGCTTTCAACACTAGGTAAATGCCCACATCGCACTCAATGACAGTGCCACCATCTTCGACCCGGCAATTGAGGCAACGAATCAAGGGCAGAATAACTACATTCATTCCTGGTACTGCGCCTTCTAGGCGTATGCCCCGCCTACGGTATTGAGCAGTCTGCTGAATGAACTGCGACGTCCCGTTAGAATCGTACTCTACGTTAATAACAAAGGTGACTAACAGATCGATTTCATCGTTTCCAACGACTATGCCCTCTGCCACAATATCGGTGATCGCGCAATCCACAACGTTGACCGCTAAGGGGAAGGTGGGGGGAATGGGGATCCGGTAGGTAGGGCAGTCAATTATGGTACACTCATTGTAAACCTTGTTAACATAAATAACCTCCCGTTGGAAGTCGGGTTCATAACAATTCATAACTGATCCTCCTTTCTCTAAACCATACTATGCTAGCGGTAGGATGGGGTTCCTCATCCCAAGAGAAAATGTCTGAATGTCCAGGCTCAAGCATAACTTAAGGGTAAGGGGGGTGTTAGTATGTTCATTAAAGTTGACCATCCAGAATATCGTGGCATAGAATTGGTGGGTGAGTCTTTATTGATCCACTTTATGCACGGAGAGAGTAGGACGTTACAAGAGCAAGTGAAGGATGTGGCCGTATCCGTTCAAAGCCAAACCCTGCAAATAGTGGCCTTTTTAAATCAAGACTATGCTTGGTTTTATTCAGGAAGGAAAAATCTAGAGCGGGAGCGGATCGAGTTAGGTCAAGTTTATGGTGGTGGAGGCCGACTTATTGCTGATGGGATAGGAAATAGTCATCTTTTTTACTTTGTGCAACAATCTCCTGGGCATAGTGTGATGCTGCGCCACCAAATTTATGGTGATAAGTGGTCTAATCCCATGCTGGTTGCTACCAATGTTTTTGCTCAAGCCACGGGTTTCAGTGTAGTTTGGAATCACGATAATTATTTGCATATTGCCTATTGTAATCATCGCGATCAGCATCTTTTATATCGTGTTTTTGATTTGGAACATCGTATTTGGAGTGGGGCCGTGCCCTTTTCTGATCAACGGTGTAGTTATCCCCAATTCATTGTGGGCGAAAAACTCTACCTCTTTTGGCAAGAGGATGATAAGAAGATTAGGCTTAAGGTTAGGTCTAAGGATCAGCAGTGGAACAGCCCTACGCAAATCTCCAGCTACGAGCACCATGCTGCTAGCGTAGGCTATTCTTGGCAGAACGACCGGTGGCATGTCTTGTGGAGTGAAGGAAGTGAATTCTACCAGTCTTCCTTTGATCAGTGGGGGGAGCGACGCTTAGTGGAACGTGCTAATTATGAGTATACTTGGACAGTTCGGGATGGGATTGTGATCCCGTTGTACGAAGATAAGACTTCGCAACCAGCACCAGCATCAGTATCCCTATCTGAGCTGGAACCAGCACCAGAACCGGTGCCAGAGCAACTTCCCCAGCCTAGCAAAAGGGACAATGAAGAAGCCAAGGCGCAGGCGGCTTTCGTAGAACAAGCCTTTCGTACTCTCCGTGAGTGGGAATCCCTCAGGGAAGAAATAAGACATTGGCAAGGGAGTTTTGTACCACCAACACCTGTGGATTTAACCCCCTTAACCACCCGCTGCGATCGTCTAGAAAGGCGCTTATTTAATTTGCAGCAGAGTCAAGAACAACAAAAGCAAGTTTGGGAGAGTCGTTTCGAACAATTTCAGCTGGAATTAGCTAGAACCCAAAGACGCCTGACCGTTATAGAAGATTGCGAAAAAAAACGCCAAGTTAGCCTGTGGCGTAGGGTCCTCGGTCGATCTTAAAACATATGATAGCTCAATGATGAGTAGCAAGGGGGCTAACTATGGAAGTGACCGTGTGTGGAAAACGAAATCTCATTCTGTCATCTTGTGGCGGTTGAAGGAAAAACTTGCCTCTGGGAGAGGCTGTGGTCTATTTAAAGCGGGCGGTGCGCAGACACTTTGGATCAGAGGTTATGGTGCGCTTTGTGGAGCCTGGGCAAGAGGTGGGGCCTTTTCCAGTGATCTCCATTGACGGAAAAGTGTTTAGCAGGGGCTCCATGTCCTATAAGGCCATTATTCAGGAGGTTCGGAATTTGAGATCACTGGGTCGGTAGTTACCAAAAGTTGGCTTTCTAGCACTAGGTTTACTCCTGTTATAATAGAAACCAGAAAACTATAACAGGAGGAATTAGTTTGAAACGTTCTTGGATATTGCTTGTAGTAATGCTGCTCTTGGTCAGCTCAGTCGGGCAGGCTAGCTCGTGGGGCTGGTGGTCACCTAGTACTCCTAGTGCCCAAAGTCCCAACTGGAATACTCCAACCTGGCCCACCACACCAACATTACCAACACAACCTACTCTACCCCAGCCCACACCGTCGCAACCTACGCCCCCAACCCCTAGCCCTGGGACCCCGCTACAACCAGTTCGTCCTAGCAACCCTTCGAACAAGGTACCCTTACCTAGTGCATCCCTCACCGCGGATGAGCAAAGCTTGATTAATCAGGTTAATCAAGAAAGGACTAAGCTTGGCCTACAAGCGCTCCAGATTGATTATAGTCTAGTGGCTTTGGCAAAGCAGAAGAGCCATGATATGGCCGTCAACAATTACTTTAGCCATGTTTCACCGACTCTAGGCTCCGTGTACACTATGCTCGATCGGGCGGGAATCAGCTATTCGAGGGCTGGCGAGAATATTGCTCGTACAGGTAGCATTTCTAGAGCCCATCCACTGTTTATGAATAGTGCGGGACATCGTGCTAACATCCTGCACTCCGGTTACACGCACATAGGTGTTGGCATAGTCAAACAGGGGACAAGCTATCACGTTACCCAGATTTTCATTAAGAAATAGACATGGACTAAAAACCCCTTCAACTGTTCAAGTTGAGGGGGTCTTTTCTAGAAAAACATTAAAAACAGAACTTGGATGATCCCAATAACTAAGCCGATTACAGCACCAAAATACTCAATATAGCGTAGTTCATTGCGGGCCACCTTTAAGACCAATGCTTCTAACTCTATAAGGTCGAAAGAGTTGATTTTCTCTTTGACCAAGTTGCCTAGGAGCTGGTTTTCCTGCAGTTCTTGGCTAATGGTATCGCCCAATTGCTCGAAAAAGGTCTCAATTTCTGCCCTGACAAAATCCTCTAGGTGGTGCTGAATTTTGTCACCTGCATAATCAGCGAGAAAACGAGGCAAAAAGCGATCAATTTTGCTAGACAGATTACTAGCAATTATTGTGGTAACCCGTTCGCGAGTTTCTGGGGTATTAATTGCATCCACTAATTCATGGGTGGGAAGCAAATCGTTATTCAAGACATCTGCAATACTCTCCGCAATGTCTGCCTTTC
>DGYW01000013.1:51439-68997 GCA_002396805.1 Firmicutes bacterium UBA4996 | reverse complement strand
GGCCAAAACAACATCTTTATAGCTATTACATTAGTGCCCCAACCGATTAAGGCGGCCATGATGGGCAAGGATATTAATTCCCAGGTCATGCTCAGACTCCTTTCGACATGTACTAAGTATAACAGGATTTGTCCCTCAAGGAAAGAAAGATACCAGTAAGGGGGGAACTGATTTGGCGATGTGGAGATTACTGGCGTTAGTTGCTATTGGTGTGGCCCTCCTGTGGGAAGGTAGGCCAGCTTACAGCTTTGCTTATTTGTTCTTAGTCTTGTTTTTCCTGTGGCAACATTGGCAAACGAAGGCCGCCAGCCAAATTCGAATCAGCCGTAGACCACAGGAAAGTCGATTCTTTCCCCAAGATTTTGGCGAAGTGCAGTTAAACGTGGTCAATAACTCCAATTTCCCCTTTCCCTGGGTTTCTCTGGGCGATAAGATTCCCCATAATCTCCTAGCCGGCGGGCGCTTAGAAAGATTAGTGTTTCCTTTGCCAGGACGAGCCCAAAACGAATTATCTTTTAACCTTAGTCCTCGCCAACGAGGTGTTTATCGCTTGGGACCTCTAGAGCTTGCTGTGGGTGATCTCTTTGGCATTAATACGCAGCGCTTTTCGGTACCAGATTTTCAAACGGTAGTGGTCTATCCCCAAGTTCACCCGCTAACAGAGTTAGCTTTGCCAGCGCGCTTACCCTTTGGTAACTTGCAGGCGGTGCGAAGGATCTATCCCGACCCCACGCGATTAGCTGGGGTGAGACCCTATGAGCAAGGTGATCCTCTACGCACTTTACATTGGCCAGCTACTGCCAGAACCCACAGTCTCCAAGTCAAACAGTTTGAACATACAGTTACTGCCAATTGTCTAATCTTTCTTAACCTCCACGAAAAGGACTATGAAGTGGCAAGTTTTTATCCAACTACCGAGTTGGCCATTAGTACTGCAGCCTCCCTAGCAAGTGCTCTTATTACTGCTGGTGAGTCTTGTGGCTTGTTTACCAATGGGAGCTTAACGGAGTATTTGCCTGATCAAAAAATCAGTCTAAGTGGACAAGACCAAACCTTACAGATTCCGGCAGGCCAAGGCTTGGCTCAACTTACCGAAATACTTACAGTCTTGGCGGGCCTAGAACCACAGTTATTGGATTTTGTGACCTTACTCAGAAGTCAGGAGCAGGTGTATGCCCCAGGTTCGATTCTTCTGTGGATCGTTCCCCAAGACAGTCCTGAGATTCTGGCAGAAGCAGAAAAGCAGGTTCGAGCTGGGCGACAAGTTTTGCTCTTTATAGTGGGTGCTAAAGTTCTGCACCCTGGCTTATTACACCGACCTCAAGGAGCATCTTTACAGATGTTTGCGGTACGGTCGCAAGGGGGCTTAAACCATGAACATTAAAGGATTTATTCCGGGATGTGCTGCCCTCTTCACCTTTTTTGTCTTTAGTCTCGGTAGCCAGTATCTTGCCTTATTATTCCCTAAGTTGATTTTGCCCTTGTGGCTAAACATCTTTGTGTTCTTGGCTACGCAGGAGAGTGCCTACTTCGGCGCGTATTTCTTAAACGCTCGTACGCCTTTCTTGGTACGCATCGTAGAACTAGCTCTCTGGGCCTTACCCCTGTATTTTCTCTTTGGTGGATTCAGCACCACTTTTTTGTGGGCGAGTCTTGTCGTATTCGCTTCATGGTCAGTCGCTCGGGGTTATGGTGCTCAGCTCGTCTCCATGGAAAAGGTGGCTGATTATTTAGGCGACCAGGCCGCCTCCACCATTAGCTGGGAATACGAGTCCTTAGCCCATCGGGGCCAGGTGCGCTTATCAACAGAATATTTTTGGTGGCGGTTTTGGTTATGTGGTCTCTTCCTCGCTATTCTGTCCATTTGGGCCCCAAACCCTAAGATTAGCTTCCTCTACTGGGGAGCACTAGCTAGCGGGTTACTCCTCCAAGGTCTAGTCTACCTTTTTCGTCTGCAAATTCTTTGGAGATACGCTAGGGCCCAGGTGCAGCCCGATTTACCCCGGCTCTGGTTGCGTAGTTTGGCCCTTGTGGTGGTGGTGCTGGTTGTGTTAGTTAGCATATTTCCCGTCAATTATTCGCCTCTTACTGCCCAGAGAGTGAGCATGATTGTAACTGGTCTTATGAACCGTTTTACGGAGCTGCCAGCTCTCCCCATGGCACCTCCAGATGGAGGGGGATCACCAAGTGGAGGGGCTGAGCAATTGGACTTACCTCTCCAAGAAGGGGAGCTAGGCTTAATGGGAATAGTGTTAGGCCTGGTCTTCTTAATTCTCATTGCTACACTGGTGCTTGTTGTACTCTTTGTAGTGGGCTGGGCTTTAGTAGCTTTTGTAGGCGGTGAAGTGGAAAAACTAAGGGGTTTACCCCACTTAGCTGTCCAGGTCTATGAGGCGTTGAGCAAGGCTGTTAGGGAGTTTGTGAGTTGGTTCAGAAACTTGTGGGCTAGGCGCCCTCGGCTTGGTAACAAGCTTCAAGACGTAGGATTGAAGGGGAGAGAGCAGGAAGGTACAGGAGCTTCCCTTGGGCCATCTGTCCTTGAACGGGTGGTGGGACCTTTACAGTTGCGCAGTATGTTTAGGCACATCGTGAAGGTTGGTGGCAAAAAGGGGTTAGTGTACTTTTCGACTCAGACTCCAGCCGAATATGGCCAACTTTTAGGGGAACATTTGGCCCAAGATCAAGGAGAAGTTGAGGAGTTTTTTCGTGGTTATCACTTAGAGCGTTACAGCCAGACTCCTCCAGATTTGGACGAACAGGAAAGACTCTTGGCTAGTGGTGCAAAAATCATAAAACAGCTTAAAAAGAGGTGACTTGTGATGACAGGATTGGCAGTTCAGGCAGTGACAGATTTCGCAACCAAGATGGGGGACAATGTGTCCCGAGTGATGGTAGGTAAGGAACAAGAAACCAAGACGCTGTTGGTGGCTTTGTTAAGTGGTGGCCATGTTTTGCTAGAGGATGTACCAGGTGTGGGAAAGACCATGCTCGCCCGTGCTCTAGCCACTTCCTTTGGAGGCACCTTTAGCAGGATTCAGTGTACACCTGATCTGCTGCCTTCAGATATTACTGGAGTCTCTATTTACAATCAAAAACTAGGGGATTTCACGTTCAGACCTGGCCCCATCATGGCCCAAATAGTGTTGGCAGATGAAATCAATCGAGCCACACCTCGGACCCAATCAAGTCTTTTAGAGGCAATGGGAGAGGGGCAGGTCACAGTAGATGGGGTGACACACTCCTTGGGACAACCTTTTATGGTCTTGGCCACTCAAAACCCCATTGAGTTTGAGGGGACTTTTCCTTTGCCAGAGGCCCAATTGGATCGCTTCTTTCTGCGCCTGAACTTAGGCTATCCTTCCTTGGCAGAAGAAAACGAAGTGCTGCTTAGGTTACAAGAATCCCATCCTATCCAGGAACTTCAACCTTGCACTACACCCCTAGAAGTGGCCCAATTACAAAAGTTAGTGGCAAAAGTGCACGTGGAGGCATCTGTGCGGGATTACATTGTGCGCTTGACCCAGAGTACTAGAACACATCCCCAGGTGCAGCTAGGTGCTTCTCCCCGGGGTAGCTTAGCCCTCTTACGGGCAGCCCAGGCTTTAGCCGCCATGGAAGGGCGAGATTTTATACTTCCCGACGATGTGAAGGCCCTGGCCATTCCCGTTTTAGCTCACCGTCTTACCTTGAAAGTGGAAAGCCAATTACGGGGGGTTAGTGCCACAAGCGTAGTAAGTGAGCTTTTACACCAGGTTGAAGTCAAGGCAGAAGAGATTCGGGAGGGATAAGGTTTGCAAACTAGCTTCTTACATTGTAGCGATTTACATTTAGGTTTTTCTCAATTTGGCTTAGAGGAGCGTTTCTTGGACTTCGGACAAGCTTTCCAGGAGTTGGCTCAAGTGGCTCTGGAAAAACAAGTACAGTACCTGATCATTGCCGGTGATTTTTTCAATAAGCGGACGATTAATTCGCGCACTCTCCTACAAGCAGTGCAGGTGTTTGGGGAACTCAGACGCGCAGGTATTGAAACAATCGCCATTGAGGGCAATCATGATAAAGCTCCCTACGGTGAAGGTGATTCGTGGATGCGCTTTCTCCATGAGCAGGGGCTAATACGCTTGCTCCAACCGGAGTTCTCCGCAGGTGAGCTAATCCTTAACGAGCAGTGTCTCTTGGAGTTTCCAGGGATTCGCTTTGTTGGTCTTGGTTACTTAGGATCCATGACTGCCAAACGCCTCCAAGAACTCCAGGCACTATTACCACCGAGTGATCAGTTTACTGTGCTCATTTTACATGCGGCGGTCGATCGACTTCTACATTTGGGCGGTGTAGAGCGTGAGGCCCTTAATGGTTTAGAAGAATTAGTGGATTACGTGGCCTTAGGACATATTCATGAGCGTTATGAACTAGAAGATTGGATTTACAACCCTGGTGCCCCAGAGAGTTGGGATCTTGGCGAGGCTGGTAAGGAAAAGGGTGCTTACCATGTGGTAGTAACCCCTAGGGGTAAAGTTGTGGAGCACTTACCCAGCTCTCCCCGTCCTATTTACAATCTGCAGGTGGATCTCTCGTCTCTAGTCAGCCCCACAGACGTTGCAGGTTTGTGCGAAACAAGCTTAGCAGCTAAGTGGAATCCTGCTTTAGAACGGGCCGCCATGGTCCGTTTAGAGCTGATTGGAACGGTGCCCTTTAATCCTTTAGCCATTGTCCAAACTGAGCTAGTAGCCAAGTTGCAGCAAGGCTTTCCCCTGATTCATGTGGAAGTGCTTAATCGTGCCAGCTTACAGGGACAAAGAACCGTGGAACTCACTGGTCAGTTTAATCGCGAACAGATCGAAGGGGTTGTCCTGGAAGATTTGATTAGGAAAAACTTTGCCTTCCACACTAAGGCTGGTCAAACATTTGTGGATGAAGCGGTACAAGTTGTTCAGGGACTGAAAGGTTTTAGTTCTGTTGGCGATCAAGAGTCTATGTTGACTCTGGTCAAAACTTGGACTAAACAGTGGCAAGAAGAGGAGGGTGTCCGTGCAGATTCTACAACTCAGGCTGATTAATGTAAAAAGCTATGTAGATGAGACTTTAGACTTCCAACCAGGCATTAATTTCATTTCAGGAATCAATGGGGCCGGTAAATCAACCATTATTGAGAGTATCGGTTATGCTCTATTTAACTACAATCCTTACTTGCTGAAGCAACTGTTGCGGGAAGGCGCCTCCCAAGGAGAGATTCAGGTTTTGATTGAGGGCGCTGATGAGCGGTTGTATCGCGTGATTCGTAAATTCAACGCCACCTCCAGTCAGAAATGGGAGGTGTGGGATGAAGAGACTTCTGCCATGTTGGACGAGCTCCATGGCAGTGATGATGTGAGCCTCTGGCTTAAGAGGACTATGGGAGTTGCTCCTGGTGATAGTTTGCCGGATTTGTTTAGGCAGGTTATCGCAGTCCAGCAGGGGCAGTTCACAACCCCTTTCTTAGATGCACCAGGTCCTCGCACTAAGACTTTTGATGCGGTTCTCAAGGTGGAGGACTATCGAGAAGCCTTCACTAATACAGCTTTTCTAGAAAAAGAATTGGACCACGAGGCACAAGCGTTAACACGGGAGAGGGAGATCTTAGAGCTGACTCTTGCTGAGTTGCCGGGCGTAACAGCCGATTTGGAGGAGACACAAGAGCAATACAACACGAAACAAGACACGTTCCATCAGCTTGAAAGGGAGTTGCAGGCTAATTTGGCTGTGTTGGAGGTTCAACAAAAACAGAAGGAAAGCTTGGAGCAGCTAGACAAAGAACTCTCAATGTTGAGGCTGCAAATCGAGAATTCAGGACAACAACTCCATGAACTGGAAAAAGACCATGCAGAAGCTGAGCAAGCCCAACTGGTGGTGGAGGCACATCGCGCAGGGTTTGAGCGTTATGAAATCTTACAAAGAGAACTACAGGTTGTGGAAGAGCGGTTGGAACAAAAGCGTTTGCTCACCGAGAAAATTAGTCAACTAGAGCTAAACTTGGCCACCACCGCAGCTAAACTGGAGGCGGATCAAGCCAGATGGACTGAGGACAAAGCGAATTTGGACCAAGCTTTGACTACAACCACTAAACAACTACAAGAGCACGAGGAGATAGCCGAGAATCTGCGCATTGTTGAAGCGGACATGGCTAGCTTTAACAATCTAGCCTACAAATGGCAGCCCCTCCTCAAGGAGCGGGAAGACTGGATTAAAGAGCACCGTCATGTCTTGGATGAGGCTAGAACGCACAGACAGCGCCTTAGTGATTTACAACTATCCATTTCTGAAGTGGCGGTAGCACTCGAAGAGTTACCCCAGTTACAGGAGAAACTAGCCCAACTTGAGGCCGAGGATCAGCTAGAGACCCTTCGCCACAGGCAAGTGGAAAAACGCGGCGAACTAGAAGCGTTATTGCGTAATGAGGATCATCTTACTAAAGGTGTCTGCCCCATTATTCAAGAGGTTTGCCCTAGTGAACGGGTGGCCCACGGTTTAGATGAATTCTTTAGGGAGCAAAAAGATAAGTTAGAGTCTGAGCTCACTCGCTTAGCGGCTGAGATTGAGTTAGCACTACAAGTTCAAGCTGAACGTGACGGTCTGCGTGATCGGGTGCGTGATGCCCAAAACCAGCAGGTATTTATGGCGCAACAGCAAGATAGTTTTGAGCAGATCCTGCAGACTAGTTTTGAGGCCCTGGCTAAGCTGCCCTGGTTTGAGCTACAACGAATTAATGATCACATTAGAGAGCTGGGAGACTTTTATCAAGCTCAGCAAACACTCCTAGGCAGAAAATTGCCCCTGTGGGGTTTGGCAACTGTCCTGGAACTTCCAGCTGTACCCTCTCTACTTGATCCAGTACCCTTACTTCCCCGCGAATATAGTGCGCAAACTCTAGACTCCTGGTTAAATACTTGGGCTAGCTGGGAAGCACAACTCAACTCTGTCTACGATACTTGGCAGAACTATGGACAAGCTTGGTTACTGTACATTAATAATCTCCAGACTCAGATCACTACTAAAGTTACGGTAGCCCACGATGCGGAGCAACGTTCTAGAAAAGAATTGGAAAAGCTCCGCAATGAACATGCGAAGCTAGCTCAGGAAAGCGAGGGCTTTAGTAAGCAACAAGGAGAAGTCACTGAACTTGCCCTTGAGGTGAGCAGACTGAAAGAAGAAATGCTCTCCTTGGGTGAGCCTGAAGAGGTACAAAAAGAGCTCAAAGGGCAGCTGACTCACTACCAAGTTAGTTATCAATTGTATCAAACCAATCTCCACGGGGCACAGAAGCTTCCGCCCTTAACAGCTCGTTTAACCGCACTTCAGGCAAGCTACGGGACCCTTCAGGAGCAGCTGGCTGAAAAACAGGTGGAACAGTCCAACCTTTTGATTGAGTATTCCCGGGAAAGCCACGTAGCTTTAGATGCATTAGTTCAAGAACAGAAGACGGCTCACCTAGAATTGAGACGAGATTTGGAGGAGTTAAGACGGAGGGAGGAGGAACTCAGGATTCGTTTAGCCAGTCTGCAGGAGAAGGAGGATCTCTGGCGGCAGAAAGGGGAGGAGCTTGCTCACGCCACCGCGACCTTAGATTTCACTAAGCTCTTCAGGCAGGTACTAAGGGAGGCGGCGGACCCCATTGCCCAGCAGTATCGGAACTCTCTATCTATGGCTGCAACCCAGATCTATCGCCAGGTATCGAGCGAAAATGTAAGTATCGAGTGGGGGAGTCAATATGAGTTGCAGTTAGTGGATTATGATCAAGGCAAGGAACGCACACGAGTTTTCCGGCAGTTATCTGGTGGCGAACAGATGACCGCAGCTTTGGCTATTCGCTTGGCTCTGATGCAACTCTTATCGCCGATGAATCTAGGATTCTTTGATGAACCAACCACCAATCTAGACCGTGAACGTCGCGAAAGCTTGGCTCTGGCTATTCAAAACGCTACCGCGGACTTTGAACAACTCTTCTTGATCAGTCATGATGACTCATTTGACACCGTAACGGAAAATGTCATCTCTTTACGCAAAGACCAAGGAGCAGGAACGCAGGTTGATTCACCGGAAAATTGTGATATAATGGACAGGTAATTGTAAAAAAATTAGGAGGGAGGAGCCGGGGGTAGTCTTAGAAGAATCTGGAATAAATAGACAGAATTTTAGACATAGATGAATTGTGGTCAGTTTTAGACTACTTGGGCAGCTACATATGGATGGAAGACTTTTTTTGGGGGTCGCAGACAATAACCAGAGTGCAGTGGCGGTTGTTGGAGATTCAGGGGGGCGAATTGTCGCCACCAGTGTAGGCCGTTCAATTAATCACCAAAGGCATGGAATCTCACAAGCTCGAGAGAACCTACGGGATTTGTTGGCTAGAACTGTGGGGTCTCAGGGCTGGGAAAGTTTGGAGAGAGTCTGTTTCACTTATAAATCGGATCTCATCACCAGTGACCACGAAATGGCTGGTGTTGTTCATGGTGTCTTGGATGTCACCGAGATTCTTGTGGAGAATTTTGCTAGAAGTTGCACGCTAGGAATGCGTACCGATAGGGATCGGATGTTGTTAGTTGGGGGACAGGCCAGCTTAGTGGTTTTTGAAAACATGGAGGGATTACGATTCCAAATGCGGGAAGACCCCATGGTGTGGGATTTCCAACGACGTCTTCAAGAAAAGCTGAATATTGGATGTGGATTCAGTGGACATGAAGAACTTTCTGAGCTCTTAGAGTTAGATGGGGTTCAACTTGGTGAGCTGGTTGTATCTGTGGACAACTTAGCTCGAAAGGGTAATCTCCTCGCATTAGAGCTTGTTCATGAGGTAGCCCACGATTTGGTGTATCTGGTCATAAAAATGGCTCGCCATTTTCAGAGTTTTGATCCTGTGATCGGACTTTATGGTCGGGTCTTGTTTGGATCCCAATTAGTCTATGAACGGGTTTGTCATTTACTTGGGCTGCTTTTTCCCCACGCCCGAGTACAGGAAGCCACTATGGCTCCTGCCAAAGGTGCTTATCTTTCTACCTTGGAAGAGAGGAAATCTCCAGCAGAACCAGAAGTAATGTTTGACTCGCCCTTGCTTTGGGGCAATCTGGAACAGAGAGGGTGGCAAAGTGGTGCCAATGGATACCAAGTTGCTGAAAGGAACGATCAACAAGTCTTTTGAGTTGCCTTATTACTTATATTTGCCACGGGGGTTCGACCCAGAAGGAGCGACTACCTGGCCACTAGTGATTTTTCTGCACGGAGCAGGTGAACGTGGTACTGACCTGGAGTTATTAAAGAAGCAGGGTCTAGTTAAGCAGATTTCTGAAGGACAGGAGTTCCCATTTATTTTAGTTGCTCCCCAATGTCCAGTCAATTGGACCTGGGATCGGAGTTTAGA
Organism: Firmicutes bacterium UBA4996; assembly: GCA_002396805.1. Classification (GTDB taxonomy): domain Bacteria; phylum Bacillota; class Limnochordia; order Darwinibacteriales; family Darwinibacteriaceae; genus UBA4996. The sequence continues at coordinate 59,609 of DGYW01000013.1, read as the reverse complement.
TGAGTTGGATCATCTCCTAAGAGAGCTCTTGGCAACACTACCTGTTGAACGGGAGCGTATTTATCTGACAGGTTTGAGTATGGGAGGGTTTGGAACTTGGCATTGGGCCACGCACAGGCCACAAACCTTCGCGGCCTTGGTGCCTATTTGTGGTGGAACCATGCCTCTTTTAGGGTTTCCTCACAGGATTGCTGGGCTCAAGGATGTGCCCATCTGGGTCTTTCATGGTCAAGACGATCAGGTTGTGCCTGTGCAGATGTCAGCGGAATTAGTAGCAGTACTCAGGGAGGAAGGCTCCTCAGTTAAATTTACTCAATATGAAGGGGTGGGCCATGATTCTTGGAGCTTGGCCTATAATGAGCCAGAATTAGTTCCCTGGTTGTTGAAACAACGGAACACTCACTTCAATTTCGAGTACAGGGGAGATTAGTGTGCAACAGAAGATTAGAGTAACTGTCTGGAATGAGTATTTACATGAACTGAGTAATCCTACAGTGGCCGCCATTTATCCCCAGGGAATTCATCACGCCATCGCGGATTTCTTAGGCAAGGAAGCAGATATTACGGTTCGTACTGCTGTCTTACGCCAAGACGAGCATGGCCTAACCCAGGATGTATTGGATCAAACTGACGTGTTGTTGTGGTGGGGTCATAAGGCTCATCATGAAGTGGATGACGAGATTGTGGAGCGAGTGTACAATAGGGTTTTAGAAGGTATGGGACTGATCGTATTGCACTCAGGTCATTATGCAAAGATTTTCCAGAAACTCATGGGTACCAGTTGTAGTCTGCGTTGGCGTGAGTCTGGTGAAAAGGAACGGGTTTGGGTGGTCGAGCAAGGACATCCCATTGCCCAAGGTTTGGATCACTACTTTGAAATTCCCCAAACTGAGATGTATGGGGAACGCTTTGATATTCCTGCCCCAGATAGCCTGGTGCTAATCAGTTGGTTTCAAGGGGGAGAGGTGTTTCGCAGTGGGTGCTGCTATCACCGTGGTCGAGGGAAGATTTTTTACTTCCGACCAGGTCACGAAACTTACCCCATCTATCATCAACCTGAGGTCCAATTAGTTATTCGTAATGCGGTACGCTGGGCCAAGCCAGTGCCAAGCCTCGCCCAGCCCTTGTCTGGTGGTTCAACCCCACCTTTAGAACCCTTGGAGTAACTTGATGATCAAGGGTACTAAGAAGGGAATTAGTGCAGTTAGGACCGTGCCTGAATAGAAGGCCACTATAGTGGTTTGGCTATCGGTGCTTTGGGAGATAATGGGTAAAGTAACGTCCATGGTGGTGGCTCCTCCTGGCGCAATGGCGGGGAGATAACCAAGCTTGCGGGCGATAATAGGGATCAGCAAGATGGCTAGAACTTCTCGAAAAACATTGGTTAAGAGGGCTACAGCACCTAGGGTTACATCGTAAGACTGGGCAATGATCACCGCAGAGAGAGAATACCAGCCTAGCCCCGCACCAACCAAGACACCTTCGCCTAGAGGTAGATCAATAAAGAGGGTTCCAACTAGGGAGCCCAATAATGAACCAAGAATTACAAGTACGGGGACCGCCAGAGCGATTCTGGGCAGGTCCTTAATTTTTTGACGTAAATCTCCTCCTTGAGCCAAATCATAGCCCACGGTAAATAACAATAGGGCAAGGGCCCCATCGGTGATGCTAGACAAAAAGGGCAGGCCACCTGGGAGTAAAAAATAGCCGCAGAGCATACCTACAACTAGACTACCTACAATGATCATGGTCATTGCCTGGCACCCCCTAGCTTTTTGCTGGTTTTCTCGGTTGTTAGTCTCATTCCAATCCACACAAAAAAGACACTACCCGCTATGGTACTAATACTCAAAACGAGTGCTTTACCTCCTAGTTTAGGAAGACTGGAAATTATTTCAGAATTACTACCCATGGAGATGCCCATGGAAAAGAGGAGTAAAATGAGGGCAAGGGTTCCTAGGTGTCCCATTCTAACGTGTAAAAAACGCGGTAAAAGGTCTAGGCGGGCCATGACAAAACCCAAGACAACAGCACCAATTAATAAAAGCACAGTACAGATCCCTTCTTTCTTGCGCTAGTCTCAAAAGTGGTGATTCGACTCTAGGTCAAGTGCTCCTCTTTTTTGGCAAAGAAAACTTTCAACCTACCCAAAATGTGGCAGGGGAATCACAATCTACGCAGAAAAGAAAACTTAAGCGAGGAGGTTATAATATGAAACAATTGAAACTGCTTAGTCTACTTGTGGTCGTCCTGCTTTTAACTGGTTGCTTGTCTCCTAGGCTCAATTTTACGATTAGTCCTGATAAGATTATCATTACTGAGGGTCAAGACACTTTGGAGAATTTGGTCTTGAAGGTCAAAACTTCTGGATTCAGCTTGAAGTATGTCATTGATCAGGCCTTAGTAGAAATCACAGGGGAAGATCGGGAAGAGCCTCTCTTAGAAAAAGTCATCGACCTAGGCATCACTACTCCAGTAGGCTTTGGCGCCGGAAAAGATGTGAAATTAGATCCTATTTCACTAGGTAGCATTAGCGAATTGCAGGAGGGTGCCTATGAGACTGCTCTAAAAGGCAAGCAATACACTTTGACTATCGTATTGACTGGAACCAAGGAGAGCAAGGCTACTGCAGTAGTGAAGTTTGAGTAACACACAAAGTTTGGACCCCAGAATGCCTGGGGTCTTTTCGCATGGTTTTGCCCCCAAAGGGAAAGCTAAGGGAAAACAGCTTGGGGGGAATAATCATGTCCACAACCGTATTAGAACAGAATTTAGCTCAGCAGCAACTCTTTCAAGAAATCCTGGATTTTGCTCAAAGTAAGGATACTGGTGCCTTAGGTACTATGGGCCCTGCAGGCTTGCGAGTGAGTCCGGTGAAATACTTCGTTGATGATGAATTGAACCTTTATATCCAATCCAAAGGTGGTAGCAAGTTTACTAATTTAGCCGCTAACGACCAGGTTTGTTTATTGGTCTCCACAGGCTTCTTGGAGGATTATCATAAGATTCAGGGAGTGCAGTTTTTTGGCCAAGCTGAGGTTTTAGATTCCTATAGTGCCCAGTATGCCTTAGTCAGCCAGCTGTGCCCTTGGCCCCATAACGGTGAAGCCAAAATTATTCAACTTTACTGTGAACATGCAGTCTATGTAGATCGCATTAATAGGGCGAACCTAAAGCAAGAATGGTCTCGAGAAAGGGACGGATAATACGTTTATTAAGCGAAGGATGTCTATAGTTTAGGGAAAGAGTGATGGCATGAAAAAATTAGGGGTTTACTTAATAGTAGTAGTTGTGCTCTTGAGTGGGACAGGCTTAGCTCAGGGGGCTGTAGTTAGTTCTTATTGGCGACGCATGGAAGCGGGGTTTCCTAACCAAGTCACTGTTTACGGGCTCCTTAAAGAATACCAGTATCCTTATGCAGAGGTCAAAGTGCAGATCCCTCAACTGATCGGTGCTCTTGATCAACAGTGGCAAGCCCAGTTTAATACTGAACTTGCCACAAAAATTGAAGCTTTCGCCCAAGAGATTATGGACTTGGGAGCAGAGGTTTATGCTGAATATGGTGATGGGGTAGTCATGCCGTATTCGGCCTTTGTGGATTATGAGGTGAAAACAAACCACGGGGGCTTACTAAGTCTGGCCATTACCGCTTACTCCTTTACTGGAGGGGCCCACGGCATGACTCATATAGACTACATCAATCTTGATCTTACCACTGGTCACACAATCAGTTTTGCGGATCTGTTTCCTACAGATGACGAATTATCCAGAGTCGCAAGCATAATTTCGGAGAAAATTGCACAGGAGCCAGACGCGTTTTTTATTGATCAGTTTACCCCTGGTCTTTTTGAACCGGACCAAGGGTTTTATCTCCAGGGCGATCAAGTAATTGTCTGCTTTGGTCTGTATGAGTTAGCACCCTATGTGGCAGGTATTCAAGAGTTTGCCGTATCTGCCCCGTAGGCCACAAACTCTACGATATCCCCATGCTTAATAGGCGTGGTAAAGCCTGCTTCCACCCCGTTAACTAAGATGCGTCCACCTTTTTGTAAAAAGGCCTCTTCTGGTTCATAGTCTCGGAAGATGTCCGTTACAATATAAGAGTTTAGGGCCCCAGTGACTCGCGGTTCGTACTGAATCCGATCCTGGGGTCTAATGATGTAATCTAGGGATACTTCCAGACCATTAGCTAAAGGTGTGGCAGTCTTGGCAGTCAGATCGATCTCCTGACCATTTACCTTAATAGTTATGCCTTGCGCCGCATCTGGTTGCCTCTGACAAACATCTTGGAGCGTAACCTGTTTACGCCTGTACTGCACCTCTAAACCACTACGAAGAGGAGTGGTTGGGGGTTGTTGCTCACCATTAATCAAGAGTTCTACCCGCTCGAGGACCGTCTGGCTTTTACCATTGAGGAAAAAATGGATCTCCTGCTCGAGGGGAATCTGTAAGTATTCGAACAACTCTTGGAAAGTCGTGATGGGCTTTAGGGTAATGCGATCTCGATCCTGGAGTATGTATTCTGGGCCTTGGATTTGGCCATTCACCTTGATTTCTGATATTACCTCTAAAGGTGAGCCATTAAAGCTAATCTTGAACGACTGGGCAGGAATTTCCGCGAATTCTGCCAAGGTCACCTGCGGTGATCTCCCTGCTTCGCCCGGGATCAATTCGATCTGATCCCCATCCATTAACGGGGTGGTTAAGTCAGCCGGTTCTCCATTGCGCAAAATGGTGGCAGGCTGGCCTAGAGTCCCTGGTATGGGAATATAGCGGCCGTTTAATTCCACTGTGAAGGCCGGACCTGGTCGTCCCAGGGCTTCAGTTGGATTTAAGCCTGCATGAAGCAAGGCGTCTCCTACTTGGGATGAAGCCATTTGTAAAAATTGCAGTTGTTTTCCGTTCACAGTCACATGGATTAACTGCATAGCTCGGCCATCTAAGTGAGTACAGCCAATACCGATGGGGGTGATGACTTCAGGCCCACTAAATTCGGGCACGCCTTTTACTATCTCCAAACTGGTGCGGTCACGCATGCGCACCAAGTGTTGGGGCAGATCTAAGTGCTTGGCTAAAAGGGGTGCTAACTCTGGCGTAAGACTACCGCCACCAACCAAGATCACGCCTTTCGGTGCTACTCCATTGAGGCGGATGATCTCTTGGGCTATCTTTTCTGCCAAGGTTTGAACCCGGGGCGCAATGGCCTCTAGAATTTGTTCATAGCTTAAGTTTAGGGTATTACCAAAGACATCCTGGCAGGTGGCAGTTTGGCCTGGTTGCAGTTCTACCTTTACCTTTTCGGCCACAGTTAAGTCCAATAGAAAGGTGTCGGCAATACCTGCAGTAATGGCATCACCGGCGTACGATACCATACCGTAGCCCTTTATGGTGCCTTCAGCCGAAATGGCCAAATCAGAGGTGCCAGCTCCAACGTCTACTAAGGCAATGTTCAGCATGCGCATGGTTGGAGGAACCACCACATGCATCGCGGCAATGGGCTCTAAGGTAAGAGATTCCATCCTTAAGCCGGCGCTGTTTAAGGCTGTTCCTAAGGAATCGATGACGATGCGAGGTAAAAAGGTGGCAATAATCTCAACCTGGGCTTGATTACCTTGGTGACCGATCAGTGAGCCGATGGGTTCGCCATCGAGATAGTATTGGATCACACTGTAACCCACACAAAGATAGCTATCCATTACGCCGCCTTCATTGTGGGTAGCAAGCTCTTGGATAGAGCTTAGGACTGCCTCAAGCTCTAGGGCTCGGACTTCATCAGAACTCAGGCGTTGTTGGGGCCCTAAAGCCATGGTGCTTGCGCCAGTTTCAGTCAGGAGCGAACGCCCCGCAGCTGCCACAGCTACCGCGTTTAAGGTGGTGTCCCCGGCTTCTTCGAGCTCCGTTTTGATGTTTTTTATCACTCGGGAAACCGCGTTAATATGATGGATTTGTCCATCGGCCATAGCCCCCGGTAGTTGATGCTGTAGGCTGGCCTCTTTGATCACGAAGCCCTCCGCAGTTGGGGACATGAGCAAACCTGCGATTTTCCGTGTGCCAATATCTAGAGCAAAGACCTCAGTAGTACTCATTAGTTTCACCTCGCTAATTATTTCCACATGAAGGGAAAGGATCCTGTTTTTGGCCCCAAGGGAGGATAGTTTTGATCAAGGGAGAAACTATATGTACTAAACATGTAGAGACAAAGGAGCGATTAAGATGGGTCAACTTCCGATGCGGCATGAGATCCCCAGTGATCTCAAATGGAAACTGGAAGACATTTATAGTAGTAATGAATTGTGGGAACAAGATTTAGCTAAAGCTAGGGACAATAAAGAACGGGTAGCAAAACTACAAGGAACGATCAGCTCTGCTCAAGCCTTACTCCACGCTTTGCAGGTTCGAGATGAAATTGGGCAACTTGTAGACTGGTTAATTTCCTATTCGCACATGAGGAAAGACGAGAACAACGGGGATTCCTTGTATCAAGGTTATGCGGATCAGGCTCTTGGTGTGGCAGTAGAACTAAGTAGTGCCACCGCCTTCTTCGAACCGGAAATCCTCAGCCTCGAGCCAGAAGTGGTCAGGGCTTGGGTGGACGAAACTCCACAGTTAGGTGTCTATCGCCACTATCTCGAAAACATTTTGCGCATGAAGGCCCACACACTACCTGCGGAACAAGAGCAACTTCTAGCTGCAGCCGGTGAATTAGCCCAAACTCCAGGCAACATTTTTCGCATGTTCAATAACGCGGATCTCAAGTTTCCCCAAGTGAAAAATGATGCAGGCGAAATGATTGAACTAACCCACGGGCGTTATATTCAACTATTGGAGTCGCAAAACCAAGAGGTGCGCCAAGGGGCCTTTGAGGCGATGTATAAAACCTATAGTAGCTGGAAGAACACCCTTGGTGCCACCTACATTGGAGCTGTTAAGAAGGAACTGTATTTCGCGCGGGCGCGCAAATATCCTTCTTCTCTTGAAGCAGCCCTGAATGTAGACAACGTAAAATCCGAGGTGTATACAAACCTCATAGATTCAATCCACGATCATCTGCCCTTACTCCATCGCTATGTGAGTTTAAGGAAGAAACTTTTGGGCGTAGACGAACTGCATATGTGGGACTTATATGTACCTATGGTGGGCGATGAACATCTAGAAATTTCTCGAGAAGAGGCCATCGAAATGGTGCAGACGGGTCTCCATCCTTTGGGTGAACAATATCTTAATGACTTGAGCCGTAGCTTCCAAGATGGTTGGATTGATTGGCTGGAAAACCGGGGTAAGACCAGTGGTGCGTATTCGTGGGGTACCTATGGAGTACATCCTTATGTACTCATGAACTGGCAAGATACTTTAGACAATGCCTTCACTCTAGCTCACGAGCTAGGTCATGCCATGCACACTTTTTATTCGAATCAAAAACAAGAGTATGTAAACTCTCGTTACACCATCTTCGTGGCGGAAGTAGCTTCTACTTTAAACGAAGCCCTACTCATGGACGACCTGCTTAAGAAGACCGAAGATCCAAAGAAACGAGCCTACCTTTTGAACCATTACTTAGAACAGTTCAGAGGTACGGTGTTTAGGCAAACCATGTTTGCAGAATTCGAAAAGATTGTCCATGGTAAAGTGGGGCAAGGGGAATCTGTGACTTCAGATCAGCTCTCGGAAATTTACTACGATCTGAATAAGAAGTACTTTGGCGAAGACATCGTAGTCGATGAATTAATTGCTATGGAATGGGCTAGGATTCCGCACTTTTACCGTCCCTTCTATGTGTACAAATATGCTACAGGCTTCTCAGCGGCCGTATCATTAGCTCAGCAAATATTAGAAGCAGGGGAGCCAGCTGTGGAGCGCTATCTTGGTTTCCTCAGTGGGGGAGGTTCCGATTATCCCCTCGAGCTTTTGCGCAAGGCTGGTGTAGATATGGGCAAACCAGATCCTATTATCCAAGCCATGAAGGTTTTTGAGGAGCTCTTGGATGAATTAGAAGAACTTTCAGAAGGGAACCTTTAAGCCAAGATGCTGCAGTGAGCCCTTTAAAAAGTGCGCAAGGTTTATGCTCCCAAGGCTTCTCAGGCTGAGTGGAGTGATCGAGTTGGTAAGTGGAGATAATGTTTTTTGTGTAATGGAGGTGGGCCCTAAGGGCCCATCTCTCATTATCCGCCAA
>DGYW01000013.1:49530-51127 GCA_002396805.1 Firmicutes bacterium UBA4996 | reverse complement strand
GGGAAGGATTTTTTACCGCGAGTGCGAATAACATAGCTAAACGGTGAAAAAGGGGAATACGGATGGACTCTAAACGCAAATTGGCTAATTTAACGACTGAGACACGTAATCAAGCTACCCTAAATATTGATACATCATCCACTACGGAAATTGTTACGCTCATTACCCAAGAGGATCAACATGTCCTGCGGGCAGTTCAAGAAGAGATACCTCGGATCGTAGAAGCGGCCGAATTGTTGACAGAGGTACTCAAGCAAGGGGGCAGAATCATTTATATGGGGTCTGGAACCAGTGGCCGCCTTGGGGTGTTGGATGCTGCAGAACTGCTTCCTACCTTTGGAGTTGGTGAAGATCAGGTCAAGGCCCTCATTGCAGGAGGAACTAAGGCCATGTTTATCCCTGTGGAACACGCTGAAGATGATGAAGAAGCTGGTTTGGAGGACTTTCTTGGAGAAGACCCCAGTGAGCAGGATGCCCTTGTGGCCATCTCTGCTAGTGGGCGCACGCCCTATGTAATGGCACCCTTGAAAAAGGCTAAAGAAATGGGTTTAGTGACAATCGGGCTAACCTGCAACGGCGATTCAGAAATATCCGAGGTAGCTCAAGTGACTATCGCGCCAGTTGTGGGGCCCGAAGCAGTGACTGGCTCTACCCGGATGAAGGCCGGAACAGCCCAGAAGATTGTCTTGAACACCTTAAGTACCACAGTGATGATTAAAATAGGCAAGGTTTACAAAAATCTCATGGTTGATATGTTGCCAACCAATGAGAAATTGCAACAACGAGCGATCCACATTGTTGCAGAGGCCACAGGGATCACCCAAGAACAGGCCCAAGAAGTCTTAGAGGCCGCTGATTTCAACATTAAGGCTGCCATTGTCATGGTCCAGGCAGATTGTGATTTAGAAACAGCCCATTCTCTGCTTGCTCAAGCCGAAGGGGTAGTGGGCAAAGCGTTACAAATTATCGCTCAAGAAGGGTAGTGAAAATAAGTGACAAAACCAGGAGTCGAGCAATTTGTGGCTAATGTTACTAAGTATGTGGGGGATCGAAGAATTGGTCTAGTTACCAATCCTAGCGCGGTAGACTCCCGATTGCGTTCCACCCTAGATTTGTTAGCGCCTACCGGACAATTGAGCGCCCTTTTTGGTTTAGAGCATGGAGTGCGTGGCCATGTTCAAGCTGGCGAAAAGGTAGCTACTATGGTTGATGAAAAGACTGGTTTGCCCGTTTATAGTCTCTATGGGGAAACAAGAAAACCTACTCCTGAGATGTTAGCATCCGTAGATTGCCTAGTCTTTGATCTTCAGGACGTGGGGTGCAGATTTTATACCTACTTGTACTCATTATTGTATTTATTAGAGGCTTCAGCTAGCTATCAGCTGCCCATCATTGTTTTAGACCGTCCTAATCCCTTAGGTGGCTTGACCGTGAGTGGCAATATCTTGGAGGAAGAATATGTTTCCTTTGTGGGCTATCCATTACCAACGCGCTATGGTTTGACAATTGGTGAACTGGCCCTTTACTTTAATGAGACCAGAAACATTAATGCACCCTTAACGGTAGTGAAAATGGAAGGCTGGCACAGGGATTATTA